>CAZOXW010000004.1:0-97460 GCA_964583925.1 uncultured Bacteriovorax sp.
TAGAACAATAGAATTTCATTTAGGTGACTCTCGTGAATTTCTAAAATCATTAAAATCTAGTGGCGGTGAAATTCTCTACGAGGTTAGACCTCTCGCTAAAAATTATAATAAAATTTTTATTGTCAAATACCCAGGAGACGCCAGTTATCGATACGCAATTACAAATATCGGCGGCAATGATCGATTAAATCATTTAACAAACCAACTCTCGCTTTCAAATCTCTCTGGTGGAAAGATTAAACAAAAAGTAGTTGTTAAAGGTAATATAGAAGAATTTCATGCAAGACGCGCAGAAGAGCATCTTATGCACCTTAGACAGCTACCTTCCGCTGACCGTGTTATTATTGGTCAAAAAGAATCGATTGATGGAAAATTTAACCTTTTCTGGAAAGTGCGTGCATTAAAAAACCTCTACGATGAAGAACCTCACCTCTTTCAAGATGTACCTCCTGAAACACTTTCCAAATACAAAAAAGTAATTGAATCAAATTTTGAAGTTATGTTTAAAGATAAATCTGTAATTGAAGACATGTTTACACATGTTGAACATTTCCTTATTGAAAACCCTGAAAGATACCCAGTAAAATTTAAAACATATAACTTTGATAATTTTACTATTGAAATGTGTGATTATGTTTTTCAAAATGACCAAAACAAAACAATTCGTTGGCGAGTAATTTCAAATGTCTGGGGTGATGAAGTGGTTCCGATTGCTCGTGCTCTAAAATCAAGTGGACACACTCAAATAACCTATATGGGAACAGCAGGTGCTTTTGCCAATAAATCATTTAAAGTTGGGGATCTTGTCATTCCTGAAAATGTGGTTATTAGTAATAAAAAAATACCAGTGAAAGCAAACACAATGAAAATTGATATTGCCAAATATGGCGGATCTGTAGAACATGTTGGCTCTCCTTTTGAAGAGACAGTTGACTGGCTTAAAATGGCACAGGCAAGATCTGAATTTGTTGAAGTTGAAACTTCTTATTTGCGCGAAATATTTAACTCGCCCAAAGATAACTTAGAAATCTATTTACTTATCTCTGATATTTTAGGGAGTGATTCTGAAACACTTGCTCACGCAACAAGCTCAAAGAGAAAAAATGCGCAAAACAAACTTTTGGCCGAATTATTTTTACGAGACTCAAAAAAAATACCTGAACCGACTGTGGCCTTAAAATTAGCTCCAGAAATAGAATTAAAAAAATTGATCGACCAGACATTAGCAAAAAAGTCACTTTCATTTCGTTACTATATCTATTCAAAATTAAAAAATCATAAAAAACCCTCTAAGGCATTAATTCTTGAAACCGCCGAAAAAGAAGTCGCATTCACTGATAGTTTTTTAGTTGATCGACTTGTAGGTGCAAGTGAAATATTAACCAAGTTAAAAAAAGAGACTGGAACTAATTTTGATCTTGGTTTTAATCGATCTGTAATCGATGGTACCTGGAACCCAAAAACAGAAAAACTTCAAATTTTAGTAACAGCTAAAAATAAAAAAGATGAAGCGAGTATTAAAATTGCAACTGAAGATGCAAGGAAAAAATATCCATCACTATTTAAGACATTGTCTATTACGACTGACCAAGTTGACATTGCAGAAAATTTAGCAATAACCAAACTTCCAGAAAAAATTGACCCAGATACACTCCTTAAAATTTATACTTTTGCTGGTTTTAAAAACTACGGAATATATAAAACTGTCAGCTATAATGGTACCGCCAGTATTTCAGAGCTTCCAATCGCAAAAATCGAAAGCCCTTGGAGTTCGTTTAGCTTATTACCAAACACTCCCAAGCCAGAAAACTTTAGTACAGAATGCGATGAAATGGTTAAATCTTTTTTAATGATTATTAATTAATGGCCCAAATAAGTTCACCAATTCGTTTTCGAATTTCGGTTAAACCTGTGCGTTCATACCAATAGCTTTGAGTGCCATTTGTCAGAATAATAGCAGCTCTTTTTTTCTCAACGTCCACCCAATAGGACGTTCCAGTAAATCCTGTATGGCCAAATGTTTTGGCAGAACACCCTCTGCCGGCCAATGTATTATTTAAATCAGTAGGGCGATCAAATCCACAAATAAATCTGTGATCATCTTTTTTTAATTTAAATTCTTCGCTCATTCTACCAAGTAGGTTTATTTTTAAATCAAGTTCAAGTAATGCTTTTGAAAGTCCATCGATAGTTGCAAACAATCCAGCATGTGAAATAAATTCGTGAATATAAAAACAATTATCATCATGCACATCACCTGAAATTAATCGTTGATTTCGCCAGCCCGTTATCGGAGAAAGTGCTTCAGGTTTTTTGTTAAGCCAGTAGACAAGTTCTGGATTAAAATAAAAACTGCAAAGTTCTTCTATTTTTTTTCCAGATTTTTTTTCAATTTCTAGCATGCATCGAAGTGAAGAATAATCAGAGTAGAGCGTCTCTGATTCACTAATATTATATTGGAGAAGAAATTCTCTCCAACTCTCCTTTGATAACCTCCCCCCCATCGGGAGTCCGGCTCGATGATTAAGCAAAAGCTGCATATTTTGATCAAACAACTCTGTATACTTTAAATAAATAATAGAATTAGTTAGCGTCTTTGTAATAGAGGCCAGATCAAAAAATAAATACGGTTTCTCTGATACCTTATTATAATTTGTAATTTCAAAGCTCTTAAACGTTTTCAAATTAAAATCAACCATGGCCACGGCCATGGTATCAAAATGTTGATTTTTTAATAAACGCAAAGACTCATCTATTATATTCATCTTTAATGAACATTTTTCAATGCAGCCTGAGCTGCTGCCAATCTCGCTATCGGCACTCTATAAGGAGAGCATGATACGTAATCTAGGCCAACTTTATGACAGAATTCGATGGATTTTGGTTCTCCACCATGTTCTCCACATATCCCAACATGAATGTTGGAATTAGTTTTTTTACCTTCTAGAACTGCATGCTTAATTAGAAAACCAACCCCATCCTGATCAAGAGACACAAATGGATCAGTTGGCACTAACCCTTTTGAAACATAATCAGGAAGAAACTTTCCAGCATCATCACGAGAAAGACCAAAAGTAGTTTGAGTTAGATCATTTGTTCCAAATGAGAAAAAGGCAGCATGCTTTGCGATTGACCCGGCCATGATCGCGGCACGTGGAAGCTCAATCATTGTTCCAATTTTATATTTTACAGACATTCCCTTCTCTTTAAATATTCGGGCAATTTCATTCTCAGCATCTTCTTTAAGAACGGTTAATTCACCTTCTACTGCAACTAGAGGAATCATAATTTCAGGTACAACTTCAATTCCTTTTGCTTTTACAATAAGGGCCGCTTCAATTATGGCCTGCACTTGCATTTTATAAATTTCAGGAAAAGTTATCCCTAATCGGCAGCCTCGATGTCCAAGCATTGGATTAAACTCATGAAGTTGCTCACCTCTTTGTTCAATCACTGCAATATTTAAATTTAATGCATTTGCCAGTTCTAATTTATCTTCATTTGTATGAGGTAAAAATTCATGAAGTGGTGGATCTAACAAGCGAACATTGCACGGTAAACCATTTAGGGCACTAAAAATGCCAACAAAATCTTCGCGCTGATAAGGCAGAAGTTTTTTTAATGCCAACTCGCGGTCTTTTAAATTATTCGCAAAAATCATTTCACGAACGGCCAAAATTCTATCCTTTTCAAAAAACATATGCTCAGTTCGACACAGTCCAATTCCTTCTGCTCCAAACTTAACAGCAACACTGGTGTCATCTGGAGTGTCTGCATTTGTTCGAACCTTTAACTTTCTAAACTCATCTGCCCAACTCATAAAGGTGGCAAAATCATCAGTAATTGCAGCATCAATTGTCGGCACAATTCCTTCAATAACCTCTCCCGTTCCACCATCAATTGTTAACTCATCACCTTCTTTATATTTTTTTCCATCAATGATTAAAGTTCCTTCTGTGTAATTAATGATGAGAGCTGAACAACCAGCTACACACGGTTTTCCCATTCCTCGGGCCACAACTGCTGCATGTGAAGTCATTCCTCCTCGGGCAGTTAGAATTCCTTGAGATGCAACCATTCCTGCAATATCCTCTGGTGATGTTTCTTGTCGTACAAGAATTACTTTGTAACCTTCTTCATTTAAAGTATGTGCTCGCTCAGAAGAAAAAGCGATGATTCCTGCCCCTGCTCCAGGTGAAGCAGGAAGACCTTTTGCAATTTGTTTTTTCTTTGCTTTTGGGTCCAATCTAGGATGCAAAAGTTGATTTAAATCTTCTGGATTTACTCGAAGAACTGCCTCTTTTTTAGATAAGATTCCTTCATTCGTTAAATCAACAGCAATTTTAATACCAGCAGCAGCGGTTCTTTTTCCATTTCTGGTTTGAAGAATATAAAGACGATTATTTTCAATCGTAAACTCGATATCCTGCATATCTTTAAAATAGCCTTCTAATTTTTTATAAACTTCTGTTAATTCTGAAAAAGCCTTCGGCATGGCCTCTTCTAATGTTTTAAAATTTCTATTTGAATCATTTTTAGAAAATTCATTTATCGGAGCAGGCGTTCGAATTCCTGCAACTACGTCCTCACCTTGGGCATTAATTAAATATTCACCAAAAAATTTTCTCTCTCCTGTTGATGGATCACGAGTAAAGCAAACACCAGTTGCGCAATCATCTCCCATGTTTCCAAAAACCATTGATTGAACATTTACTGCGGTTCCCCAGTTATGTGGAATATCGTAAATTTCGCGATACTTAACCGCCCTAGGATTTTCCCAAGAATTAAATACAGCAGCAATGGCACGCCACAATTGCTCCATTGGATCAGTTGGGAATGATTCTCCCGACTCTTCTAAAATTATTTTTTTATAAACCCCAACTAGTTCTTTTAAATCTCCTGCAGTTAATTTTGTATCTTCATGCACTCCTCGAGCTTCTTTTAAATCTTCTAAAGTAGCTTCAAGAAGTGAAATATTAAAATCCATAACAACGTTAGCATACATTTGAATAAATCTTCGGTAGGCATCCCATGCAAATCTTTCGTTATTAGTAAGCTTTGCCATTCCAAGAACTGTCTGATCATTCATTCCAAGGTTTAAAACTGTATCCATCATCCCTGGCATGGAAGCTCTTGCACCTGATCTCACCGAAAACAAAAGAGGATTCGATGAATCACCAAACTTTTTTCCAGTTAAGCTTTCTACCATTTTAATCATAGAAAGCACTTGCTCTTTTACTTCTGCATTTATTTCTTTTTTTTGTTTTACATAATCAAGACAGGCTTCGGTAGTAACAGTGAACCCAGGAGGAACATTTAATTTTAAAGAACACATCTCTGCAAGATTTGCTCCTTTACCTCCCAGCAAATCTTTCATGTCTTTATTACCTTCAGTTTTTTCACCACTGAAAAGATACACCCATTTTTTACTCATAACATTTCCTTCGATTAATTAAAGTTAATAGTTACTAAAATCTAAATTTGTCTTTTAAATATTTTTCAAGACTTGCTACTGCAATTCTTTCCTGAGTCATTGTATCTCGATCCCGAACAGTTACGGCATGATCTGTTAACGTATCATAGTCAACTGTAATACAGTATGGAGTTCCGATCTCATCTTGACGTCTATAACGCTTACCAATTGTTCCAGATGTATCGTATTCAACTTTGTAGTTCATAGATAAATCAAAAAGAATTTTATTTCCAACTTCTTCTAATTCAGGTTTTTTCATTAAAGGTAATATGGCCGCTTTTACTGGCGCAAGAGCGGGATGAAATTTCATCACTGCTCGCTCATTATCTTTATCACCTTCATTTTCTAATCGGTAAGCATCACACAGGATTGCTAACATACAGCGATCAGCACCGACTGACGTCTCTACAACATAAGGAATATATTTTTCATTACCATTAACTTGATCAACGTATTGTAAATTTTTTCCAGAAAATTGCATGTGTTGTTTTAGGTCAAAATCTGTGCGGGAATGGATTCCTTCCATCTCCCCCCACCCATGCGGAAATTCATATTCAATATCCATTGCTGCATCTGCATAATGAGCAAGCTCATCAGGCCCATGTGGATGCCATTGAAGCTTACTTCTTCTAAGGCCATTGTCCACATGCCACTGAAAGCGAACCTGTTTCCATTCTTCCATCGCTTCTTTTTGTGTCCCCGGTTTTAAAAAATATTGCATTTCCATTTGTTCAAATTCTCGCATTCTAAAAATAAAATTTCCCGGTGTAATTTCATTTCTAAATGCCTTACCAATTTGAGCAATACCAAAAGGCAATTTTTTTCTCATCGTAGTTTGCACATTCAAAAAATTAACAAAAATTCCTTGAGCAGTTTCTGGACGAAGATACACCATTGAAGCAGTATCTTCCATCGCTCCCATCTGAGTTTTAAACATTAAATTAAATTGTCTGATATCAGTGAATGAATCTTTAGAGCCACACTTTGGACATGGATCAGTCAAAACAATTTTATCAGCGCGATATCTTTCTTTGCAATTTTTACAATCAACAAGCGGATCAGAAAAACCATCAACATGCCCTGAAGCTTTCCAAACCATCGGATGCATTAATATTGAAGCATCGACACCAACAACATCTTGTCGTAGAGTCATCGCCTTCCACCAACGATTTTTTAGATTGTTTTTTAATTCAACTCCATATGGCCCCATGTCGTAGCAAGAATTTAATCCACCATAAACTTCTGATGATTGAAAAATAAATCCACGGCTTTTACATAAAGCAACTAAATCACTCATTGATTTCAAATTAGTTTCAGCTGACACGACTTTTCTCCTCGATAAATAAATAAAATACGAGGGAAATTCTACTTTATTTTTTGTTTGTTTGTAATCAAATTATGAGGTGTAAGTAGGGCCCCCAGCTGCGAGCAACGCATCACAATACCCGATTACGATTTTAAAGACAATTCATACAACTTTCGATATTCACCATTACTTTGCATAAGTTCGTGATGAGTTCCTTCTTCAACAATGACTCCCTCTTTCATGACAAAAATTCGATCATAATCTTGAATCGTGGACAATCGATGGGCAACAGCTATTACTGTTTTATTCCCTGCGATGCTCTCTAAGGCCTTCTGCACAACTTTTTCTGATTCATTATCAAGAGCTGAAGTAGCTTCATCAAATAAGAGGATATCTGTATTTTGTAAAAAGGCGCGCGCAATGGTTAACCTTTGCTGCTGGCCACCTGATAATTTTGCCCCCCTATCCCCAATGACCGTTTTAAGGCCCAAAGGTAATTTAGCGACAAATTCACTCGCATAAGAAACTTCTAATGCTGTTTTAATCTCATCATCTGAAAAATTTTTTCCAATTTTTAAATTTTCTAAAATTGTATCGTGAAAAAGAAAAATATCTTGCGACACAAGTCCCATTAGGTGGCGCAAATCAAATAATTTATAGGAAGAAATCGGATTTCCATCGAGCAGAATTTCTCCTTCAGAAACAGGATAAAGTCCAAGCAAAAGATTAATTAGAGTCGATTTACCAGAACCAGACAGACCAACAAGTGCAACTTTTTGTCCTTTTCTAATTTTTAAATTTAAATTTTTAACAACATAGTGATCTGGGTTATAACAAAAACTTAAATTTTTTATTTCGATTTCTTGATTAAATTTTTTGAGTTCTAATTTTCCATTATCAATTTCTTCTTCAATTTTTAAAATTTCATTTAAGCGATAATATGCAGAAATCCCTTGTCCTATTTTTACATTCGCCTGAGAAAATTTCCGAATTGGATCCATCAATAAGGCCAAAGCGCCAATAAACTGAATAAAATCTCCGACTGACATTGCTCCTGATTTTATTCTAAAATAAGCAAAGACAATTACTCCTGAAAATGCAATCGCACCGACAAGTTCAACTAGAGGGTGCGCAATTTCTTCTATCTTTATTGTCTTCATTACAAAATTAAAATATTTTTCTTGAGAATTTAAAAAACGATTCATTACAAATTTTTGTAAATTAAATGCTTTGGTTACTTTGTGGGCCGATAGCCCCTCACTTAAATTATGAGTAAATTCTGCTCGCTCCGATTGAACATGAGTATGGTTATCGCGAATCTTTCTTCCACTAATCTGAAAAATGAGAATGAAAAGCGGGCAAACGACCAAGATGATCAAAGTAAGTTGCCAGTCACAGTAGATTGCCATTCCGAGATAAACTATCCCTTTGACAGGTTCACGAACAACATCGACAACGGCCTTATATGACTGAGCAAAAATTTCGGCATCGTTTAGCATTGATGATAAAAGTTTTCCTTGCTTATTTTGATTATAAAAATGAGTTGGCAGTTTTTGAAGTTTGGAAAAAATTTTAGTTCGCATGTCGGCATTTAACTGTTCACCAATTAATCGCAGCCAGTAGAAATGATAAAACCGGACGGGAAAATTTAAAATTCCAATCAAAAGAAGTGCTCCGGCCAATTCTAAAATTTCATTGAAATCTGCATTTTTTGACAAACCTTTATCAAAAATAGGTCCCACAAGTTTTAACTGGGCACCTAATAAGAGTGCCAAAATAAAAGAAAATAATACGGCCATAATGGCCTTTTTTTTGTAGGGACGTAGATAAGGTAATAGCACCGTTACAAGTTCTTTATACATACCTAAACTTTAATGGATAAGACTCAAATTGACTACTTAAAAGACCAAAGGATAGGATTTAAACTGTCGTTCATCTAGACTGAACTGAAACGAAAAGTAACTAAATAAAATTTTTGAAATTTCTTTATGTGCGATTTTTAACTCAACTAACTCACTATATTTTTTGTGTGAAATATGGCCTAGCAATTCCCATAACTCTCGTCCCGATTGAGGCTTCATTTGATTACGTTTATCTAAGCTTTTATCGAGACAACTTGGGCAAGCAAATCCCCCCTCATCAAATAAAAGATACATATCTGCAAATTGATTGAGGTCAACACCACATAAAGTACATTGTTCACGCTCTGGAAAAACTCCCAAATGTAGCAAGAGCTTTGTTATAAAAACTAAAATATGTGCGCCCAAATCCAAACTTGGATCTAATTTATAATTAAGATTTTTCTCTAAATTAAAAAGCGAGTTACTTAAAGCATTAAATAGGCCTGCCATTTCTTCATTTTCAAAATGAATATCTTTCAGATTTTCCAAAGGAGCAAGTTTGGAAATTATCTCAAGATAAAAACACATTAAATAAAAGGCCTGATGATTTGATCTAATTAAATTGTGATTCCAAAGAAGATTCCATTCCTTTGCCGGATGTATTTCAGCACTTTCTTTTGTTCGACTCAACTCAATTGAAAGCATAAAACCAAGTTCAATTATCGAAGACTTTTGTTTTTTTCCGCCTCCTCGCCCCCCATAAAATAAAACTGAAACCTTGCGACCATTTCTAAGTAAAACTTGGCCAATGATATGCCTTTCATCGTAAGGCATTTTTGAAATAATTAATCCTTCTATTTTGGTTTGCATTTTATTTTAGCACAAGTTGATTATAGACAATGGCCCGGAGCAAATCTGAGCGTGTAATAATGCCGGTCAAGTGAAATGCTTTATTAATAATCGGAATCGAACTAATTTTTTCTTCCAAAAGGACTCTTGCAATATGAGCAAGAGGTGTGTCCTCCGTCGCTACAACGACCAAGGTATTCATAATTTCTTGGGCCTTTAAAAATTGAAAGGTAGATGATGAATCTAATTTTAATAAGTCTCGATCTGATATTATACCTTGAAAAAAAGCTCCCTTTAGGACTGGAACATGTCTAATGTGACTTGCGCTCATCATTTTTTTTATATCTAAAAGTCCTGTTTCAAGTTCAACTTTTAAAATATTTTTGCTCATAATATCGATAGCAAAAATTTCGCCTTCTAGCGTTTTGGGTTGAGTAAGCTTTTTTTCTCCATGAATTAAAGTTGGCTCAAGCCTTGCGCGCTCAAAATCGCCACTTAAATAATGAAACTGATAAGGATGAAGATGACCATTTGTTGACATATAAAAAGACATAGACTCCCCCCAGTCAAAACTCTAACATTTCTTTTTTATTATTACCACCAATCCCTCCAAGCAATTTGAATATAATTTAGAAGTCTCTCTTTTTTTGAATGCCAATAATCATCAAATGTATATACATCATAAGATGCTCCACTTCTCCCGCCTCTCCCTATCATTTGCAGCCAAAAATCATAGTTTTTCACTTCGTAATTAATAAATACTTTTTTTATTTCCGGAAGATTGACTCCGTGACTTAGTGCCACTGTTGATACGATACAATCAATCCGACCTTCAGACTCTTTAAGTAATTCTTGAAACTTTTTAACTTCTCCCCCGACACAAGGGAGTACTCGAGTGCCCTTACTCTTTAGAAAACCATAAAAAAAATCAACTTCACCTCTAAAAGAACAGAAAAGAATATACACTTCATCGTTTTTTTTATTTTCAAGTGCGGTTAAAAATGCGCGCTCTAAAACAATTTTATCATGACCTTTAAAGCAGAAAATATTGCTTGGTTTTCGATATAAACTTAAATTCCCATCATTTAAATAGACCCATTTATCGCAAAAAAACTCCAAATCAAATAAAAGCTCATTCATTACTTCATTATTTATTGTTGCCGATAATGCCAAAACAGCGTGATATGTATTTAAGATTCCATAAAACTTATCTAGAAGAATTGGCCTAAAATCTCGCCCCCACGTGTAAAACAAATGAAACTCGTCAAGCACAAATAAAATTTTATCCTGACAATTTGAAAGTTCTTCTAAAAAATCATCATCGAGAAGTTCAGCTGTCAAAACTAAAACCCCTCGCTTGGCCTTCAAAAATTTATTATAAATTTCTTTTTTATGATACCTCTCTCCTTCTCCTGTCGGAAAATACACATTCTTTTCATCATTTTTTAGTTTAAAATAAACCTCTTGAGCAAGGGCCCTTAGAGGAGAAACAAAAATTAGTTTAAAATTATTTTCTTTATAAAGCTTCAGCACTTGAAACGTTTTCCCTTTCGCAACTGGGGCCGCAAAAAGTGTAAAGATATTCTGATTTATAAGATTATTTGTTAATTCCATGAAATATAATTATTGCAATGAGAACATTCTATGAGCTTAATTTACTTGCCGTAATTACATTCAGCATTTTTGCACTGTTAAATATATTTAAATCATGAGATAAATAAAAAATGAATTCAATTATTCTAACTGATCAAAATGATATTATAACTGATCCTCAGGTCCTGACTCATCTGCATGATGTTTTAAAAATCAAGGAAGGCGATAAAGTAAAAGTTACCGTTTTAGGTGTTGGAGTCGGATCGGCCACAATAAAACAGATCGATCAAACAGGATGCTCATTTTTCAATTTTTTACTAAAAAGCTCTCCACCTCCCCAACTTGACCTCTTGATCGGCATCTCAAGGCCACCAACCATGAAAAAAATTTTTGAACATGGTACAACTTTTGGTGTAAATCAATTTTCTATTTTCAAAGCAGAGTTAAGCGATAAATCTTATCTTCAAAGCCCTGTATTAGGACGTGATCAATTTCAATCGTTATCAAAACTAGGTCTGTCTCAAGGTGCAAGATATGATCGCCTACCAACTCTTTTAACTACTGACCTAAATTATTATGACGATCAAGTGACAAGCACCCAAAAATTTTTTCTTGATCCTTATGCAAAGAACTTTATTAATCCAAATGATTTTGATCTTGATAAAAAAATAGTTTTTGCCATTGGCCCAGAGAGAGGTTTTACTAAAAATGAAATTGAATTATTAGAAAAAAAATCCTTTGTCGGTGTAAAGATTGCGAGCAGTATCTTAAGGGTGGAGCATGCTGTTTATACCGTTCTTGCACAAATGGAATTAGTTAAAAAAAACATTACTTGATCTACCGTAATTCCCTTTAGGCATTGCATATTTTCATTTTCGCCTAAGTCACACTTAAAAAGCCCACAATAATGACTAGTCCTCGTGCGACAACTCAAACTCTCAATGTAAAACGCGTGATGCTTTTTTAAGTCATAGGGATGCCATTCCAAAATTGGCTCAGGCCCAAACATTGTCAAAGTTTTTAGGCCAACAGAAACGGCAAGATGCTTCAATCCGGTATCATTTCCAATATAAAAAACTGATTCCGAAAAATATTGTGGTAAATCACTTAATTTTTTACAAATGACCTTCACTCTTTTATCAGTACAGTTTTTTTCTATCTCAAGCTTAATTTTTAGATCTTCAGATGAATTTGACAGTGGTATGGCAAATTCAAAATCAGGGTGTGTGAGAAGAAAGTTTTTTGCTAACTCTAAAAAATTTGAAAGTGGCCATTTTTTTGAATCGCGAGTAGCAACGACTCCAAGTATTATTCTATTCACTTTTTGAGTAGACTTCACTTCTTTTACTGTCATTTTTGGTGGAAATTCTAAGTAGCTTGGAATATCTCCATTGCCTAAAAAAGAATGAGCGCCATCTAGATCCCTTTGAATCAAGGCCTTTTTCACTCCTTGATCAATCACTTTTGTGTTGCCTTCTAAATGATGATTATGTGCTGTGTACTTGATTCCTGTAAAAAATGAGTACAGGCCAAAAACCTTTTTTCCTGTCCCAGATTGATGCATTTCATGAATAAAATCTACTTTCAATTTCCTTAAGTCTCGGTAGAGCTTTAAAATATCTGATGTTCCTTTTAGTTTTAGCGGATAAATCAAATCTGCATCTGTGACAACTTCCTCATAGAGCGAAGTTGTCCATTGAGGTATAGCGTAGATAATGGTACTCTTAGGATAGATTTTTTTTAGATAACTTACTGTTGAAAGGCCCATAATCGAGTCACCTAAGGCCCGATTTTTAACTAGAAAAATAACTGGATGAGATGGCTCTTTCATAAAGGTTCAAATGGTTAAACTTAGTGTTGTTATTATAACTTTTAATGAAGAAAGAAACATTGGTCGATGCATTAGCTCAATTAAAGAAATTGCAGATGAAATTTTAGTGGTCGATTCATTTTCTACAGACAAAACAGAAGAAATTGCTGTTGGTATGGGCGCTCGTTTTATAAAAAATAAATTTGAAGGACATATCGAGCAGAAAAATTTTGCGCTTTTTAACTCAAAATATGACTATGTCTTATCATTAGATGCCGACGAAGCCTTATCGCCAGAATTACAAAATGAAATAAAAGAAATAAAAAAAGATTTTAAAGAAAGTGGGTACTGTTTTAATCGCCTAACCAATTATTGTGGCACTTGGATCCATCATTCTGGCTGGTACCCTGATCGCAAACTTCGATTGGTGAAAAAGAATGAGGCAAAATGGGCCGGGGTAAACCCTCACGACATTTTAAAATTAATTAATGGACAAAAAGAAAATTGGATCAAGGGAAATCTTGAACACTACTCTTACCCATCAATATCTTCACATATTTTACAAACAAACAAATTTACAACAATCGCTGCCAAAGAGGCCTACGACAGAGGCATTCGATCTTCATTATTTAAAATAGTGACTAGACCGTTATTAAAGTTTTTTCGTGATTATTTTTATAAGCTTGGATTCCTAGACGGACGTTACGGATTTATTATTTGCTGTATCAATTCACTCTCGGCCCTTTTGAAATACTCAAAACTTTATGACCTCCAAAACGGAAAAGAGATATGAAAATTGTTTTTCATCACGAAGGCATACTTCCAGTTACTAAATACGGTGGAATCGAGCGAATTCTTTTCTGGCATATGTGTGAGCTATCTCGACTAGGCCATGATGTAGTTCTAATTGGGCACCCTAAAACTTGTGTAAGTGGAACTGGGATTAAACTTATTCCAATTAACTTAGATCAAAAAAATCTTTGGAAAAGCTTAATTCCAAAAGATACAGATATTGTCCATTTGTTTTATCACGACGAAATAGAGAATTTTAAAACTTTAATTACCATGCAGTGTAATGGACAGCCTGGTGAAAAGTTCCATATTAATACTGTCTTTGCCTCAAAAAAACATGCCGAAAACCACAATGGAAAATACTTTGTGTATAATGCTTTAGATTTAAATGAATATCCTTTTCTTGAAAAAAAATTTAAATGGGATAATTTTTTATTTTTAGCAAAAGCATCTTGGCGAGTAAAAAATTTAAAGCAAATTGCCTGGGCCTCTCGACAAGCAAATAAACATTTATGGGTTGTTGGAGGGCGCTGGATTGGACTATCTCGCTACATTCATAATCTTGGAATGCTTGGTGGCAATGAAAAAACTAATGCTATAAAAAAATGTGATGCCCTTATTTTTACAGTGCGATGGCATGAGCCATTTGGAATTGCAATTATCGAGGCCATGGCCCATGGACTGCCTGTTATTGGTTCCCCCTACGGATCACTTCCAGAAATCATTAATGAAACTTCTGGAATTATTGTATCTAACAAAGAAGAGCTAAAAAATGTTCTAAAAGCTCCTCCTAAACATTTTGATTCAATCAAAATTAGAAAATACATTGAAGAAAATTTTTCTATTTCGGTTCACACTAATAAATATCTTGAACTCTATGAAAAAGTAATTGCTGGTGAAAAATTAAACTCTGTAAATCCAGAATTCATCTATAAAGAACGCGCAGAAAACCTACTGCCTTTTTAAGGAAGAATTTTTTCAAAAATAATTTCAAGAGAAAAATTATCATGCACAAGCTTCATTGGTGTATTGGCACTATTGATCCATTTTTTACCGGCCACAAAAACGGGGCCTTTTTTTTCTCGTAAATATGTCTCGGCATCAACAGTCAAAACATTATTCTTCTCTATTTTTTTTAGAGTCAAAATAAACTGAGTATCAATATATTTTATCTTATAGGGATTATTTAAGAAAAAATGATGCTTAGTCGTTGTTACCTTTTTTTCTCGATTAATGTATTTGCTCGTAAAGTAGACATTGGCCTTTAAAGCTTCACAAATCATTAAAAAAAATATGAATAATAATTTTTTATCCATCTTGATTTTCTCTGTTCATAAGAACAGATTTCTGTATGAATTCTATCCGACTAAAATCTAACTCACAAACGCCAACACCTTCGCCTTCTTTTAAATCAATTAAAACTTCTCCCCATGGATCAATGACGAGAGAGTGTCCATAGGTTTGAATTTTTTCATTGTGAAATCCCCATTGCCCAGAGGCCACAACAAAAATTTGATTTTCAATAGCGCGCGCCTTTAAAAGCGTATGCCAATGGGCCTTCCCCGTTGGAACTGTAAAGGCCGCAGGATAGGTCAATATTTTTGCACCATGATTTCGGTAAAAAAGCGCTTGCTCAGAAAAGCGCAAGTCAAAGCAAATACCCAGCCCAATTTTTATACCTTTATAATTAATTAATTTATATTCTTTTCCAGGAGTATAGGTTTTTCCCTCTGAAAGTTTTTTGTCAGGAAGATCACAAGCAAATAGATGAATCTTGTCGTAGAAACCAAGATCTGTGCCCTCACCATCAAAATTAAAAGCTCGATTAACGACTTTACCATTAAGAAGAGTCGCAGCAGAACCGCCTATCAATGCAACATTATGCTTAATTGAAATACTCTGAATATTTTTGTAGTGCTCGTTATTTTCTTCTATCAGATAGGGAGTTGATGTATTTCCATCACTCATTGAATAAAAAACTTCTGGAAGAAAAAAAGCTTCTGCGCCTTGTTTTTTTCCCTCAACAATCAATCGGTCAATTGTTTCAAGATTTTTTTTATAATCTAAAACCGAGGTAAGTTGAATAACCGCAATTTTCATTAGATTTTTTTTCCAATTGCAAAGTACTCAAATCCAAGACTTAAAATATGTTTAGTGTCGTAGAGATTTCTTCCATCAAAAATAATTTTATTCTTTAATCTCTTTTCAACTTCAGAAAAATCTGGAGCCTGAAATTCTCTCCATTCAGTCATTGTGATCAAGGCATCTGCTGAATTTAAGGCATCATATTTATTTTCAATCGCTTTCAACTTTCCATTGCACTCAGGATATTTCTTCATTACATCTAAAAAGTTGTCACTAGCTACTGGATCAAAAAACTGAACTGTGGCACCGTGAGAAATTAACTTTAGCGCCATTGTGATTGCAGACGCTTCTCGCACATCATCTGTGTTGGCCTTAAATGCCACTCCCCAAAATGCAAAAGTTTTTCCCTTTAAATCCTTTCCAAAACGTCTTTTAACTTTTTCAAAGATATAAACTTTTTGCTCCTCATTTACAACTTCTGTAGCGTCGACAATTTTAAGGTTCATTCCAAAATCTTCTGCCGTTCTCATGAGTGCTTTTACGTCTTTTGGAAAACAAGAACCACCATAGCCCGGTCCAGGATATAAAAAATGTCCGCCAATCCTTTTATCTGAAGATATCCCCTTGCGTACCTCTTCAATATCAGCGCCAGTCTGATCACACAATCTTGCAATTTCATTAATAAAAGAAATTTTAGTTGCTAAAAAACAGTTGGCCGCATACTTGCTCATTTCAGCAGATAAATTGCTCATTTTATAAATTGGATTTCCCTGTCTTACTAAAGGCGCATACAATTCTTCCATGACCTTAAAAGCTTCTTCTTCTTTGTGCCCAATGATGACTCGGTCAGGACGCATAAAATCTTCAACAGCAGATCCTTCTTTTAAAAACTCTGGATTATTTACTAAGTGAAAATTCTTTTTTGTGTTTTCTGATATTAATTTTTGAATTTCAATCGACGTACCTACAGGAACAGTCGATTTTATAACTACGATAGCTCCCTCACTTAAATTTTTTGCGACTTCAATCGCTGCAGCTTTTAAATATTTTAAATCTGCTCTTCCATCGTCAGCCGATGGCGTTCCAACCGCCAAAAAAATTGATTTTGCAGTTTTAACACTTTCATAATCAAGCGCAAAATTTAGGCGCTTAGCCTTAATATTTCTTTCTAGTAAATCAGTTAATCCTGGTTCATAGATTGGAGATCTAGAGGCCTTGAGCATTTCAATTTTTTTAGGGTCAATATCAATGCAAGTGACATCATGACCTATTTCGGCAAAACAAGTCCCACTCACAAGTCCCACATATCCAGTTCCAATTACTGATACTTTCATTGTCATTCTCCACTTTAAAAATTCGAAATTAGCATATCATGTTTAGATAACTTATGCTAAAAATTAATATGATTAAAACCCTTCTAAAAAGCATTCTTGGAATTGCCCTAGTCGTATGGCTAATCCAAAGTGGAAAACTCAATTTTTCTCTTATCACTGCATCATTACAAAATGGGCCAGAGATGATTTATGGCCTTGCGCTGATTATTCTTCAAGGTGCGATCGCTGCGCTTCGATTTTTGCTTATTGTTAATGCAAAATCTAAAGATAAAAATTCTTATTTTAAAATTTTAAAATTAAATTGGATCGGCATGTTTTTTTCAACCATAATCCCAGGGGCCGTCTCTGGGGATCTGATCAAATTTTTTTACCTAAAGAAGGCCAATCCATCAATGACCAAGACGATTCTTTTCACTTCACTTTTTCTCGATCGAATTTTAGGATTACTGGGACTACTATTTATTAGTACAATTATTTCAACACTTTTTTACTCAGACATAGTCGCACACTCTCCAAAACTTATTCATGCGTTGCGATTTAATTATTTTCTCTTTGTTGGTGGACTCGCGATTTTTGTCATCATCTTTTCATCAAAAAGACTTCAAAAAATTATCATGCACTTTATATTTAAAATTCCAACAGTTGGTAAGAAGATTACACCAAAACTTGAGCAGGTGTTTTCATTTAACGGCCATAAAAAAACGCTCTATCTATGTCTTTTAATCAGCGTTTTAAATCAATTTTTAAATATTTTAGGATTTTGGATTATTGCAAGTCCATTTTTCCAGGTTCAAATTCCCTTGCAATATCTTTTCAGTTTTATTCCCATCGGTCTAATTGCGGTAGCTATTCCAATTAGCCCCGCAGGTCTTGGAGTCGGCCACGCCATTTTTCAAAACCTATTTACTTTTGTAAATATATCAAATGGCGCTGACCTATTTAATCTTTATTTTATTACTAACGTTAGTGTTAATTTATTAGGAGTTATTCCTTATATATTAGCAAAAAAAGAAAAAGAAATTAGTTAACACTATTTTTTAGTTCATGCTTAGTTGTGAGTATCGCTTCTTGAATTTGATCCCTCATTCCTGTTACATTGCTTGAACTATAAGGAACTAAAATTGTATTTGTCTGCGAACTTTTGCTCATGGCCTCAAGAGCATCGTAGTGCTGAGTGATCAAAAGAATAGTCAATACTTCATCATTATTTATTCCAGTTGCCTTTAAATCTTCAATTGAACTTTTAAGTCCTAAAGCAATTTCTTTTCTTTGATTGGCCATCCCTTGACCTTGTAGTCTTTTACTTTCGGCATGGGCCTCCGCTTGTTTTACAATTGTAATTTTTTCCGCTTCAGCTTTTGAAAGGGCCGCTTCTCTTAGTCTTTCAGCCGCATTAATCTCATTCATCGATTTTTTAACTTTTTCATCTGGATCAATATCTGTGATTAATGTTTTAATAATTTTAAATCCGAAATCATCCATTGATTCTTCAAGTGAATCATTAACAGCTGAAGCAACTGCATCTTTACTTAAAAATACTTCATCAAGAGTTAATTTTGGAATTTCTGATCTTACAACATCAAAAATATAGCTATCGATTTGAGCAATTGGATCAGTTAATCGGTAGTATGAATCATTAACCTTATCGCGAATAATTTGATACTGAACCGAGACTTTTGTTTTAACAAAAACGTTGTCGCGTGTTTTTGTTTCTACTTCAATATCTTGTTGCATAATCTTTAAGTTTCTTCTGGCCGCAATCCTATCGATCAAAGGAATTTTAAAATTCAATCCTTCATGGGCCGTTTGATGATATTTCCCAAGTCTCTCAATAATAAATGCAGTCTGAGATTGAACGATAAAAAGTCCATCCCAAAGAATGACAACACCAGATATAATTAAAAATAATGTCCATGGAAATTCCATAAATACTCCTCAATTTTTGTGAATAGTTAATTTAGACGGCCAGTATGAATTTGCAAATTTAATTATTTTTTTGTTCCAACTTCTTTGATGTTTTATAATTGGAATTTTTAAAAAATATTCAATATCAATTTCTTCTAGCATTGTTTTTTTATTAAGATTTAGTTGAAAGAAGCGCGCGAATAATTTTGCAATCTCAGTATTCCATTCATCTTTATTTCCCCAATAATGCAATATCCACTCGGATGCTTTCATCTTTTTTTCTTCTGCATTTAGCGATAGAGATAAACTAAATTGCTCTATCAATCTTCTTGTTACATTTTGTGCACACATTTCATCGTTAGATTTTAATGCTCGATTTAAAAAAATTTCTTTTTTCTCATCTGGAATCGCAACAACTCCAGCATTCCACATCATTGATTTTTCATCAACAAGCATTCCACCAAATTTTTTATTACAAGTTTGCTGCCACATCAATTTTTTATCAGGCGCTTGATCTACAGATAATTCATTTTCAGGTAAATGCATTAATGCATGGCCTTGATTTAGGGCCTCTAAAAGCCCATTTAATTTTTTACAAGCAAAAGTGTCTGAGTCTAAATAAACGAGGTGTCCTTTATCTTTTTTGGCACTATCTAGCATTGCAATTATTTTCACTCGCCAAAAAAACTTATATTCTCCTTGCCATTCTTCAAGCTCTCTAGCGCTGACATGCCTAATTTCAACTTGATCCAAGAGACCATCTATGCAGTTATAAAATCTAGGTTGATCTGTATAAACAATAAATTTATGACTGAATTCCATCGATAATTTTTTAATACTTAAGATGGAGCAAACTGCTTGTGAATGATTATTTAAATTATCTCCAAAAGTTAAATAGATATAATTAATTGAGTTCGTCATCCGCATTTTTTCCTATTTTACTTCCAACCCAAATGTCTTGCTCTGAAAGTTTTAATATTAATTGAAAATCCTCACTCCAATTTTTTGCAAGAGAAGATGCCATTCGTGAAGGAATTTTTGAATTTTTCAAATCAATGATTCTTCCATTAAATGGATTTGGTATTTCAGATTTATTCTCTACCCACAAAACACTTTTTGCCAAAATATTTTGAAGCACTAAACTACTATAGATTGTCGCATTTCCAACAATGCACAGATCATAAAGAATCGATGGGGCCGTATTTTCGCCTAAAGCCTTTATTCTCTTATGCATAACTTCAGGATGCGGACCTAAATATTTTATCGTCTTTTGCTTTAGATGGTTTATGAATGCTCCTACTCTTTTTCTGTAGTAGCGAATTCCCTTAAAATGAAATGAGGCTTGAAACTGCATTTTACTTTTATAGGCCCTTGTAGATCGAACATGTCCGTAATGAAAAATACGAGCTTCAGTATAAAATATTTTTTTACAATTACTAAAACTCTGACCATCTCCCCATGACATAATTGTTGAATCTAATTTAATCGCCCTAATCTCATGCGGGTACCATGTTTTAGATATGGCCAGATGATGATGGGATTGCCAAAAATGTAAATAACGAAAAGAGATTGAATCATACCCCTCGTTCTCGGCTTTTTCTAAATCAGCAAGTAAAAGATTATAATCTTCTTCATATAAAACTTCATCGGCCTGTAAATAAATTCCCCAGGCATTTTTAACATCAACGCTGCTTCGAACTATTTTTAAAACTTTATTCGTTTCTTCCCCAATTACATGGCCATCTTTTAATTCCATATTCCAAACAGAATCCGAAACACTACAAAAATTTGAAAATTTTAAAAGCTCGTCTTTGGTTTGATCTTCACCATTTCCGACTAAATAGAAAATGCGCTGACAAATTGGTTGCATGGATAAAATGCTTTCCTTAAAAGGAAAATCAAATTTGATCCCATTTTTTATGATTCCAAATCCAAATAACTTAATCGAATTTGAAGATTTTTGTTGCATCTACATGGCCGTAGCGAATCCATTTTGTTTTAAAGGATTCAATTTTAAGTAAAAACTTTAATTCCTCATTTGGATTTTTAAGTTTTCTGACTCGTTTACATTCTTTTTTTAGAATCCCTCTTACGTCCTTGGGAATAACACATAGTCCACTCATTAAATGTTGATCATCTTGATATGTTAAAACTCGGCCAACAAATAAATCATCTTTTATAATCGAAGGAAGTGGAGACATTTTAGAAAGTTTAATTTTTTTATCATGAAGCATGTCATACAGGACATCATAGCCTCTCAAGCTCTTTCCCGTGTACTCAAAAAGAGAATAATTTACATTAGACAAACTTTTGGCCAAAAAATCATCAACCGGATTATTCATTAAATAATCACTTATAACTGTTCTTGTTCCTCTTTTTGAAATGAATTGTAATACATACCATTCATTAAATGAATTCATTCGGGCCTCAAAATCGTCATCGTCATCATTGGCCTGACCTGTAATTTCAAAATACTCTTTTTTTGCCTCTAAAAGTGTGTCGTAATGAACACCTGTTGTATAAATCCCTAAGGCCTTTTCAAAATGTTCTTTAAGTGTTGTATTCATCTTTAGTAGTTTCCTTCAATCATCCTTAATTTAAATCTAAACTATTCATCAACTTTTAAGACGGCCAAGAATGCCTCTTGAGGAACCTCTACTGTTCCTACCATCTTCATTCTTTTCTTACCTTCTTTTTGCTTTTCTAATAATTTTCTTTTACGTGAAATATCTCCACCGTAGCACTTAGCAAGTACATTTTTTCTAAGCGCTTTAACTGTTTCTCGGGCAACAATTTTAGCACCAATCGCGGCCTGTACGGCAACATCAAATTGCTGCCGATCAATTAATTTTTGAAGTTTTGAAACTAAATCACGGCCCTTATAAAAAGCATTATCTCGGTGGCAAATAATTGAAAGAGCGTCAACCTTGTCACCATTTAATAAAATATCAACTTTAACTAATGCCGCCTGAGCATAATCTTTAAATTCATAGTCCATCGAAGCATAGCCTTTCGTTAGACCTTTTAATTTATCATAAAAATCAAAAACCATTTCAGAAAGTGGAAGATCATACATGACCTGAACTCTGTCTGCCGTAATATATTTTAATTGATTTTGAATTCCTCTTCGTTCTTCACATAAAGTGATCATGCGTCCAACATATTCATTGGGAACATGGATAGATAATTGAACCATAGGCTCACTAATTGATTCGATTAATCCAACTTCCGGCATATCAGATGGGTTTGAAACCATAATTTCTGTCCCATCTGTTTTTAAAACTCGATAACTCACTGAAGGCGCAGTAGAGATTAGATTTAAAGAAAACTCTCTTTCTAATCTTTCCTGTATAATGTTCATATGAAGTAAACCCAAAAATCCACAGCGAAACCCAAATCCTAATGCCGCCGAAGATTCTGGTTCATAAGTGAAAGAAGCATCATTAAGTGCTAACTTTTCAAGTGCTTCTTTTAAATTTTCATAATCAGGAGAATCAACAGGAAAAATCCCACAAAAAACCATGGGCTTGACTTCATGATAGCCAGCGAGGTTTGGAGTCTCTTTTTTGTTCCCGCTAACAACAGTATCACCAATGTGCACGTCACGAATATTTTTAATACCACAAATGACCATCCCAACTTCACCAGCAGTAAGCTCTTCAAGTTCTGTGAAAAACGGGGAATTTACTGCAAGTTTTAAAACTTCATATTCTTGCTGACTATTTTTTAAAAAAACTTTTTCTCGTTTTTTAAGTGTTCCTTCAACAATTCTAACTAAAATAACAACGCCTTGGTAAACATCAAACCAAGAGTCAAAAATAAGGGCCTGTAAATCAGTATCGGGTCTTCCGGTTGGAGGAGGAATCACTTCGACAATTCTTTCTAATAAATCTTCAATTCCGATTCCAGATTTGGCCGAAACTTCGCAAGCTCTTGATGTATCGATACCAATAATATCTTCAACTTCTTTTTTTACTCTAGGTGCATCTGCATGTGGCAAATCAATTTTATTAATGACTGGTAAGATTTCAAGATCATTATCAATGGCCATATAAACGTTGGCCAATGTCTGGGCCTCAACACCTTGTGAAGCATCGACAACTAAAAGTGCGCCATCACAAGAAGCAAGTGAGCGCGATACCTCGTAAGTAAAATCAACGTGGCCTGGAGTATCGATCAAGTTAAAATAATAAGTATTTCCATCTTTTGCCTTATAGGGAATTCGCACCGCCTGGGCCTTAATTGTAATCCCTCTTTCGCGTTCGAGCTCCATGTTATCGAGCAAGCGATCTTTTTTCTCACGATTGCTAACGGCATTGGTCGCTTCCATAATTCGGTCTGCAAGGGTCGACTTGCCATGGTCGATATGGGCGATAATAGAGAAGTTTCGGATAAATTTTTGGTCCATTAATAAATTCCAATATGAAAATACATCGAAAGAGCTTATCATGATGAAAATACAATGGAAACTAAATGAAAATAGACTTTTTAATCGAAAACATTGACCCACTAGGACAAGGCGTCTCTAAAAAAGATGGCAATATCACTTTTATAAAGAAAACTCTCCCTGGTGAGAGTGGAAATGCCGAAATTATCAATCAAAAGAAGTCTGTTACTTTTGCTCGGGCATTAAAGGTAGAATCTCCTTCTAAGGATCGAATTAGACCTGAATGTGTGCACTACGACAATTGCAATGGTTGCGATTTTTTACATACAAGCTATGAAAAAGAAGTTGAATTTAAATTAATCAACATTAAGCGCTCACTACATTCATTTCTGTCGGAAGAAAAAATTTCATTTCACCGAGCAAATCAACGTTTCTCTTACCGCAATCGAATTCAGCTTCACTACAATAAGCGCGATCGAAAAATAGGATTTCTTTCTAGCGACAATAAAATTGTCGACATCAAGCTTTGCCTAACTGCAGATAATGATATTAATAAAAAACTTCAAGAAATTTCATCTGGCGGCCAATGGATTGACTTGGTAAAAAAAGAAGTCTCAAATGAAGGCCACATTGAACTTTATAAAAAAAATGGCAAGGTTCAAATTTATATTAACAAACCTTATGCTAATGAAGGCTTCACACAAGTCAATGAAGCAATGAATGGTCACTTGATTAACCTTCTCACTGAGAAAGTAAAAAAGATGATTGGACCTAATGATTTAATCTTTGATCTTTTCGGTGGCAATGGAAATTTAAGTGCAAAGCTGAAGAACCCAGCCCTAGTAGTTGACCAATACGCTCAGACACCTGCGCCGATTTGGCATCAAACTTTTTTAAATCAAAATCTCTATGATAAGCCTGCAATCAAAAACATTCGAAAGCTTTTCCCTCATAAAAATCCGGAATTGATTATTTTTGATCCGCCAAGATCAGGATTAAAAAATTTAAGCGACTACTTGACCGAATTTTCACCTGGCCACTTTCTCTTTATTGCTTGCGAATTTTCGTCGTTTCTAAGAGATACTAAACCGACTCTAGAAAACTATATTCTAAATGAAATACACATTGTTGATTTATTTCCAGGCACTCACCACTTTGAAACGATTGGATTGTTTACAAAAAGATCTAAATAAGCTTAGAATTTAAGGAACAATCTGTGAGGGATAGTATGAAATATTCTACTCTATTAATCGTTTTAATAAACTTTTTGTATCTCTCTTGCTCAAGCACTGACCATAAGGAATTGAGTGTAGAAGAAAAGAAAGCTCAAATTTATTACGATCAAGGGACAAACGATCTTGTCGCAAAAGAATATCACAAGGCCCTATCAAATTTAGTTCGCGCTCGTGAGTTAATGCCAAATGATTCAAAAATTCGCACCAATCTTGGAATGGCATATTACTTTAGAAAACAACCAGAGCTTGCAATCATAGAATTAAAAAAGGCAATTGATTTAGATAAAAAAAATACAGATGCAAAAATGAATATTGCGACTATTTACATGGAAACTGGCAAGCTCAAAGAAGCAGAAAAAATGTACAATGATATTTTAAAAGATTTAACTTATTCTGCTCTTTATCGAGTTCACTATAATCTTGCCATTTTACATTTAAAAACTGGAGATCGAAAATCTGCCTTTTTAGAACTAGATCTTGCTTTAAAAGAAAAAGAGGATTATTGCCCAGCTAGCTACAAAATTGGAGAGCTTTATACTGAAGAGTATCGTTATGTAGAGGCAAAAAAAGCATTTACTGAAGCAATAAAAGGAACTTGTGTCAATCAGCCAGAACCACACTATGCACTAGCTCTGACATTAATTAACTTAGGAAAAAAAGAAGAAGCGAAGCTGAAATTAAATGCTATTATTGAGAAATTCAGCTCTACTAAATACAAACTTTTAGCGCAGAAAAAAATTAAACAAGTTGCTGATGAAACTTCAGCAATTGAGGAACAAGCGACTTCAACAGTAGAAACACCACGGTTTTAATTACTATGAACGATACGACAGAAAATACAACTCCCGAAATTGAGTTTAGAACAATTGGAGAACTTTTTAAGTCAAAAAGAATTTCCAAAGATCTAAATTTAAAAGTTATTTCACAACAAACTAAAATTCATATCGGCCTTCTAGAATCTCTTGAAGAAGACCGTTTAGATAAATTGCCAAGCAAGACCTACGTGCGAGGATTTGTAAAGGCATGTGCTAAAATTTTAAGCTATGATCAGGAATATGCATTACTCCTGCTTGATAAAACCTATGAAGAAAAAATGCCTAAGAAAGAAGAAAAGGTTTATCACGCTCCTGCAAACGACAATAAAATCGAGCGAAATATTAATAAGAAAGGATTTTTTAGTAGTTTAAATATTAAAAGTATTTTTTTATCTTACTCATTGGCCTTTTTAAAATATGGCATTCTATTAACAATTATTATTGTGGTAGGAATTAATTTAAAAAATTATTTGCAAACAAGTGATGATAACGCCAAAAATAAATTTAATATTTCAGTTACATCACTTCAGCATCGTCCTAAAAAGAAAGTTGCAGAAAAAAAGCCTGAGGTTAAGGCAGAAATAAAATCTGAAGAGCCAATTCAAATTAACTTGATCTCTGATGCTAAAACACCTCCCAATCAAACTTTGCAAACTAGTAAAGAAATTATTGTAAAAGATGTAAAGCTAAGTCCCGCCGAAAATAAGCCACTCGTATCTCAATTTCAGAAAGATTCAAATCTCTCAAAAGATGAAATAGATGTGTATTTACCGAGTCGATTTCGAGTTACTCCACCAAAAGGTGAAGAGATTTTATTCATCAATGCAACAGAAGGAGACTCTTGGCTCACTTATAAAATTGATAATCGCGATATTCAAAAATTTGTTTTACGCCAAGGTAGAACGGTTTTTATGCGTGGGAAAAATATTCGCGTTTTTATAGGTAATACTAAGAATGTAAAATTATTTCACAACAATCAGCCCGTCTCATTAACTGATAAAAAGGGAACGGCAAATATCGTTTTACCTGAAGAGCTAAAATCAAAGTACATGACACCGCTATTTATTTTTCAAAAGGATGGATCAGCAGTGACTAGCGATGAATTTGTAAAAACTCAAGAGGCCCAATCTAAATCTTTATAGTATTTCATTCCAAGGATAAATAGAATTAATGGGGGAACAAAACTTGTAATCTCAGGATACAGATTTCCTTTTTGCGACAAACTTAAAAATAAAAAATATAATCCAAAATAAGAAAGTAAAATAACAGCCGCAGTCGCACTGTTATTTCTCCCTTTTCCTCTCCCTTTTTTTATTCCCAAACAAAACCCTATAAAACTAAAAATGATGATTTGGATAGGAGCTAAAAATCGCGAATAAAATTCATTTAAACTCTTATAGTATAATTTTTTTTTGGCCTTAACTTCACTAGGTATTGCTGTTAAGTAATCTTGCTTTTTAACCCCAATCACTTTTTGCAGCTCTGTACTTGTCTTCATACTATCTTTATCTAAAACCATTTCAGAAAAATCAGAATTAAAAACAGGAAAGTCATAAGCACTAAATAATACTTTTTCAATGCTCTCATTTTTCGCATTTTGATGAATGATGTTCCCCTCTTTTAAATGTAGCCTTAAAGAAGGTGCATGCCATTCGTCCGCATACATTTTTATTAATGTGCCAGATTTGGCAAAAATAATTTTATGGCCATCAGCTTTGGTCTTTCCCTTTAAGTGTAAAAAGACGTTCGTAAAACCTTGGCCGTCACTTGATACGACTTGTGCAAAAAGCGTGGTTCCTGGAATGTCGGTAAAAAACTGTCCCGATTTAATACTAGTAAGCATTCCAGAAGAAGTTAGCTTTACTATCGTATTTTTAAAATCTGCATTGGCCTTTGGTATTAAAACAGAGTTTAAAGAAAATAGGCCGATTGAAAGTACAGAACTTAAAAGCAATATTGGAAAATAGAGACTAAACTTACTAATTCCAAAAGAGCGCATGGCAATTATCTCTGAATCTTCTGAAAGTTTATTTAAAACATAGATAGTCGCAAAAAAAACTGAAATGGGCATTGCAATGGGAAAAAAGGAAAGCGAAAGGTTTAAGAGCATAAAAAGAACTATTTTTAACTCAACGCCTTTATCTACGATAAGAGACAAGATGCGAAACATATAAAAGGTGTTTAAAAATGCCACAAAAAATACAAATGACAAAAGAAAGCTTGGTATAAATTGAAAGCAAATATATCTCGTGGTTACTTTTAGCATAGGATATGTTATTTTAGCTTTTATTTTGATTATAGAAAACAAAAATTAAATAGGGAGATTTTATGAAGTTTGATTTTAATTTTGAAGCAAATCTATCAAGTACTGACTTACATATCTTTAGCACCTTCACAAGAACAGTTACCAAAAAAAATTCAAAAGAAACGACAAAAGAACTCGTTCATACTCATTGGCCAGAAGAAATCAGAGAAGCATTTGATATGCTCGTTACAAGAAAACACTTTCATGGAGAATTGGGTGAACACCTTGCCGTCACTTTATTAAATGGTCAAATTGCAATTATTTTAGGACTTGGTGAAAAAGAAAAAGTGACCACTGAAGTTTTAAGAAAACAAATTTCAACTTTATATAAGTCGATCGCCAATAAATTTGATACGGCCACGATTTATCTCGATGGATTTTTTATTAAAAATAAGCATGAAGAAACTCTTATTGCTTTATCAGAAGGACTACTGCTCACTAGTTACTCTTTTGATAAATATTTAACCACTAAAAAAACACACAAGCTTAAAGAAATCACTTTCCACACAAGTGAAAAGAAAACAGTTTTAAAAAAATATGAATCCATTTTAAGTAATACTAAAACTGTATGTGAATCAATTTCTATTGCTAAAGATTTTATCAATGAATCACCAAATTTTCTAAATTCTGAAAACTATGCAAAAGAAATTGAAAAAGACGCGAAAAAACTAAAAAATGTTAAAATCAAAATTCTTGGAAAAGAAGAATTGAAGAAAGAAAACATGGGAATGTTTTTATCCGTAAATGCAGGCTCCGGATACGGGCCTCGCTTAGTTCATTTAACTTATACTCCTAAAAAATCTAATGCAAAAACGAAACATATTGCCTTAGTTGGTAAAGGACTAACTTTTGATACAGGTGGATATTCACTTAAGCCTGGTGCAAGCATGATGGGAATGAAATTTGATATGGCCGGAAGTGCAACTGTGTATGCAGCTTTTAGAGCGGCAGTAATGTTAGAACTTCCAGTAAAAATTTCGCTCTTTTTAGGAATTACTGACAATGCCGTTAATAGTTTTGCAACAATGCCAGACTCAATCGTAAAAGCAAGAAATGGTAAAACAGTAGAGATCTTAAATACAGATGCGGAAGGAAGACTTGTTTTAGGTGATGTTGTTAACTATGCTTGTGATGTTAATCCCGATGCAATTATTGATGCTGCAACTTTAACTGGTGCAATTTTAGTTGCACTTGGAAGTGAAGTTTGCGGATTGTTTTCAAATGATCAGAAACTTGCAAATGACTTACTTGCATCTGCAAAAACGACTGATGAATATATGTGGCAACTTCCAATTATTGAAGAACATAAATCTGATATGAAATCAAATGTGGCCGATTTAAAAAATATTGGTTCTCACGGAAATGGAGGATCAGCTAAAGGTGCGGCCTTTATTTTAAATTTTGTTAAAGATAATATTCCTTGGGCACACTTAGATATTGCAGGGATTGCCGGCGCACAATCGCACTTGCCATACTGTGATTCAAAACTTGCCTCTGGCCTTGTTGTTCGTACACTTGTAACTTACTTAAGAAATGTCTAAATTTAAAATCGTATTAGTTGCGCCTGAAATTCCCGGTAATACCGGGAGTATCGGGCGCACATGCGTTGCTCTTGATTTAGAACTTATCTTAATCAAGCCACTGGCCTTTGATATTTCAGAAAAAAGTGTTAGAAGAGCAGGCCTTGATTATTGGAAATACGTTAATTTAAAAACCTATGAAAATTTTGAAGAATTTTTAGAATTTGAAAAACCATCTCTTGATAAAATTTTTCTATTCACTAAAACAGCAGAAAAAAATATCTTTGAAACAAAAATAACCGCCAACTCTTATCTAATATTTGGTTCTGAAACTAAAGGACTTCCATCAAATATTTTAGAACTTTATGAAAATTCAAAGCTTAAGTTTCCTATTTATTCAGAACATGTTCGCTCACTGAATTTGTCAAATATTGCCTGTGCTGCAGCCTATGAGGCCATTAGACAAATTGAATTCAATTCTTGATTTTATCTTAAACAATACACGAAATTTTTTTATTTATAATAGTCTTTTACATGGAGGTTTATGATGAAATTTTTTAGTTTAATGTTACTTAGCATAACTCATTCTATTTGGGCCGATACGATTAGCTTTAGAGCAGATGTTTGGTGTCCGTATAACTGCGATCCTAAGGATAAAAACCCAGGGTATATTACTGAGGTAATCGATAGTGCACTATCAAAAAAAGGACACAAGATGGATTATCAAATTCTTGCTTGGAATCGTGCACTTTTAGAAGTTACTGATGGAAAATACAACGCAGTCATAGGTGCTTCTGAATCAGATATAAAAGGTGGAATAAATACTGAATCATTTGGAAGTTCAAAAAGCTGTTTCTTTGTAAAAAAAGAAAGCTCTTTTAAATATGGAGGTGTTTCAACTCTTAATGGAAAAAAAGTGGGAATTATTAAAGATTATAAGTATGGCGATGAGATTGATAAAGATGTGGCATCAAGAGGAGCAGGCTATGATATTTCTTTTGGAGATGATGCACTTACCTTAAATATTAGAAAACTTGATGCTGGTCGAGTTGATGTCGTTTTAGAAGACGATGCTGTTTTTAACTACACAGCACTTAAAGAAAAAATGGCAGGAAAATTTGTTTCAAGTGGTTGCTTAGGAGCAAATGACATTTTTGTTCAATTTGGCCCAAAAAATCCAAAAAATGCAGAGTATGCAAAAATAATTTCTGAAGGACTAAATGAACTTAGAACATCTGGTGAACTAAAAAAAATATTAGACAAATATAATTTAAAAGATTGGAAGTAGATTTCTGAATTTGCGTTTAATTTGACATGCTTCTTACATAAAAAAAGGCCGGAAAAAATTTCCGGCCTTTTTTTCTATATTTTTTAAAATATTAGAAATTGTAAGTCATTGCAACTCTTGTCTCTAAGTTATCAAGTGTTAAAACACCCTTATTTGTTCCCGATCCAACTGTGGTAGTAGCTCTATCACCTGATACAGCTCCAATATTGCCATCTAAATCAAGTTTTCCAAACTTTAGCGTCATACCAGCATTAACAGCAGTAGAACTTGCTAGAGTTTTCTTTCCACCATTTCCAGATGTTGAAGAACCGTAACGAGCAGATGCAAGGTAACGAATCAATTGATCTGCTGTACCGCCAACACTTGCTGTACCAAATTGACTTAAACCAGAATCTTTAACTGTTCCATAAATATTTTGAACAACAGATCCTCGCAATACAAGCCACTCAGTTGCAGCGTGCTCAAAGCCAATTGTTACAGGAAAAGACATTCTTGTAATTTTGGCTTCCGTCGCAGCACCAGTTCCAGTTTCTAATTTAACATTTGTTAAATCACCTTGAAATTTTGCAAATAATGTCGATCCATCAGTAATTTTCTTTGTATGACCAAAACCGACGATGGCCTTATTAAATGATCCCTCTCTACTTTGAGTTACATTTTTTTGATCCCAAGCATAGCTTTCATACATTGAAAAAACTTTATTTTCAGAGCTTAGGTCATATCCACCACCTAGTCTAAAACCAAGTTTTCCTTTATAAGAAGGATTGTTTGTGTCTGTAGCAACGTCAGTTGTCGATTCAGCACCTAAAGCAACTAATGCATGAGCATTCCAAGCATCTTGGTTGGCACCAAGGCGAAGAGCATAGGCATGTTGTTTGTAAGCAGCGTTTGCCGCTTCACTTTCAGAGCTTGTATAAAGAAGGTTTGCTCCCCAATTCACAGAAGCTTTTCCTGCCAAAAATAAATCTAGTACATTATCAGCGGTTTGGAGTGTATTTCCAGTTGCTGCTCCCCCACTTGAAGCAAGTAATCTTGTCAAAGATGCAACATCTGTTTCATCTCCAAGGTTTACCCCTAACTTCATTCCATTTGAAAGTTCATGGAAAACTCCACCTTGCGCTTTTGGACCACTGTCTTGATCTAGTGATGCATTACCGAAAGAAGTTCCAGAGTCACCCCATTCAAAGAAAACACGGTTTGAAAAATTATTTAATTCAGAAGGGTTGATAAATACGTTTCTTGTATCTGAAATATAATAAGACCCATCTTTATCTTCACCTAAAGACTGAAGTCTTGATTTAGAGGCCATTGCAGTAGTAGATGCTAATGCCGCTACCGTTGCATAAACACATATTTTTTTCATTTAAATCTCCTAGAGTAATCGTTTAAAATTCTGTCTTAATTAAAAGTTATAAAGAACACCAACTCTTGCCATTAGGTTATCAGTTGTTAAAACACCTGATTTTGTCCCAAGGTTACCAGTTGCTCTAGATGCACCAGTTGTTCCAACTACACCATCAACTTTTAGTTTTCCAAAATTTAAAGTCGCTCCACCGTTTACAGTTGTAGAGTTTTGTTTAGAAATCTTCTTCCCTGCATTGTTTTTATATTGATTTAACAAAACGTGTTGAGAAACAGATCCTCTTAGCATTAACCAAGAAGTTGCTTCTGTTTCAAGACCAATTGTTACCGGCATTCTGTTATACTTTGTCGTATTAGTAGCAACAATAGACGTATAACTTGTATAGAAGTTAGTTGCTTTTTCAAGATGAACAGTTGCATCTGCAAATACTCTTGAAGTTGGATTCAACTCCATTGTTCGAGCAATACCAAACACCATATCAGAGTATTTTTGAGTAGTCGTTGTCGCTTCAGAATTCTCAAGTTTATTTGCAACATAACTTGCAAAGAATGTATTTCCCATCCAAGCGTAAGACACATCAAATGTATAAGATGGCTTTAGCTTATTTGAATATCCACCTTCAGAAGCTGCTCCTGTTCCTGTTGACTTGTCGCTAATATCAACATTTAAGCTTGTTGATAAATCCCCGTGAGCAACCCCAAAGCCAACGCCTAGAGCAGAGTGCTTTTTTGCTGTCGTCCCTGTTTCATCTTTTGCTGATGCAAAGTGAATTCTTGTTCCCCATTTAGTTCCCACATCACCAGCTAGGAAAAAATCAATTCCATTATCTTGATCTAAGTAAGTCCCGTTAACTGAGTGTGCAGCAAAACGGCTGTCGTTATTTCCAAGATATAACCCGTAAGCAAAAGATCCCATCTCTCTAAAAAAACCACCTTCTGCACGTGGAGCTGTTTGTGAATCAGTTGAAGCAGCAGTTCCCCACTCTGTTACAACATAATTTTTATTTGAATTTAAAACTGAAGGGTTAAGGAATACCGAACGCGTGTCATTAATGTAGTACGACTTTGTTCCTTGTCCTAAAGCCTCCATTCTTGCCTTTGAAGCAAATGCACTTGTTGAAAGTACTGCAAGTCCTGCAATAACTAATACGTTTCTTTTCATCAATCTTCTCCTTGAAGTGTTTAGAGCATTTTATAAAATAAAACACCTATTAAAAAATTTAACGTCTATATTAGATGGTGGATTTTGTCGGAATCTTTGTCAACTCACGAAGTTAAGATTTTTCACCACGTTTTTATGGGCCGCAAGCGCACGTGCCGTATGAGAAAGCCCTTCATGGGAATCATCGAAGCTTTCAGTGCCGCACCCCGCTCTTTCGACTGGTGCATTTTCTCCAATGAAAAAAAGAGATGAATTAAAAATATCTCTTTCCAAAATACTCGAAAAATACATTTGATCGTCAATATTTAGACATGCATTTTCATCCTCTAAAAATATATACTCACTAAAATTATTTTTAGAAAAATTTTCAAATATTTTCTCAAATGACTTCTTTAGCCCTCGAATAATTCGTGAAACATCTTCTTCCGAGGTATGATCTTCGTCGATAAAATGTAAAAAATGAGCAGTGCTTTTCTTATCTTCGGCCCTAAACTCACCTATATAATGACCCCACTCATGGGTATAACTTAATGGAATAAACATGGTTTCTAAAATATCTGATAGTGGTTTATCAAAAACATACTTAAGATTTAATACTGATACAGATCTGGTCTTTTCTGCAAACTGAATAAAAGAATTTGTTAATTTTGACAGTGAAGAATTTAAAAATAACTTCAAAAACATACTAGGCGATTTAGCAAAATACAGCTTGCTTGATTCAAACTCAGTTCCGTTGATACATTCAACGAAAAACTTACTATCTTTATAATCAATCGATTTTACTTTCACATGATAACTCGACTCATTTAAATCAGTGTAAAATTTTTCTTCACGAGTAATCCATGAAAATAGAGCTGTTTCATCTATATCAATTCTGGCCTTTGTATAAAACTCTTCATCATATTTAAAAGCTTCTGGTTTAGATCTTCCGCCAAAAGACTTCCATGCTAAATCCTTATAAAAAATAGCAGATGATGCCATTTCGTTAAATTCTATATTGGGATAGAGTTCTTTTATTTTTTCTATATTTTTTTGGCCACGAATTTTTGAAGGCCCTTTAAAATAAAGATCATTAGCAGAAACCTTGTCTTCACTTAAAAGACGAACATTTTTTTCACCATACTTTTCTTTTAACTCTAAATAGAGATGAACCGCATAGACATCTTTTCCGACCACGAGATGGTCCACAATAATATGCTCTTTTTCGACTTCTACTATTTTTTTTAATTTATGAATATCTTTAAAGGCCATCTATTTTCCCTTGAAGTACTTTTGAAATTGAATCATAAGTGTACTTCAAAGGAAATAATTTTGAGAAGATGATTTTTCTAATCTCTTACAAGATACTTTCGAGATTTTTTATTGGCCGATGCCACAACTCGCCGAGGAGATCTTTTAGAAGCTTTTGCTTCAATGACCACTTCGCTTCTTTTTTGGTAGCGGCCACCTTTTAGCTTTTTTCTAGCGGCATATCTCCTATAACGCATACGTGTACTCTTTCGTAGCACTTCACGTCTCGGTTTTTCAAATAAATCTGCGTAAAGATTGTTTGCAGGAGAGACAAACTCACCGACTCTAAAAGGAAGTTTAATGCTGTCACCTTTATTTATTGTCGCATTTTCACTGACATTATTTAAGGTCGCTAATACATAGTTCTTTTTTATTTTGAACTTCTTAGAAATTTCACTTAGCTTCATTGATTTTTTTGTTACAACATATTCTTGAAACATACTTGCAACTAAATTCATATCCTTACAACATTGAGCAAATTTTTCAGCACTATTTGGTGGAATTCTAAGCTTATAGTCTGCTTCATTAAATGGAGTAAACCATCGAAGAACTTCTGGATTTAATCTTTGAATTTCTTCAAAGTCTACCTGTAGAGCTTCAGATAGCAATATTAAATCTGTTCCTGGCTTAACTGAAATTTCATCAAAGTCTAAAGGCTCATGAAAATCAATTTCCTCAAAACCAAAAGTTTTTAAATTCTTTCCAATAATTGCAAGGGCCATAATCTTTGGAACATAATTTTTTGTTTCGGCCTTTAGGTAACGACCTTTTGTTAAATCCCAAAAATCCTCAGTTTTATATTTTGTGATTGCCCGAGACAATTTTCCTTCTCCGGCATTGTAGGCCGCAGCTGCAACTTCCCAACTTCCAAAATCGCCATATAACTTGGTTAAATATCGCGCGGCCGCAACAGTTGCTTTAATCGGATCTCTACGTTCATCTTTATACCAAGTTTGCTCCAATCCATAATTTCTTCCCGTGGCCGGCATAAACTGCCAAGGGCCAACAGCGCTTGCCCAAGACTTTGCAGAAGTATTAAAACCACTTTCTGCCATGGCAAGAAAAATTAAATCTCTAGGAAGTCCATGCTCTTCAAGAATGGCCCCTAATACTGGTGCATATCTTCCTGCTCGCTCGGCATATCTTTCAAAAAACCCACGTCCACGATTTAAAAAATAGCTCATCCATTTTTTTACTTGTTCGTTGTAGGTAACCGGAATATCAAAATAATTATTTTCTAACTGTAGCTCTTCTGCCCCCTCAAGATAATATGTTTTACCTTTAAGAAGCCCATCACTATTTACAGTAGCTGCGCCATCAATCATCGACTTAGATCGGTTTTTCACAATCTCTTTTGAAACTTCAATTTCTTCTTTTAATTCTTGCTCAGTTAAATCTTCTTTCTTCAGTCTTAAGTAAGCTTCTCTTACGCTTTCTGAAGCAAAGGCCGGTTCCATGCCAACTGTCTTTGTAGGCCCTGGGACTACTTCTTTTGAATTTTTTAAATTCGCAGTTGTCGTAGAACAAGAAAGCAAACTGCTTCCCAAAACTAAACTGATAAGTGCTTTTTGAAATTTACGATCGAACTTCATCAATAACATCCTTATTATTATGTAAAGCTAGAATAATCCAACCATCCTGTCGGACCAAAGGATTCCCTTCGGTTAAATTCTAACAGTAAATACTTGTAAAATAAAGTTTTTTCCTCATCTTCCCAAAATTTTACTAAGGTCATAAAATCAGATTATGAAATTAATTTTGATCATTCTATTTTCAATAGCTAATCTAATACACGCTAAAATTACTCCACCAAATTATGATTTTAAATTTCAAAATATAGAAAGTTTTTTCCCGAGTAAATCAGTCGATGATTTGTTAAAACAGAAAGTAAATTTAACGGCCTTTGAAGATATTGGCGATCAAAAAATTTATAAAACAATTTTTAAAACCAAAGACTATTCTCTTGATATTTATCTCCAAGTGAAAAAAAATATTATCGTTGATACTTATATCAGGCTTCCGCAATATTTCAGCCACGATTTATTTTTAAAAGAATTACAAACTAGATATAAAAAACAAGATAAGTTTAAAAATAAAGATGGAAGTAGTTTGTATCTATGGTTCAATCGCGACGACATGGATATTCTCTATCAAGGGAGTTGTTCTATAACTTGCTTTCCAATGTTTATTGAATTTATTTCTAAAAAGGAATCAGGCCTAATTAATTTCTATCAGAAATTTAATCAAGCAATTTTTCCTAAATAGTATTTCATATCCTTTGATTTTTTCGCAAGGCCAAATTATAAGCAATGGCACCAACGACTATCATGATAAAGCAGAGAATTTGCCCCATGGTTAAAAATCCAAAATAATACCCAAGTTGTGTATCTGGTTCGCGATAAAACTCGACAATGAAACGCATAATTCCATATCCAGCAATAAAAACTGCCGCCAACTCTCCATATCGTTTTACAAATTTTAATTTTAACGCCCACAAAATTAAAGTGAGAACAACCCCCTCTAAGACTGCTTCATAAAGTTGTGAAGGATGTCGTGGATAAGGACCTCCACCGGGAAAGATCATTCCAATGGCACTATCAGTTGTCCGACCATACAATTCACCATTAATAAAATTTCCAATCCGCCCAAAAAATAACCCAGGAGTTCCTGCTAGTGCGACATTATCCATCACCTCGCCAATACTTAAATTATTTCTCTTCCCAAAAATAAAACCTCCAACAATTAAACCTGTCAGCGCACCATGAAAACTAAGTCCGCCTTGCCACACAGAAAGAAGTTCTAAAAGATGATCTTGATAATAATCCCAGTTATAAATAAAGACATAAAAAATTCTTGCCCCTAAAAACATACAAACAATAAGAGTTGTAATAAGCGAATCGATTTTTTCTTCACTCACTCTAAAAAATTTTTCTTGGGATAATTTTTTAAATAGTTGGCCCGCAATTAAAAATCCTACAACATACATCAGTCCATACCAGCGAACTTGAATGGGGCCCAATGAAAAAATAACTGGCTCTAGTTGATGAATATAATGATTTCCCATAATCTCTCTCTAAAAATAATTTATAGATTAAGACTACAAAGTTTAAGATGAAATCACAACGACAAATCAGTGCGAGGTCTGAAGCTTTCTTCTGGATGAATAAGCCCCTCAGTCATTTTTACAAAACTATGCAACATTTGCCTGACAGGAACCGAGAGTCCGGAATAATCCATGTAAGCACAATAACTGCTAATAAAACTTAGAAATTCTTCGTTGGTCATTTTTATATTTCGACCTTTAATCGTTGGATCAAGTCGCATCACTTTAAATCGTGGCGATAATTTTTTTATTCCATCTAAAGAAATAAGACGCTGATGAAAGAGATCGACAAAAACGGCTTCACCTTTTGAATCAAGTGGTCTCTGCGCCACCATTCCTTCTTCCACACTCACTCCCCAAATTCCTAAAACTCCAAACGGTGAAAGAGCTAAAGTTAAAAAGCGATTTATAATCATACTTGAGGCAATATAATTGGCCCGTGATCCAAAATCACGATAACAACCCAATTGCCACTCAGGTGCCCCAAAAGAAAAAATCATGACTCCCACACTTTTATAGCGATAAACGCGATAGCCATCTTTTGGAATCACGCTTTCTTGTCCATAGCGATCTGTTTCAGAACTTGCCTGAATCTGCTTTGAGACATATGGGCTTGCTTCAGATATATTTAAAATTCTAAGATCTTTCTTTTTTCCTATTTCCTTTTGAAGCGCCGCCTCATCCTGCTCAGATAATTTGCTGAACTTCATCTTGAGCAAAAAATCCTGAATCGTCGCATCAAAAGACGTTAGATCCACCGACAGATAAACAGGAAGCCCAAGATCTTTTTGAAATTGATAATATGTTTTTTTACTCATAGATCCACCTCGTCATCTACCTTATCGGCAGAGTATTTCCTTGACATAAGTCCTATAAGAGCATAAAAGTCTAAGTTCAATTAATTGGCTAAACTTAGGGCCAACAAGCTTTATTTTTACCGACAAAAATGCTCGGAAAAAATAAACCCCTAATTTTGCGATTAACACTAGGAGTTTTCATGTACGGAGTAGTAGAAATTTCAGGTCACCAGTACAAAGTTCAAGCAGGTGATTTAATTGACGTTGAAAAACTAGCAAAAGAAGCTGGTTCAACAATTGAACTTGATCAAGTTCTTTTCATTGGTGGAGAAAAAGCAATCGTTGGCGCACCAACAGTAAAAGGTGCTAAAGTTGTTGCTAAAGTTATTAAGCACGATAGATCTAAAAAAGTTATTGTTTTTAAGAGAAAGCCAGGTGCTTACAAGAGAAAAAATGGTCATAGACAACATTACACAGCCCTACTTATTACTGAAGTAAATGATGGTGCAGGTTCTGTTTCTAAAATTGATAGTGCAGCTAAAAATGCACAAAAGTTTTTAAAATAAAAAATTAGAATTAAGGAGTTTATACAATGGCACACAAAAAAGCGGCCGGGTCCACATCTAACGGCCGGGATTCAAATCCAAAAATGCGTGGAACTAAAAAATACGGTGGAGAAAATGTAATTCCAGGAAACATTATTGTTCGTCAAAAAGGGACAAAAATTTTTCCAGGAACTGGTGTAGGAATGGGTAGAGACTTCACAATCTATGCTTTAATTCCAGGAAAAGTGAAATTTTTCCACTATACTAAAAACCAAAAAACGGTTTCTGTAGTTCCAGCTTAATTTCACTATTAAATGTAGAAAAAGTATTATAAAGGGAATCCTTGGATTCCCTTTTTTTTTAGGTGCAATATGCGTTTTATAGACGAAGTTAGAATTACAGTTATCTCGGGGCACGGTGGTCCTGGGGCCATTTCTTTTCGTCGTGAAAAAGGTGTGGAGTTTGGTGGACCTGATGGCGGAGATGGTGGAACCGGAGGTTCTGTCTATTTTATTGCCGATGAAGGAATTAATACCTTAATTCATTTCAGAGGAAAAAAAGTATTTAAAGCAGATGACGGTACTCCCGGAGCAGGAAGAAATTTAAATGGTGCCGCTGGAACAGACCAAATACTAAAAGTACCAGTTGGTACAATTATAAAAAATGCTGAAACAAATGCAGTCCTAGCTGACCTAAAAGAACATAATCAAAAAGTATGTTTGGCCGTCGGAGGAAATGGCGGGCGTGGAAACATGAATTTCAAATCATCCACCAATCAAGCTCCAAGGATTGCACAACCAGGACTACCTGGTGAAACCTTCCACCTCGATCTTGAACTTAAACTTATTGCTGATCTTGCTCTCGTTGGACTTCCAAACGCAGGTAAATCAACTTTAATATCATGTATCTCTGAGGCAAAACCTAAGATTGCAGACTATCCTTTTACTACTCTTGAACCAAACTTAGGAGTGGTTACAGTTGGCGAAAATTCATATGTGGTTGCAGACATTCCTGGATTAATTGAAGATGCATCTGTCGGAAAAGGCTTAGGAATTAAATTTCTAAAGCATATTGAGCGTACAAAAGCACTAGTCCATCTTGTAGATGTCTCATGGTGCCTTGATGAATATGAAGCATTTGAACAATATGTTACGATTCGAACAGAACTTGAAAAATACAGTGATGAATTAGTTAAAAAAAGAGAGCTTGTTTGTCTTACTAAAATCGATGCAATGACAGACGAAGAAATTAAAAAATTTCAAGATTTTTTTGAAGAGCAATTAGACAAATTAGTTCTTCCTATTTCAGGAGTCTCCGGAAAAAATATAGATAAATTAAAAGGCCTAATGCTAAAATGTATTGAGCTAGAAAAGGATAAAAAATGAGTCGAGAATTTATAGCAAATGAAGTAAAAAAAATCATCAACGATAAAAACTTCTCTGAAATAAATAGTCATGCGATGGCATGTGCATGGATTATGGGAAATTTTAAAGGAATAAATCTTAAAGTTTTAGACCTTCGTAAAACTTCAACCATTGCAGATTTTTTCGTTCTAGGTTCTGCAACTAACCCTACACAAATGTCAGCAATGGCAGAAGAAATATCTCATCAAATGCGTGAAAATGGAGTGGAAGCAATTTCAAAAGAAGGTTTGAAACAATCTACTGATTGGATTCTTCTAGACTACGGTGATTTTATTGCCCATGTTTTTTCTGAATCCGCCAGAACTGTTTACGATCTTGATCATCTCTATAAAGACGCGGTTACAATTGATATCCCTGAAAGTTATTATTTCTCAAATGTTGAAACGATCACACCGATTGGTGACAAAAATTATTTCTAATGAGAGAGATTCATCTTCTAGTCGTTGGCAAACTAAGCGATTCAAAAATTGAATCCCTGGAGAAAGATTACTTAAAAAGGATCATTGCTCCAAAATTTTTTATCCATGAATTAAAAGCACACTCCGAGAACTTGGACCTTGAAGGAAAAGAAATTCTATCTAAAATTAATGAAATTAATAAATCGGAGCCAGCTCCCATTGTACTCTTGACCGAAAAAGGTGAAGAGCGTGATAGTAAAGATTTTTCAGATTGGCTTTTTAATAAAAATGGAAGCTCTAAAATTATTTTTGTTATCGGTGGAGCTGCTGGTTTTGGAACTCTCGTGTTAAAAATCAAACATCAAAAAATGTCACTATCCAAGATGACTTTTCCCCACAAGATAGCAAGGCTTTTATTTGTTGAACAAATCTATCGTGCGATTACAATTAAGGAAAATCACCCTTATCATAAATAGTTTTGCTTAAACTATTTTGGCCTTTAAAACGACGACGATTCTCGTATTAGAACATTCTCGATCTAAATAAAGTTGTCCTTGATGCTCTTCAACTATTCCTTTAGAAATAGAAAGAGCAATCCCCGTTCCCTTTCCCTGATCTTTAGTTGTAAAGAATGGTTGCATCATCTTATCAGCAATCTCGCTTGGAATCCCTTTTCCACTGTCTGTGACAAAAATAGAAATAGTATCAATAGTTCTCATTTCAAAAGAAACTTGCACCCATCGTTCGGGTAGTTCTTTAACAGCGTCAACACTATTGTTTAAAATATTAATGAGCACCTGAATAATTTGTGCCTGTCTGCAATTAATTGTTACATTTGGTACTGGTTTAATTTCTAAATTAATTTCTTTATGCCAAAATTTTTCTTGGCATAAAACAAGTGTCTCATCCATAATTTTAGAAAGCTTTACATCCTTAAACTCATCTTTCCCAGCGTCTCTCGAAAACGTTTTTAATCCATTAATTATCGTTGAAATTCTAAACGTAGTTCGTTCAATTTTATTTAAACTTTCAATGATAATTTTTTGATCGATTTCTCCATTTAAAATTTGTCGTTTTAAAATCGAAGTTTTTCCCACAATTACCATTAAGGGATTGTTTATTTCATGTGCTATTCCTGCGGCCATCTCTCCTAGTGCCGCCAGCTTGGCATTTGAAATTGTGCGCGATTGTGAAAATTGCAAATCCCTCTCAAAGATCAAACGATCAGAATAACTCTTTTCTTGAATTCTAAAGGCCACAAAAAATGAATAAATCACTAGGAAAAAAATAAATAAAAAAGTGAAATTCCTTCTCAATGAGTGATAAATATCCTGAGAATATTTCTGTGCAGAGAAATCTATCCCAGCGACAACGCGAATACTCCCATCATCAGATCTGATTGGATAGTAAGCACTAATCCAAGTTCCCCATCTATCAGTTACTGGTTCTAAATTGAAATTCATTCCACCTTTAAATGCTTCATCTATAACTTGCAAATCCTCATGAAAAATTTCACCAATAACTGTTCGAGATTCACGAGCCCCTTCAAATTTTCCGTTCTTATCATAATCAGTCTCAGAATCAACCAAAAAAGCAAACTCACCCTTATCAGTTTTTATTAGAGTATATATATCCGCGACGAATGAATTTTCCAAAAGCCACTGTTTTTGAGTATCAATAATTTTCAAATAGGTTGGATCACTAGATGCAGTTCCTAAGTTTAGCTTGTCGACGCCTAATTGTTTCATGGCCGATCCATAAGCTGGTGCATAGCCACTCAATCGTTCCGCAAAATTTAATTTTGTTTCTTGAAGGTCTGTCTTTAAATGAAAATAAGAAGCCACGTGAAAAACAATAAAAATAGAAATGAACCAAAAATTTAAACCACGAGCACGCATCTTTTTTGTTAAAACAAAGTCAGCAACAATACACAAAATTGTATTAATTGATAAAAGGATGCCAAAAAAAGTTAAGTAGCTAGTCTGCATTTTTCTCTATTTTCTTTTAGGTATTTATTGCTCTTTCTTTTATTGTAATTAGTTTTAATTATAATAACCATATAGGCATGAATTATTTAAGAATAAAAAAATATTTAGTTGAAGGAATTAGTGAACTATATTCTTCACCAGGACACAACTTAAAGGCCCTCGATGGCCTTCGAGCATTGGCAATTCTCTTAGTTGTTTGCATGCATGTGAATGAATTATTTATTTCACCTGAATCAATATTTAGTCCTTCGATACTCAACCAAATCCCTCCATTTAAAGGTGGCTGGATTGGCGTTCCACTTTTTTTTGTTTTAAGTGGATTTTTAATTGGTGGACAGCTTTGGAAAGAATTGATTCAGACCAACACAATTAAATTTGGTCGATTTATTCTTAGACGTGGTTTTAGAATTTGGCCGATTTATTATTTTGTAGTCTTTATCGTCTATTTCTTTTCCATCTCACGAAGTTTTGATTTAAATGGACTTTTTTCTAACATCTTTTTTTTAAGCAACTACTATAACGATGATGGCCCCGTACTTGGAGCTTGGAGTCTTGCAACTGAAGAACATTTTTATATTATTGCTCCACTTCTACTGATTATTGCAAGTAGATATTTAAAAAATGAATATAAGTCTTACCGTCCACTTTTGTGGTTCCTTTTTATACTCCCAACTCTAAATCGTTTTTTATATTGGGATATTTTTAATAGTTTTCCACAATTTGATTTAAATATTTATATGAAAAATATTTATCGTCCTCTCCATACCCATTCGGAAGGGTTAATTGCTGGAATGCTCATTGCAAATTACTATCAAGACAAAGAAAGTCACTTTCATAAGTTAAAGGACTTAATAAATTATCTATTACCACTATCTCTTTTCATAATGGCCATTTCATATAAGTCTAAAGTGATTTTTAACTTTACAGGAATATCTATTGGCTTTTCTGCATTACTTATCTATGCACTAATAAAAGACAACTGGTTAACAAGCATTTTATCTTCAAAGTTTTTATATGTTATTTCAAAGACAAGTTTTGCTATTTATCTCATTCATATTCATGTAATTAGAAATTTAGTCCACCGGCCAACAATCAAATTACTTGCAGTTGGCCATCCAATTTTAGAAACAATTTGGGTACTCATTTTCGTCCTTTTTTATAGCGTCCTAATATCATCAATACTTTATCTAATGGTAGAAAAACCATTTATGATCCTTAGGTCTAAGTATCTTCACTAAGTAGTTAAAAATCCCATTCTAAACAATTCAAATACTTCTAAAATCGAATGCACATTATCTGATCACTGGCCAAGAGCACGACACCTCACAAGCATTAAAATCAAGTACTTACACACATATTTTTGGCCTTGATCCTGCACTTTAGATTGTAGCGGGGGATAATTTTATGAAAGGTTTATTAATCATTATTTTAGTACTTACATCGATCTTTGGAAGTATTAATGCTAACTCAAAAAGCACTAATTTTGATCGATATAACTATAAAGAAATTAAAAAAATTACTAAAATGATTAAGGCGATTAAGCCTGCACTAAATGATTTTAAGGCAGTTAAAATTGCACATTATCTGGCCCATACATCTAAAAAATATCAAATTGATCCGATCGTAATGATTGCTATCATTGATACTGAATCTGATTTTGATAATACAAAAATTTCGACAACTGGAGATCTTTCATTGGCCCAAATTAATACTGAAATTTGGAATAAAGAATTAAAAAGATTAAAACTCCCAAGCATAGATGAGAAGAGACTACAAAATGATGAAAACTATGCCTTAAACCAGATGGCAATGATCCTTTCGATCTTAAAAGAGAGACATTCTAAAAAAGACGGTTCTTGGTATGCTCGTTATCATTCTCATACAAAAAAATATAAAACGATCTATTTTTCTAAAGTTCAATTAAGAATGAGAAAAATTGCCTCTATAAACTAAGACAATCTGACTCCAAATAATTCAAAAAGGGCCAAATTGAAACCAAATTTGGCCTTTTTTCTTGGCATTTCAATTGCTCTCTTCTGCCATACCTGTGCAATGCAGGTTTTTAGAGGGGGAAATTCATGGGGTTAAAAAAATCATTATTAACGGCAGTTCTATTATTATCATCACTAAACATTTTAGCTGATTCAAGGCGTGGAGATCGCGGTGAGTTTGATCCTTGGGATCGAGATGAACGACGTGATAGAGAAACACTTGAGCTAGATGTACGACAGTATTTTGAAGGGCGAAGAAGCTTAGAGATTTTAAATGATCCATACACTAAAATTAGAATTGGGCGATCTAAAATTAGAGAGATTCAAATCGTCATGGCAACAGAAGCTGGGCGTGGACAGGCCAGACTACTTGTCAATAATCGACAATTAGAAAATAGTGTTATCGTCGCCAGAGATTTAAGTTCATATCGCTTTAGAGTTGATTCCTTTAATAATGATTTAGGTCGAGAAGTTCGTTCGCTACTACTTGAAATGCAAGGGAGGTTTTATGTTGATCGTGTTGTATTTGTACTCGAGAAGAATCGTGGCCCTATTGATCCTTTCCCTGGCCCTTCACGAACTGAACTCCTTAGACAGCAAATCAATCAAACTTTTGAAAGAGAGGGTGGACTCAATCTCTTCAGGCAATTTGCACTTCACCAAAGAACTGGAAAAACCATCAAGAGTATCTCGATCGTAGCAATGTCAAACCGAGGTTCTTATGGAACAGCAATGCTACTTGAAAATAATCAATCATATGGACAAAGCCAAATGCTTGGCCAGTCTCCAAGTCGGATTCATTTTGATTTAAGAGAATCGAGAGGAATAATTGGTCATGATTTACAATCTCTCCGACTGCAATTCAATGGTTCCGTAACTGTACTTGAAATTGTCATTGAATTAAGTGAAGATGGATTTGATGACGGCGACTTAGGTGATGAAATTGGATTTCCAGGAAGTATAAATGATCCTCTTCCTGGAGATATCATACGACCAAGATAAAATTATTTCTTGCCCTTTAAGCGAAAAATTAAAGGGCAAGTTTTAAAGTTTAAAATTTAAATGAATAAGATCTACAACCTGATTAATCGAATCAAATTTTTTTTCCTCGTCTAAGTAATACATTTTTGAGCTATTGTCTTTATTAAAATAAAATCTAAGCGGTCTGTATTTAAAAAATGAATAATGGGCAACCTTTTTGTCAGTAAAATAAAAACTAATGGCGGAAAGATTATAATAGGCCGAAAGACTTTCGGCCCAAAAATTATTAACGATAACTCCAGACATCTTAGATATCAAAAACTGGAATTCCTTTAGATTCACTCCCCTATGTATCATTAATTTATTTTCTCCAAGATCAATTGATGAAAAAACATCTGAAATGATCTCTTCATCTTCTTTGGTCCATATTACAAATTGAATGCCTTTAAAAGAGTCAAAAAAATCTTTCCAAAAATTTATTTGCGAAGACACAGCATTAAAATTATCCAACATTATTAAAATATTTTTTGGTTGATCCGGAGTTTTAAAAAGCTCTTCATCTTTTTCGTTTTCTTTGCTCTGACTATAAATGACAGGGCCCTGAATTTTTACTTCTTTAAAACTCTTACTCAAGTATAGCTCTAGAAGTTGGATCGATTTTTTTTCAAATAATGCATGCGGCACTACCTTAAAAGAATTTGTTAGCAAATGACGATTCCATCCTAAATCAAAACCAACTCTTGTTGGTATCCTGTAATTAAACCCAATAAAACCAGAATTAAAACTACCTTCAAGATCTAAATAGAGATCAATGTTAAATATCTCATTGTAATTGGCCACAAATTGATGTGTCTGAATTAAATTTTTTTTGTCACTTGGGCGAACATGTACTTTAACTTTAAATGGAAGAAACAAAAATGCATCTTTATAGTCTCCCTCTTCTAAAAGAACATGTATTTCTGCTCTAGGGAACTCCTCACTTACGATTGTAAAAAAAGGAAAGCTTAAATTTATTTCTTCACCAAGCTTAGGAAGCTTTACTAAAATTTTTCTGATGTCATTTTCCATATTTCTGGTTCCTTAAACTTAAATTCATACAAATCAGCGAAATCTTCTAATCTTGGCATATCAGGTATTTTATTGCATTTTTCTTTAAGCGTGCCCCAACTCAATAAATTGTTTAATAATTCATTTTCTAGATTGTGCTTCTCTACTCTTTGAAATTTTTCCTTAGCCTTTTTCAACAGGCCGATAGCACCTATTAAATTATTCTCTCGATAATGAATCATGGCCGCTGCGACTTGAATAACTGCCCAATAAATGTTTCTGATGGGGCCAGGCTCTTCGAGCCAATAATGCTCTAGATTTTCATGACACTCCCAGTATTTCCGAGCGTTATAAAGTTTGATGGCCTCTGCCATTAGATTTAAATGAGAGATTGTAAATTCATCTTTCAAAATTTGAACCAAAATTAACCTAAAGCCTTCTATTAAAATAAAAAAAAGAGTATCGTTTTAATTAATTATAATATTTTATCCTAGGATTAAAATCATGTCAGAAATTTCTGCACAAATCCATTCGCTAGTACCTGAGTATGTTCGTAATCTACAAGTCTATCAGGCCGGGAAACCAATTGAAGAACTCACGCGAGAAAAGGGCATTACAAAGATATCTAAATTAGCAAGTAATGAAAATCCCTTAGGGCCGTCTCCATATGCAATTAAAAATATGACTAATGCACTTTGGGATGTTCATCGCTATCCAGATATGAGTGCTTACCAAGTAAAGACGGCCCTTTCTAAGCTTTATAAATTAAAAAAAGAAAATATTATTTTAGGAAATGGTTCTGAAGGGATTATGGCCTATATTGCTCGTGCTTTTGTACAACCAGGACATGAAATATTAACTTCAGAAAATACTTTTATTGGTTTTTATATCATTGCAAGAAGCGTTGGAGCAAAATTAAAAACAGTTCCTCTAAAAAATTATCGTTTTGATGTAGAGGCACTATCTAAATCTATCACTAAAAACACAAAAGTAATTTATATATGCAACCCTAATAATCCGACCGGATCCTATATCACAAAATCAGAATTTGATTATCTCATGTCCCATGTACCAAATCATGTGCTCGTAATATTAGATGAAGCATATTTTGAATTTGCAAAAGTTAGATCTGACTATCCAGACTCCATGGATTACCGTTACGATAATGTCATTACACTTCGAACATTTTCTAAGGCTTATGGCCTTTCAGGAATACGAATTGGTTATGGCTTTGGGCACGAAGATCTGATTTCTAACCTTCATAAAGTAAAACTTCCATTTGAACCAGGAGTTATCGCTCAAGTTGGTGCCCTAGGAGCTATTTTTGATAAGCCTCACTTGAAACGAACTATAACAAATAACATTCGTCGCTACGAAGAAACATTTCAATACTTAGTAGAAAAAAAATTCAATCCGATTCCATCTGCTGCTAATTTTATTTGTTTTAAAACAGGAAGCGAGATCGCTTCTAAATATTTGTTCGACGAACTTTTAAATTATGGTGTTATTATTCGGCAACTAAAAGCAAATGAAATGCCCGATTATGTTAGAGTAAGCCTTGGAACTAAAAAAGAAATGAGACATTTCATGGAAGCGATGGATTTGGTTTTACCTGAATATGATAAACGCTTTGGGAGACCTTAAAAATGAAATTAGTAAATTATTCATTAAAATCTGATCGAATAAAAAAAGCGCGTCTTGGTATCTTAGAAGGAAATAATATCATTGACCCGAACTTTAGTTTCGAACTTTTCTTCCAAAAAAGTTATTTTAACTATGAAGAAAGAGCGGCTCTTTACTGCCCTTCTTCCTTAAGTTTGCTTTTAAAAACATCCCTTGATCCAATCAAAGTATTAAAAGAAGCACTTAATTTAGATAAAAAATATCAGTATCAAATAGACTACAATGCTGACATCAAGCTCAATTGCCCAATCGATAAAATTGAAAGCTATCGAGATTTTTTTATCCATAAGAAGCACGTCGAAACTGGATTTAAAAAAAGAAATGAAGAAATTCCAGCTGCCTGGTTTGAAATTCCTGCTTACTATAAAGGAGCAACCAAAGGATTTATCGGGCACGAAGATGAAGTTCTTTGGCCTTCATATACTGATGTCTTAGATTATGAGTTAGAGCTTGGAATGATTATTGCTAAAGACGGGAAAAATATTAAAAGTGCAGATGCTCATCAACATATTTTTGGATTTACTATTTTAAATGATATCTCTGCTCGAGATATTCAAAAGAAAGAAATGAGTGTCCGACTGGGCCCTGCAAAAGCAAAAGATTTTTGCTCTATATTAGGGCCTGTCATTGTTACCTTTGATGAATTTAATTTTAAAGAGCCAGATTTAATAATGACAGCAAAAATTAATGGTCAAGAATGGTCTCGTGGAAAATCAGGAGATGGACAATTTACTTGGGCACAAATGATTGAGCATGTTTCAAAAGATGAATGGGTATTGGCCGGTGATCTTTTTGGCTCTGGTACTGTTGGAACAGGTTGTGGACTTGAATTGGATCGTTGGATAAAAGAAAACGATGTTTTAGAGCTTGAAATTGAAAAAATTGGCATTTTAAAAAATGTTGTTGGAAAAAAACAAAAGTGAGTAACAGATGAAAACGATATCTAGCGATCAAAGGTTTGACTTAAACTATAAGCTTCTAATTGGATCAATTGTACCAAGGCCAATTGCTTTAATTTCAACAAAAAATGAAGATGGTTCAAATAACCTTGCCCCTTTTTCTTTTTTTACCGCAGTTTCTGCAAAGCCAATGATTATCGCTTTTTCTCCAATGATTAGAACAAGTACAAGTGATTTAAAAGATACTCCGAAGAACATATTCAGAGAAAAAGAACTTGTGATTAATTTTGTACACGAAGAATTAGCAGAGAAAGTTAATCTTTGCTCAACGGAAACAGCTTTTGGAGAAGATGAGTTTAAACTCTCAGGACTTACCCCTATCCCTTCTGAAAATATAAAAGCGATGAGAGTAAAAGAATCGTTGATTCATTTTGAATGTATTTATCGAGATCATTTAAGTTATGGCAACACTCCAGGTGCAGGTCAAATTATTACTGCCGAAGTCATAAAAATTCACGTAGATGAAAGCATTTATGATGATGGAAAAATCGTCACGAAAAAATTTAAACCACTTGGTCGTGGTGCAGGTAATGACTGGATTAGAGTAACGGATGTTTTTGAACTACAAAGATTGATGACTTCCCAAATTCAAAAATAAAGATGGAGAATAATAATCTCTAACTTCAATCCACATTCCGATATTGCATCCCTCTTCTAGTTGAAGTGCAATGGTTCGATCTCGTGAAGTATCTTCGGGACTTGGATTCATTAAAATCATCTCGCTTGTTAAGTCAGGATTATCGCACTTTACAGAATGAAATTGAAAATACATCACAAGGTTATTGCCACCGATTCGATCATAAAAATCAAAACTATCACCTTTTTTAAATTCTATCACACCGGGAAAAACTATATCTTCTTTTAAGGTGTAGCGCTCATACAAATCAAGATCTCCCCACTCCAACACGCTAGCGTTAGAAAAACTTGAATAAATAACAAGCAGAACTAATAATAAATTTTTCATTTCACACCTCTTTTAAATTAATTTTCCATTAATTGAATAAAATTGGGAAATGATTTTTTTATGCAATCGACATTATTTAACAAGCCACCTGAATTATATCGCAAAAAAAGATAACTCATCATGACGATGCGATGATCGTTGACTGGAGTAAGATCTACTGGTGAAATTTTAGGAGTATTTCCATGTATAACCAACGTTTCATTTTTTTGGTCATAAATATACTTAACTTTAAAAATATCCAATATTTCAAGAACAGCAAGAATACGGTCACTTTCCTTATGTCTTAGAACCTCTAAATTTTTAAACTCACTATTTTCTTTAGCATAGCTGGCAACAAAGGCCAAAGTCATAAATAGATCGGGGCATGTACTTACATCTACCTTAAATCCATGTATCGGACTATCATTATTCACTCGCAGCCCCTGCTCGGTAAATGAAATATTTGCTCCAGATTTTTTTAGTAGGTCTAAAAATACTGCATCGGCCTGATTAGAATCAATCTCGTGGCAATTTAAAATCGTTACTTCTCCAATATGAGCTGCCAGTGCCAATGGATAAGACAGCGAACTAAAGTCTATGGGGACTGTGTAGGATTTTTTTTGTGAAATCTCATTAATTACAGAATCAGTCATAGTCAGATAACTTTCTGATGCCAAAACATTTAATAATTTAAAAGCTACATTTTTATTAAATGAAATCAATTTTAAAGCAGATGCAAACTGAGTCGACATTGAGCAATCTATTTCAAATGAACTAGGGAAAATAAGCGGTCCTTTAATTTCAACCCAAGAATTTGATACGTTTTTTCTTACGATGACGTTATTTTTACTCAATGGCAAAAGTAAATCATCAATAGGGCGTTCACTCATGCGCTCACTCGGAATAAACTGATAGCAATTTTTTCCAAGAGATAAGAGCGCAATTAAAAAACGATTCGTTGTCCCACCATCTCCAGTTTTTATAGTAACTGGCCCTTCTTTAATTTCTTCACATTCTGGAAAGCAGTTTATAAAAACGAGCTCGTCTCCATTTTTATTTATTTTTAACCCAACCAAACGCAAAATTTCTACAAGCGATAATACGTCACTTGATTTACCTGCATTTATTACTTTAAATCCATTCCCAATTAATGCCCCCAGAATAAGCGCTCGATTGGCATATGACTTACTACAAGGTATCTCAATTTGCTTATTAAATTGGTTAGGGCCTACATTAAAGGCTAAACTTTTTGAGTTCATCTTTTTTATCTTCTAAATCGAGGGAGATTTGTGAAAAAGTTTTATTTTCAATATAGGCATCACCAATGTCTTTTATAAGAACTAAGTCGATAGCAGACAACGCAGAAATTTTTTTATCTTTTGATAAATAGGTCATTATTTTATCAATTGGGAATTCTTTATTAAACCATGGGGGTGTTGTTTTATTCATTCTTAGAGCGTGATTAAGTAATTTCAAGTCATTAATATTTTTTTCACTGCCGTAAAGTTTAAATATAATGCTCATTCCCCATAAGACTGCTTCTCCGTGAGTTATTCCATAGATGAACTCAATGGCATGGCCAAAAGAATGTCCTAAGTTTAAAATTTTTCTAGTTGATACTTCTTTTAAGTCTTCTTCAGTTACTTTTATTTTAAATTTTGCACAAGCATCAATAATATCTTCTAAGGGAACTTTTCTAATCGCAAGATCGTAGACACTATAGTCTAAAAAGCAATACTTCAACACTTCACCAAGGCCACTTGTTTTTTCTGCATCAGATAGCGACTCAATGAACTTTGGACAAATCCAAACACTCGTAGGCAAATGAAAAGCGCCAATCAAATTTTTTCCGGATCTGGAATTAATTGCAACCTTTCCACCAATACTTGCATCAACCATTGACAAGAGTGTCGTTGGAATTACACTCCAACTTATTCCTCGAAGTATCGTAGACGCAATAAATCCGCCAAGATCAGAAACTGCTCCTCCCCCGATAACAACTAAATGAGCATTTCTGTGAATCCCTTTATCTAAAAAAAACTCTACTGCATTTTGAAACTCTGTAATGTTTTTTGCTTTTTCACCATCAGGTGATTTCCAAAAAATTACTTTTTTATTTTGAATTTCATCTAATTTAATTTCTTTAGAATACACCGACCAAACATTGTGATCTGCTATTATAAGCAAAGTATCGGCCTTGATATTATTAAGTTCACTTGTAATTTGATTAATTTCGATTTTTTTCAGTACTGTTTTTTTAACCATAAACTCTCTATTTTTTGATATATGAATTTTGTCTTAGATAATGGTCTGCGAGCACAATTTTAACCATGGCCTCAGCTACTGCGACTGCTCTTGGAACAATACATGGATCATGACGGCCACTAAGTGCCTTTTCTCCAATTGTACTTGTCGGTTTAAAGCTCGCAGTTAAAATCATTCTATCGCCATTTGATATGCCGCCTTCGATTCCACTAAATGCAGAGACATTTTTTGCAACTTCTGATCCACGCATACGGGAAAGATCATCGCCGATACCGTAAGAAAAGCTCACGCACCCACCAATCGACAAAAGGGCCTTTCCAAAGTCGGCCTTTAATTTATCAAATACAGGTTCACCTAATCCAGGTGGACAATGATCAATGATAATTTTTAATTGCCCACCAACCGAATCGCCTTCTTTTTTTAAATTTACTAAATAGTCTTCGACAACGTCGTCAGATACTCCATAGAATTGATAGCGGCCAAAATCTGTGTCTAAATCGTTTGGAATTTCATCTGAAGTTACCGATCCTATTCTTGTAACGAATCCTCTTACTTTTATTTTTGGAATAATAAGTGAGGCAAAGTATCCAGCAATTACTCTAGAAACAGTTTCTCTTCCACTACTTCTTCCTCCACCTCGATAATCCCTAATCCCATATTTCATTTCATAGGTTCTATCTGCATGCCCAGGACGATATTCATTTTTTAACTTTTCGTAGTCTTCACTTTTTTGATTAGTATTTTTGACTATTACAGCAATCGGTGCCCCAGTTGTCTTTCCTTCAAAAATTCCAGAAAGAATAATAGGCTCATCGCCTTCTATTCTACTTGTCATCCCTTTTTCTTTGCCCGGTGCTCTTTTTTTAAGGTCTAGCATAAGATCTGGGATGGAAATTTCTATTTTTGAAGGCATTCCATCAATGACTACGCCTAAAGCTTCTCCGTGAGATTCTCCAAAGGTTGTAATCTTAAATAATTGGCCAAAATTGTTTCCGCTCATAGCGATTTGGAGTATAACCAAACTGGTAACTTAATATCAAGGCTTTGCTAAAAATGATGACTGATACCTATAGAAATTTCATAGAAATAATGAGCTTAAAAGCTAAAAACTACCAACTTCTTACTGATATTCAATCTCAAAGGAAAAGAATATTAGACACAGAGAGTAAGAAGACCGCTGCAATCTCAAAAAAAGACGCCTTGGCCCTCCAGATTTTAGAGCTTGGGATTTCAAAAAATGAGCAACTGATCAAAGATCTTGATTCGAAACTCTCAAAACTAAATACAGATATCAATAAAGTTAATAGTGAAAAGGAGCTTAATTCACTAAATAATGAAATTGCATTTTTAAAAGAAGAACTCCATACACTTGAAGATGAGACATTTTTAAAAATCGACATCGCCGACAAATTGCAAGTTGAACTAGCAACTCTTTCTGGGTTTATTGCCGGCATTGACCAAACAATCACTGAGATAAAACTTGAAGCAGAATCTGAAATCAAAAAGCACCAAAAAGAAGTAGAAAATTTAAGCTCACGCATTTCATCTCTAGTTGACTCTCTTCCATCAAGTGTTCAAAAAACCTATCAGCTTGTCGATAAAAAATTTGTGTCAAGTCCACCGTTTAGTTTTATCAACCAAAAAAATTGCAGCGCTTGTAAGATCAATATCGACCAAATGACCGCCTCAAATGTACAAAACCATCGGTCAGTTGAGCTTTGTCCTAGTTGCGATCGAATTTTACTTCCTAATGATTTGAATATTTATTAAGTCCATATTATAAGTATTATACCGAGAAGAGGGGATTATCGCTGGCAATAGCAATATTGCGGGAGGAAAGTCCGGGCACTAAATGGCAACGTAGCGGGTAACGCCCGTCCACCGCGAGGTGAGGACAAGTGCAACAGAAAGTATGTACAGGTTAAGCTGTAGTGAAACCAGGTAAACTCTACGTAGTGCAAGCTCAAATAGGCCATGTCTAAAGAGCAATCTTTTAAAGTTCGGCCAGAACTTATACATGGCGGGTAGAGTGCTTGAGCTAAGAAGCAATTTTTGGCCTAGATGAATGATGATCAAAAACAGAACCCGGCTTACACCTTCTCTCGGTTTTTTTAATGATTATAATTATAGAGATCAAAAACAAATTCAACAGCAGTCTTTTTTGAATTTGATTTCAACCCAGCAGAATATTTGGAAAGCATAAATGTATGCATTGGAGAATCATTTAACCATACTTCAATATTGGGGTAATTTTTGGCCCGATGATAGAGGCCATCTTTACTTAAAACAAGCTTGCGGTGATCATCGGGAGTTATTTCTCCAAATACTTTTGACATGACTTTATCTTTGGTTGCGATTAGAAAACCAATTTTCCAGTCATGATAAACATTAAATAACGGCTCAATTTTTTTAGCAATAAATCCATCATTAAAATCTACGTCAAGACCTACTTTTCTAAAAGTATCTGCAAAATCATTGATCATGTCTTGATCAAACTTATTCCAGAAATCTTTTCCCCAATGCAATCCTGCAGAATCAACAATCATCGTTTTTCTTATTGTTCTTGGTGTATAAGACTGAATAAGATCACTATGGGCCAATGAAGCAATCGCGCCAGCAGAAGCGCCATAAACAACTAAGTCTTTATTATAGACAAAATAATTTGAATAATTTTCATTTAAGTATTTGAGAGATAATTCAATATTTCGACGGCCAGTATGATAAACTTTTCTACCTTCATACTCACTAATGTGACTTCCAGAATGAACATCTCCAGTACAATATGGAAAATATATTTTTGAATGATCTTTAAAGAGATTGCGTTCAGATCGGTTGGCAGTAAATATACTATAAGAACCAATCACGGGGTAACGATGTAACCACGGAAACGGCGAAGGATTCTTAAAGCAAGACTTAAAGTCCCAACAAACCCCACCCCCCATAAATTCAATGTATAATTTTTTTGTATCCTTAAGTTCAACAAATACAGCGTAAGGCTTACCATCGCCGCAAAATGCTCCTGGAATTTCAATCTCTTTCCAGTCAGCAGAAAAGGCCATTGTAGATAGAATAGAACAGAAAAGTGTCACTATTTTTTTCATTTCTTTGATACTCCAGTAATAATTATATATTAGACTATTCGGAACTTGATTCTTTTTCTTTAAAAGCTTAAATTTAAACTATAAATAGACGAAGGATTTGATCAACTTTAAAGGTAAAATTATGAAAAATAGCATTACAGCATTACTACTATTACTTAGCACTACAACATTTCAAGCAAGGGCAGCACTTGTTAAGTCATTTGATCAAGAAAATCAATGCAACCTATATCGAACAACCAGCGAAGAGAAACCTAAGTTAGAAACTGAATCGCAAGTTCTAGACAAAGAGATTTATGGAATAGGATTAAGTGAGCTTGAAATTGACTTTGAAAACAAATCAGCAAAAGTCTTACCAACTGCCAATGTTGTCTTAGGAATAAATCGTACTTTTTTAAATCAAAAGGCAGTCATCTCTTCTAACAATCCAAATTTTAATTTTTTTATTAATCAGGTTAATCGAAAGATTTTTTTACTTGAGTCTGTCTGTATTTCCGATCAAAATGAATTGATTTATGGATCTCAATTTGAAACTGATACAACAAAAAACAAATAACTAATATTTAAGATTTTTCATAATTATTCCGATACTTTGCCATATCATAAAGATCGGAGTTATTAATGAATTTTAGATTAAGTTTCGCTGTATTTTCTCTCGTAGTTTCAACCAATATTTTTTCACTAGAAATAAAAAGATGTGATAGTTCTAAAGAATTTATTACCAGCTATAATTACCTAAAAGACAAAAAAGAACTTGAACTTCCCGTGAAGAGTATCTTTTCCCACGCCAAAGAGATTAGTGCAAATTGTACTGGGGCGGCTAATCGCTTTATCCAAACTGTTAATTTTTTAGTTGATGCTGAAATTCCCTCTAGCGAAGCTCTAAAAAAGGGGAAATCAATTTCTGCTTTAAGTGATCAACACCTTGAGGCGTTTCTTAGCATCTTTAAAAAAATCTATATTGAAAAATACTTTGATTTAAGCGCCATAAAATCACTAAAGATAGCAAGTGAGCTTACGGAGAATACCAAGAAATCACCAGCAAAAATTTTGACCGACTTTGAAATACTTGGGGAATATTGCATGGGAAAAGAAGGACTTGAGTTAGGTTTTGAAAAGTGTTCCGATTTTATTGCCTCTACTCTATCAAATTCAAATGAATATGATGAAACCATTTCAGAATCAGTTATTTCATTTATTGATTTTTTAACAAAAGAAGAAAAAGGCCCAAAACTTCCTATCAATCAGGCATTGGTTGAAACTGAAAAAACTGCATTATATGGAATTTCTGGATTTAATAATTTTAAAGAAGGGTTCATATTTTCTTTTTCAGAAAAAGGCTTGGGCCTAGGTCTAAAAGAATCATTAGACTTAGGCCGTGACCTATCAAAAAATGCAATTAAAAAGTTGCCGTAAATCCAACTCCGGCCTTCAATTTATTTGTAACTGGGTCAAGAAATAAAAAATTAGAACTGATTGTTCCAAATATTTTTTTCTTATACTGTTGTTGCTCGGCCGCAACTGTTTCAAAATGATTTGAAAAAATTAATGGAAGAAATGAAGTTACAACTGCAAGTCCACTATATACTTTAGAGTTTGAATTTCTTTTAGCATTGCTTGCCATATAGGCACTCGACAATAAGTTTGTAGCAAAAGATCCCCACTTCATAGTTCTCCCAATTCGACCTAAGTGATTCAACTCTTCTTCGGCCATTCTTTCTTTTACCAATTGCTCTCTTGCTGTTTTGCTTGGGAGTATTGAGATTTTCTGATTTGCAGAAGAATATGCACGATAAGAATATGCCATATACATATTCAAGGCCAACCATCCTGCACCAACAATTGTCCCCGTCATTCTTGCGTGTCGATCTGGATCACGACCGGTATCTGTGTCTAATGTCAAGGCCGCAAATAAAGTTGCAGCACTAGCATAAGTAATTGGCATTTGAAATTTATAAGGACGATCATGTTCATATTCGCTCTCCAAGGCCAATCTTTCAGAGGCCCTAGGACTCACTTGTAGTTCGGGATAGTCAGACTTTTCTTCAGCAAAAATAACTCCAGTAACTAAAAATAAAGAAATAACAAAACATTTCATTAACATAAAAATCCTTTTCTATATTTACAATTAATAAAATTATTATAGTCTAAGTTTAATAATATTAAAGAAGCATTTTATGGTGATTCAAATGAAAATTAACCGAGTAATTTTAATTAGCTTTTCTACCGCATTATTTTTGTCAAATGTTCAGGCAAAGCTTGTACAAGTTAGTAAACTAAGAGGTAATGCCACTTTTCTTTCCAATGGAATGAGAGAGGCTAAAAAGCTAGAATTAAATCAGTGGCTTGATAAAGATACATCAATTCTTACTGCAGATAAAACATTTGTCTTACTCCGATATGCTAACGGCTCTGAAATTACCCTCGGCCCCAATAGTAAAATTGTCGTAGATTACACTCAGGAAAAAGATCAGCAATTAGTTGGACTTCTTATTGGAAAATTTAAAGCAAGTATAAAAAAGACTCAAGATCTTACGAAAGAAGGTGGCAATAAAGAAGTTAAGAATAAACTTATTATAAAAACTGCAGGTGCAGCACTTGGCGTTCGAGGGACGATTTTTCAAACTAATTATAATCCAGAAACTAAAATAACCTCTCTCGTAACTTTTGAAGGTGCCGTGGCCATGACACCAATTACAGTAGAAAATAAAAAGGTTGAAGAAAAACTTAATGCTGAATCAGTTGTTGTTAAAACCGGTGAGTTTTCTGGGGTTTCTGAATCAACTGAGGTGGTTACTGCTCCGGTAAAAATTGCAACTGAGCAATTCACAAAGCTAAAACTAAATGAAACATTAGGCGCAGTTGAACAAAAAATTGATGAAAAAAAGTTTGCTCTAGAACTAAAAAAGACTGAAGAAATTTATGCAAAGACAAAAGATGATAAGAAAGAAACAACTCTTAAAGATGTTCACGAACTAAGATCTGGAGGCTATGTAGATGATCAAACCGGTATCTATCTTCCCCCACCTAAAACTGCAAGCTTTAATCAAGAATTAAACATCTACAAAGCACCAGAAAATATGGGAAAAATTAATCAAGATGGGGCCTACGTTCCTCCTGTCGGTATAAAAATTGATCCAAGGGCCGGGCTTGTTTTAGATAATGAAAATGCCAATGCAGAAGCAAAGGCCGTTGTAGAAGAATTTAAAGAGGCCATTTTAATCCAAGTTGATCCTGAAGCGATAAAGCAACCAACAATTAAAAAGAAAAAAATGCTTGAAAAAGAAAGTGATGTTTATAAAAAATATTACGACCCAACTAAATTATAAATTAACTTATAAGACTTAACTGAAGCAGTCGAAAGATTGCTTCGGTCTAAATCTTTTATGTCAATAAACTCATATCTTTCATCTTTACAGACTTCTCTAAACTTATTTTCATCCAATGTGATAACAAAATTTGTAATCTTGTATTTTGTTATGCTCGATTTGAATTTATGATCAATTTTAGTTTGATCTATTTTTAAAAAAGGATATTGACTCAATTTTTTATCTGTCGAATTAACAATAAAAGTTGGTATCTCCCATTGATCAGAAAGCCATTCAAACTTATTTTTCTTAAAGGCCAATATTGTATTTCTTTTTTTTACAATGACTCTAAGGAGGTCAAGCTCGTGTTTAACTTGCAATTGTTTATTGTAAATTGGATATTGAAGCTGTGCTCTTTGTGAAAAGGCCTTGCAATTTTTTTTTAACTTACAATTATTACACTCCACCGTTTCTTTTTTACAATACGTTCTGCCTAAATCCATCAGGGCTTCGTTTAATTTTCTATAATTCAATTTCTTTTTCTCAATACTTTGCCATTTTTCAACAATTTTCTGATGCAATTTCGGGCCTTGTTTTTCTTCTATTCCAAAAAAACGCGCTAAAACTCTTTCAATGTTTGCATCAATGGCAAGATATTCTTTTTCCATGCCAATTGCTAAAATTGCACTCGCGGTATAGGGACCTACTCCATTTAATTTTATCCACTCATCATAACATGTAGGTAAACTTTCACCATATAAAGCATAGAGGGACTCAGAAAGTTTTTTTAGGTTTTTTGCTCTTCGATAATAGCCAAGACCTTTCCATGCAATTAATAAATCTTCTTCCGATGCCAAGCTTAGTGATTTTAAATCTGGAAATTCATTTATAAATCTTTCAAAATGATTAACAACTGTTGAGACTGTCGTTTGCTGTAACATAAACTCAGAAACAATTGTTCGATAGACACTGCGATCTTTACGCCAAGGCAACGCTTGAAAATGCTTCTCTGACCAATGTATTAATTCCTTAAACATGCATGCAGTATAGAATTATCTGCAGAATTTAACAAATTCCTTTGAATAATTTACTAGATCAGTTGGCGTAAAGGCCTTAACACCATTACCTATAATTTTTGCCCCACTTTTATCTAAAAATTCCTGCATTTCTTCTGACATTTCATCGATATCTGTCACAATCAAAAGTGTCTTAGCATTTGAATCTTTCATCCAAGTAAGAAGTCGCTTTTGATCATTAGTTCCATAATTTAAACAAACAGATGCATTCTCCCCTATTTCTTTTTTAGCAGTGTTATAAATCGAGGTATTTAACTTTTCTTTGCAGACTTCTTGCACACTTTCTAGAAAATCTCTCCTTTTGCAACGGTTCGGATCGCGGTTATAATCGACACTTTTCAACGATGAGGATGTATCAAACCATATTTCAACTTCTGTATTCTTTGGACGATTACTTTCTTTCCCGCAGTAGATATCAAAGTAGTATTCTTTATCACAATTAACGAGATTAACTTCAGTCGCATTAAAAGTTTTTAATTTTAGTTCTTCATCAGGAATAATTTTGGGCCCTATTTTTTTTTCAATATAGCCATATTGAGGATGGAAGCACCCATCTCCCATTGGTGTGCAATTAGACAACTCCGCTTGTGCCACCTTTTTAGAAAAATTAAACTCATTTTTTTTATTAATATAATCAATTAATGCACCTGTTTTATCTGGTGATAAAAAAATAAATTCAATATAGGTCGGGGTTGCAAAAAGATTAAATGAAATTAGTAAAAAAAACAATGCACTTAATTTCATAAATCCATTCCTTTCATTTTGAAGTATTGAAATAAATTATTTCCAAGATCTACAATCAAATCTCTTTCTTCAAGTTTTAAATTTAAAAACTCTGTCATAAAGGCCCTTTGCCTTGGTGTTAAGCTTTCTAGCTTATCTCTAATACTTAGGTCAGATCCTTTTTTAGCATTTTCTTTTTTCTCTAGTGTCACTTCATCTTTATTTTTTGAAAGATCCTGCTCTTCTTTAATTACAGCTTTCACAGTATCAGCATCTGGATCTTCTTCGCTAAGTTCATCTTTATAAAACTTCACAAGACGAATAAATCGATCTGCAAAGTCCTCTTCGACAAAATCAATCATTTCATGGAGTGGAATATTTAGTTTTGCCGTTATCTTTGCTATAAGTTGTGGATTTAGCTCAGTCGACTTTTGAGAGAGAAAGCGACTCATTGTTGAAACCCCTACATCGGTAAGCTCTGCTAAGTCTTTTTGTGACATTGCTCCCCTTACTTGCATGTATTTTCTGACAACCCCAAGATATGCTTCTAATTTTTCTTTTCTAAAATCGGCCATAACAAGTCCACCTTAAATTTAAGTTGCTAATAACATTATCGGATTGCAAAAAAATTTCTTGATGCAATTTATTTTCTTGACGCAATTGGTCTATTTTGATATGATTAAAGACAGGAAGCCAATGTATTTTGGAGGACTTATGGAAACTGTTACTTATTTTTTAAATGAAATTTGGAATCAGAATCTTTCAGATGAGCAGTTTCAAAATATTGATATGTTACAGGCTTCCGACTGTGATTACAACAGCTTATCAATTTCTGGTTGCAAGATATCAGACTCAATCTTTGAGAACGTTACTTTCACTAATTGCACTTTCTGGGCATCAAGTATTTCAAATACCCTTTTTATTAATTGCCTCTTTGTAAATTGCAAGTTTCAATTCACAAACTTTTCAGATTGCAATTTTGAATTCGTTCTCTTTGAAACTTGCACTTGGGGAGTTTCAAAAATTAATGGAGAAAATTCGTTTGTCGAAACTTTACTTTCAAAAAATAAAAATTTTGAATCAAGCATTCCAAACGATCAAACTCGCTCTCTAACTCTAAATGAGATTTTACTTTCAGCTTAATTTAAAATTTGGCTTCATTGGCCCATGGACAACTTCTTTGCCGGGTATCATCGCTTCATCGTTAATTTAATTAATGGAACGATTAAATTAAATTCAATCGCGAATCTATCGAGGTCTTCTTTAATAAATGAAAGAGGGCCTCAGTCTTTTAGCTTTCACGATAAAAGCAGCCAGCAGACTTTGTGCTTCTTCGAGAAGCATGAATAACTTGCTGGGAAATTTCAACTGCATTTCTAAGACCGATAAGTGAATCAATTAGTTTTGCATCTCTATAAAAACGATTAATCTCATCACTTAATTCTTTAATCATTACTTCAGCGCGGGCCAAGCGATCTTTTGATCGTATAAGTCCAACATAATTCCACATTGTTTGTTTTAATGTTATCCAATCTTGTTGAATAAGGGCAGTATCCACTTCATCACTTCCATCAATCCAATCTTTGATTTTAACTGATGGATAAATAGACTCGCTCCTATTTTTTGAAATAATATCTTCTCCTGCAAAATAACCAAAACATGCCCCCTCAAGCAGACTAGTGGACGCCAAACGATTCGCTCCATGCAATCCTGTACATGCCACTTCCCCTACAGCATATAAATTTTTTAAATTGGTGAGGCCATTTAAATCTGTCTTAACTCCTCCACAAGTATAGTGAGCAGCTGGAACAACGGGAATAGGATCAGAAGTCATATCAATATCGTGCTCTAGGCAATGTTGATAGATTGTTGGAAATCTATTTTTTATCCACTCAGCATCTTTATGAGAAATATCCAAATAAACTGAGTCATCTTTTGATTTAATAATTTCATGAGCAATTGCTCTAGATACAACATCTCTTGGAGCTAATTCTAAATCTTGGTGATATTTTTCCATAAAACGTTCACCATTCGAATTTAAGAGAATTCCTCCTTCTCCTCTAACGGCCTCGCTAATTAAAAAACGGCGATGCGTAGCTCCTGCATAAAATGTTGTTGGATGAAATTGAATAAATTCCATATCAGTAACGATCGCACCGGCCCTCTTTGCCATTGCATGGCCATCACCTCTCGCCCCCTCGGAATTTGAATGATGAAGATATAATGCTCCAATTCCACCAGTCGCAAGCACGGTAAATTTTGATATAATTTTTGTCACTTGATTAGTTTTTTGATTAAAGACGTAAGCACCCAAAACTTTGTTTTCTTCATAGCGCTGATTAATATCTACACCATGGTGAAGGGCAGTTATTAAGTCAATTGCAGTATGAGATGTTAAAAACTGAACATTAGAACTAAAGTTATTTTTTAAATAATTTAAAAGTGAGATTTGAATTTCTTTTCCAGTATAATCTCCCCTATATAAAATTCTAGGTACAGAATGAGCTGCCTCTTTTGTAAACTTTAATTTTAAAAATTCATCACGCTCAAAATCAGTCCCGGCCTTATTAATAAGTAAATCTTCTAAAATTGGCGATGATGTATAAGCAACATGACGAGCAACTTCTAAAGAAGAAGTTTCAGCACTAGCTTTTAGAATGTCTTCGATTAAAGACTCTTCTGAACCTTTTGAATAGATAATACCACCTTGAGCGTAGACGGTATTTGTAATCGTCGGATCTTCTTCTCTCGTTAAAATTGCAATTGATAAATTTTCTTCGGCCATTTTAGCGGCTGCTGAAAGGCCTGCGATTCCTGTTCCAATAATAAGTACATCAAAATTCTTTGTTTGCATTTTTATATTCTTTTAAACTTAAGTGATAAATCAAGCATTGGAGCACCATAAGTTAATGAGCCCATACTAATGGCATCAACTCCTGAAATTAAATAATTTTTAAAATTATTTTGATTAATTCCTCCAGAAACTTCAAAAGTCATTCCTACCTTTTTTAATTTGACTGCATTTCTAATGTCTTCTGGACTGAAGTTATCTAACATCAAGTGATTTAAATTTAGTTTAATCGCTTCTTCTAGCTCTACGAGATTATGAATTTCAGCCACAATCGGATTATAAAATGAATTACAAGTTCTAAAAAATTCAAAAGCTGCAGTTAACGATCCAAAAAAAGTTTTATGATTATCCTTAATCATAAAAACATCCACTTGACTCATTCGATGATTATATCCTCCACCAATTCTAACTGCATATTTTTCAAGACTTCGTAGGCCAGGAGTCGTCTTTCTAGTATCTAATATTTTAATTTCACTTGATTCTTTTACAAAAGAGTTGGTAAAAGTCGCAATACTGCTTGCTCTTTGGACTAAATTCAGTGCAACTCTCTCTGCACTTAAAGCACGATTAAATTTTGATTTAAATTTTATTTCCTCACCTTTAATTAATTTGTGACCTTCAAAGTTTTTAAAATCATTCCAATCTAATTTTTCACCCAAAAGATTAAATGCAGTAATAAAGTAAGGAAGGCCGGCCATTAACAAGTCTGATTTAATTTTTAAGGTGCATTCAACATCATCACTAGGAAGGTTTAAAGAATAAAAAACATTGTTCGCTAGATCATCTTCGGCCAAAAATGCACGCACCTCATTTTCAATTGTCGAAATAGGGAAATCCATTTTATACCACTTTGATAGTTTAAAGGTTTATTACGCACCCCCTTTTTACCCCTATAGAATCAAAGAGTTAAGCTAAATATTGAGAAAATATCTTGAACTATTGCATAAGATGAACCAATTTTTAGGCTTTTACATCATTATAAATATCATTCTCTATGGCCTATCGATAAATAGAGTCGAAATTTTTAAAAATTTAACTGTGCCAGATAATGCTTTGTATGAACAACTTTTTTGGCTTGTAGGCAGTAATTTTGGTAAAAAAATGTATGCCGACTTCTTTATTGCAGTACTTTTTGGTGTAAAAAAGCAAATGTACTACAAGCTAATATTTATTATAAAAAATTTATATCTCTGGCCCATATTTTCATTAAATTCAATCCATTATTATCTATTTATAAATGTGCTTAAAAAAGTATTTAGGATATCTAATAGAACCCATATTTTCCTGCTCTCTTTTATAAATTTATTACATCCAAGCCCAAGTATATTCAAAACCTATCTAGATCGAATAAAATTGTATTTTAATATTAGATGTAAACGTATCGATCAATATTGGATTTATCTATGCTACGGACTTATGGCGGCCATTAATCTTCATACCATTTTTCCGTTCTCTTATTATCTAAGTTTTATTTTTTTACTTGCTTATCAGGTCGTAAAAAGAAAAAAAAGATCAGAGCAATTTATTCATTTCATGTGTATACAACTTTTAATTTCTATTTATCTAGATTTTAATTTCTCTTTTATTGCCTTTATCTTTTCTGTTGCCTTAATTTTTATATTTCAAAAAATCTATTTTTACCTACTACTTCTGTTTATTTTTTCATTTTTTTCTAAATTTCATTATCTAGATACAGTCTTCAAAAAGCTATATTCATTTTTTGATATTTTAATACATATTTCAAACATAGACCGTACAACGTCTCCACTTTTTTTACTCATTACAATATGCTTAGTATTAAAGACGAAGAGGATTTCTTTTATTATCTTCTTTTTTATTTTAAAATCAGACTTTGTATTCACACCTGAACTTATTTTTTCAAAATAGCAGCTTGAAGGGCCAAGAGTGTTTGGGCATATGTCACTTTATTAAAAGTGCCATCCATTTTAGAAAAAATTTCAGCAATATCTTCCTTTGCTGGAGGAAGACCCCTTTTTAAGTATTCATCTACAAATGCCTCAACAACAACAAACATCATTGATAAAGGCGAAAGATTTATGCTTAAATGATTTCTAAATCCTACGCCAGATTTAACACCGTGATGTTCTTTAATTAAACTCGAAACACCAATTGGCACTTGAGAAAATTTATCTACGATTTCAGCTGATTTCATTGCATGAGACAATACTTTGTCATGATCATCCTTAGAAAGCTTTGCGGCCTCCAATTCCTGACTCGAGCATATCTTTATCAATCGATCTTCCAACAGAGATATATCGTGAAAATAGCAAATATAACTAATCTTTTCTCTTACTGAAGCTGATTCCCATTCAAAGCTTTTAATAATTTGATTTAAAAGAAGACAGCATAAGTAAGAGTGTGCATATGAGTAGGATAAGAGATTTTTTTTCATAGCTGCGAGAAAATCATTTAGCGCATTTTTTTCACCAACCGTTTTTTGCATCAACTTTACGTTCTCTTCAACTAGCTCGACTGTAATCTCATCAACCCCAAGATTATTCATACGGTCGCGGGTAATTTCATAAATATCTGATGCAATTTGCATTTTTCTAATTGGCTCTGTTGATTCGCTTTGAAGCTGTGCTAACATTTTATCAGTTACATAAGATACAAAATTATCGTACTGTTCTCTAGGAATATAAAAATCAAGTAGCCCACTTTCTTTATATTTTAAAATTTCTTCATTAGAAAATTTATCTCCAGACTTAAATCGTTTAATATACTGAAATTGATCATTCTCCTTTTTTATTCGGATAAAAATATCACATCCAATACTTGCTTGATCAATATTCATAAAATAGACAAGCGGCACTGCTTGATACCCAATTTTAGACTCCATAAAATCTTTTGCAGGAGTTAACCCCACAACTTTTGCAATATTTTCGATAAAAATCTTCCACGAGCTTGCTGGGTTAATTAGGTATTCAACTTCGTAATGAAACGTTTCTCTTCCCAAAACAAAGAATGGAATTTTAGACGATTTAATTTTTAAAAACTTTACAACTTCATAAACGATTGCAGAATTACTTATATGATCTCGTGCTATGATTGCATCAATATCTTGCTTTGATAGATCATCCGTATTTTTATAAGTAACTAAATCAAGATCAAAGGCCTTTTTCAAGTTGAACTCGATTACTTGAACCAACTCTGGATTATTTTCGACAACTATTATTCTTTTTTTCATTTAATTAATAATCGGATAGTTGGGCAAAATATTTAGTTAGTTTAGGTATCGAGTCCCTTATTTGATATTTTTACTAAGGCATTGAGTGCTTGGAGGTAAGTCCCTTTTGTATATTTTGTTTTCATACTAGACAAAACGTCTGTGATATATTGTTTTTCAAAATTTTTAGCTTTCAAAAGAGTGCAGGCAAACTCCTCTACAACTAGAAAAATCATACTTAGCGGAGCAATTGAATGACTCAGATCACTTGGAAAACCATACCCAGTTTTTGAACCATGGTGTTCACGTATAATGCTTGAAACTCCCATTGGAACTGCAGGAAATTGATCTACAATTCTTGCGCTTTCAATCGCATGATTTGATATTAAATTTCTTTCTTTTGATCCTAAACTATCTTGTTCCAAATCTGTCGCTGTCGCCACAAGCAAGTGCTCATCAGTTACAAGGCTGATGTCATGAAAGAAAGCGATATATGACAATTTTTCTTTAACTGATGCTGAATTCCAATCAAAAGTATCGACCACTTTAAATAGTAGATAGGAAATCAAATAAACATGTGCGTAAGCAAAAGAATCTTCATTTGATTTTAATTTTTCTAAAAAAATCCGTAATGCTCCATCTTTAATTGTCTTGTCCATAGAAGTTATGCTCGATTTAACAAGTTCAATCGTGTGCTCATCTATTCCTAAATCTAAAATCATGGCCTGCGATAATTTATAACTTGTCTGATTCGCGTTCATTCGATCGGAAAGGCTAAGCGAATCAGAATTAATTGTAGACTTTACCAAATCAGAGGCCGAAAATATAAAATTTTGAAACTCAGATGATTTAATAAAAAATTCTTTCAATCCAAGTTGAGCATATTTTAAAACAGCTTCACGTTCTAGAACTTCACCGATATGAACTCGCTTTACATACTGAAATTCATCCTCTTTTTTTATTCGAAGATAAATATCAGTTCTCTGAGGATTGTCTTTAAAATTTAAAAAATAATCTACAGGTACCGATATGTATTCCCGCTTAATTAGACTTGATTCTTCTTTTGTCGCAAACTCATTTTTTACTTCTATGGCAATACTTTCAGGTGAAATTTCTGGATCAAAATTTTTAAGCATGTCATATTTAACATTTGCTTTTCCAATTACAAAAAGCTTTATTGGCCGATAGTTATTTAATAAATAAGTTGCAATTTTTTCACTTGTTTCATTTTTTTTGTCATCGCGAATAATAATTAGTTCAATTTCATCGATAATTTGAATAAGATCAATCGCATCATCAAGTTTAGATTTTTCATAGACCTTGATATCTGCATCTTTTAAAAGATGCAAAGTCGTAAGCATCGACTTATCTTTATTTGGATCTAATACTAAAACATGAAACATTACTTTTAATCTCGTATTGCCTTTATAAATAGAATAAATCGAGATTGGTTTTTTGTGTGAAGTAATTTTTTTACTTGATCAAAAAAGTCAAAACCAAGTCTGACTAAAAAAATAGTTTTTTGAATAAAATTACCATAGCGCAAAGATATTTTTTTTCTATTTCGCTGATAAAAATAAGTTGTATACATTGGATTATCGTGGCAAGTCTTTCCAACTCTGTGTAATAGTTGAATTTCTGTTGCGATTCCTAACTTTTGATTTTTTAAATAGGCCCGTACTGAAAAATCGACATCCTCCCAGTAAGTATGAAGAGTTTCATCAAAACCACCAACATTAAGAAAAATTGATCTATGAATTAAAAATGATGTTCCTGGGATGTAAAAAAATTTCCTAGCTAGGTCAATATTTTTAGACTTATTATGCGATAATTTTCCAAATTTGGGATCGAAAAATCCTCCAATCGAATCAATCTTATCCGTTTTTCTAAAATAAATTAGAGGCGCATACAATCCTGGCACCAGATCAAACTCTGGAAAATTAATTAGCTCAATATCATTTGTAATAAAAAGGGCCCAATCAAACTCGGCAATATTAAATGCATAATGCAGGCCTCTGTTAGCACCGCCGGAAAACCCAGTATTGTGTTCAAAAACTAAATGAATAATTTTTGAATCCAAAACCGAGGATTTAATATTTTCTACATGCTTTAACATACTTCCGTTATGGACAAGAATTATCGGAAGATTAAATTTCAGGGCAGACAGTAAGGCCCTCTTTGTTATCTCGGGATGATTAAAACTTAGAAGAACAATGCATTTTTTCATTTTTAGATATATATAATAAATATATGAAAGATAATATTAAAATCATCATTCCAGCAGCAGGATATGGCACGAGAGTAAATTCTCCACTTTCAAAAGAAATGCTTAATATCGACGGTACTGGCCCTCTTATTAATTATGCACTAAAAATTGCTGATGAAAATAAAGCCGATTCCATTGTTATTACCCGTTCTGAGAAAACCAATCTAGTTGAGCATCTGACCAGTTTTTCCTCTGTTAAAACTCTTTTGTGCAGTCAAACATTAGAGTGGCCTGAGACAGTATTATATTCAAAAGACGAATGGGGCGACAAAAATGTACTTCTGCTCCCTGATACTCGGTTTTCTCCAGTTAACATTATCCCTACGCTTATTTCTGACTTAGATAGGTATTCATTATCCATAGGTGCATTTGACGTATCTAGCAATCAAAATACGTGGGGCGGTTTTGATTTTACATCTCCCAGTTATACACTTATAGAAAAACCCAACACTGATTTTTTTAATTTTAAGGCATGGGGAATAATCGCTTTTAAAAAAGAAATCGGAGAAGAACTTTTTACAAAAATTCTCGATAGTACATTTGATCACGCATGGAAAAAAACTAATTTTAACTATATATCACATGATCTAAATTTTTTTAAAGACCTAACTCGGTAATGCTTCTTCTCGATTTGTCTTGGTAAAATCAAAAAGTTCTCGGTCAAGCATATGCGATAATTCAACATTCCCCATTGCATGAGCTATCGAATTTCTAATTTCTGGTATTTCTTTTTCCAAGTCATCGAGAAGCTTTGTCATTCTTTCACGCTTAAGACCTTCCTGAGAACCACATAAATTACATGGCATAATTGGTATTTCCCAAATTTTTGATAAGCTAACAATATCTTTTTCGGCCACATAAGCTAAAGGGCGTATCACGATATTGCGATGGTCTTTTGAGTATAGTTTTGGAGGCATACTCCCTACTTTTCCAGAAAAAAAGATATTCATTAAAAATGTTTCAACCATATCATCTCGATGATGACCTAAAGCTATTTTGGTAAATTTATTATTATAAGCATAGTTGTATAAAATTCCCCGACGCAGTCTCGAGCACAATGAGCAATAAGTATTTCCATCTGGAATTTTTTCTTTAACAATTGAATAGGTATCTTCTTCTAAAAGAGTAAATTTAAGTCCTACTGAAAGCATAAATTTTTTAAAATTTTCCCCATCAAATCCAGGTTGCTTTTGATCTAGCTGTACGGCCTCAATCGAAAAATTAAATGGGGCCTTTGATTGAATTTCCTTTAAAAGAATTGATAATATTGTTGAATCTTTTCCACCAGAAACTGCCACCATTACCTTGTCATTTTCTTCAAGCATTGAATATTCGCTTAAAGCGCGAGTAATTTGCTTTCTTATTTTAACTGCTAATGGATGTTCTAAGTCTATTTTTAAATTATTTTTCATGCTTATAAATCACTCGTCTAAAAAAAAGTTTTAACTATTCCTATAAAATAAATTATTAAAAAAATATTGCTCAACATAAATGCATAAAACCTATGCATTACCTTATTATATGAGCAGTGGATAAATGAATGTAAATATCTAGATAGCACGTAACCCCAAGCGACGAAAGATAAAAAGTTGTTCGCATTTTTAGAAACAATCAACATCAAACTTAAAACATAGAAAACAATAGGCATTTCAAATAAATTTTGAAAATTATCAGACGTAGAGGAATTACCTACAAACTTACTTACATCATCTCTTGTTGCAAATTTTTGAGGATGAATTTTATTTTTTTGAATTCCATCTGCGCGAATTTTTGCTAGATAAAATAGCACAATGAAATGCAATAACACCATGGTCAGCATTGGAAATTCAATATTCATCATTTACCTTCTTTGTTTTTTAAATTCATATAATACTTAATTTTATTTTTTTCAAGCTTTTCAATTGAATATCTCAATGCAGTTCTCGGCATTTTAGCAGCATGCTTATCTAGAAATTTTAAAAGCTCTGTCTTGTCTCTTTTTCCAATTTCTCTTAACATCCACCCACAAGCTTTATGAATTAAGTCTTCATTATCGTAAAGACGATCACCGATAATTGCGATTGCTAAGTTAAACTCATTTTGTCGTATAAAATAAAAAGTCGACAAAATTGCAATTCGACGTTTCCATAGATTTGATGATTTTTTTAATACCTCTATCTTAGTTACATTAACATGAAAAAAATAATGCCCAGTAATATAAGGTGCACTAAGATCAACTAAATCCCAATTGTTGAATGCTTTTATATTTTTTAAATAAAAATTAAAAATTTCTTTTTGTTTTTTTATATCATTATTTTTAACTGCTTTTTGATAATTTATAACAAGAATAAAAGTACCAAGAGCACGCTCTTCATGAAATTTTGATTCTAAAAGTATCTTGATCTCACTATATAAAAGATTACAATACTCCTTACTTAATTTCCTAAGCACTGGAACGGTAATCCCTAGAAAAAGATCACCTTCTCCATATTCTCCTTTGCCCGTTTTAAAAAATTTCATAAGAACTGATTTCTTCTTGTCATTTTTTAAAGAATGTAACTTTTTTTGTACCTCAAGCATTGTTAATTACTTTTACTTTATGAAACATATTCACTTGAGAGCTTGGCCCCCAGAAATTATCAGATGAAAATTCAATAAGATCATCTCTAAACATCTTCTCTAAAGTTGTGATCATTGTTAGCTGTGGTAAGCGACCAACAATATTCCCTTTCTCTACCAAGTATCCTAAATGAATTGGAGTAGAAAACTCTCCTTTATCTGTAAAGTCTCCTCCATGTGCCATAAAAACAACAAGACAATTATCTAAACTTTTTAAAATATCATTAAAGCTTCTATCGCCCTTTCCAAAAACTACCTTGTGGAAGCTAGTAGTTGGAGCCGATGAATACGAGCGCATTCCATTCCCAGTGGGACTAATTTTATATTTATGGGCAATTCTTCTATCTGCAATAATATTTTTCATAACTCCATTTTCAATTAATGGCAGATGATCCAATTCTGTTTTTGTCCCTTCATCATCATATTTTGCAGTCATTCCAAATTCAGGATTATATCTTTCATCAAATAATGAAAGCTTCTCTGAAAATATTTTTTGGCCAAGTTTTCCAGAATAAAGTGCAGAGCCCTCGTAGTACTTATCTGCATAGAAAGATTCTAAAAGTTTATAATACCAACTAGAATCATCATCAGCGATAACAATAGGGTAATCACCATCTACTAATTCAATTTTCGTTTTAAACTTATCTAAATATGGTGAAAAATTTTTAAATGCCGTGCTCATCTCAAACTTTGAACCAGTTGATCCAAAATATCCATCCATTAAATTGGGCGAGCCCTTCTCTTTAAAAATATAGTATGAATCATAGCTAAACTTTTTAACAGAGTGATCAATTCCACTATCTGACTCAAGTTTTTCTTCAACTTTATGGGCCATAAAAGTTCCATTAAAAAGAAAATCTTTATGATAGGGGCGGATTAAATCTTGCATTTTCTCAACATCATTTTTAAGCCCCATCAAGTCTAATTCATCAAATGCTTCTTGAATATATTCATACTTTGAACTTGTCGCTAGCTCATACTGATAATCAATCCCAACTTTAGAATTTTTTTCTGTTTGCTCTAACAGCTCAGCATTTTCAATATCACCGACAAAAGATCCACTGTATATTTTTTTATCTTTAAATAAACGTGCACCTTTTTTGGTTACACTATTTATTTTAAAGCTTTTGTTTTTTTCACCATTAGTTTCGATCGTTAATTTATCTGATTTATAAGTAATTATATCGTACATATTTTCCTCTCATTTAACTTACAGTCATTCCCTTTACTAAAATTGTTGGCCCACCATCTGCAACTGGAAGAGGCATTTGCGACATCTTGCCACATCCTCCAAAGGCCGAGTTCCAAAGCGTAAAGTCAGAACCAATTGCTTCTATGTTATTTAATGTTTCAAAAACTGATCCAGAAATTAAGGCAACTTTTAACGGCTCTGATAATTTTCCATCTTTTATTCGATAGGCCTTACTAGGAGCGATTGTAAACGTACTACCTCCTGTCCCATGATTTGCGCCATCAAGATATAAAGCTCCATCACCGGCCTTTTTTAATATTTCTTCAAAGCTATCTCGACCTCCTTCAATATAAGTTGAAGTCATTCGTACTATTGGCTCCCATTCAAAATTCATAGCACGACAATTTGAAGTTGCTTGTTCATTTAGTTCGTGAGCGGTTTCAGTCGAATGTAATCTCCCAGTCAGTTTTCCATTTTTAATTAGGTAATTTTTCTGGGCCAAATTTCCTTCATCATCAATCGGACAGTATCCAGATGAATTCTCATGAAGACCGCTATCAATTATTGATAAAATATCAGAGCCAACTTTGCTTCCCAATTGCCATTCTTTAATCGCATCTGGATCACCTATCATAAAATCGGCTTCTGATTTATGCCCAAATGATTCATGTGTAAAAATTCCAACAATTTCTGGCGATAAGACAAGATTATATTTTCCAGGCTCAACAGTTTTTGCATATAAAAACTTTTGGGCCTCACCAAATTGATCGATAATTTTTTTATCTAATCCCATAAGATCAGAAAATTTTGAAGCATAGTTATTTACTTTTTCTTCAAATAGATGTTCTCCATCTTTTAAAGTTGCCATAAAATAAAGCCCTGCCTGATTGAAGTCGTAAACAAACGCTGTACCTTTTGAATTTTTATAATACTTCACCTTGTAAATATCGGTATAAGAAATAACATGTTCCGCTACATTTTTTATTTCTGATTTCAATCGATCATATTTTTTTACTAGAGATATTTTTTCATCCATTGAAACGTTATCAAAGCGTTCTTTTTCATACTTTAGCAAGTGATGGACGCCATTATATGTAGGTCCTGTATAGGTTGAAGATAATGCTGGATAGCCCTCTGATAGCGCTACAAGTTTTTTAATATTTTGATCAATCTTTTTAAAATCTGTCGATGATTGATAAAACCACTGCCCCTTATTATAAACGCGAATAAAATAACCGGCCTGGGGACTTGCACTTGCCTGAACTATATCTCCGTCTTTTAAGCGCACCAAAGAACTTGTTGTCGACTCAATTCTTAAATCTAAAAATGTGCATCCATACTTAGTTAAATCCAATTCATCTATTAGCTCTTGATAATTCATATCTCTTCCTAAATTTAAAAGGCCCTCTACAAGAGGGCCATCTTCTTAATAATTTAAAAGTTTTCTTAATTGTTCTTCAACGTGAGTGACTTGAGGTAAGATCACATCTTCAAGACCAGGATTATAAGCACAGTGAGTATCAAGTGCTCCTATTCGCAAAATTGGTGCATCTAGCAGCTCAAAGCATTCTTCTGTAACTCTTGCAGAAATTTCTCCAGCAAAACCTGAAGTTTTTTGTTCTTCATGCGCAATCATTAAGCGCGATGTTTTTTTAATTGATTTTTTAATAGCATCAAAATCATATGGTGCTAATGTTCGAAGATCGATAACCTCAACTGATTTACCATCTAGCTCTAATTTTTTAGCAGCTTCAATTGATTTTTGAACTAACGCTCCCCATGCTACAATTGTTGCATCAGTTCCCTCTCTTACCACTTTAGCTTTTCCAAAAGGAATCATATATTCCTCTCCTGGGTCAGCTGCTCTATTGTAACCTTGATAATATAGATGCTTATGCTCTAAAAACATTACTGGATCATCTGCATGAATTGCAGTTCGAAGTAATCCTGCCGCATCAGCTGAATTTGAAGGAAAGGCAACCCGAATACCAGGCACGTGAGTAAATAAAGACTCTCCACATTGAGAGTGATAAATCGCTCCCCCTTTTAAGTATCCACCAATTGGAACTCGAACAACCATTGGGCAAGTGTAGTCTCCACCAGATCTATAACGAAGTGTCGCCATTTCATTTTTAAGCTGCATATAAGCAGTCCAGATATAATCAAAAAATTGAATTTCAACGACAGGCTTAATACCTCTTATTGCTGCTCCGATTGCACGGCCGATAACGTTTGCTTCGGCCAATGGTGAATTAAAAACTTGACCATCTCGTGATTCACGTTGCACGTTAGCTGTAATTTTAAATACTCCGCCCTTACCTTTAAGTTCTGGGTTTTGCAATCTTTCTTTTTCAAAAAAGTCAGCTACGTCTTCTCCCCACATCCGAAGCAATGGATTTTTATTAAACTCAGTACGCAAAACTTTATTAATCGATGCGGCCATAGGCACATCATCTTTTCCTGTAAAATTTGGAGCTTTATCAAAATGCGCTTCTGAATCAATTGCCTTTTCAGTTGAGTATAAGTGATCCATCACAGTGCTCGTTTCAGGCCATGGAGTTTGTAGTGTTTTATCCATTGCTTCTTTAACATTCGCGGCACATTTTTTTAGAACATCTTCACGTTCTTTTTCTGTGATAATTCCTGCTTCAATTAAAAATTTAGGATAAGCATTAAAAACATCCATTGATGATTCTTCTGCAAGCTCTGCTTTTGTTCTATACATTCCATGATCATCTGAAAGCGAATGAGAGTATGGCCTTGTTACAGATGCATGCACTAAAGCTGGTTTTCTATTTTTTCTAATATACTCTGTTGCTTCTGTCATTGTTGCAAAAGATTCGATTGGACAATTCCCATCAGTCGTAAAAATCTTAAGACCCGGAAAGCTTGCAAGAGCCTTAGAGATTGAACCTTCTGGATACTGAACTTTTGTTGGGGTTGATATAGCAAAGCCATTATCTTCTACCATAAATAAAACTGGAAGATTATTTACAATTGCAGTTGTTAAACCTTCCCAAAACTCTCCTTGAGCAATTGTTCCGTCTCCTGTTGAAACATAAATAATTTCATCATCGTAATATTTATCTTTGTGGCCTTTTATTTTATATTCTTCTGTAAGTCGCTTATACCAAAGACCAGCTTCCGCTAAACCACAAGCTTGTAAAAATTGTGTTCCGGTGCAAGATGATTTATTAACAATATTTAAATCAACATGCCCCCAATGTGCAGGCATCATTCGACCATGACTTGCCTTATCACCAATGTTGGCATTGGCCTGACATAACATTTCGTAAGGAGTAACTCCCAATCCCAAACACAAAGCGCGATCGCGGTAATAACATAAAAACCAATCGTGTTTTGGTTTTAATACGCGAGCTGCTGCTGATAAAATACCTTCATGGCCAGCACCTGAAATTTGAAAGTAGGCCTTTGATTGCTTCTTCATTGTAATTTCAGCATCATCAACTTTTCTCGATGTATAAACATTTTCTAAAATTTCGATTAACTCTTTTTTAGAAAGCTTGTATTTTTTTGCTAGTTCAAGCTTGGCGGTTAAGCCAGATTTTTTTGTAGTCATTTTTTTACTCACTGCTGTTTTTTTAAGCATTAATATGCCCCAATTTTTGAATCGTTAAATTACCCAGAAATTTACCTTATTTTTACTGAAATTGTCTAAAAAACGAGAGGTGAAAAAGGCTCACATCGACCTTTTTTTATGACTTATTGCTTTAAAACCCAGTAGAAATTCCAATGACAAAGCGACGATCTTCTTTACCTCTAAAAGTTGATGAAGTGGTGTCAACAGCATAGGTCGTCAAATCAAATTCTAGCTTTTTTGTGCGCACTCCAAGTCCAGCGCTCCCAAAGCCATCACCATAACCAAAGCGAAAGAAGAAAGTGCGATTGAAATCTAGTTCCATGCCCAATAATAATTTTCTTGTTGCAGAAACATCTTCAGTGCTCGCTCCACTGATGTCTTTATAATTGGCCTCTAAATGCACTCTTGTAACAGTTCCAATCTGAGGTGTAATCGAAAATCCTACATCAATTGAACTCGGAATGGTTGTTGGGGCACCAGCTTTTCTTGCAGAAAATTTTTTCTTGAGTGAGTTATGCATTGTTGCTGAAAACGTAGGTAAAAAAGTAATAGGCAATGTCAGCTTTGCTCCAGAAGTCACGATCGCGGCCGTTCCTTCGCTATACGCATCTGCCGAAATATTTAAAGTGGCGTTCGGATCATAGGATTGCTTTATTTCTTTTCGATTTAGAATTATCCCAGAGGCACCTAGTTTTATTACTCCACCAAAAAGCGATAAATTTAAGGCCGCATACGGGCCAATATCTGTTCGATCTGCAATTTCTAATCCTGTTGCCGTCATATTATTTACAACTGCTCGAGAGCGTTTCGCAAATAAAAAACCCATACTAAAATATCTTGCAGTAAAATTTGGAAGAGCATGTATTCGAGAGTGACCAATTGTTCCTGTACTATCTTTTAAAATTTTTCTCATTCCATCTAATGAAAATAAATTGGAAATATTTGAAGATGCATCTGAAATTGTTCCACTGGTTGCAGTACCCACTAAACCTTTATTTGTTTCGATCGCAAAATTTGATAGATGAAGATGGGGATAACGAACGGTTCCTAGTCCAGCGGGATTATAAAAAACTGCCGATGAATCATCGACTTTTGAAATAAATGCATTCCCCATAGCGAGGGCCCTTCCACTGGTTGCCAATTCAGGAAATACTGTATCTTCAAAGTCGATACTTTGAGCACGAAAAGAAAATAAAATTAAAAAGACTAATATAAGTCTATTCATGACTACTATTTTAATTGGATACAGAAGTAAAATATACAGAGGGAAACTTAATCCACAGTAGTTGAGTAAAATGTTTTACTATAGTGTAAATCCGAGTATCCCACCCAATGAGTAATCATCTTTTTCAATTGAATTTGTATACTGTGAATGAGCATAGCCAGACTCTAATGTTAGAAAAAAATTAGAGTCAGAGTTTAGTGAAATTCCCAAATTTACTCCCCTGATAAGCGGCTCTTTTGAAATGTCGACTGTAGCATAAGAGTTATTTGTTAAACTACCTTTGGCATCAAACGAGCGATAAAAAGGAGCCAAATAGTAAATTACGTTTTTATTCGCCCGGTACCCCACCGATAGCCCTGCTTCCATCATTGTAACATCTAAGCTCGTATTATACGTTCTAGTTGTACCTGACCCATTACTCGCAGTAAGAGAGCCTGTTTCGCTATATTTAGGCGAAGCACCGACAAACACAAGCAGCTTTAGGCCATCTTCTTTTTTTAAAAAACCTGAACCCAAAACTTGCCATTTAACTCCAATAGGATCTGGGGCATCACCAAAAGCACGATAGTACACTTCTATATTTTCAAAAAGCCCTAGTCCAATCTGAGTTGTCAGATGATTATCTTTAATCATGGCCGCTTCTGAGTCTACTCGTACTTGAGAGCTAAAAATTGCTGCTTGCTCTAACTTTCCCAATTCAAATTTTGTAGAATTAGAAAGTCCAATCCCACCTCGTAATCCAAAGTTTTTTCCAACAACTTCTGGAGTCGTAAATGTATTAGTACTACCGTGAAAATCCACAGTAGTACTGCAACTTAAAATAAAAAATAAAGTTAGAACAAATGTGAAAATTCGAATCAGCATGCTCAAACTAACCGCGTTTCTTTCTTCCTGGAAAACGATGAGCATGACTACCTAAAAACGATCCTTTGATTTTTTTAATCGACTCAATTCTTTGTTCTGCAATTAAATCTGTCGCTTTATAGACTGGAATATTTTGTTCATCAGATGTTTTAAAAATCTTCAAAGTCGTATCAAAAATCTTATCTACCATTTTAGTAGATTTTTCTGCCGACCATCCTTCAAATTCAATAGAAACGTTCATTACACCACCAGCGTTTATTAGATAATCTGGGGCATATAAAATACCTCTTTCTTTTAAAATATCACCGTGGCGATTTTCTTTTAATTGGTTATTGGCAGCACCACACACGATTTTAACTTTTAATCTTTCGATTGTTTGATCATTGATGGTTGCTCCAAGTGCGCATGGAGCATAGATATCAGCTTTTACGTCGTAAATTTCATCGCCCTTTAGCACTTCTGCATTTGGAACAGATTCTAAAAATCTTTTCACATTTGCTTCTGAAATATCGTTTACAAAAACCTTTGCTCCAGCATCATAAAGCCATTTTCCCAAGTGAGTTCCAACTGAACCGGCTCCTTGAATTGCTACAGTTTTTCCTTTTAAAGATCGATCACCAAAAATTTTTACACATGAAGCTTCCATTCCGCGAAATACACCACGAGCTGTCCATGGAGATGGATTTCCAGATCCTCCGTGGATTTCAGCGACTCCTGTTACAAAACCTGTTTCGGCAAAAATCGATTCCATATCATCTACGTTAGTATTTACATCTTCTGCTGTAATATAACGGCCATTTAGTGATTCAACGAATCTCCCATAGGCACGAAATAACGCTTCTGATTTATCTTTTTTTGGATCGCCAATAATTACGGCCTTTCCACCGCCTAAGTGAAGACCAGAAATTGCATTTTTATAAGTCATCCCGCGAGATAAGCGAAGAGCATCTTCTACTGCTTCATCAATCGAAGCGTATGGCCACATTCTCGTTCCACCTAATGCGGGCCCTAATGTTGTATTATGAATTGCAACAATGGCCTTTAAATTACAGCTAGGTTCTGAGAAAAAAACAACTTCTTCGTGCCCCATAGAATATAATTTTTCAAACGTTAACATGCTTTGCCTCACTTTTTATTTGGATAGACTTAATGATCTAGTTTACAATTTTGATGATGTTAATCGCAGGCATATAAAATAAATATACCCATCGCATTATTATAGCGAAAATTAAGGTAAAAAATGACACTCATAAAGTTGCACAACGTCAGTAAAAATGAACTCATTTCAATTGAAGCAAATAATCAAACTATTTATGAGGCCTTTGAAGAAAAAGGCATCACACTTGCGCATGGCTGTTTATCAGGAAGCTGTGGAGCGTGCAAAATAAAAATAATTGAAGGCCTTTCAAATTTAAAGGCAATGAGTGCAGTTGAAAAAGATACTGTTGATTATATTAAAGATAATTTAAGTAAAAAACTAAACGACCCAGAAATTTTAAAATGGGAAATCCGACTTAGTTGTCGAGCAAAATTTACTGGGGATCTTAGCTTTGAAATAATTTAAAAAAAAGCCCCACTAAACGTGAGGCTTATACTCATGCCCTTAAGCCATTTCAAATTTTAAATTGCGGTGAACTCGATGATTAATTTTATTTTTTGCCAACTGCGCTTTTAGGGCCTTCAGCGCCTTATGAAAACTTTCATACATATTATTCCCTTCTTTTTTAGCAATAAAAATTTTTCTATTCACTTTTACTTTTATAAAAGAATAAAAATGCCCTTTAGCATCTTCTTTAACATCCAACTCTACATCAGAATTAAAAGGAGCAATTCGACTAATTTCTGAAAGTCCGTAATCAACCATCTTTCTAAATCTATTTCTCATAATCATACCTCCATGATCAATTAGAGAAGAAGTAATCTTCACTTCCCTCTACAATTAAGATGGTATCAAAATAAAAAACAGCAAGAGCTGATTTAAATTATTATTTGCTTTGATTTCGCTTAGACCGACGTATGAGCAAGTTCACTTCATCTGCAGAATCTACCGCTGTATCCCATGCTGTATATATTTGTTTTTTTGTATTTGCACGCAGGTCTCCCGCAATATAAAGGCCATCAACCGAGCTTTTTCCTTTAGTATCAGTCTTTACAAAACCTCTTTCATCAACTTCAGCACCTAATGATATGGCCAATTGGTTATAGACAATCATTCCAAGTGAAACAAAAATAATATCGACACAAAATTCATCATTTAATGTTTTAATTTTTTTTAATATCGGTGCTTTCGGATCACCAACAAATTCTGTAATCGCTTCACGAACAATGTTTAAGTCATACTTTAAAATAAGGGATCTTGCTTCTTCATCAAAGTTAGAATTTTCTCCATTTAGAAAAATTGAAATATGCGGGCACTCATAACGTTCTTTCATCATGGCCGCAATCCAAAGCGTAGAACTATTGTACCCTATCAATCCGAGACGCTTATGTAGAGTATGATGCCCATCACAGCGAATACAATAATCGGCCAATTGCACATTGGCATAGGGAAAAATGGCCTTAATGCTTCCATTTATTTTAGGTTGAACATCCATTACACCAGTACACAAAATGACATACTTTGCGAAATATTCCTCTTCATTTGAATCAATAATTTTAAAAAAAGACTCTACTTTAGAAATTGATTTCACACCTAGATTTTTTTTAAAAATTAAACGCTCTTTAAATTCAGAAGATAAAATCCAATTAACGACTTCAGCATTTGAATCAACAATCGCTTTTTTATAATTAAAAAGTGCAGGCATATTTTCAACTTTGGTAACCCAAAATGCCCTCGAGCGCTTTTGATCTTTTGGTGAACCTGTAAAAAATAAGCACTCGTTGTTATTTAAAACACTTCGTTGCATTGCCATTGTTCCCGCAGCACCACCACCAACAACGCAAACTTCATAAATTTTCATTATTCTCTCTCGTCGACATTTTTGCTTGCTTCAATATCCGTCTGTTCAACTAGTTCTGCATGTTGCTTTTTAGAAAAAATATGCTTTTCCCCATCCACATCTCTGATTTTTACTTCTTTAATTTCAAAATTTAACACGCTTACAAGTTCAAAACTCAACCCTTCCCAAACAATAATTTGCCCCTCTTCTGGAAAATTATTTCCAAGCATATCTAAAAGAAAACCTGAAACCGTTGAAAAATTATCGTTAAGTGGAATTTTAATATCGTAATCTTGATATAACTCTCGAAGTTGCATGTCTCCTGGAACAGTTATACCAACTTCAATGTCTGCACTATCAAGTTTCTTTTCAATTTCCTCAACGTCATCGTGTTCATCGTGAATTTCTCCAAAAATTTCTTCAACAATATCCTCAAGCGTGACAATTCCAACGATTGTGCCATTTTCATCTTTCACAAGCGCCAAGTGCACTTTTTTCTTATTCATATGATCAAACACGGCCTGAATTTTCATATGTTCGTAAACAAAAAATGGAGCCTTCAACCATTTATTTATTTCAAACTTCTCTTTATCTTTATCTGATAAAAAGGCTAAATCTTTAACATGTAAAAAGCCAACGACATCCTCAAGCTCTCCATCACATACAGGATATCTTGTATTAGCAGTATCTTTAATAAATGCGATCAAATCCTGATAGCCCCATTCTTTTTTAATATAGTTAATTTTAGTTCTTGGTATCATGATGTCTTTAACTTTTATGGTTGGAAATTCTAATATTGAAGACAATAAATCTATTTGCTTAGAATCCATTGTTTTTTCTTTTTCGGCCTTATTAATCATGAATTCAATATCATCACTCGTAACCATTCTTCCATTCTGAGAGGCACTTTCACCCAATATCGAATTAATAAACCAAACTAAAGTTTTAATGATTGGATACATAACATAAAATAAGACTTGTAAACTTCGAATAAAAATAACAGACAATCGTTCAGCGTGAGCACGACCGAATGTTTTTGGAATAAGCTCACCAAAAATAATAACAATAACCGTTGTCGCTCCAACTGCAATTCCGACGATGTTTGATCCAGTATATTTTGATGCAATTGAAGTTGTTAAAGATCCTGCAAAAATATTTGCGATGTTATTTCCAATTAAAATTGTAGATAGCAACTCTGACGGGCGTAAAATCATAAATGCCATGGCCTTCCCACGACTTCCACCTTCTTCAATCAACTGACGGGCCCGATCTGCCCCAATAGATAAAAGCGCGGCTTCAGAAGCAGAAAAAAAACCAGATGCGATAAAACAAATCAACAACAAAAGGTATTCAATTATTTGAGTACTTTCAAGAAATGACGGAGGCTCTATGGGATTAAATCCTTGTTAATTAATAAAATGCGTCCTTCGATTATAGCACTGTTATTTAATTATGTCTAATCGGTCAATAATTTCAAGTACTTCATCAGTTTAATGAACTTTAAAGATAAATACATTAAAAATGCAAAGGATTTAATCAGGTGTTATAAATCATACATTTTAAATTGATATAAGTTATCGTTTTAAGAAAATTCATTTTGGCATTTGGCCTGCTTATCTACAACTAAACTAAATGAGGTAGAAAATGAAATCACTAATCAGTATTGCCATATTCCTATTAAATTCCAGCGCGGAGGCCAGAATCCCACATGATAATAAAAATTTAGATATTTTAAATTCAATTCCCATTGAAATCGGATACGAAGAAAAGAGTAAGTATGAAGATAAAATTGCTCATGAGCTTGATCTTATTTTTAAAAAAATTGCAGAAGAAAGTATTGATAATGACCGATTACTTAATCGAGGAACACATGCCAAAGGACTTTGCTTTAATGGTGAAATGAAAGTTTACTCAAAAAATGAACTTAAAAATATTTTTAAATATGATTCATATAAAATCGAAAAGTTAAAGCAGTCAATCTTTAAAGGCGATAATAAATACGACCTAGAAGTTCGCTTTGCGAATGGAAAAGGGCAAAAAAATCCAGACACAGCAAATGATGTACGTGCAATTGCATTTTCAGTACTAACCAACGGCCAATTTACAAATGTCTCAGGAACAGATCGATTTGATTTTATGATGAACTCGTCTCCAATGTTTGCAGTTAATAATATTACCGAGTTTTATGAATTGATGAAAGCTGCTCGCGTATTTCAAGGAGATCTTTCATATCTTATTAATCCACTCTATTTTAAAAGAGTACTAAAAGCGAAATCACTTCTTGACCAATATGAAAGAAATGATTCAAAAAGCTATGCGACGGAAGAATATTGGGGCAATGTTCCTTATGTTCTTGGACGCACACTAACAGACGCTCCTTCGCAAATTGCAAAATTTAAAGTCACTCCATGTGATGGATTAAAAAGACAATCTGAACCTTCAAATGGAAAGGCAGCAAATTATTTGGCGTCAGATATTAAAAAACGAGTATCCAATGGTGAGGTTTGTTTTTTTCTGCAAGTCCAAGAATTTAATCAAGCAAAGCTCCGTGCTCATTATCAAAATTCTGAACAAAAAAATTGGTCAACAGCAGAGTGGATTGAAAACGGTGGCGAACTTTGGCCCGAAGAAATTCTTCCTTATTATACAATCGCGCGAATTACCATTAAAGGGCAAGAATCACTGGTTGATTTAAATGAATGTAATAAACGTTCAATTAATACTAGGCTAAATTCAAATCATGAACTACTGCCGATAGGGTCTTTAGCGCGAGTCCGTACCTATGTAGAAGAAAAAAGTCGTGAACGTCGAATGAATGCTAATTAATTAGTGATGATCTAGTGGTTTGCCCTTAAAATCGTGATCCTTATAGACAATGCGATCATTCATTTCATGATTAAAGGGCAAAACATCATTAATATTTTTCACTTCACGAAAGATAGTGTTGCACTTATAACAAATTGCAATCATTTTTAATTTTCTAAATAAAATAAAATCTATCGCATAAACTAAAATAAAAATCCCAATATACCATGTCGGCCCAAAGTTAAAAATAAAAAGCAACGTGGATATGATGGCAGTTATTACAAATATAATTACTCCCAATTTTCGATTAAAATCTTTTTGCGAATAAAAGTCTTGCCTTGAGCAGCTCGGGCATTCTTTTAAAATCCCATCTTCATGCTCTTTTTTAAAACTTACTTCTTGTTTTGTCTGGCAAACTTCACACTCAATATATCCGCTAGCCATATTTGGATAGACATGAATTCCTGAGCCGCAATTTTTACAAGTAAAGTGAATTGTCATCATATATACATTCCATAATTAAAAAAGAGATAAGTTGATATCAGCTCACCAATAAAAACAAAAAATGTCATCGCATACATCACACCGGTTGAACTCTGAATTGATCTAAGTTTTAATAGTCTCCAATTAAAGAAACTCATCACCAAGATTACTAGGTAACCAAAAGATAGACGCATGGTAAGTAAGACAAGATTAAACGCATAACCAGAACCTAATGTCGTAAACTCTTCAAAAAATTCTTTATGTAAAACCATCGAATTAATTGAAAGCGGAATTTTTAATCCCAAGACAATCCAGAGAATAATACTTACAATTAAAAGAGGTCTTTCACTTAGCTTTGGTACGACTAAATACCAATGTCCTAAAATCATTCCATAGGTGATTATCCCAAGCAAGCCCGCTGAACTTAGTAAAAAAAGATATCCCAAACTTCCAAAGTTTGAATAAAGTAGAACTAGCCAAAGAAGAGAAATTGAGTTCAATAAATATATGGCCCATGTAAAAAGAGTACGACCTTCTTTTTTGTTGATACTTGCGCTTAAAAATGAAACCATCGAGGTAAGGATTAAACTTAATTTTAAATTAACATTAGGTATTGACTGACTTGTCATCGTTATAATTAACAGCACCGCAAGTAGCGCCAAGCCAATATTTGAAATTAATTTAATAAACCCATGTCCCGTCAAATTTGAATTGGCAATAATCGAAAAAAGAGCAAGTCCCAAACTTACTGCTACTAAAAAAAACTCTGCAATAGTTTTTACATTTCCCATAGATAATCCATTAATTCCTTACTTTGTAATTCTTTAAGATAAACTGAAAGTTCATCTACAATAACATGATTTATTGGGGGTATCTTTCCTTTTAGGTATTCCGACTTTTCTGTGTAAGTGATATTTAGCCATTGTCCTTTTTCGATAGGAAGCTGCCCAAAAGATGATATAAAAACATTTAATACAACTTTTTTATTATTAAATATATAATCTTGGATTTTAAAGTGTTTTATTTCAGATACGTTTGAAATATCAACTCCAACTTCTTCAAATACTTCTCTTTTGGCCGCATCAAGAGGGGACTCTCCTTCTTCAATCTTACCTCCAGGAAATTCTAACATCTTATAAAGTGGCCCTTCTTCCCATCTTTCTTGAACCCAGATCTTAAATCCGCTTTCAGACCATTCCTTAATAAAAATAACAATTGAAACAAAAACAATTTTCATCTGATAATCGAATCCTTATAGAAAATCCTACTAAGCTTTGATACTAACATTACTAATGAAAGATTTAAAATGCATTAAACCAAAATCCTTAATTTTTGCCCCTCTTGAAGGTGTGACTGAAGAGCCTTTTCGCCTTGCAATTTTAAAAACCTTTCCTGAATGGGATGTTTTATATACTGATTTTTACCGAGTTCCAAGTGTTGGCCGGATTTCAGAACGTACAATTTTAAACCATATTGGAGAAACCATCTATTCGACATCGAGATTTATGGATAAGACTGTCTTTCAAATTTTAGCTTCTCCAAATTCTAGACTTGAAGAATGTATTGCTATTTTAAATGATTTAAAAATACAAAATCTTGATCTCAATCTTGGTTGTCCTTCCAATACTGTAAATTCAAATTTTGGTGGTGCTTACTTGTTATCTAATCAAACTGAATTAAAAAAAATGCTTGAAACAATTCGAAAATATTTTTCTGGCATATTCACAGTTAAAATGCGCATTGGCTATAAAGACGATCTGGCCTTTACAGACAACTTGAAGCTGATTGAATGCGCAGGTGTTGATGGTATCACGCTTCATGCCAGAACCAAGAGCCAACTCTACCAAGGCACTGCCGATTGGAGCTACATCAAAAAAGCTGTCGAGACTGTCGGCATTCCTATCATTGGAAACGGTGATGTATGGCAAGTTGATGATATAGATGCGATTTACAAAAATACGAGTTGTCACTCAGTTATGTTTGGAAGAACCGCCATGAAAACCCCCTGGATTTCATTGCTTTATAAAGAACATTTAAAAAATAGCATTAATTTGGATGAAACTTTTTTGCTTTTTGAGCGAACAAAATTTATCGAAGTATATTTTGATGCAATTTTAGATGAGTATACAAAAATTGGTTGGACAGATAATGCTATATTAAAGCGCTTTAAATCATTATCTCGATATATTTTTGATGACTATGACCAAGAAGGAATCACTCGTGGAAAGTTTCTTCGCTCGGAATCGTTGGAGGAATTTCAAAATCACCTCCTTTCTCTCTAGAAAATTTTAATAACAAGCTATAGACGAATTCAAATATGAATGAGCCTAAAACTGAAAAAAGTAAATTTCCACTTCCACCAAAAAAAACAAGTAACACTGAAAATAAAATTGGAGAAATGGATCGAATAAGTGCTTTTTTAAATGGAATTTGCTTTATTGAAGCGATGGCCTGCAAATAAAAATTAAGTTTATAGACAATTGTAATTAATGAAAATCGATCTTTTCTTTTAAATGTAAAATCCAACATTTCTGGCGCAAGAAGAGTAAAATGCCAAATGAATGCCATTGTAAAAAAAATTAAATTAATGAATTCAAAATCAAAAAAGCTCCAAATGGCCCATGCAATAATTAAGGTCATAATGCTGACTAGGTAGTATTTTACTTTAAAATTTAACTTAATCATTTATAAATTCCATTTTTATGTAGAAAAACAAGTTCTGGAAATTGAATATTTTTTGGAGAATGAAAAACCATTTTAAACACATGCATAAAATCGTCTTGACCAAGCATTTCTCGATCATTTTCTGCTTCGCTTATTGTATCCCAAATTCCAGTTTGAATTGCACCAGGTAATAATGTCGAGAACTTTAAATCTAAATGGGACCATTCATTTCGAACAGAATCAATCATTCCAAATAGTGCAAACTTAGAGGCCGAGTAAGCGGCCATATTTGCTAATCCGTTTTTCGAAGCAAGAGACGCAATAGTTATAATATGAGCGCCATGTGTTTCAATGTAAGATTCTAAATGCTTTAGAATGTGAAATGCACCGAGGGCATTTGTCTCAAATTGATCTTTGAATTCTTTAGATGAAGTTTCTATAATTGGCGCCATTTGAAATACGCCTGCATTTAAAATTACCGTATCCAATCTGTCTGTATGGTGCGCGATTAATTCATACATTTCTTCAACGGCCGCTTCATCCTTAATATCGCAGACAATATCAATAAAGTTTTCTTCTTCTATTTCAGTCCCAGATCTTGAAAGACCAATTACGGTGTGTCCAATAGATAAAAGATACTTTGTCATTTCCAGCCCTAGTCCTCTAGAGCTTCCTGTAATTAGAATGGTTTGTGGCATTTCCATAACTTAATCTTAGTGAGAAGTTATAAAGATGACAACTATTTGAGCTTAACCTTGCCAAGTGATGATGATTTCCAAAAGAGTTCCTATTTAAACTTATTAAAAAATGGCTGTGGCGCTTTCCATGCTAGTATTGAAAAATCTACTTTTACAAGGATTCAGCATATGGCAGTTAAAGGCCCATCTAGAGCGGAAATGAATAAAGATATTCGAAGAATTTTTGTAAAACATGGTGTCGATACAAGTCGAATTAATTATATGTGCTCAGGGCGAACCATATCTTTAAGTGGAAATCTGATAAAAGATGGAGGAAAAGAAATAGAATTAAGTTCTGTGAATGTGATTGTTCAAGACTTAACACGACTTGGCCTCTCTATTTATTGTGAGCTAGAAAACTGGAGTATTTCTGAAGGGGCGATCAGTAAAAAAAGTGGGAGTGAGAAGAAGTCTGGGCCTAAGGCCGATACTAAATCCAACACTCCCCCTAATAAAACCTAAATTATTTTGCGATACCAACTGCTTTTGTTTCTCTTAAAACAGTAATCTTAATTGTTCCAGGGTAAGACATTTCCTCTTCAATTTTCTTGGCAATATCTCGAGACAACATTACAGTTTGCTCATCTGTGACTCTATCATTTTCAACAAAAACTCTTACTTCTCTACCACCTGAAATGGCATACGATTTAGACACCCCTTCAAAGCTATTAACAATCTCTTCAATGTCAGTTAGCCTTGAAACATAAGACTCCATCATGGCCTTACGAGCGCCAGGACGAGCACCTGACAATGCATCAGCAGCCGCTACAAGGTGAGCTAGTACTGACTCTGGTTTTTCGTCATCATGGTGCGCTCGAATCGCATGAACAATATCTGGAGACTCTCCATATTTTTTAGCAAAGTCTGCACCAATTACGGCATGTGATCCTTCAGCAGAAGCATCTAATACTTTTCCAATATCATGTAAAAGTGCAGCTCTTCGCGCTTGTTTTACATTTAGGCCAAGCTCAGCGGCCATTGCACCACAAATAAAAGCAGCTTCAATGGCATGTTGATATTGGTTTTGAGTATATGAAGTTCTCCAATTTAAAGCGCCAATTAATTTTAAAATTTCAGGATGAATGCCATGTACTCCAATTTCCATCTGAGCTTTTTCACCTAAATCTCTCAATTGTCTTTCCATCTCTGCTTTTGACTTATCATGGAATTCTTCAATTTTGGCAGGATGAATTCTTCCGTCAGCAATTAATTTTTGAATAACCATTCTTGCAATTTCTTTTCTGACTACGTTGAAACTCGATATAACAACAACTTCAGGAGTATCATCAATAATTAAATCGACTCCACAAATTTGCTCAAAGGCGCGAATGTTACGACCTTCTCGTCCAATCAATCTACCTTTTACATCATCACTTGGAAGCTCTACTGAGCCAATGGTCTTCTCACCTACATATTCACCAGCAAAGCGTTGAATTGCAATTCCAATAATACGCTTAGCTTTATTTTCTGCATCTTCTTTTGTTTCTTCTTCAATTCTTCTTAATACTTTTGCAAAATCGACTCGGGCCTCTTCTTCCATTGCTTTTAAAAGTTCGGCTTTTGCCTGTTCAACTGTCATTTGCGCAACTTCGGCCAGCTTTAGAGAAAATTCATCTTGTTTCTTTTTTAATTTAAGAGTTTCTTCTTCGTGTAATTTTTTTGAAACACCGAATTCAATTTCTTTTTCTTTTAAAACTTTAACTTCTTTATCATGCTCTTCAATCTTTCTGTCGAGTGTCGCTTCTTTTTTTGCCAGCTCTCTCTCTTGATTTTTAATCTCATTAAAACGATTTTGAATTTCACGATCTGATCTTTCTTTTTCTTCTCTTGAAATATCTTTAGCTTCTTGTCTTGCTTTGTATTTTATCTCATCAGCAGATTTCTTTGCCTTTTCGATAATATCATTTCCCTTACCTTCTTTCTCTGCATTCTCTTTTTGAACTTGGCCATTTTTTATAAAATAACCTACCGCGACTCCAATGACTAAACATAGAATCGAGGCCAGTATTATTGCTATATTCATCTATTAATCTCCTATTATTTAATAAGTTCTATATATATTTTTTTCAGTAATTAACCAGTTACATACTCTATCGTGAGAATCCAAAGGTATGGACTCTACAATTTGTTTTTCAAAAGAAAGCCCTACAACCACTCCCTTAAAATTTTCCAAGTAGCGATCATAAAAACCTTTCCCCCTTCCAAGCCGCTCACCTTTTTTAGTAAACAACAATCCAGGTACAAAAATAATATCAGGTACTACTTCTACTCCATCAACAGGTTCAAGAAGGTTTCCATTCTTTTTTAGTTCATTCAACTTGGCCGTTAAAAATTTCATTCTCAATGATTCGCCTTCCGTTTTAGGAAAAGACAAAGTCATTTTTTCTAATTCCAAATTTAAGTACCAAAGTGGTTCTTTTTGAATGGGATAAAAAAACCCAAACAAAGTTTTCTCTAGAATAATGCTATTTGAAATAAAAAAAGAATTTATGTTCGACGAAAGACTAATACTGAATTTCTCTAATTCACATGTCTCTATCGCATTCAATAAAAGGCGAGCCTTTTTCCTATAATCTTTTTTGTCTTCCGTTTTCACAACAACTTATACTGTTGTCGGAGAGATTTCTTCAATGAAGCGAAGGGCATCTGTTGTTTCTGATTTAAAAAAAGCTACACTATTTTGATATTCTTTTTCTAACGCCAATTTTTCTCCAGCAACTTTTAGAGCTAATAAAATCGCAATTTGCGTCTCACTTAAGCCTGGAGTCTGTTTTAAAATAGCTTGGATCTCAGTTTGTACATAGCCGACTACCGCACTAGGGTTTATCCCCTCTAGCGATTCATCTTTTTTAAGCCTAAATGTATGGCCTAAAACTTCATAAACATTTAAATCTTCTCTCGCATTATTCATTAAAACTAGAGTAAACGATACTCAAATTTTCGTCAATGAAAATGCCCTGTGCCAGACTAATCTAAAAGAAGGGCTTCGAGATATTCATCTAGCTTAAAGACATCAAGATCAAGCGCATTTTCACCTACGCCAATATATAATATTGGAAGCTTTAACTCCTCTACGATTGAAATTGCGCTCCCTGCCTTTGTGGAGCCATCGCATTTTGTGAAAATTAATCCCGTAAGACCCAATGATTTATTAAATTCAAGGGCCTGGCGAATCGCATTTTGACCTGTAATGGCATCGATGACTAACCATATCTCGTGTGGAGCATCTGGATTTATTTTTTTCAATACATTTTTACTTTTAGAAAGCTCGTCCATTAAATTTTCTTTAGTATGAAGGCGCCCTGCAGTGTCCAAGATGCAGTAGTCGGCTCCTTCATTCATCGCAATTTGTAAAGTATCGTAACCCACCCCTGATGGATTTGCTCCTTCTTTGGCACGAATCATTTGGACATTGGCCCGATCACACCAGACTTGAAGTTGATCTACTGCCGCGGCCCTAAAAGTGTCACAAGCACCAACTACAACTTTTGCTCCATTTTCCGAAAGACGAGTCGCCAGTTTTCCAATTGTCGTTGTCTTTCCAGCACCATTTACTCCAACAATCATAATCACTTTTGTACGGCCATCGCTTTTTTTATCAAATGAATAAAGACTTGGATCGATTTTCTCTTGAATTGGGGCTATTTTATTTTTTAAAAAATCAAAAAGAAATTTTTTAAAATCAGAAGGTTTAAAATTATTCTCCTTCGATTGTATTTTGAGTTCAGAAATCAACTCATCTACTGTCTTTACACCAATGTCTGCACCATATAGCAACTCTTCCAACTCTTCTAACTGATCGGCACTAATCGATTCGCCACTAAATATAGACGTTAATTTCCCCCATACCTCTGAACGCGACCTTGAAAAACCTAATTTAAGTCGATCAGAAAATTTTTCTTTAACTGGAGCAGGAGATTTAATCTCTTCATTTGTTTTAACTTCATTCTCAGTAATTGTTTTATTATTTTTTGATTTTCTCGTGAATAAGACGACAATAACTGAAATTATCAATAAGGCTAAAATGACATAATTATAATTCATAGCTGATCCTAGTAATCTTGGTTTTTTATGGAGCAGTCTATCTTAGCTCGCTTTTTTTTTCAACATACGATAGAGTCTAATTCATGGATAAAAAGACAATTATTGCGCAGGCACATTTGATCAAAGGCATTAGATCGTTTTTTGAAAATCACAATTTCATAGATATAATGCCGCCACCGATGGTGAAAAATCCAGGAATGGAAACACATATCCATCCATTTATTGTTGCAGAAGCAAAAACTGGCCGATTTACAGATTGGTATCTTCACACATCTCCAGAATTTCATATGAAAGAATTGCTATCACATGGACTTGAAAAAATATTCACGATTAACTATGCCTTCAGAGACGAACCTGAAGCATCTAACCATCGTCCACAATTTTTAATGCTAGAATGGTATCGAAGAGATGAGCACTATTTTAAAATCATGGATGATTGTAAAGAATTATTCATACATTCTTTGAATTATCTTGATGAAAAAAAAATAGAAATCGATAAAAATTTAAAAAATATTTCTTTTGAAAAATGCACAATTCAAGATTTATTTTTGGAATTTCTAAATTTTGATATCTTAAATTTTTTAGACAAAAATGATTTAAAAAAATTAATTGAGAAAAATTTTTTAGATGTCCCCTTGCCAAAGATGGGAGAAAATCTTTCTTGGGATGACTATTATTTTTTACTCTTTCTAAATAAAATTGAACCTCATTTGGCCCATTACCCTTATCTTTTATTGTATGAATTTCCTCATCACTTAAGCGCGTTATCGACATTAAAAAATTCAGATGAAAGAGTTTGTGAAAGATTTGAAATTTATTCCAAAGGAATTGAACTTTGCAATGCCTTTAATGAACTTACTGATTTATCCATCCAAAAAAAACGTTTTCTAGGCCAAGCTCAAGAAAAATTAGATTTATATAATTATACTCTGCCCGAACCAACAGTTCTCTATGATTCACTTAAGCGAGGACTTCCGAAATCATCTGGAATCGCTCTCGGGATCGAACGGTTTTTAAAGGTATTAACCGACACCCCAAATCCATTCTATTGTTAATTCACATAAGTGAGTTAAAAGCAGAATGAATCTTTATGATTACTTCTGATTTTATATGTTGAACTGGAACTTTTTTTGCCCAAATGAGATGCGCTTCACTTGAAGTATTTTTTCTTAAAGGATTTTGCATTGTTTGTTGAAATTTAAAAGCAAGATCACTCGATAAATTTGCATACCAACTTTCAACACTTGCTCGATCAGAAAATGAATCGATAATCTCAAGAGCTCTTTCGGTAACAATTCGCTTTAACGAGTAATTACTCCAGCCTTTAAATTTTTCCTTTTCTACTTTCTTGTTAGCGTATTTATTAAAAAAGAAAACAGCAAAATCGGCAGCCTGACTTTTTACAATATTTCCTTCCATATTTTCTAAATTACCATACACACTATCAAGCACTAACGCACGGTAAACACCTTCTCTCGTACCTCCCTGTGAAAGTACATTTACAAATTTCCCAATTTCATCTTGATTTGGTTTCTCTTTTCGAGTTGCTTCAAATACTTCCTTAATGAAACCAACATAAAATTTTGCTTCAAGTGTCGGCTCAAGAATAACCTTGTCTTCGGCCTTATTATACACTTCAATTGATTTTGTATCTTCCTTCACAACTGGAATTGCTGGCATTGGAACAGACTGATCACTATCAATCACCACTGCTTTTCCGATCAACATTTCGGTTCGCTCAACTCCTAAAAATTTTTCCAATGTCGGTCGCATTTTCTCCATAAAAGAAACTTCGGTACCGTTGGTTTTTGCATAAAGCAAATGAATCGATAATGCTAAAATAAATATACTTAAAATTCTCAAAGCAATTTAACTCCTATAAAGTTGTACAATTGATTCTAGCTTGATGTTGAATTTTTAATAAGCAGGAAAATTTATTTTTGATTATATTTTTTTAAATTTGCTTGGAGTTCTATCATTTTATCAATGCTTAGTGGAATAATGCGATCAACTAATTCTGGATTTTTTTTCCATTCATCCTTTATTAAGTCCATGGCATTAATCATTGCAGAAATGGCCGACAATATATCATGCTCTAAATTATTGGACATACTTTATCTCACTTACCTTTATGTTATCCATAATTCGATAAAATGAATTATTTGATAATTTTAAATCACCAAGTGTTTTTCTCACCTTTTCGTTGTTTTGATTTAACACCCTGGAGACCACATCCATTTCAATTTTTTCGATATACGCATTCAAGCCGACCTTCTTAATTTCTTCAAGGTCAATCGTTTGTTTATCGATTTTTTTTGTCTCTACTTTATCTTTTGAAATAATGTTACAAACATCCGTAATATTAATGATCCCTTTATCACTTGTTCGAAGGACATCAATCATCTTTGCTATTTCTCTAATATTTCCAGGCCAATTATAATTTACTAAAACATCAAGTGCGTCCGAGTTAATAACAAAACGTCGCTCTCCATTTTTAATCATTTGTTTAATTAAGTTTGGAATATCATCTTTTCTTTCACGAATTGGCTTCAAGTAAATATTAAAACCTATCAATCTATAATATAAATCTTGTCTAAATTTCTTTGAATCAACTAACTCATTTAAACGATCACAGGTGGCCGAAATCAATCTAAAATTTGAACTAACAGGGCGCTCACTCCCCACTGGATAAAATGTTTTCTCTTCTATTGCTTTTAATAATTTTGTCTGCAGAGACAAACTCATCGTACCAACTTCATCTAAAAATAAAATTCCATTATTTGCGAGTTCTAAAAGACCAATCTTATCCCGATGAGCACCTGTAAATGCTCCTTTTTGATGACCAAATAATTCTGATTCAAGCAAGCTTTCTGAAAATTCTGAGCAATTTACAGATACAAAAGGAAGATGCTCCCCACTAAGCTCATGAATCACCTTGGCCAAAAAAGTTTTTCCAGTTCCTGTTTCACCTTGTATCAGAATCGGACGATCACTTAGCAACGAATTTGCTATTACATCAATTTGAGACAAAAATGATGAATCTTTAGTTTGAAATTTCTGAGCAAGCATATCTCTAATACTTTTAGATAAATTATTTTGCTCAAACTTTTTAAAAACAAGTTCAATTGATTTATGATTAAATGGCTTAACTAGATAATCATTCGCTCCCAACTCATAGGCCCGTCTTATGATTTCATCTTCTTCATGTGCACTTAAAATAATTGTGTAAACATTTTTTTCTTTTAAACTGTCGATTAGCTTTAAACCCGCAAGCGGTGAATCTAAATCTAAGTCAACAAAAGCTATATCAAAATTTTTATTTTTTATTTTTGCACGAGCTTCTTCTTTAGAGCGGGCAAATGAGACATCAGCTCTTGCAATTAATTTTTGCTCAAGGTTTATTCTAGATAGAAGATCATCCTCAATAATAATAATTTGATTTTTGTTTTTCATAGGCCCAGACTATAGCAAGTTTTAAAAAAGCTTCAAGCTAAGCTCCTTAATTCATATAATTTTTTCCTATTCATCTATTACCTTAGTAGTACTGCCAATGAATGTGGTCAGTTTTTAAACTGACAAAATTACTCTAGTAAAAATAACTATTTGATATCATTTTGCTTTACTATAAACCTAAATTTTTCCCTAATTTTAACGATAATAAGAGTATGAAGACGATAAATATTAAACTCTTATGTTCTCTATTATTAACCATCACGCTTGCTGGGTGTATGCCAGACTCCATGTCGAAGTTTAAAAAGGACTCACCTAAGGCTGTCGCAAAAGTTGCAACTGGCGTAGTGATTACTGATTCTTCTGGGGCGGTCGTAGCACCTGATGATATCATTTATCCAACATATTTTAGAATAAGAAAAAACGGCGCGACACTTACAAATTTGAACTTAACTGTAAACACTGCAATCACTGAGTCAGACTATTCTTATATTGCTGATGGTATTTTTTCTACACCTTCATTTGGCAGCTTAGTATTTTTACGTTGTGAGCTTGCAGTTGATTCAACTGATGGAAATACTTTAAACGACATTCTTCCACCGGGTGTAGAATTAAATGAGACTGATTGTACTTTAAAGGGCACCCCAACAAGTGTTTACACGAATACTGCAATCGGTTTTGAAGGTCAGCGATTGGCCTATAAATTTAGATTATATTTTAAAAACGGTAAATCACAGAGTGGTACATTAGGGGCAGTCACTTGTCCTACAACTGAATGCTATATCAACTCTGATACTGTTAACATTGGAGTATACAAAACTCCAACAGACTTACTTCTTACTCAAAATGATAAAATTGGTTTAAAACTTGGATCACTTGCAACATCTATTTCTGCATTTACTGAAGATGACCAAAACTCATCAACGAGAACAGATGTAATTTCAAGCTCACTTAGCCAACGCGGTCTAACTCAAGTTGTAGATTCGGGAAAAAGTACAATTCTTGTTCATCGAGCAATTCCTCTTACGGTAGCCAGTACGACTGGATTTAATAAAGGCGATATCGTTGGGACTTACGATAGTATTACAGTATCAAGCACAGTGGGCCTGAGTATTGGTAATAGTGTCACCTCTGGAACCTATACGGGTACAATCAGTTATATTACTGGTTCTGTTCTTCGTGTTATTCGCGATGGTACAAGTGCTGCATCAGTTGCAGCAACCATTACCAATGGAACGGTTACACCTAATATCACTGCTTCGACTTTAAGTGCAAATCCAATTTTTGGTACAATCACTTTTGTAGACTCTACCAACTTAATTATCTATGCAACTCAAGCACCAGAGTTCACTTCAAATATTTTTGGTGTAACAGATGCTATCACGGCACAAGGATCATCTACAACTACGACAATTAGTAGTATTGATACGTCTGCCGGTGTTAGATATAGTGATAAAATAGATAATGACGATCAATATTACTCACAAGAAGGTGTTGTTTCGGAAGTAACACAATACTATCCAATTGGATCGAGCATCCAAACAGTAAGTCCAATCACAACTGGCAATGACTCATTAGATATTTACAATGGGGTTCTCTATTCAATTTCACCAGCACTACCAACAGGACTTTCTTTTAATACAACAACAGGGCAATTAACAGGTACGTTCTCTTCTGAATATGATCCTACAGAATATACCGTAACGGCCACCAATCCAATTGGTTCAGACACTTATTCATTTAGAATTGCCTCTTTATATCCACCAAAAGATCTAAGCTATACAACAAATCAAGTTATTCGCGTATCAAATGCAGCAACTCATCCTGTAAGTGTGTTTAAAGAAGGTGAAAAAATATTTCAACCAATTGTTGC
>CAZOXW010000004.1:97560-130121 GCA_964583925.1 uncultured Bacteriovorax sp.
ACAACAACTATTTCAAGGCTAGAATCTAATTTCTATAAATTAAAACTTTCAAACTCTTCAACTTTTGATATTGGTGAAGATATCACTGCTGATGCGACTGGGGGGAAATACGTAGCTGGATACATTTACTCAGTAGAAAATGATAAAGTAACAGATCCAACAAATGCTGATAATACTGACAACTTTGTCCTCATTGATAGTGTTACACGTACTCCAAGTACAGAAGCTTCAAACATTGTTACGACTCATACGAATGAGTTTGAAACAACACAAGCAGTTTCCCCGACTGAAACTTATGCAGCAACCGGGATAACTATTTCATCTGTATCTCATGATGTATTGTTCACTTTTAATAGAGGAAAAGCCGTTCAAATTAACCCAAACGTTTCACAAGGTTCAAATTTAAATTACTCTATTGATGAGGCCCTTCCAAATGGACTAACACTTGATCCAGATACAGGTGTAATAAGCGGTACTCCAAAATATTTAACAACAAGAAAGACCTATGTCGTAACAGTTAAAAATCTTCTTGGTTCTTCAAGTTACAAATTTGACTTAGAAGTTCGCGACTACTTTGAAATAGCCGATGCCTCTGACTCTACTTCAGTAATCTTGCATAAAGTTGGAGACACTCAAAACACAAGAGGATGTCGAGTTAATGCGTCTGACATTTTAAATAGTACAGGAAATCTAGATATTCGATGCTTTTATGATGCTCAAGAGGAAGATATTTATTTTAATCCAATTAAATTTAAACCACTGGTTGGCTCTGGTGTTTGTGAATATGTCCAGTATGCTCCGTTTTCGTTTCAACAATATAAAGTTAATACAAACTCTGCAGGCACAATTCATTATGTTAATGGATGTACTGCTCCTTCTGGGGGAGCTATGAATTGGGTGCTTCCTGGAATTTATACAACAACTCTCCCAACAAAAGATATGCTTGCCTATTGTCCTGCAAACTATACAGGATGGAACGATGCCACTCTTCCTAACTGTGACTCCTCTGAATTCACGATTCGTACTTATACTTCATCAATTGATTCAGCAAGTGGTGACTGCAATCTAGACTCTGCTCCTGTTGACTCAACTGTTAAGTGCGGAGGAGATATCGATGCTTGTGTAAAAGGACCTGTTGAAGATGTGCTCACAAGAACCCAAGTTGAACAGGGCTACCGCTCTGTCATTTACTCTACATCGACTGGCTTTACTGGAACGATCAATCACAAAGCTCCAACAGATTTTGGAGATTATACAAATCTACGTGTAGCCAATGCGACTGTTAACAATTTATGTACAACGACTAACACTGATATCAACACTTGGGTGAGCAAAGTTGCAACAGATACCTATAACGCGCTTACAGATACTGTGCCAGCTACAAAAACATCTCAACTAAATGCATATGCGTTTGTTAATGGTAACCCGGTTTATGTGTTTAATTGTATGGATGCCGCTTATGGAATCAAAGCAAGGATCAGAATTCAAGTTAGGGATTGGGATAGAACATTTAAAATTATTGACAGTATTGATTCTGAAGCTCCTCCCAAAATGAACGTGCCAGGTAATGATGCTTTTGGAGCTGCTTATAACCGATACTCAGATTGGGATAATGACTTTTATTCTGTTTTAAATGCTCAGTACATAACGTCTTCAATTCACTCAGCAACAAACTACCCTGCTTCAAACTACACAGGTGGTTCATGTAGTACTATTGGCGCTGGTGACAACTACGCTTTCCCGGGTGATGAGCTTTAATTTATAGAGACGATTTTTCCTACTAAATCATAATCTAATGCCTCGGTGATCTCGACTTTAACGAGATCACCGATTTTTACTTCGACTCCATCAAGATCGTTGATTAAAACTTTTCCATCGATATCTGGAGCTTGTCCCTGATGTCTGCCAACGATTAAAAGCTCCGTCTCTTCATGCTCACCTTCAACCATAACATCAATTACTTTCCCGATATAATTAAGATTCAACTCACGAACAATTTCTTGTTGTGTTTCAAACAATTGATCAAATCTCTCATCAATCACTTCTTGCGGAACTTTTGGGCCTAGTTTAAAGGCGGGCGTTCCCTCTTCATCTGAATATCTAAAAATGCCTAGGTGGCTAAACTTTGCTTTCTTAATTCCCTCTAAAAGTAGGTTAAAATCTTCTTCTGTTTCTCCTGGAAAACCAACGATAATAGAGGTTCTTAAAATAATGTTAGGAATTTTTTCTTTTAGCTTGTTAATTCGATTATGAATTCTATCACCTGTAATGCTTCGATTCATGCGCTTTAAAACGCTATCTGAAAAATGCTGAACAGGCATATCGAGATATTTATTAATTTTTCCCGATGAGGCCATTTTTGAAATTACTTCATCTGTGAGTTCGTCTGGATAAAAATAAAAAAGGCGAATCCAGTCGATGCCATCAACTTTTTCTAATCCCTCTAAAAGATTAAATAATTTATTTGAATCATCGAGATCTACTCCATAGTCAGAAAGATCTTGAGAGATGAGGTTAAGCTCTCGTACCCCTGTAGATGCCAAATTCTTGGCCTCATTTACAAGAGACTCAACCGTTCTCGACCGAAGTTTCCCTCGGAGTTTAGGAATAATACAAAAAGTACAATTTCTATTACAGCCCTCAGAAATTTTAAGCCAGGCCGTGTAAAATGGTGATGTATTTAATCTTGGATCGTATTCAGTATGAATAAATTTGGGAATTTCAACAAAAGATTTTTTCTCTAACTTTCCATCTTGCATGGCCTTTAGAAGCATCGTTATTTTGTTATACTCCCCAGTTCCAATGATTAAGTCGACTTCTGGTAATTCTGATTCTAACTGAATCGCGTATCTTTGGGCCATACAGCCTGAAACAACGAGTGCCTTACAGCTCCCATTTTCAGGATTTTTATAATCGGCCATGTCTAAAATGGTTTCTACAGATTCTTTTTTAGCAGCATCAATAAATGAACAAGTATTTACAACAATAACTTCAGCATCTTTTGGATCAACGGCAATTTTATAACCATCAAGTCCCATATATCCAAGCATAACTTGCGAATCGACAAGGTTTTTAGAGCAGCCTAACGATGTAAAATAGACTGTTTTTTCTTCAAATAGTTTAGTTGTTAAATTCATTGGGGCTTTTTAATACAAAAGCAAAGATTTTGCAAAAGAACTTCACAAAGTATGTGAAATTTACATCATTTAGGCCTAGAAAACTCGAACTTTTTTGCATCAAAATTGGTTTTAGTCGTCATTTCTTTAAGTGTAATCGTAGATTTTTTATCATCCATAAAAACCATGGTGATAGAATCAAGACTTAAAAAATCTAGATTTGAAGTTTTAAACTTGATACTTGCCTCTTTAATTTTTAACTCTTTTACCGCCTTATCTTTAAATAAAATAAGTACTGAACTGTCTTTTTTAACAACATTGTAGAGCTCATTGTTCTTAAGGCCAAATTTTAGCGAATCAAAAAACTTAGTTATAAACCCAGAACTATCCTTTCCATTTGATTCTGTTAACTCTCCCTCTTCGCCATCAATAAAAGGAAAAGTATAGTACCAAGATTTTTGTCCATTAGATATAAACAGTACATGAGTTGGCTTAAATGTCTCAAAACGTATTTTTCCAGGATATTGGTAATCAATTTTTCCATCACCGGACTTAACTTCTGACTTAATCGAACTAAAGTAAGATTGCATAAAATTTGCACTAAAAGAGCTTGGTAAAAAATCTGCATAAATATTTTTAGATAAAAAAATAAAAATAAAAACTTTAATCAATTGCATTTTTCATCCTATTTTGACACTGATTTTAAGTTAATAAACTGTCACTTGTGGAAAAATTCTAACAAATAAAGCTTATGAATAAAAGTTCTATTCACTCCTTTTGACATAGAGCTTAGTCCTCGATAAAAATTTTAAACTACTTCTAGGAAACTATTATGAAATACTTGATCGCTTTAAGTTTAATTTGGTGTGTAATCATTCTCTCGCGCAAGCCAAAGGAGCCTGCAAATCCCAATTCTCCAAAGAAAAGTCAAAAAGTTATCAAAATGAGTATTTGACTATAATCCCTTGGCCCTTTAAAATTTTCTTTAATGAATAATACTACAATCAAATATCTCATTGGCGTTGATGGCGGCGGCTCAGGCACAAGAATTGTTGTCACTGATTTACAGAAAAACATTTTGGCCAAAGGAAAAGGCCTACCATCTGCTTTAAGTCTTGGACGAGACCGAGCTTGGCGATCAATAATAGATACACTTCTTATGACTTTTTCCTCAGAAAATATTCCAATTCCCATGTTGCACGAATGTGCTATTGGCCTTGGACTTTCAGGTGTCAATAACTCAAACTGGAAAGCTGAATTTCAATTATTGAACCCTGGATTTAAAATTATTGAAATTGATACTGATGGCTACACAACTTTATTAGGTGCCCACGAAGGAAAAGCGGGATCAATAGTTGCTCTTGGTACTGGAAGTGTTGGAATGATTTTAAAACATGATGGCCTTAGAACTTCAGTTTCAGGTTGGGGCTTTCCCTCTGGTGATGAAGCTTCTGGTTCATGGCTTGGATTAAAAGCAATTAATATCGCCGAGCAAGTTCTTGACCATAGATTAAAAAGCACAGCTCTAAGTGATAAAATTTTTGCAGCCTGTGGAGATAACGAGCAAAAACTTCTTTCATGGCTTTCATTTGCCAATCAAAATACCCTTGCGACTCTCGCACCACTTGTGTTTGAAGCAGCCAAAGTTGATCATGATCAAGTGGCAATCGATCTTTTACTTTTAGCCTCACATGAAGTTGAAAAAATGGCCCTCGCCCTTGATCCAACACTTTCTTATCCCTTTTCAATATGCGGAAGCTTGGGAGAAGCTTTAATTCCATACCTATCTGTAAAAATTAAAAATATAAATCAAGTGCCTAAATCTGATTCTTCTTTTGGAGCACTTCATTTATTAGGAAAATATTTTCCATGAAACTCATCCACGGAAATGCAATTTTAAATGATCAAATTTGTGAGGTTGAAATAAGATTCGATAACAAATTTCGCTCTATAAAAATTTTAAACCTTCACCCTCGTGAAAATTTGGAATATATCTTACCTGGCTTTATAGATCTTCATCTCCATGGTGGTGGGGGGGTAGATGTAATGGATGAAAAAGACCTTTCTCCTATTCTACTGACACATGCTAAGCATGGTACAACCTCTCTATTACTAACAACTGTCACAGAACACCAAACTAAACTCGAATCCGTATTTCAGAAAATTTCTCTTAAAATTAAAAATCAAAAAACTGATGAAGCAAAAATTTTAGGAATCCATCTTGAAGGCCCTTATATAAATAAAGAAAAACTCGGAGCTCAGCCTGACTTAGTTCAGCCTTTTAATCTCGAAGAGATTAAAAAGCTTCATAAGATTTCAGAAATTAAGTCAATCACTGTTTCCCCTGAGTTAATGGACAAAAACAGTATTGAAGAATTGGTTAAATTAAACATTGTTGTCCAAATTGGGCATACCAATGGAAGCTATGAAGATGGAGTCGAGGCCCTTTCTAATGGCGCAAAAACTTTTACACATTTATTTAATGCGATGTCTGGCTTCCATCATCGCACCCCTGGAATGGTTGGTGCAGCTCTCTCTCATGCTACATTTTCAGAATTAATTCCAGACTTAGAGCACGTTCATCCTGGGGCCATTAAGGCCGCACTTCGGGCCATTCCGAATCTTTACTTTGTAACTGATGCGACAAGTGCGACCGGTATGCCAGATGGCGAATATAAACTTGGCACACACAATGTTTATAAGTGTCAGCACGGAGTAAGATTAAAAGATGGAACACTCGCTGGTAGCTCTATCACAATGCTCGATGCATTTAGAAATTTAATTGGCGATAAAATTAATTTATCTATCATTGAAGCATCAAAAAAATTGTCACAAATTCCAAGTCAACTTATCGGCATCAATCATCTTCGAGGTGAAATCAAAGAAAATCTTTTTGCTGATTTTTTAGTTTTTGATTCAGCATTTAACTTAAAAAGTGTCTATATTGAGGGAGAAAAAGTTTGAAGACTAAAATGTTAAAAGAGGCACTTGAAAGTAGTGAGCGTATCAATGATCAAATAGAAAAACTTCCTCCCCTATATAAAGATTGTGCTGATTTTTTAATAAAAAAAAATCCTTATTCGACTATATCTATTGCCAGAGGAAGTTCTGATCATGCTGCACAGTTTTTAAATTTTTTAATTACAAATAAACTTGGAAAACTCACCACATCGCTCTCCATGTCTAGTCTAACATTATACAAATCAAAAATAATTGCAGACCAATCTGTAGCTTTTGCGATATCTCAATCAGGAAAAAGTCCTGACATCGTAGACCCTATACAATATTTTAATGAAAATAACTGCCCCACATTTGCATTAGTAAATGATGAAACATCTCCACTCTCAAAAAAATCACAATTTGTAATTCCACTTCTGGCACAAAAAGAAGAATCCGTAGCAGCAACAAAAAGTTTTATTTGCTCCTTAACGAGTTCACTCCAATTAGTTTCTCATTGGAGCAAAGATGCAAATTTAATTAAAGCACTGCAAACATTACCTGCAGATTTAAAAAGAGCAGAAAATCTTGATTGGTCGAGTGCCATTGATACTTTAAAATCAGCAAAACGAATTATGGTGGTAGGCCGAGGATATGGCCTCGCACTTGCGCTTGAAGCTGCCTTAAAACTCAAAGAAACTTGCGGTATTCAGGCCGAAGCTTTTTCTGGTGCCGAAATTAAGCATGGGCCGATGGCACTTATCGAATCAGGCTACCCTATTTTGATTTTTGCAACGAGAGGACCGGCCCTTCACACTCTACTTGATCTGGCCACTGACCTTAAAAATAGGGGCGCAGAAGTTATTTTGGCAGCTCCTCCTTTTGTCAAAGATAAGGACTTAGAAATTCAATCAACTAGCGCCGAAGAACTTGATATTGTATCTTCGATTTTCAATTTCTATATTTTGGCCGAAGAACTTTCTCGTGCCTTGGGCAGAAACCCGGATCTTCCCACAAATCTTAAAAAAGTCACTGAGACTCTTTAAGACTCTTAGGGGTCAGCTCCCCTTTACATTTGGTTATTTCTATTAAATGATTTTAATTAACACACATCCATTGAAAGGAGAGGTCATGAAAATTTTAGTTGTTCTATTACTTGCAGTAATTTCTTTTTCAGGAAATGCAATCTTAACGATGAATGCCCAATGTAATTTTAATCAGGCCTATGGAGAATGCAGAGTTGTAAACAATACTCCAGCACCTCTTCGATGTAGATTAACGATTTATGGAAGAACTTACAGTGGAGCTACTTTTACAGGATTTGAACATGCCTTCCTATATCCTGGCCAATATGCTTACGCTTATGTCTATGCAAATAATCCTGCCATTGATCCTCTATCAAATGTTTACGGTACTGCAACTTGCAGACAATAATCTAGATAATTTATAACTACATAATCCGAATTAACTTGCGGATTATGTAGTTTTACTTGCTTTTTAATGAAGTTGAACAGAAACCGCTTTAGAAACTCCCGGCTCCTGCATCGTCACTCCATATAATGTATCATTTAGTTCCATTGTCTTTTTATTATGAGTGATCAAAATAAATTGTGAGTCAGTACTCATTTCTCTTAGAAGCTCATTAAAGCGCCCAACGTTAGCATCGTCTAAAGGAGCATCAACCTCATCAAGTAAACAGAATGGAGATGGTTTAACTAAAAAGATTGAGAAAATTAAACTTACAGCAGTCATGGCCTTTTCACCACCTGACATAAGGTTAATATTTTGCATTTTCTTTCCTGGAGGTTGAGCTACAATTTCAACTCCACATTCAGCATCGTTTAAATCACCAATGATTTTAAGATCTGCCGAACCACCACCAAAAATAATTGGGAACACTTTCTGGAATCGCGAATTAACTTCATCATAAGCTGCTTGAAAGCGTGCTTTTGACTTCTCATCGATGTGTGCGATGGCCTTTTGGAGATCTACGAGTGAATTTTTCAACTCTACTTCTTGTACACTTAAAAATTCTGCTCGCAACTTTTGTCTTTCATAGTCTTCAATTGCTTGCCAATTAATATCACCAAGCCGACCAAACTCTAATTTGTAATTTTTAAGCTTTCCTTCACACTCTTTAAGGTCTTGCCCATATCGTCTTACAAATTCAAATTCTTTTGCTTCAATTTCTTTTGGACCTTCTTCTGTTTCCATCCAGTACATAGAAGAAACGTCTTTTAATTCAGAATAATCTTCTGCTGTAAATTGTAAGAAATTTCCAAGAATTTTACGAAGATCAATTTGATATTTCTCAAAAATATTGCGGTTATTTTGCTCTTCTTCAACAAGATTACTTGCTTGCTTCATCTCAAATTCAGAAATCTCTCTTTCATTTTTATTTATTTTAGAATTGAGTTCTCTTACTTCATCTTCTCGATCTTTCATTGAAAGAAGAAGTTGCGACAGACTATCTTTTAATAAATTTAATACATCCTCTTTATCTGAAAGATCAAGCGCAGTATTTTTATTTTCCTCTGCTAAATTTCTTCCTTCAGCTTCAATATTGTTGATCTCATTAGAATATGTTTCAAGAAGATCATTGTTATTTTTCAAACGTTGCTCTAATCGCTCAAGCTGAGATGTAATATCATCAATTTGAGATTGAAGATTTTTCAGAGTTGATTCAAAGCTTTTTGCCTCTAATTTTTTCTGTGTTAAATCTGATCTCTCGTTTTCATATTGTTCTTTTTGAAACTCTAATTCTTCTGCAGTCTCTTCTAATCTTGCTTCAAGATCAATGACAGCATTTTTCAACTCGATATTTTTCTTGGTCAACGATTCTTCTGATTCTATTAAATCGATTCTAGATTTAGAAATTTCGTTTTTTCTATTTTTTAATATTTCTAATCTCGTAAATCCGGCCTCAAAGCTTGATAGCTTTGCTTCAAGTGCTGATTTTTTACCTGAAAAATTGGCCCGAGCCTCCGCTGCTTCATCTCTAATTGAATCAAATTCAATTTTCAATGTTTCTAGTTCCGCTCGCTTTTCTGTTGATTTTAATTCAAGCTCAGACACTTCTTTTGTAAGGCCCTCAACAATTTTTTTCAATTCCTCAATCAAATTGTTTCTATGAACAAAACCAGCTGTTTCATCAACTGCACTAATCACAGAAATTAATTTTGCCCCTTGAGCATTTTTTATAAGCCGAGTCCCATCTTTAGAAACAATCGCTTTAAAATTTATATCACTTGAAAGGTTTTTCATGCTTTCAACCGAGAGAGAATCAACAATAAAATGACCATCTAAAAATGTTTCAAATGAAGACTTCAAATCTCCCATCTCAACCACTTCATTAAGAGGTCTTAAACTATCACCAAGTGTAAGTTTTAAACGTTCTATGGTTTCAATACTGATTTTGTCTGCATTACCTGGTGCTAAAAATTCAATGGCCTTTGAAGTATTATCCATGAAAGCTAGAAGTTTACTTTCGCTACCGCTTGTAACAATTAAAGTTTCCATGCAATCAGCCAATAACGTCTGCACTGATTTTGCATAATTTTCATCACACTTAATCATCGTGCCCAAAAGTGAAAAACCTTCTGGATTTTCCGTTATAAACTCAGACATCCCCTCTTTTTTCATCGCAAGCGCATTATTAACTTCAATTAAAGAAGCCAGTTTGGACTCATTTTGAATTAAGGATTTTGATTTATTTGTAAAATTTTGTTCTAATTCTCTTACAACTAAATTTAAATCATCAATTCTATTTCTGGCCAAGATTTCTTTTTCTTTTAATTCTGTCGCTTCTTTTTCAAGTGAAGACACTGCTTCACGTTCTGATACGATTTGACTATTAACTCCTGAATATTGATTTTCAAGAGCCTCAATTTCTTTAGTCATATCTTGGAGATTATTTGCATACTCTTCAAGTCGAGAAGAATTTCTAAATACTTCTTGCTCAATTTTTACTAAATCATTTTTATGAGCATATAATTCATCTTGAAGATTATTATAATTTTCAGTCTTTAATTCCAGCTCTTCTTTTAGATTTTCTACTTTTTCCTCAAGAAGTGAGAAGTCATGATCTTCTTCTCCTTTTTTCTGCCATTCTAAAAGATCAGTGCTTAACTCATTCAAGCGGTTTTGGCGATTTTCAATATCATCCTTAATTTCAGTTATTTCTTTTGTTCTCGTCTCAATAAGTTTTTCTTTTTCCATTTGAGTTCGAGCAAGATATGTAAGGCGCTCTTCTTTTTGCGCTAGTTCCTTTGAGAGTTGATTAAACTCTTTCTGCAGGTCTTCGACCTTAACCATCTCTTCATCTTTTCTAAATCTTTCTTCCTCAAGCCCAATTTCTATAACATTCTTTCGAGTTAAAAATTGTTCATTTTCTTCACGTTTGAAGTCAACTTGAGTTTTGCCTTCTTTTAAATTTTTTAGATACTCAAACTCTTTATGAGCATGAACAATCAAATCATATTTCTGAACTTTTTCCTTAAGATCTCTTGCTCGCTCAGCTTTTTCTGCTTGTTTTGAAAGCTGATTCAAGTTTTTTTCAATTTCTTGTTGAAGATCATGAAGTCGTGCAAGGTTTTGTTCAGTAGCTTCAATTTTTTTTAAAGACTCTCGCTTTCTCAATTTAAATTTAGTGATGCCTGCAACCTCTTCAATCATCACTCGTCTTTCTTCTGGTTTTGCATTAACCAATCGATGAATTTCACCTTGAGCAATAATAGAATAAGATTTTGCCCCGGCCCCTGTATCCATAAAAACTTCTTGGATATCTTTTAAGCGGCAAGGAACATCATTAATTCGATATTCAGTTTCACTATTTCTGTAAAGTTTTCTTGTTAATTGAATTTCAGAAGGTGATGATACCTGATTCCCAATATGAATATGCTTTCCATCATCGTTTTCTAAAACAAGTGAAACTTCAGCAAAAGATGCGGGTGTATACTTGGCCGATCCAGCAAAGATAACATCTTTCATCGTGGCCCCACGAAGATGTTTAGCGGATTGTTCACCCATTACCCAAAATAATGCGTCTACTACGTTTGATTTTCCACAACCGTTCGGCCCGACAATTCCGGTAATCCCTTCGTCAAAGTGAATAACAGTGCGGTCCTTAAAGGATTTAAACCCTTGTAAAATAAGTCGTTTTAACTTCACTAGCTTGTCCTTTGCTGTGTGTTAATATTGTGTGTATGCCTCATTACGAAAGCCTATCAAATTTGTCATAAATTGCTTAATTTGTCATAGGAAAACTAGGGAATTAAGAGAATGTAAGAAGGAATGGTCGGAGCGAGAGGATTTGAACCTCCGACCCTCTGCTCCCAAAGCAGATGCGCTACCAACTGCGCTACGCTCCGACAATAAAGGTAAAAGTGAGATATAGATATAAATGAAGGCCGCTATTTTGGCAATTACTTTTCACGAAAAAAATGAAGGGCCGATTTTAAGGCAGTAGCGCGATGTGAGTTTTCATTTTTCCAATCAGTTAGTTCTGATACAGTTGGTTCTTGGCCATCGTTTAGATAATCGCGAGGAATAAAAACTGGATCATAGCCAAAACCTCCCGAACCTCGATAACTGTTTGCAATTTTCCCAAACATTCGCCCTTCAAAATAAAAAACTTCACTTGGCGCTAAATAAAAACACAAGACACAAGTAAAATAAGCTGATCGATCGACAACTTCATCTGCATTTAATTTTTCTAAAAGTAAAAGTGCACGATCCTTGTCACTTAGCCCTTCACCTCCAAATCGTGCAGAATGAATTCCAAGCTCATAAGGTAAGGAAAGAACATTTAAGCCTGAATCATCGGCAAGAACTGGCTTTTTAAATTTATCATAATAGGCTTTGGCCTTTAAATAAGCATTTTCAAAATAGCTAGTTCCATTCTCAATGACATCCAATTTTGATGGAGCGGGCACAATTTTAAAATTGCCTTCACTACTGAGCTTGCTTGTTAGCTCGTTAAATTCTTGGGCCTTATGAAGATTTGAACTTGCAAGCAAAAATTCCATTATTTCAAGGCCTCATCCTGTGCCTTAAATACGACTTCTAAACAAGATTTAGCACAACTTAAAAGAGCACTCAGTTCTGCCTCTGAAAATGGCTCACCTTCAGCAGTACCTTGCACTTCGATAAACTTTCCTGATTTTGTCATGACTATATTCATATCTGTTTCGCAACTAGAATCTTCAATATAATTTAAATCACCTATGATTTTTTTATCCTTACTGATTCCAACACTAATTGCTGCCAATTGATCCGTTAATGGATCAATTGTAATTAATTTTTCGTCTAATAATTTATTGATTGCAATCCTAAGGGCAAGATAGGCTCCAGAAATTGAGGTCGTTCGTGTGCCACCATCTGCAACGATAACATCGCAATCAATTTGGATTGTTCGTTCACCTAATTTTTTAAGATCAATTATTGCACGCAACGATCTACCTATTAATCGCTGAATTTCCTGCGTCCTACCAGAAGCACCATTTCGTTCTCTTTTTATGCGTGTGTGAGTTGAAGATGGAAGCATGGAATATTCTGCAGTAATCCAGCCTTCCTGCTTGCCTTTTAAAAAAGGTGGCACACTCTCTTCAACAGTCGCAGTGATATAAACTTTAGTATTCCCGCATTCAGCAATTACCGATCCTTTTGCGTATGGATTTGGATTTAAAGTATATTTAATTGGTCTTGGAATAGCTCTTTCGATTAAGGCCATGATAAATCCTTTATTACTTAGTTGATATGACTATAACTTTTTTAGTAAACTAGATCAATGAAACATATTAAATTTGAAACAATCGATTCAACTCAAACATACTTAAAAGAAAATATTAATCTCTTCCTTAAGGACTCAAATGAAATTTTAATCAGTGCACTTACTCAATCAAAGGGTATTGGCAGGACTGGTAATGCATGGATTTCATTTGATCAATCTCTCGCTTTCTCTTTTACACTTACTCCTCAAAAAGAGGCCCTTAGTTTAAGTACTATTGAAATCGCAATTTCAATCTTGGAGTTTTTCAAAAAAAACTACTCCTTAGAGATTGCATTAAAATGGCCCAATGATTTATATCTTCCTACTCTTAAAAAAGTGGGGGGAATTATTACTAATTTTCACAATGAACATATGCTAGTTGTAGGAGTTGGTATTAATCTAAATGCTAGCAATGAACATTTTGGGCACTTAGGTATTTCAAAAAAAACTGATTGCCATTTACTTTCAAAAGAAATTTATGAGTACATCTTATTAAACCGTTTGACAGCAACTAAAATTATTCAAAGATTTCATCAATACACTATTCATCTAAATCAAGTAGTGAGCATCGACTCTGAATCTGGTGTATTTTTGGGTATTAATAATAAAGGCGAAGCCTTACTCCAATCCAATGGGGTTATTAAAGAATATAATTCTGGCAGTTTACTAATGAACGGAATCTGAAATTTCTTTCAGTTCTTTTTTTATCAAATTTTCTGCTAAATCTGGAATGACTTCCCATGCAACTTTCGTTGCATTTTCACGGCAGTATTCTTTTACCATTTTTTCAATCTCAGGAAGAAGTGCACTTTTTAATTTCAATGTCAGTGCATCTAAGTCGATTTCAACAACTTCTCTTTCTCTCTCTTTTTCTTGTTCTTTGAATTTTAAAACAGTGTCAGTTAAATCTGCTGTTACCTCATCGAGGTGAGTATCTGAAATTTCTTCAACATCAACTGACTTTACAGGAACAACTTCATCAACTGCCCAGAATGTATCTGCTGACACTTCTTCGTTGATTTCGGCCAACAAATCTCTATTTAAATCTAGTGGAACTTGGAAATCAGGATCAGTTGCGTCTTCATCTTTAGTCTCATCAATTTCACTCACAAAACCAGAGGATGACTGCAGCTTTTCTATAAATTCTTCACTTTTAGGTTCTGAAATAACTGGCGGAAATTTCTTTTGAAACTTCTCTTCCAAATTGGTGGCGCTAAATCCCCAACCTTGAATTTCACTATTAAGAGGGTCAAGTTTGCTTGAAGATGCATCATCAATCCAAGATTTATCCTCTTCTAAAATTATTGATTCTGCTTTTGGAGCATCTACTTTCCATTGGTCAAGGTCATCTTCAAACTTTTCATTAAGAACAACATCCACATGTTTAATTTCAGTAGGAGTAAATTCTGTTTTGTTTAATAGTATGTCCTTACATTTTTTTATAAATTTTGCGCTTTCAAATGGCTTAACTATTTTATCATCAATTCCGTACTCGCCAAACTTGCTCTCATCTACAGTATCAAAAGTTCCAAGCATGACAATAATTGCAGTATGAGGATTTGTTTTTTTTATTTCTAATGAAAGATCATACCCAGACTGACTTTCAGACAAATTGAAATCTAAAAGGACAAGATCAAAGCTAGAGGAGTTTAATTTATTTCTCAAATCAGCATCATTTAAGCATTCAGTTAACTCAAACCCAGAATTTGCCAGAGTAATATTTATTACTTTTTGAATCGTTAAACTGTCATCTGCCACTAAAATCTTTGAACTCATTTTATATCCTCACAGATAATATTTTAGTGCTAATTGACATTAATTATCAATCACAAATATTACCCTCTGAAACCAATCAAAACAGTCGGCCATTAAAATTGAAGTACAATTCCACTTTGATTGTCGAGATTGCCTCGATCATTTGCAAGTTTAGAAAGTGATAAAATAATATCCATCTCATCATTGAGATGCTTTTCAATATGAAATTTCACTTCAGAACTAGATAGACGAGAATAGATACCATCAGTTAAAAATATCAGAAGATCGCCATCGGAAATCTTGTGCTCCCTAACTTGATAATGAAAATCTTCAAATAGTCCAAGTCCAGAGGCCGGTGAACTTAAAAGATGATGATCAAAACCATTTCGTAGAAAAGTGAAGAGCGAATCTGGAATAATAAGTGTCTGAAGATGACCTTGTCGATAAAGAAAAAGTTTACAGTTTCCAGTCGATACAAAGGTAATCATTTCTTCGCTGACTGCCGCAACCATTGCAGATGCACCACCCTTTTTGCTAATTGGTCTTGGCTCATTTTCTTTATTAACTAAATTATGAGCTCCCGTGAATGCATTGATCAGAGCATTTCCTTCAATTGTGTATTTATGACTAAAATAAAAAGGCAAAGTTGAATCTGGGTCGATTGAAATCTTTGTATAAAATTTTTTAATCGCATCTTTTGCAATCGTAGCTATTCTATCTCCAATATTCGAGCCCCCAAATCCATCAATCAGTGTAAAAAGCTTTAAGTCTAAATCAGCATCCACTAAATCCTCATTTAAATTTAAATGTGGCCCCTGATTTGAATAAATCGCATAACTTTTTATTTCTTTCATGTTTAATCCAAATAATCTTTTAGTTTATCTGTTGCCTTTTTATAGTAATCGCTATCAACTGGTGAAATCTGCTGAACTTCTTGAAACTTCTCTTTTGCATCTTGAAACAAAGAAAGTGATTCAGATATAATTGCTTCTCTATAAATTTTTCTTGCTTTCGTATTTAAAAGATCTTTAATCTCATTAGTCTGATTTAGCGCCTCTGTATTTGATGGCTCATATTTTAACACTTGCATATAAACTTCATAAGCACCTTTTAAGTCTTGTCCCTCTTGAAGTGACTTTGCTTTTCCTAGAAGTGGGTTTACTGCTGCACTAATTTCTTCTTTAGAGGTTTTTAACATTTCAGTCGCTTCTTTTGTTAAATCTTCATCCATCGGTGTAATTTTTAAAAAATCATCAAGCTTATTAATTGCTTGAAACCAATTTTTTTGAATGAATAACGTTTTTGAAGGTGCCAGAGCTTTAACCATGCGCTCTCTTTCTGCTTTTTTCTGTGCAATTTCTAGTGCTTTTCTATTTTTCTCATCTTCCCATGATTTTAAATCTCGCTTTAAAACTCCAACCTCATAATTTTCAGGGTCAAGGGCCATAATTTTTTGAAATGTTTCATTGGCGAGATCTACATTTCTTTCTTCGGTAAATTTTCGTGCCTCAACTAAAAGTTTCTGAATTTTTGCTTTTCTTTCAATTAAAGCTTCTTCTTCACGCTTTTTCCGTTCAAGTTCTTCTAAACGCTTTAGTGCCATTTTTGAACTTTCAACCAAACTTGGTAAAGCTGCATTATAATAAGGATCGACCACCGTTATGATATCAAATTGGTCTAGTGCCTCTCGATATCTTCCATTATCAAAATGATTTTTGCCTAATTGAAAAATTTCTGAAAAACGCCTTTTTTGTTCTTCTGTCAAAACTACTTTTTTTCCATCAGGTCTAATTTTTTCTTCTTTTTTCTTTGAATTTATTTTGCTGTCTTTCTTTATGTTTTGAGCATTGTTCACGGTTGGTGCAGGTTCTTCATCAAACATAAACCATGCCATAACAACTGCGACAAGAATGTATAATGCTTTTTTCCGCTTTTGCTCATCTTTTAAAATACGCTTTATAATTGATTTTTCTTCTGGAGCACTTGCTTCAACTTCTCCAAATGCATTGAGGGTTTCCCCTTCTTCAACTGGAACCTCAACAACTTCTTCAACTTCTACACTTTGCTCTTCTTCAACTGGCATTAAACGAGCATGCTCTTCTTGTAAAAACTCAGAACGAAATTTAATTGTAAATGTCACACCACCAATCACAAACTCATCGTTATGACTTAATTGACTCTTGTTAATCCTGTCACCATTTAACAAGGTTCCATTTCCTGAATTTAAATCTTCAAGTGTGATCATGATATTGTTTTTAACAATTACGGCATGAGTAGATGACACCTCAGGATCATTCAGTACAATCTGACACTTGGCCGGATCCCGGCCAATTACTGTTCGATCTTTCTCTAAAATATATTTATCATAAGGAGCCGTTTCTCCAAATAGTTCCAAATGAACTGAAGCAAATGTCTGTATAACTCTTGTGCTTTCGTCTTCTAAAGATTCTGATTCATCAATGCTTTCTAGAGAATAAGCTCCCTCTGCTCCTTCTTCTGGTGCACTAACGACTTCAGCGTTGTTATCTAGACCAATTTCAGATTCAAAAACTGGCTCTTCTGAAAAAGAGTCAGAAGGTGGCTCAAATTCGCCAGTTTGATTTTCATTTAAGTTGATTTCTTTTGTTAATTCAGATGAATCAATTTCTTTTGTCGGCTCACTTAAATCAACTTCACCAGTTTGATTATCATTAAATGTATCAGCTGGGCTTTCTTCAACTTTTAAGGCACTAACTACAGGTTCAATTTTTTTTGGCTCTTCTATTTTTTGAATTTCGGGCTGAGATACTTTCTGTTCTTTAAAAGCATCAACTGTAATTGTAAATTGGCCAATTGTGATCGAATCATTTACGCATAAATCTGAAGAATCTTTTTCCTCTCCATTTATTTTTAGGGGCAAAGAATCAAAGGCCACACGCTCAATACTCCATTGTCCATTCTTATGAACAATTTTAGAGTGTTCTCTCGATATTTGTTTATCATCAAGAACAATATGACAATCTTTTGACCGACCAATCAAAAAATTTGTTTCAGAATAATCATACTCGAGAACTTCATCAGATAAATCAATTTTTTGTATCTGCTGGTTTCTCTTCAAAACACTTAACTTCACCTTTCTCCAATCCTAACTCTGTCTCAAGTGCATTTATTTTTTCTTGAGCATTTTTATAACGTTCATCATCTGGATATTTTTGTAAAAGTTGCATAACTCCACAATAAGAAATAATTGCAGACTGAAACTTTTTAGCATCTAAATCTTTATTTGCTTTATCAAAATTTTTAACAACATCTTCATCCAATCTTTGTTTTGCTCTCGACATTAGAAAGCCGGCCATTCCTGAATTTGGAATCAGTAAATCAGCTCTTCTAAATTCTTCCATGGCCCTAAAATAATTTCCTTCTCGAAATTCTCGTCTTCCACTATGAATTAGCATATCAAATTTGCGTTTTACTTCAGGATCTTCTTTGCTTAAGCTTTTCTTACCCCCGGCTTCCTGACTTTCAATATTAAATGCCTCTTCCTTGCTCATCATTTTTCCTGCTTTTGGAGGAGGATCATCTCCAAAAAGAAAGAAAAATACTGCGCCTAAGAAAATAATCATGATGATCATTTTATTATTTTTCTTTGGTGCTACAGGGGGATCATCTGAATCATTGGCAATTTTTGCTTTTGTCTTAACCTTCGTTTCAATTTTTCTTGCATCTTTAGGGTTTAATTGAAGGACATTGTCTTCAATGATTGCTAAATCGTTATGGGCTTCCTTAATTTCAATAATAGAATACTTAAGTACAGATTGTCCCAAAACGATCTTTTCACCATCAATTAATTTTTTTTGCTTAACTTTCAAATCGTTTATAACGATTCCATTTTGATTACTAAGATCCGTGATTGTATATTCACCATTAGTTAGACTTAGTTCGGCATGCTCTCGCGACATTTTTGTATCTAGAATTTGAACATCCACTTTATCGCCACGACCAATAATAATTCGCTTACCATTTAAATAAAAAACTTTTCCCTTACTCGGGCCAGTCATACATATAAGTCGATAGTAAGTCCCCAACTCTTTTGGAGCTTTAAGATCGGTCGTAATTTTTACATTCGCTTCGGCCATAATTAATTATCTAACACAAAGGATATATAATAAGCTTTTGCAAAGCCATCCTTTCCCATTAATCCATTAATAAAAATATTATACTGCTTACCTTGCAATTCATAATGACCTGATTGCGACATCCCCATATTGTTTGCAGAATTATCACACATCTCAATTAATGTAGCAGCAAACCCTCTCTCTTTTGTGATATCTAAGATATTCATTCCCTCTGACATCGATTGCCTGATTCCGCATAAATCTTCTGCAGCAGTATTAATCTGCACAAGATTTTTGGCCGAATTTAATATTATAACTGGCCCAGCAGACCCTAGCATAAATTCCTTCAAGGTATTGACGTAAACTTCGTCGCTTTCAATATCATTTGGATCAACATCACTTTCATCTTTTTGTAATTCCCTCAGGCGCTGGAGTGTTGTATTTACTGATTCACGAACTGGGCCCAATTCTTCAAATAATAATTGGCTATCTACATTTCTGCGTCGACCTCTTAAGGCCTCTTCTATTTGAAACTTCATTTCTTCCATTGGCCTTAAAGTTAAATAGTAAATAATTCCATAAAATATAATCCCAACTAGTAACGAAGTAATCAATGATTCTAAGTAGGCCCGGGCACTATTAGATGCCTCTGTCGCCAAAGTAGTTGGAGCAAATCGTATGGCAATAAATGCAACCGGCTCAACATTCCCAGTTTTTGAGTTTAATGTTTTAATTACCTTTCCTACACCAATTTGATTGTCTTCCAATCTCATTGCGACATATTCACGATTTCCTTTTTGATTAGAGCTAAGTATATTTTTAACCTGAACCGAAAATGAATCATTAGTAAATTCATTCATTTTTGAAGTTGGACGTACAATTCGTCCGTTAAGGTCGTAAAGTTCATACGACACAACTCCTTCTTCCCCGCTGTCTAAAAATTTTGTATCAACTCTATCAAGGGCCCCTTGCTCTAAAGATACCGCATTTATTCTCGCTATCTCATCAGCATAATGAACAGCACGCAGTCTAACTTCTTCAAGTAATATCTTTTTTGAATCTTGTAATAAAGGTGAAATTGTAAGTGAGATCGTCGATAATGCGAACAAGAATGTTGCAATTCCAAGCATTACTCGCCACTCATACTCTTGGTTTAATCCATGAAGCGGCTTCATTATTTTATATCTGAATAACCAAAAAAGTTTAGGAATTAAATTTTCTGGAGGTTTACCTCCCGATAATAGATCATCGATGGTTTGCTCTTTTTCACGATGAACTGCTGTCTTCTTTTTTACAACAACTTTCTTCTCTTGAACGTAAACTAATTGCAAGACTGCATTTGGAAGACCTATTTTATCTCCGGCCTTTATTGCTGCTCGCTTAATTATTCGCCCGTTTAAAAATGTTCCATTTGAACTTCCATTATCTTGGAGGTAGACAACATCATCAGTAACAGTTACCGTCATGTGCTTTTTAGAAACTCCCTCTACTTGAAAATGAACATCGGCAGATGGATCTCTTCCCAATAAATTATCACCGGCCTTTAATATATACTCCTGGCCTCGTAATTTTCCCCCAACGACAACTAGTTTATACATACATCCTCAATTCTTCGCCAATTCTCAAATTTTTCGGCATCGTCCCTGCTTTCATCTCCAACACTTGATGGGCCTTAAAATACATTCCTGTTATTCTCCAAGGTCTTAAATCATAAAAAACTTTTACAACTTTATAATTTTTATCTAAAAATAAAGCATCAATACTCATTTTCATAAAAAAAGTATGAATTGAATTACATGGCCGAATTAGCAGGCCATCGTAACCTTCTAAATTCTCTTTAAACATAAGTCCAATCATTCGCTCATCAATCGTCGTAGCCAATTTTATTTTTTCGCAAATAAAATTCCCATCTTCTTTTTTTATACTTATCAAGTTACCTTCCATAGACCATCTCCAATATTATTGGTGAAAACACTATGATCAATACAGATGGAACAATTAAAAACATCATCGGAAATAAAATTTTTGTCGCGGCCGTAGCACCAGCTTTTTCAACTTCAGATGATTTCTTTTGTCTAATTTCTAATGCCAGAGACTTTAAAATGGGCCCAATTGATGCTCCGACAGAATCGGCAGCAATTAAAGTTGCACAAAATGAAGAAATTTGAATAAGATCAATTCTCCAAGATAAATTTCTAAGTGCCTCAGCTCGACTGGCACCAATTTTAATCTCTTTGATTACGATATCAAATTCATCAGAAAGTGGATTCTTTTTAGATTTTTCAATTACTTTTGCCATGGCCGCAATAAAATCGAGTCCGGCCTCAACTGAAAGTGCTAGCATGTCTACTGAAAACGGCATATTCATTATTATATCTTTTTGCCTTTTTTCAATTTTTCCTCTAATCCACAGATCTGGATAAAAATAACCAATCACTCCAGCAATTGGAATTGTACTCATGGGCCAATCTGCTCCCATAAACATTCGAACCCCTAAAAAAGCAATTGGAAAACCAATAATTAAAAAAAGCTTGAAAGCATAAAAATCTTCGCCAGTAAGTACGTTTGTCAAACCAGCTGCGGCGAGTGGTCTCTTATATTTTTCTCTAATCGTTTTTTTATTTTTCATTGAGGAAACAAGCGGAGTAAAGTATCTTTTAAAAAATGGTCGCGATACTTGTAGCACAAACCCATGCTGTTTTATATCGTCAACTTTTGACTCTTCAAGTTTCTCTTGCGCCTGATATTGATCTTCATCTTGAAAAAAAGTCTTCATTAAAATAAAAATTGCCAATCCAACTAAAATTAAAGAAGTGTAATAAATGAGAAGTGATCCTTCATAAGCTCCCTTTCCATTTAGTTCATCACAAGCATATTTATTTCCTATTTCATTTTTTGGATCAGGACATGCTTTTGTCAGATAATATCTTCGGAGAGAAGATCCATTTTTTCCAACGTTATTTAATAACTCACAAGTCGGACTATTTTCAACATCATCATCAATTAGTTTTTTACAATCACGCTGTAATTTTAATACTGCATTTTTATCTTTTTCTGGATTGCTGTAAACTTGTGCCAACTGATAGCAATTAGATGTATATTCTTTATCACATGACTCTTTATAAAATTCGATGAGCTCTCGCTCACTCATGTCGTTGTAGCGTTCTTGCGCAAAAATATTTTTTGAGCTTATTAACAAATTAATAGTTACTAGAAAGCAAAGTACGGCCTTCAATATTTTATCTCCATCATAACACTATGATATCAGATAAAAGCAAATTGAAGCAGTGTTCAAAGTAGCGGAAATATTAACCCATGCTTTCCATAGATTTCTTATCAAGTATTTTCTTTTTAAGCTCATCTAAAAACACTTGTGAACTTCGTCTGTTAATTTTCTTATCGAGGTCTGGAATATAGATTGGCTTATAGTCCGAAAGGTATTCTTTTTTTAGTTCATATACCCGATTGATTTTCTCTTGAACAAGATTCGTTTTTAAGACCTTATCTTTGTAGGCCTTTTTTAATCCTTCATACCCAATTACGGCATGAGAAAAATCGCGATATTCGATCATGTCACTACCAGCTTGTATTGCAAGAACAGCAGCATCGGCACCACCAAAATGATCAGTGATTGCTTTCATTTGCATATCATCAGAAAGAATGACCCCTTTAAATTTCAATTCTGACCTAAGTAATTCATGGGCCCGTGCAGATAGTGAACAAGGAAATTTTGGGTCAATGTCATCTACAATTATATGTGCCATCATTACAAAATCAACTTGAGACTTCACTGCTTTTACAAAAGGAAGAAGTTCCTCATTTCGAATTTCTTCTAACGTTTTTTTTACAATTGGTAAATCGTAGTGAGAATCTTTTAATGTATTTCCATGACCAGGAAAATGTTTCGCACAAGACATTAACCCTTTGGTTTGAAACCCGCGAATGACTGAAGAAATAAATTTAGATACAGTTTCTTGATCTGATCCAAAGGCCCGATCCCAAATAACTTTATTTTGATTGTTATTCCAAATATCGCAAACAGGAGCAAGATTTAAATTTATACCACATGCTAGAAGTTCATCGGCCATTATTTCGGCCATTTCAAAAACTAATTTCGGTGAATCTAACCTAGCAACATCAAGCATTGGAGGAAATTGAGTAAATTGAGTTTTAAACCTCACCACTCTTCCTCCCTCATGGTCAGTACAAATAAAGAGTGGATAATTTTTTCGTAAAACTTGAATGCTATTTACTAATTCTGCAAGCTGCGCTGGTGACTCATAATTTTTTGAGAATAGGATTACACCACCAATAGATTCATCTTCAATAAATTTTTTCTCTTCACTAGATAAAGTCAATCCATTCAATCCAGTAAATACAAGTTGACCTAAATCGTTCACAATAAAATCCTTTTTATTCGATTATTAAGATATACTAGCTTTACTTCTCTTTTGGATCAAGATAATCCCGAAGTCCATCTCCGACTAAATTCAAACCAATAATAAGCCCTCCCATTAAAAGGCTTAAAATTAATGAAAGATGTGGAGCCTCAAGAAGAACTGTTTTAGCATTAGATAATAAATTTCCCCAAGAATATGGACTTCCTCCCAGACCGAGAAAACCAAGTGCAGCTTCACTAATAATAACGCCTGAAATATTTAGCACAATATTGACTGTAATAATCGGAAGTAACTCTGGAAGAAAAATTTTAAAAAATAATCGATACTCTGATATGCCAATTGCTTTAGCTGATTCAACATAAGAGAGCGATAAAATTCGTTTAGTCTCATTCCTTGAAATTTTTGCAAAGCCCGGCCAACCTGTAATGATCATCGAAAAAATGAGGCCATAAACTGATTGTCCGGTGTATGACATCACTAGAATTGCAATTAAAATACTAGGGAAAATAAAAACAATATTAAGAAAAACATCTAGTATCGTCGAAATCCATCGATTCGTTTTAACTATTAAATAACCTAAGATGATCCCTAAACAGCTATTGATAAAACTAATGATTATTGAAATCGTTAAAGAGTAAGTTAGTCCACACGATAGAAGTTCAAAAAGAGATCGACCATACATATCAGTCCCAAGAATGTAACTTTTCGTAAATGGTAAAATTAATTCATTTTCAAGACTCATCTCTGGCCGATAAGGAAAATTAAAACTTCCAGCAATTAAATATTGATACACAATCCATAAAGTGGCCCAAATAAAATACATTGAAACAATTATGGCCCCAATTTTTAATTCAAAATTAATTTTTTTCCTATAGTTTTTCACTTATTTCCATTGTTAATTCTTGGATCAATATATTCATTTAAAAAATCAATTAAAAAATAAATTGTCATATAACTAATCGTTGAATACAAAATTACAGCAGAGACAACTGGATAATCTCGTCCAGAAATTGCATCAAACAACAAGGTTCCCATTCCCGGTATATCATAAATTGTTTCTGTAATCATCGTTCCAGCAATGACGACCGAAAGCTGAATTGATATCACAGTCAAAATGGTCGGCAGACTTACCTTTAGTATTCTTTGTACAATTTGAAAATGACCTAAGCCTTTTGCAGTCAAAACAACAACCCATGGAGCATTTTTTTCTTCTAGATATTTATTTCTAGAGACTCGTGCAATAACTGCGGCAAGTGGAATTGTTAAAGTAAGAATGGGAAGAAACATGTGGCGAAGACTTCCCCACTCAGACACTGGAAACCATTTTAATTTTATCGAAAAAATAAGGACGAGAACTGGAGCTAGTGAAAAAATAGGAAAGGCCAAGGCCATAAGACTTATAAATCTAATTAAAAAATCAATATGAGTTGATTTTTTAATTGCTGAAAATATTCCTAAAGTAATACCAATAAACGCCGCGAGACTAACACTAGACAATGCAAGAATAAATGATGAGCTCATTCGTATTTTAAGTAAATCATAAATATCTTTGTTGCCAATTATCGAACTGCCCAAATTTAGGCTAAATATATTTTTAATATAATTTAAGTACTGTACAGAGATAGGTTGATCTAGCCCAAGTTGATTTTTTAATTTTAAAATTTCTTCAGCTTTTGCCGTTGGACCTAATATGTTTTCAACAGGATCTCCAGGGGCCATTCGAATAATAAAAAAAATCGCCGTTACGGCGACAAATATTGTGAAAATAAAATAGATTAATTTTGAAATTAATTTATTCATCTAAATCTTCACTGATAGGAATACTTTTTTTCAAGCTCGATTCAACCATAGTAATGCCTTGAGCGACCCAAAACATTTTTTTAAATGAACCTTCCTTATCTATTTCATAAAAAATACTTTGACCTAAAACACTTACACTAATTTTTCTATTTCCATCTTTTGTTAAACCATCATACTCAACTTCGGCCGGTGAAAAAAGTTCCGCTGGAACATCTGAAAATGTTTCATTTAAAAATGGGTAACCTTCCCAAATTATGTACATGGACATTTTATTTTTCTTTTTCCCAGAGGCTAAGTCCAAAAAGCCACTCAGACGAACACAATCAGGGACTTGAGAGTAAAAACAGCTTATTACTTTAGTGCTTGGAAACTTTATTTCTTTTATCTCTTCTTTATCTGGATTTTTTATTTTAACTTCAATTGCTTTTTTTAGAGAATTTATTTTTAAATCTGTCGAATATTTTTTGCCTTCAAACCACACATTGTATTGTGCAATCTTTGGCCTTAAAATATTTATGCCCTTTACATTTCCAGGTTCTGAAATAACGATAACTTGTTCTAGAATATTATCTTTTGCCTTACCGTCAATTTCAATTGTGCGCTTTAAAAAATAGCCACCATCTTTTGCATTTATTCCCTTGCTTATTTTTGAGAGGAACTTTCCGTTCTTATCTTGATAGTAATATTTTAAATTTTCTTGAGCTAGCTTCGGCTCCACTTTTAGCGAAGTAGTGCAAGCATTTAAAATACTAACTAAAACAATTAAAAAAAGTTTATTCATTCTTTATAAACTCTTCAAACTCTTTTTGATAATCAGCTATTGATAAATCAATTCCTGAAATATCCTCTATCTTTCTTTTTAAAGTTGGTGAGTGTTTAAATGAGATTCCTATTTTATACATTAAAATCCCTTTAAAATCAGGATTGATATAGTTAATCATGTAAACAACTTTTGCACCTTCAATTTTTAATACTTGCCCTTCTATATTAATCGTTAAGTGATCTAAACTGGTTGAATTTAAAATTTTTTCTTTTTCACTTTCTGTTGCAAAAAAACTGATTCCGACGGAAGAAATATCTTCGACCCGAAAGCCGATAAGTTCTTCATTTTCTAAAAGCGCTAGCTCATTCATCTGAGACTTAAGTTTTAATATCCTTTCGTTGTTTAATTTATCCAAAAATTGATTTTCACTTTTTTCTTTTTGATTAAATGAAATGACGTTTTTAGGAGTGCTGATTGAGTACTTTAAATAGAGATAAATCTCATATTTAGGATAAGCAGTAAGTCTTTCGCGCGATCTTTTCTCAAGTTTAAAACAATTTTCTTCTAACTCTAAAAAAATCATTTGAGACTCATCATCATGCTCAACTACTTTTGCACTAAAAAAGTATTCTGTCTCATCTATCGAGCAGTTTAGGCATACTTTCTCGTTGCCAAATTTTTTCAATGATTCAAAATGATCAATTACCAATTGAATTTTGCCATTTTCCTTAATCTTTAAAGCATTCCCTTCATAAAAATGAGGACTTGTTTTCCACAAAATAATTCTAGTTCGTTTTGATACTACAGGAGAAAGCTTCAAAAAAAGCTCTGAAGAATTTAATCTAGTAAAATGAATACGCTTACTGCTATTTGAGCTTTCCACCATGAAAGCATCCTTATCATTAACTTACTTAATTAATAGTAACTTGTCTTAAAAGCTCTAATGAATCTAGGGCCTTCCCGCAACCACGAACAACACAAGTAAGTGGATCTTCTGCAATCGAAACTGGAAGCCCTGTCTTTTCCTTAATCAAGACATCAAGGTTTGCAAGTAACGCCCCACCACCGGCTAAAATTATTCCATTATCAACAATATCGGCCGCAAGTTCTGGTGGCGTTTTTTCCAGCGATACTTTTATCGCTTCCACAACTTCACTAACAGGATCAGCAAGAGCATCTCGAATTTCATCTGAAGTTACTTCAATAATTTTTGGAGCTCCAGCAATTAAGTCACGGCCTTTAACTTCATAAGTTTTTACCTCATCATCAAATGGATAAGCATTTCCAACTGCAAGCTTAATGGCCTCGGCCGTTCTTTCACCAATTAATAATGAATATTTTTTCTTAATATAACTTGCGATTGCTTCATCAAATTTATCACCCGCAACTCGGACTGATTTAGAATAAACGATACCTCCAAGAGAAATAACAGCAACCTCAGTTGTTCCCCCTCCAATATCAACAATCATATTTCCAGATGGTTCAGTAATTGGAAGTCCTGCACCAATAGCTGCGGCCATTGGTTCTTCAATTAAGTAAACTTCTCGCGCACCAGCTTGTTCAGCCGATTCTTTTACTGCGCGCTTTTCAACTTGAGTAATTCCAAAAGGAATACAAATAACAATTCTTGGTTTAATTAACTTTGATCCAGATAGCGATTTTTGAATAAAATATCTAATCATCGCTTGAGTTACTTCAAAATCAGCAATAACTCCATCTTTTACAGGTCGAATTGCTTTGATTGAACCAGGAGTTCTTCCAAGCATATCCTTTGCTTCTTTGCCGACAGCAAGCACTCTATTTTGTCCTTTTGGGCCCTGATGAACAGCTACGACCGAAGGTTCATTAACAATAATTCCTCTATCTTTTGCATACACCAAACAATTGGCCGTACCTAGGTCAATTGCTAAATCATTTGAAAACCAATCTAATACTCTTTTAAACATTGTGATTATTTCCTTTTTTTAATTACCACTGATAATGTCTAACGGCCTCTCCACGTTCGGCGATATCGGCCATCGCTTCTATTCCAAGTTCTATATGAACGTCTGTAAATTTTCTAAAAACAGCTTTTGCAGATTGCTTAGTTTTAATTCCGCCTTCTTTAAGTGGACAATCAGAAATTAAAAGTAAGGCACCAATATTAACTTTTGAAACAAAACAAGAAACAAAAAGTGCTGCAGTCTCCATTTCTACTGCCAAAACTCGTTCTTCAAGTAAGTTTAACTTAAATTCATCATCAAATTCCCAAAAACGATAGTCAGTAGAATGAATTGTTCCAGTTCGATATTCATGTCCATGCTCAACTAAAATTTGTGAAACAAACTTTTGAATTTTAAAAGTTGGAAGTGCAGGCACTTGAGGTGGAAGAAAATGTTGACTTACCCCTTCTGCACGAACAGAAGCAATTGGTAAAACAAAATCACCCACATTTAAAGAAGGATGAACTGCTCCTGCAAGACCTAAAAATAAAACAGCTTTAGGTTCAACAACGGCAAGCAACTCTCCAATAAGAGCGGCCATTGCAGCTCCTACGCCAAATTCAATAATTGTAACTTTTGCTGATTCAGATGAAGAGGCCTTAAATGCAGAGCCTTGAGTATAATTTGCATCAGGCAAAAGTGCATTAAAACGTTCAACGTAGTAATGAAAATTTGTTAAGATAATTTGCTTTTGAAAATCTTTTATTTCGTGGCCCGTATATCGTTCAAGCATATCGTAAGCAATTTTTCTTTTTGCTTCATTTCCGTGAATACGACGTAATCTTAAACGCTCTTTAAGGGCATTGATCTCTTTTAAAACTTCGCGACGCTTTGAAGGGCTATCGTCAGAATTTTGTGATTCTGCTTGAGCCTTGTGCGGCGCCTTCTTTGTTGTCTTTTTTCGTGCAACACCCATTGTTAATCCTAATATAATATAAACACTATAAAATTTATCACTAGAGTTCAGTGCATACAAGAATTAAATAGTAGATTTTTCAAGGACAGTTTAATAAACTAGGTCCTCTAAAGTTTTAATTCAAAAAAGGATTGCAAAATGGGAATGGGAAGAAAAAACATCGCACTAAAAATGAAAAGAAAAAAAGCTCAAACAAAAAAGAAATTACGTATTAAAAAGAAAATTGTAGCAAGCAAGAGATAAAACCGAGGAAAATCCTCGGTTTTTTTTACTTCTTAAAGACCTCTATCCCATCTCTTTTTATTTTATAAATTGCTAGATTTTTTAGCCACACGCCATCGTTTAATTTAAAAGTTCCGCTCTCTCCCGTTAATACCTCTTTTCTTTGAAGAATTACGTCTAAATCGCTTCGAGCACTTATTTCCTGATTACTTTTAACAATCTCTGCAATTACTTTTAAACTATCATAGGAAATTGTCTCAACAAACTTTGGGGCAATACTAAACTTTAGAAAGAAATTCTTTGTAAACACAGTTTCGTTAGGATTAATGTCCTCATCGATAAAAAAGACATTTCCGTAACGATAGCCTTCATTACTCATCAACTCTGATCGCCAAGAGGGAACTCCAAAATAATTTAAATTAAAGGCATCATAAAAATTAAAATTGGGAAGAATTTGTACCATTTCCCTTGGTAATCCCGGAGCAAATACCCAATCAAAATCAATTTGCGCTTGAAGATTTTGAAGTCTTTTTACATTTTTATTTTGTTCAAGTCTTGCTATATCGGCCACTAGATTTAGCTCTTCTAATCTTTCACGCGGATGTTTAATTCCTAAAACATGCTTCACTGGATCTTTAAAGTCCGATGCATTCCGATCATAAGAGGCAATACTAGTTACATCTAAATTTAAAAGTTTCGATCTTCGCCAAAACTCATTCGCATAGGCCTCTCCAAGCTCACTTCTAGGATAAATAATTGCAGGTCTTTTCCCAAAGCGGGCCAAAATATCATCTTTAAAAAGTTGATCTACTTGCGACTCAATAGATCCAGAAATTTCAATTAGTAGATGATTTTTTTCATCTTTAGGAAGATAAACCGGTGAAAGAGAAATAAAAAGAACACCACGCTTTTTTGCTTCTAGATACTCTTTTGTCGCCGAACTTGGATTTAAACCTCCGATGACGGCCACCACATTACTCTTTTCGATAAGTTCAGATACAGCAAAGGCCCCTTCTACGGCCTGGCTTTGCGTATCTGAAACGATGATCTGAAATTTTTTTTCAAGCCCTTCATTAATTTCTAAAAGTGCTACATCGATACCATTTAACGCTCTTTCTCCCAAACTTTTTCTATCGCCGGAGATGGGAAGGGCAACGCCAATTAAAAATGGGTTTACCTTACTCTCACTGCTAAGATTTACCAAGGAGGACTTTTTTTCAAACCTTGACTTAACTTCTGCATGATCAGCATAGCGTTTTAAAAGCCAACTCTCCATATCACTTGCTTTATCTTTTGAATTATTTTTATAAAACTGATCGATCGATTTTAGACTCAGGGATAAAACAACCAAGTTTCTTTCATCGTCAAATCCCTCTAGCATACGCACGCGTTCCGATTCGGAGAGGGCAAAAAACTTTTCTTCAAGTCCGACATATTTTGGATCAAGTCGCAAGTCTTCTATCGTTTTTTTATCTGACAAGGCCCGAATCATAGAAGAAATCCCTTGGCCTTTTTTTCCTAATTGCTCAGATAAAATTGCATGTAACTGATGAAACTTTCGCGCTTCAGAGTCAGACAAATTTCCATAATCTACTTTATTTAAATGCGCTAATGCCAATTCATTTTGATTAAGCTTAAAACGTGCACTACCTAAATTTAAGTTGATTTGAGAAGTTAAATAAGGATCATTGGCCGATGTTAATATCGCCTGATCAAACTCAGTTACTGCGGCCAAATATTCTTTTTTTGAAAAAAGAATTACTCCAATTAAATTTCGCTTTGAAGCCTTCTCAGTACCATTTAACTTTTTATCATTAATTTTGCTTAATTCTTTTAATGCTAGGTCGGCCTTGCCTTTTCTATATTTTTCTTTTGCAGAATTTACTTGCACTAAAAAATTTTGATCATACAACTTAGTTGTATCAACTTTTTCTGCTACAACTCTTTTAGGAGTTATTGGCTCAATTCCTGCACACCCAGAAAAAACTATTAAGCTTGAAAGCAAAGTAATCTTAATCAAAAACTTCATAGATATACCCTTATGATTTAGGATATATTCTAACAGCTTTATTGAAATAAATCTTTCACTTTATCAAAGAATCCTCGCGACATCGGATTTGAATTTAGCTCTAACTCTTGTAGGCGTTTAAATAAATCCTTTTGTTCCGAGCTAAGCTTCGTCGGTGTCTCCACATGTACTGTTACAATTTGGTCACCTACTCCGTAGCCTCCGAGTCTTTGAATTCCTTTGCCCTTCAGTCGCATTTTCACGCCGCTTTGAGTTCCTGCTGGAATTTTAAGCGCTACTTTTCCAGATAAAGTTGGAACTTCTAATTCACATCCAAGTGCTGCTTGTGAAAAACTTACTGGAACAGTACAGTGAACATCAAATTCTTCACGCTCAAAAATTTCATGATCTTTAATTCTGATCACAACATAAAGATCACCGTTTGGTCCCCCATTAGACCCTGACGAACCTTCACCAGATAGTTTTAGACGTTGGCCTTCATCAATACCTGCAGGAACTTTTACCTGTAGATCCACTTTTTTACGTTTCGTACCAGTTCCACTACAAGTCCCACATGGGTCTTTAATCATAGAACCAGAACCGTTACATTTCGGACATGTTGTTGAGACCGCAAAAAAGCCTTGCTGTCTCCTAACTTCTCCATGCCCATGACAATAATCACAAGTTGTAGGAGTAGACCCGGCCTTTGCTCCCGATCCATTACAAGTGTCACACTTAACATTTTTTGTTACTGAAATCGTCTTCTCTATACCAAAGGCGGCCTCTGAAAAATCAATCTCCATTTCCATTTGTAGATCGTCACCAGGACGTCCTCCTGATCTTCCTCGTCCTCTTCCACGTCCTCGTCCACCTCCAAGCATATCGCCGAAAATATCACCAAAGATGTCACCAAAATCAGAGAAATCACCTTGAAATCCTCCTGCTCCACCACCGAAACCTTGTCCATTCATTCCAGCATGTCCAAATTGATCATATCTAGATTTTTTTTCATCATCCAATAGAACTTCTGCAGCCTCTGAAGCTTCTTTAAATTTAGCTTCGGCATCGAGATTACCTGGATTTCGATCCGGATGATATTGCATGGCAAGTTTTCGATAGGCCTTTTTTATTTCTTCTTTAGATGTGTTTTTTTGAACACCTAAAATTTCGTAATAATCGCGTTTTGAACTCATAAACTTCCTTATAAAAAGGTCTCACATTTAGTGAGACCTCAAAAACTTTTGGAATTAGTACAATCTTTCTAATTATACTTCTTTATAATCTGCATCTACGACATCATCATCTTTTTTAGATGCTGAATCACCGGCCGCTGCACCATTTTGTGTATGAGCTGATGCATCTTGTCCCGGAGCTCCACCAGCTTGATACATTTCGCTTGCAACTTTATGTGATACATTTTGTAGTCTTTCAGTTGCTGCTTTTAATTCATCAAGCGTTTCAGAGTTTAATTTAGTTTTAGCTTCTGCTACTGCTGCTTCTAGTTCAGATTTTGAAGTTGCTGAAATTTTACCTTCGCCTTCTTTAATCATTTTTTCAGTCGCAAAAATCATTCCATCTAAATTATTTTTTGCATCTACAATCTGACGTCTTTCTTGGTCAGCTGTTCTATTGGCCTCAGCATCTTTTACCATTCTTTGGATTTCTTCTTCAGTTAATCCTGAACCTCCAGTAATTCTTATTTCTTGAGATTTTCCAGTCGCTTTGTCTAGGGCCGATACGTGCACGATTCCGTTTGCATCGATATCAAAAGTAACTTCAATTTGCGGAACTCCTCTTGG
>CAZOXW010000004.1:130221-133029 GCA_964583925.1 uncultured Bacteriovorax sp.
ACAACTTCATGAATTTCATTTAATGAAAGTCCTGAATCTTTAATACAAGTTGTACATGGTACAACCAATTGCTGAACTAAATCTGCAATCAATTGCTCAAATTTTGCTCTTGTGATGTTTACATTTAAATGTTTTGGCCCTGAAGCATCAGCAGTAATGAAAGGAAGGTTAACGTCAGTTTGAGTTACATTTGATAACTCATGTTTTGCTTTTTCTGCTGCTTCTTTTAATCTTTGCAGTGCCATCGTGTCTTGACGTAAATCAACACCATTTTCTTTTTTAAATTCTTCAGCTAAAAAGTTAATGATTCTGTAGTCAAAATCTTCCCCACCTAAGAATGTATCACCGTTAGTTGCCTTAACTTCAAACACTCCATCAGAAGTGATTTCAAGAATTGAAATATCAAATGTACCACCACCCAAGTCAAAAACTGCGATATTTTTATCTTTTTTAGAATCTAGCCCGTAAGCAAGTGCCGCAGCAGTCGGCTCATTGATAATTCTTTTTACATCTAATCCTGCAATTCGACCTGCATCTTTAGTTGCTTGTCTTTGAGCATCGTTAAAGTAAGCAGGTACAGTGATAACCGCTTCAGTTACTGCTTGCCCTAAATAATCTTCAGCTGCTTTTTTAAGTTTCTCTAAAACTTTTGCAGAAACTTCTTGAGGTGACATTTCTTTTCCATCAACTTTTACCCAAGCATCACCATTTTTATTTGCTGTAATTTCAAAAGGAGCTACGGCCTTAAATTTTGCAACTTCTGGTGCATCTGCCTTTCTACCAATCAATCTCTTAATACCAAAAAGTGTTTTCTTTGGATTTGTAACTGATTGTCTTTTTGCAACTTGGCCAACTAAAACTTCGCCGTTATTTGCAAAACCAATAATTGAAGGTGTTGTATTATGTCCTTCTGCGTTTGCTATAACTTTGTAAGTCCCGTTTTCTAAAACGGCCACACATGAGTTCGTTGTTCCAAGATCGATACCAATAATTTTTCCCATAAAATTCTCCTTTATTTTTTCTAACTTTCTATTTTTAGTTTTTCGCTACTACTACTTTTGCCGCTCTCAATAATCTTCCATTTAAAACATATCCTTGCTGATACACTTGGATAATTTCATCATCTTCTTTGCCATCGACTTTCGCCTGCGAAAGTGCTTCATGGAAATTCGGATCAAATTTTTTTCCTAGAGCATCTACTTGGGTTAACCCATTTTGTTTCATTACATCTAGAAACTGAGTTCTAACCATCTCTATTCCGATCATAATGTTTTTAACCTTATCATCGTTGTCTGCTTTTAAAGCATTAACAGTTAAATCAAAATTATCAACAACACCTAAGAGACCAGAGAGCACTTTTTCATTTCCATATTTTAAAAGATTTTCTTTCTCGCGATCGTATCTTCTTCTCATATTTTCAATTTCAGCAGCAAGATAATAATATTTCGCCTTGAAATCTTCTTCTTTTTTTGGTTCCACATGAGCTTTTAGCTCTTCTTCTACAACATCGCGCGCTTCAGAATCGACCTTTGTCACTTCCTCGTCAGCATGAACTTCTTCTCTTGTTTCGTTTGTCATCTGTCCCCTCACTATGATTTACAAACTTAATGTGGTTTCAAAAGTTTAAGTGTCAATGGCACTTCCTTTCATTTTTTTCATAGTGTTTGCAAAACCCTTAAAAATCAGCAAGTTGACGAACCAAAGGTCTTGCTGCACAATGATTATTATGAAAAATAAAACCACTCTATTACCTATTTTTATTGTTGTCATTGTCCTCTCAGTATTCTTCTACATTCGCTACACCAAAGAGAAGAAAAGTAGAAGCAACCCCTTTACCGTTTCCTTTGATGGTGGAGGGGAAAATGTGGGCGAAAATCTAATCACGATCAATAATCGAAAATTTTCATACCTCGATCTTCCAGAGGTTATAAAAAAAGAATTATATAAAGAAGAACTGGCCTATATGGCCCGAAGAAACAATGTTCTAAAAAGTTTTGCCGTTAGACTTTATAAATTAACCGAGCGAGACGCTGAAAGAAAATTAGATGAGATTCCAGAACTGATCCAATTAATTGATCTAAGGCTTGATCCAAAACTTATTGATCAAATTTATAATAATGAAAAAAATAATTACCCAGCTAGCATGCAACCTTGGCAAATTAAAAATCAAATTTCATTTCGACTACTTTCTGATCGCGCCTACAATTTTTATACTTATGTCATCAACGAACTCTATCAAAAAAAATTAATTAAAATTGAAAATCCTTATCCATTAACTCCAAAGGAGTGGATTGAAATAAAAAACAATCCAGTCATTGGCCCGACAGATGCTAAAAATGAGCTTGTCATGGTTGGAGGCTTCTTGTGTGGAGCTTGCCAAAAAAGCAATCTGCAATTATTAAACTTACTTTCAAAAAATAACAATAATGGCCTTCGATTCACACCTATTTTTATAACCAATGGCGAGGATGGCGAGTATATTATTAATAAAACTCTTTACTGTTTAAATGAGCAAAGCCAAGAGTTCTATTGGGAATTTTTTAATAAAATAATACCTGCGATTGCCAAGGCCAAAATTCAAAATACAAAAGAGCAATTAAACTCAATTACGGCCTTAAGTCGCGATCTCATGAAGTCTATGTCTCTGGATACTGCTGCTTTTAATACGTGTTATTCATTTAAGGATAATTATAACAAAAAAAATCAAGAGATCAGAAATCAACTTAACTTTATCGATCTAAATGAATCGCCCATTTTCTTTTTAAATTCAAAAAAACTAGATCCCGATGGACGGGATCTAGATTTAGT
>CAZOXW010000005.1:0-48218 GCA_964583925.1 uncultured Bacteriovorax sp.
AAATAAAACCAGTCGCGAAGTTGATCTAATTACCAAAAAATCAAAGTCAAAAAAAATCGAACTTAATGAAGAGACGCTAAAACTAATTGATGAAGTTAAGTATGATTTAAATACAAGCGATATAAACGAAATCATTTCTAAACTTTGTAAGTTTTATCAAAGAAAAACGGCACCCAAGATTGTTAAAACCCGCGCGATCAAGGTGGATAAAAGACAGTTATCGATTGAGACTTTTGAAAAACACAGTCGCTATATAAAAACAGAAGTAAAAAATGATGTTTTAAACAGATCAAACCACCAATGTGAGTTTAAAGGCATCAATGGAAAAAGATGCACAGAAAAGACCAAATTAGAATTTGCTCATCATTATCCATATTCACTTGGCGGAGAAAATACACCACAAAACTTAAAAATATTTTGTAAGGCACATAATTTGTATGAAAGTAGAATGCTTGATCAAATGATAAACTAGATTTAAAAGGCGACTACTAAATAAAGAAAATGCCCCACCACAGAGATGGCCCGACTTCATATAAAAAAATTCTAGGTTAAATGCCTAAAATCACGATATTTCCGAGTTTGAAATTTTTACTCGGTATTAAGCTCTTTTCTTGGTTTTGTGTACAATTATAAACAAGATGAAAACAATACTTTTAATAATATTTTGTCTCTATTCTTTAAGCTTATTTGCTAAGGGGCAAAGGTGTTTTCATGAGCATATTGTTACGGCCAAAAAGTTAAATCTAGATCGAAAAGAGCTTTATGAAATAAATACCGATGGAAAATCGGCGAAAATTACTAACCTCTTTATTGCAATTCAAGATGCCCTACTTCCTATCTCCTACTTCTACGATAAAAAGGCAGCAAAATTTCAAGTTCAAAACCCCAAGTTTTTTTGCCAGGAGTTTGTCGATATGATCGAGACTCCAGAATTTAAAAACTATGTCCCTGCAACTACTCAAATCCCCCTAGAATTAAAAGATAAAACTTATTCCTCCAAGAGTTTAAAAAATAGATTGAAAGCAGCATTCAAAGAAAATGATTTCACAAAAATTTTGGAAGCTTCTATCCATGAACTTGAACGACTCGAAAAAACTCCAAGTTATTTTTGCATAACCAGACATTTTTTAGAATCAATTGCTAGGACTGCAAATTTTGCAAAATTTTATAGTGAAAAAGAAAAAGAAATTTCTAAATCTTATATCAACTTACAAATTTTTGGGATGAGTGCAGCGGCAAAACTTGATACCATGGCGGCGCCTTTTCAAGAAAATGGTATTGCTATTTTATGCCAAGATATTCCAAAAATTCCTCTTGAGTAATTAATTTTTTCATCCTCTTGTGCGATATGACTTGAATTATTGTATGATCAATTGAAGAATCAATTCTAAAATTCATTGGGTGCTATATTTTTTATATAGCAGTGTCGGAGTAATAGGGTCGTTGCTCCTTTTCTTTAAAAGAAGAAAGGGGACGACATTATGATCAACATCGGTGTGATTGGCTTTGGCAGAACTGGTTCATGTGTCTGCGATGAAATTTTAAAAGATAACGAATTAAAATTGTCGTGGGTTTTAAGAAAAAATCAATGCGATCATACCTTTGCTTCTCGAAAACTAGGGCACAAAGTAGATACTGGTAGATTTTATTTTCAAGAAGGAATGCAAGACGATTTCTTTAAACGACACAAAGTAGATTTGGTTATTGATTTTTCTCATGAAGAATCTTCAACCATTTACTATGAAAAAATTGTACAAAACAATACTAAGATAGTCTCAGCAATATCACACTATTCTACTTTGCAAATAGACAAAATAAAGTCACTCAGTTCACTTGCTCCAATCCTATATTCGCCCAATATCACTCTAGGTATTAATTGGCTTATTGTTGCATCCAAAATTTTACAAAAAATTATTCCAACAGCAGATATTGAAATAATTGAAGAGCATTTTAAAAATAAAAAAGGAGCATCGGGTACAGCAATAAAAATTGCCAATCATTTAAATCTAAATATTGATGAACATGTAAATTCTGTTCGAGTTGGCGGCATCATTGGTAAACATGAAGTAATTTTTGGATTGCCTTCACAAACAATAAGATTAATTCACGAAAGCATTGATAGGGCCTCGTTTGCCAGAGGAGCCATTCTTGGAGCTAAATGGCTTTTTAACAAGCCAAATGGTCTATATTCTATGGAAGATGTCCTAGAAGATAAATTCAAAAAATACATTTAAAACACGTAGCGCACAAATTACGTGATTCTCCTAAGAGCTAGGAGGTGACTTTAGTCACCTCCTTTTTTTTCTTTTCTACTGTCTATTTATCGCTAGAATAATTGGGCCACCAACATGGCGATAGTCTTCCTCTTTTAAATTAATAAAATCATAACCTTCAAGTGAGTTTTTAATTAAGTCTTGGAGATACTGATTAATATCGTAAACAAGATCAAGGCCAAAGTGCTTAAAAAAGTTTTGCATTGTCGTATACAGACTTGCACTGATGACAAATTTTCCATCGACGTTAATCATTTGTTTTGCAAACGCGACATACTCTGTAATAACAAGACCTATTTTTAAATTATCTGTATCTTTGTAATTTAAAAGCACGTAGTTTGCAAAACTTGTCATTAAAAGCGATTCAAAATTAATTTCATCTACTTTATAGTTTAAATAGTAGTGATCTAAAAGTTTTCCTTCTGTCTTTAATTCTTTAAAAGTTTTATAAAGGCTTTGAGCAAAAGGCAAAAGGCCCACGAGTGTTTTGGTTTTATAAGTCCACAATTCATAAGTTTCAAAATCCAAAATTACTTCTGATTCAAGTTTAGAGCCATTTAAAAACTTTATAGGCACATCAAAACTATCATCTAAAAACTGCGACCAATAATCCCCTAAGAAAGACTCACTTTCCTCTGTATCAAATCCAGTTTGTGCCAAGGATTTTTTTAAATATTTTTTATTAAATAAAAGCAAAGAATTTCCAATTCTGTATAATTCTGTAAAATCAAAACGCTCAAAAATACTTTCATCTTTAAAGTTTGAAATCAAGTGAGCATTACGAGGAGACTTTAAATAAGAATGTCCAAGCAGAATTACATTTTTTGTCTGAGCACCCGATCGTCCCATGGCAACGGACCCTTTTTTTAGGGCCTCAGTTGATTCAAGTCTTCCATTAATTAAACGAATAAAATTAAATTGCAAGTAATCCAAGCGCTTCTGATCTTTAATCATAAGCAATTCTTCAGCAACACTTGAGAATTTATCCTTAAATGCAATTAAGGCCGAATTGTGCAAATTTTGATTTTTTGAATTTGCTGTTAAATCTGGAGTTATCGGTTTTTTATCTTTAACAAATTTTTCTAAAAATTCTAGTTTTATAAACGCATTTTCAATCTCAAGAGCATCTAAATAATTAACAAATCCAAAATCTCTTTGTCTTTCATTTCTGAGTCTAAATTCATCCTCTTGGAGTGTTAAATATGAATCTGAAACCAATTTAAATAAAAATGAGTACGCATTCTCTACGCCAAGTTCGTAGTAGAGGTGCTTTATCAATTCTCTCACCTCATTTAAAAATGGATAATTCTCTTCAAATTCAAAAAGTAAAAGAGCATCATCAGTTAAAAAATAATTATCATGATCTGGATACTCAGGCTCTTCAGCATCAAAAGTCCAAATGTTAAATTTACTTTTTAGAAAAATAAGAAACTGTTCACTAGTTACAAACTCTTTTTTCACAGATTCATCTTCTGTTAAGTTGTAGGCCATCAACCAAAATGGAAAATGACGGACATCAATTTCATCCTTCACCCATAAATCAATATCCAAAAATACTTCGCGCTGTTCTTTGCTAAATCTTGGAAGAAGTGTTGCAACTTTCTCAATGGGAAGAGTCTTTAAGGCCAGATATACAGGTTGAACCGGCAACACACTTAGATCATTTTTTTGATCGACTAATTTTTCAATTTGGTCAAACTCCCGGTAGGAATCAGACTCTAAAATTAACATTGAGATAGGATCGGTATTTTTTTTTATCATTCTATGGCCTAAAATAAATTTGAATAGAAGTGTAAATAGCAATCAATTGATCTTTGTTCAAGCATTAACATATTTGCTTTTTGCCACGCCGCATGCATGATTTTTATCATGCTTTTAAAGAAAATTTATGTTATAAAATTAAAAAATATATTTTAAGCATAAAAAAGAGTGAGTTAGATGAAAAAAGATCCTGCTGTTCATTGCGACAACTGTCCATCAAGAGAAGATGGTATTTTTTGTGATTTAGATTTTAAAGATCTGCATGATGTGATCGATCACAAAGTGACAAATACCTATAAAAAAGGACAGACTCTTTTTGTCCAAGGAAATCACCCTTATGGCATTTATTGCATTAGTAAGGGAAATATTAAGCTAACAAAAGTTGGCCCAGATGGAAAAGAGTCAATTGTTCGGATTATTTCCGGTGGTGATATTTTAGGACATAGAAGTTTATTTACCGATGATAACTATACCGCTACGGCAACTGCCATGGAAGACACTGAAGTTTGCTTTATTGACAAGAAATTCATTCTTCAAAAAATTGCAGATCAGCCAACAGTCGCACTCAATATTATCAATAAACTTTCTCGGGACATGGGGATTGCAGAGAAAAAACTAACTTCTTTACATCAAAAAAATGTTCGCGAACGATTGGCCGAGCTTTTAATTTCTCTAAAAGTTACTCATGGAATAAAAGAAGGCAACAGAGTAAAACTAGAACTAAAACTCACCCGTGAAGAAATGGCCACAATGATCGGAACGGCCAATGAAACACTTATCCGCTTTATGACTGAATTTAAAGACGCAGGAATAATCGAGCAAGAAGGTAAAGTTATCTACATCACTGATGAAGAGGAACTTTTAAACTGGGCCAACATAAATTATTAAGCTTTTTTTATAAAAGCTGATCTTAATAATATTTTAAAATTTTTATTTAAAATATTATTTCTTTATGGCCTTTAAAAATATATTAAAACTAGATTCTACTCAGATTGAATATCTAAAATCGATCTCGCAAGAAAATTTTTATTCAACTGAGACCGCCCTATTCTATGAGGGGCAAATTCCAGTTACCGCAATCTTACTTATTGAAGGTCAAATCAATATTACGAAAGGGAAAAAAGTTAAAACGACTCTCCGAAGTGCAATGCTACTTGGTGTAAAAGAATTAATGAATAACGCACCGTCAACGACAGGCGCTATTGCTCTTGCAAATACTTTAGTTTGCTTTTTAGATAAAAGCACTATAATGGAAATCATTAATAACAATGATGATTTGTCCATCCTACTAAAGGAAATTTGTGAGGCTTAAGCTTCGTGATTGAATCAATTTCACTACCTACTCCACCTATGGGGTCGACCAAGCTCTTGTGTCGGCACTGTAATGAAGAAGTTATCATTCCCCTCTACTCGAAAGGGAGTGAAGAAAATACTCATGCATTTTGTTGCCAAGGCTGTGTTACTGTCTATGAGATTTTAAATCAAAAAGGTCTTTCTGATTATTATCAAATTAAAAATGAATCACAAATATATAAACGTCGAGCACCTGTTGAAATTAAAAATGAATTTTATCAATATCTAGATGATGAAAATTTTATAAAAGAGTATTCCTACTTAAATGCTGAAAAAAAACAGACAATGGAATTTTACTTAGAAGGTATTCATTGTCTTGCTTGTCTATGGTTAATTGAAAAACTTCCAGAAATTTTACCTGATGTCTATGGAAGCAGATTAGATATGGCAAAATCAGTAGCAACAATTTCAAAAACGGCCGAAGGAAGTTTTGCCAAGATTGCATCCGAGCTAGCACTTTTTGGATATCGTCCTCATCCTCTGAAAAAAAATGAAGAAGTTGTTCATTTGAAAAAAAGAGAAGACCGCTTAAATTTAATTAGAATTGGAATTGCAGGAGCGGGTGCTGGAAACATCATGCTCTTTTCTGATTTTATCTATGCAGGCGCTGATGGAGCATATGCCGATTGGTTTTCACTTTTTATTGTCGGCCTTGCACTCCCCGTTTTAACTTTTTCAGCTTGGCCATTTTATAAAAATGCCTATAATGCAATAAAATCAAAAACCATCTCAATTGATATTCCAATCGCGTTTTCACTTCTAATAGGGTTAATCTTTGGAATTTATAATTTAAGTAATGGCATTCATGAGTACTATTTAGATACACTCACAGATCTCGTATTTTTTGTTTTACTCTCAAGATATTTTTTACAAAAAGTTCAAGAAGAAGGATTGAGTGCCAATGATTTAAATTTTTTCTACCACAACGACTCGATATTGAAAAAAAATGCCGAAGGACTTTTTATTGACACTCATCCACGTTTTTTAAAAGTGGGAGATATTATAAAACTAAAAGAAAACGAAATGATCCCTGTTGATGGAACAATCATTAATGGTGATTCAAAAGTTAATAATTCACTTCTGACGGGAGAATCACGACCAATAAGACGATCAATTGGAGATCAAGTTTATTCTGGAACTCAAAATTTAAATTCAGAAATAATTGTTCAAGTCGAGAAACTAAATGAAGATACACGACTAGGAAAAATACTTAAAAATGTTGAAGGTGGTTGGAATCAAAAATCAACCATTGTAGGGATTACAAATAAAATTTCAAAATACTTTCTAATAATTACATTTGTACTAGCTGGAATAATCTTATTTTATTTCTGGGAAAAAAACCAAGCTCTCATTGGAATAAAAAGAGCACTTAGTCTTCTGATTGTTACTTGTCCATGTGCGATGGCACTGGCCACTCCCCTTGCCCTGACTAATACTTTAAATCGTGCCCTTAAAAAAGGAATTGTCATAAAAAATGATTTAGTCTTGGAAAAAATTTCTAAGGTTAAGTCAATTTTTCTAGATAAAACTGGAACGATCACCTTTGGAAAACTTTGCATATCGAAAGTTAGTTCTCTTAAAGTACCTCATATTCCTATTCAAGATATTATTTGGAACTTAGAAAAAAAGTCTGTTCACCCTGTAGCAAAAACACTTTTAACTTATGCAAAAGGACTCGGCACAATTACTGATTACCATGTCCAAGATCACGAAGAAATATTAGGAGTTGGAGTTGAGGGAAAAATTTTTAATCATTTTTATGAAATTAAAGAAAATGCAATTTTTGAAAATAAAATAAAAGTTTTTAAGTTTCACCTTGAAGATACGATTCGTCCTGAATCAAAAACATCAGTAAAAATGTTGCAACATTTTGGATTAAAAACATCAATCCTTTCAGGGGATGAAAAAGAGGTTGTAGAAAAAATTGCTACTGAAACAGGCATTCCTCTCAGCGCTGCTTTTTATCAAACTGGCCCCGAAGAAAAATTAAAATTAATAAGCGAAAAAGATTTTTCTATGATGGTCGGTGATGGGGCAAATGATGCTATGGCATTATCAAAATCGTTTGTCGGAGTTGCGGTTCATGGCTCAATGGATATTTCACTGCGAGCAGCAGACGTCTATCTGGCCACTCCTGGCATTAAGCCAATCGTCGATTTAGTTACGATTTCAAAAGAGACAATAAGTGTAATAAAAAGAAACTTGGCCATTTCATTTTTCTATAATTTAGTTGCCGTGTTTTTTGTTTTTAATGGATTAATTAACCCATTTTGGGCCGCTGTGCTCATGCCAATTAGCTCAGTATCAGTAGTTCTATCAACCTTGATTGGAACTCAAAAACTAAATAGGGCATTAAGGATATAGCTATGGAAATTATGTACTTTCTCATTCCAATTTGTATCATCCTTGCCACTTTGTTTGTGGCCGGTTTTTTATGGATGACAAAAGATGGCCAATACGATGATCTTGAAACTCCCGCAAATAGAATTTTACTTGATGATAAAAATATTAACCCGTCGATTCGACTTAACAAGGAATGAAAATGAGTTCATCTAATTCAGTCTCTTCCCAAAATCGAAAGCTCGAAACATTTTCTTATGATGACCAAATTGTAAGAATGTTTACTGTTGCTACGATTATTTGGGGATTAGTTGGTTTATTTCTCGGAATGACCATCGCCTTTCAACTTGCCAACTGGAAGTTAAATTTTGGACTTTCTTGGTTTACTTTTGGGCGTCTTCGTCCCCTACATACCAATGCCGCTATTTTTGCTTTTGTTGGTAATGCTATTTTTGCTGGGATTTATTACTCTCACCAAAGACTTTTAAAAACGAGACTTTTTAGTGACTTTCTATCTCGTGTCCATTTTTGGGGATGGCAACTCATCATCGTAGGTGCCGCACTAACTCTTCCTTTTGGTATCACGACCAGTAAAGAGTATGCTGAACTTGAATGGCCTCTCGATATTGCTGTCGTTGTCATCTGGGTTGTTTTTGCTGTTAACTTCTTTGGTACAATTATGCGCCGAAGAGAAAGACATTTGTATGTTGCAATCTGGTTTTATATTTCAACAATTGTTACAGTTGCAGTTTTATACCTTGTAAACAATTTAGAAATTCCTGTTTCGATGACAAAATCGTATTCAATTTTTTCTGGCGCTCAAGATGCAATTGTACAATGGTGGTATGGACATAATGCCGTTGCCTTCTTTTTGACAACTCCATTTTTAGGCCTAATGTATTACTTCGTTCCAAAAGCTGCCAATAGACCAGTCTACTCTTACCGACTATCTATTATTCACTTTTGGTCACTTGTCTTCATTTATATTTGGGCCGGTCCACACCATTTACTTTACACTGCTTTACCTGAATGGGCCCAGACAATGGGAATGGTAATGTCGGTTTCACTTTGGGCACCAAGCTGGGGGGGAATGATCAATGGTCTTTTAACTCTTCGTGGTGTTTGGGATAAAGTTCGTGCTGATCCTGCTCTAAAAATGATGGCACTTGCAATTACATTTTACGGGATGAGTACTTTTGAAGGCCCAATGATGGCCATAAAATCTGTAAACATGATTTCTCACTACACTGACTGGACAGTTGGACATGTTCACTCAGGAACTATCGGTTGGAACTACATGCTTACGGCCGGTATTTTATTTTATCTCGTGCGAAAACTTTGGAACACTGAAATTTATTCAATCAAACTTGGTAATATTCAATTTTGGCTAGCAACAATTGGACTTGTACTTTATATCACAGGAATGTGGGCCGCTGGGATTACACAATCTTTAATGTGGAGAGCGATGGACGCATCCGGAAAACTTGTTTATCCAAACTTTATTGAAACAGTTGTAAAAATTGTTCCAATGTACTGGGTACGAGCAACTGGTGGACTATTAGTCTTCACTTCATTTGTAATTATGGCCTACAACTTATTTAAAACGATGAAGCAAGGCCATGTAAAAGATGAAACATTTGAGGCCTATGCTTTAGATGATTCATCAATTGAGAAAAATGCGGCCCCTCATCGAAAATTAGAAGGGATTCCTACAATTTTTACAATTCTTTCCCTTTGTGCAATTTTAGTTGGGACGGGAATTGAGTTAATCCCTGCAATATTTTCAAAACAGTATATTTCAAAAATAGATGGAATTAAACCTTACACTCCACTTGAGCAGGCCGGTAGAGATATCTTTACAAGAGAGGGCTGCTACGTTTGTCACTCGCAAATGATTAGACCAATGGTGCATGAAGTTCTGCGCTTTGGAAAACCTTCTGAGGCCGGAGAATCAATTTATGATCACCCATTTCAATGGGGATCAAAAAGAACAGGCCCAGATCTTGCTCGCGTCGGTGGAAAATATCCAAACATGTGGCATTACCGACATATGTGGGATCCAAGAGAAGTAACTCCAGGCTCAATTATGCCAACATACACGTGGTTATTTTCATCAAAAATTGATTTTGATTCTCTTCCTAAAAAGTTATCTGCCCTTAAAAAAGTTGGCGTTCCTTACAGCGAAGAAGAAATTAAAAATTCAATTACAAATGCAAAAGAACAAGCGCAAATTATAACTGATGACCTTGTAAAATCGAGCGTTCCTGCGGCAATTATCGACAAAGAAATTGTTGCTTTAATTGCTTACTTACAACGACTTGGAAAAGATTTTTCTGCGATCCAAACAGAAGCAAAATAAGGATATAATATGCATAAAGAAATATTAACCAAATTTGCTTCTGAAATGACTTGGATGCCCCTAGCTGCATTAATAATTTTTAGTATTTCTTTTTCTCTTTTTGTGTATTTCACAATGAGAAAAGACAATAAAGCACGATATGAGGAAGTGAGTACACTTCCTCTATTTGATGGAGAAAAAAAATGAGCAATGAAAATAGAAATAAAGATCTTCACTTAGAAAAGGATGAAGAGCATTTACTTTTAGACCATAGTTACGATGGAATTCAAGAATTAGACAACCCTCTACCAAATTGGTGGCAGTTTACTTTTTATGGGGCGATTGTTTTTTCTGTTTTCTACTTTTTGTTTTATATGGTTTTAGGTGGACCAACTCTTCGCGACGAGTTCAATAAAGACTATGCTGTTGTTAAAGCAAAACAAGATGAATTAAAAAGTAAAGATACCGCTTTTGATCTTTCAAAGTATGAAGCAATTGTAAAAAACGATGGTATTAAAAAAGGTGAAGCCGTTTTTGCTACAAACTGCGTTCCTTGCCATAAAGAAAAAGGAATTGGAGATATTGGACCGAACTTAACAGATAATTCTTGGATTCATGCCAAAGGAACTCCAGATACAATTTATCCAGTCGTTTTTAACGGAGTTCCTGAAAATGGAATGCCTGTATGGAGTGAAGTTTTATCTGCAGATGAAATTTATCAAGTTGTTTCTTATGTTCAAACATTACACAATACAAACCAACCTGGCGGTAAAGCACCTCAAGGAACTGTGGTTGAAGATGCAGCACCTGCAAACTAAGTAGTAAGAGAATATAAAAATGAATAATGAGAAACAGAATAAAAAACCCGCACTAAGCGGCTCAAAAAGAGAGTTACATAAAGAACGGCTAGCAACAACAGATGAGGCCGGAAATCGTGTATACTTGTACCCGGAAAGCGTTGAGGGCGTTTGGAAAAACCGACGTCATTTTTTATACTGGGCCCTCATTATTCTTTTTCTAGTCCTACCATGGATTTACATCGGAGAGATGCCACTCCTATTTTTAGATGTTGGCAATCAGAATTTCTACTTACTCGGAAATGTCTGGCATGGAATTGAGCCAGTATTTATTTTCTTACTCATGGTATCCGGGCTATTTTTTGTGGCCTTCATGACTTCAATCTTGGGCAGAGTTTGGTGTGGTTGGGCCTGTCCGCAAACTGTCTTTATCCAGGCAGTTTTTATGAAGATAGAGACTCTCATCGAAGGAAGTGCAAGAACAAGAAGAGATCTCGATCGTTCAAAAATGAGTGCTGAAAAATTTTTTAAAAAATCATTGAAGTGGTTACTCTTTACCGCCATTTCATTTTATTTATCGTTAACACTTATTTCTTATTTTATTGAAGCGAAACTACTCTTTAGTTTAAATGCAAACTCACCACTTTATTCTTCAAATGTATATATTACAGCATTAACTTTCACCAGTATTTTACTACTAGACTTTGGTTGGTTTAGAGAACAGTTTTGTATAATTGCTTGTCCATATGGGCGTATGCAATCTGTAATGATGGACCCGAACTCTTTAGTTATTTTGTACGATGAAAAACGCGGGGAACCTCGACGTGGAACCGTCGAACGAAATGATGAAGGCGATTGCATCAACTGCTTTAACTGTGTCAAAGTTTGCCCAACTGGAATCGATATTCGTCGTGGAACGCAACTTGAATGTATTGCATGCACACTTTGTATTGATGCCTGTGATGAAATTATGGATAAAATAAAAAAACCACGAGGCCTAATTCGCTATGGTGCCGAGACGGAACGAGATGGAAAAAAGCATAGCTTTATCACATTACGATCAATTATTTACGTTATAATTTCTATCATAATGCTTTTTAGTTTGTTTATATTTATTAATAAAAGCTCTGACCTAAAATTACAATTTTATAGAGGAACAGATGCGCCTTACCAAGAAACATTTGGTACAGATGGATCTAAAATTATCATCAACCACTTTACAATGAAGGTGACTCATCAAGGTGATAAACAATATATCATTTCTCTACGCCCACAAGATAAATCTCTAAATGATAAAATAGAGATTGTAACAGTCATGAAACCTCTTAAATTTGATAAGGCCATGATGAAGACGCCTATCTTTTTTAAATTTAATCCAAGCATTTTAAAAGCACACAAGCATCAACTTATATTAGAGATTGTAGAAGAAGAAAAAGTAATCTCAACAGTCGAGGTACCGCTTGTTGGCCCAGATTTATAATTACGCTTTAAATTACCTTCCCTGGGTCTCTTTCATCGCTGGCATTTCTGGAAGTTTGCACTGTGTGGCCATGTGCGGAGGACTTGTATCAGTTAGCTCAGAAAAAAGCATGAGCACATGGCCCTATCAAGTTGGTCGATTACTGGCCTACTTAATTCTAGGACTGATTTCAAGTTACATAACTAATTTTTTTAAACTTAATTTAAAATCACCTTATTTGATTCTCTTGCCTGGTATTATTCTTGGAGGCCTATTTATTTTTTGGGGAATAGAAATCTATCGTGGGAGAAAAGCAGAAATTCCAATGCCTTCTTCTCTAAAAAATTGGTATCAATTTTTTTATAAAAAGATTTATTTACTTGGAAATTGGTTTCGGCCATTTGCGATTGGGCTTATATCAATAGTTCTACCATGTGGGCTTTTATATGGAATGATTATCAGCCTATCCTCTTTTGATTCACACTCACAAATACTATTGTCTATATTATTTTTTTGGCTTGGAACTTTGCCTTCAATGATCCTTGCTCCTAAAATTATTCTTCAAGTTCTAGGGCCTATTAAATCTAAGTTACCTAAGGTATTTGCTATTATTTTAATTGGAATTGGACTAGTAAATCTTAGTTATAGAATATCTAAAGTGATCACAATACAAAATGGATCACTCTATATCATTCCAGAAAGTGAGATTAATTGCAATTAGCTATGGAATTTTATATTCAATTTGCCTAAAGTTGGAGTTTACACAACTTATAAATGAAAAATCTAATGTCTTACGATCAAAATTTGAACAATATGAAAGATAAATCTCATTGTTTAATTTTCTTTCTATTTCTCTAAAATTAGAGTTGATACAACTTACAAAAGAGTAATCTACCTCGGTCCCAAAATTCATACAATTCGATAGATAACCACCCAGTTTAAAACTCACAGAGCTGAAATTTGAATTTGCACAAGATTGAAATGAATAGCTCACACCATCACCATAGTGTGAACAATAAGAGAGATACAAACTTGAAGCTGTTTCATTTGCAAAAAGGTTAATGGTAAAAAGCGATAACAAAATAAATAATTTTTTCATAAAAAAATTCTAGGATATAAAAACCGAAACCTCAAGTATTTATATCCTAGATTAAAGAATTTTTATCTATACATTGAAGCAAGTCTGTCTAAAACAGGTACTGGAACTTCTTCTCCGTCAGAAATTGTGTCATATTGCTTCATTACTGACTCATGAAAAGACTCAAACTTATCAGGATGCACACCATTTACAAAGGCAGTTGATAAAATAGAGTAATCGAGTTCTACTTCACTTACACGATCGATCATTAAATCAATTAGATCGGATAAACTTAAGCCTTGAATGTTAGAGTATTCCTCTGAATCTGATGATTTTAAAAACTCAATGATTGTTCTTCTTTCGATGTCATGCATTTTTACTATCCTTTGTTAATGTTTCCCGTCCTTGGGGGCAATTCTATTTTAGCGCATTTTTTAATCTTTCCAACTCTCTTTTTTCACTCGGAGGTATATCTGTTCCAGAAGAACCGCTATAGCCAAAAACTAAATTATCTTCATACTCTCGATAGCAACTTTTGGCGATTTCATTCTTGGGATACTGGAGGATACATTCTTTTAAATACAGATCAGAAAGAGAGAAAAAATAACTATTTGATAATCTTCTTTCAGAAATAGCAAGCCAGTATAAAATAGTCGGGACCAATTCTGTTTTAGGATTATCATTTAAAAACTTAGTTAGTACCCCAGACGAAATTAAAAGTGTTACATCATACTCGCCAGTATTGACCTTGTCTTTTTTATCCTCAAGATGCTTTAAGTTAGTTGAAATAAATTCATCGACCTTTTTTACGTTATTGATATCAAACTTCTCCCACTTCTTTAAACCTTTTATCCATTGATCAATATCTTCCCTCGTAAATTTTGTAATCCCCTTATCTTGGCGATATTTTTTTAAAAAATTAATGCCTTCTTCGGGGCGAATTGAGATTTTAGTATAAAGACTTAAAATTCTTCTGAGTGAAGAATATAACTCGCCATTTAAATTACGATCGTCAATAAATGTTCCCTTTGGAGGATGAGAAATTTTTTCTAAAGAACTTTTTATGGCCAACTCGTAGTGCTTTTTTGCTTCCGTAAAACGACGAACCAGGTACAAGTAATTAGCAAATTCAAAATCAGAGTTAAAATCAGAACGCTTCAATGAAGAGATGGCCTCTCCAAAAGCATTTTTTGAAATTTTATCAGAAATTCCAGTGTGACAGGAGACACAAAGCGCTCCCATTGCCTTAAGTCTTGCATGTGCAAAAACCTTACTCTTGGCATTTACTGAATCAATTGTATCTGAGATGTGACGATCAATTGTTTCGAGAGAAGGTTTAAATCCTGGCATTTTTAATAATTCAACGTGCTTTGCCCCTTTAAAAGCTTTTTGCAAATCTAGCAAATGAGCATTTAATTCTTCCAGCATTTTTTTATCATTCGAATTTGTAATTAACCTATCTGAGTAGATATAAGGAATCAGTTTTACATATGATTCATAAACTTGGTGCATAACCCTTTTCGCTTCAATTTCACTTGAATCAGGATTTGAAAATGCAATTGATGAAATTAATAAACAAACAGCAAAAATTATTTTTTTCATAGTCCCTCTTTAATCACACTAGTCTTTTGTCACACTATTTTTAGAATGTTCTTCATAATTTATAATTTTTTTTAATCTTTGGAGTCGTTCATTAGTTTCAGATGAAAACTTTTTTGACTTGTCCGTGATAAAATTAATTTCTAGATCCTCCACATAGGCCTCATAGCAATCTTTAGCAATTGGGTCCTTTGCATATTTCTCTATGCAAGAGATCAAATAAAAATCACCAATCGAGAGATAAGGATCATCGTTTAATCTTTTCTCTAAAATCGCAAGCCAGTAAAGAATTCTTCCCCCAAGCTTAGTACTTGGATGCTCGTTATAGTAATCGAGCAAAATCGTCGAAAGATTTAAGTCATACACTTCAGTAGAATCAACACCTGAAAAAAATGGGCCTTCTTCTTCATCTGAAATAAATCGGGCCATAAATTTTTCCATATCTTCTTCTTTCGTGGTCTTTGGATCGAATTTGTCCCAAAGTGGTTTTGTGGATAACATTGAAATCCAATCCTTTAATTCTTTTGTAATTTGTGAATTAAAATTAACCTTTGGAAGCAATTTTTCAAAATAATTTTTTGCAGCTATGAAATCTCTTTTGACCTTAACATAGTAATACAACTGACGCTCTAATGACTTTAACACTTCTTCATCATCATCATTTTTTTTAACCTTACTCAAAAATTCTGCATAATTTAAAAAGGCCAGCTCATAATCTCTTCCAATGAAGTACAACTCAGCACGGTCAAAGCTTTTTAACTTAAATTTTTTAATATCCTGATCAGTAAAAATTTTAAACTGCATTCGTCCATCTGATTGCGAATGACATGAAACACATAAATTTAGGGTTGATAAGAATTTTCCACGTGCATGTGAATGCTGATTTTTTGTAATTAAATTTAACGTTTCTTTTAATTCTTCAGATAGAATCATTTGATTGATTGCAAGTCCCTCTTTTTCAATTTGAGGATGACTTTTTATTGAAGAAAATAGATCGCGTATCTCAGTTATATTTTTTGAAATAACCTTTTGATTATTGGCCTTTTTAAATTCGGAATCGGATTTGATGACAGGAGCAAGTTCTCTTACCTTTGATGAAATTAAATTCATCTGACTTCGAATATCTATATTCTTTACATCTGCATTCTGAGCAAAACTTAATTTAATAAGAACTAAAATTAATAAGTACATGTCCACCTCTGAATCTCTATTCTACAAGAAAATATTTGCTTTAGAAAAGAAAACAATACTTGACCATTTGACTCTGCGGAATCTATGAGATCAATCATAGATATTTTGTATTTTTATCACTATTCTTATGAAGAGATAAAAATTAAATTGGTGGAACAATGAAACTTCGTTTTTTAGGTGCGGCCCAAACAGTAACAGGAAGTAGAAATTTAATTCAATATGGAAATAAACATATACTTATTGATGCAGGACTCTTTCAAGGGCCAAAAGACTCTCGACAATTAAACTGGTATCCCAATATTAATGCTAAAAAAATTGATGCCATTGTTTTAACACATGCCCATATCGATCACTCAGGACTTATCCCGAAATTATACAAGGATGGCTTTAAAGGAAAAATTTATTCAACTCACGCCACTTATGATTTGTGCAAGATTATGCTTTTAGATTCTGCACATTTACAAGAAGAGGACGCTAAGTATGCGAATGCTTCTGGCTATTCATCCCATATCCCCGCCTACCCACTTTACACTATAATTGATGCTGAAAAATCTCTCGAATTATTCTCTCCCCAAAATAGAGATGAATGGATTGATATATTTGAAGGAATTTCTATTCGCTTTACAAGATCCGGCCACATTTTAGGTTCAAGTTTTGTAGAAATGAACTTTAATCTTATTACTGAGAATCGAAAAATAGTTTTCAGTGGAGATATTGGCAATGGCAGATCAAAAATTATTAAGCCCCCTGTATATTTAGATAGTGCTGACTTTTTAGTTTTAGAATCAACTTACGGCGATCGACTGCAACCAAAAGCTGATCCCAAAATTGAATTGGGAAAAATTATAAATACTGTTGCAAATAGAAACGGAACGCTTGTGATACCGGCATTTACGGTTGGAAGAACACAAGATCTTTTATACTTTCTCCAAGAGCTAAAAAAGGCTGGAGATATTCCAGACCTTCCAATTTATGTCGACTCACCAATGGCAAATGCTGCAAATAAAATATTCCTTTCGCACTCTGAAGAACATTTATTTAAGCTAGAAGGTGACAAACTAGTGCCTCCAATTTGCCTTTGTGATTTTATCGGGGTTACAGATACCAATGAATCAAAGCGATTAACGAAAATGACCGGCGCCATGATCATCATAACGGCCTCAGGCATGTTAACTGGTGGCCGAGTTATGCACCACCTAAAAGAGCGATTGAGCTATAAAGAAAATGGAGTTCTCTTTGTTGGTTTTCAAGCTCAAAATACGAAAGGAAGACTTCTCCAAGAAAACATTAAGACATTACGAATTTTTCATGAAGAAGTAGAAGTCAACTGTGATATTTTTACGATTCCAGGACTTTCTGCTCATGCAGACTATGAAGATATCTTAAATTGGTTAGAGCACTTTAGAGAACTTCCAAAAAAGATTTTCATTAACCACGGTGAATTAAGTGCTGCTAGTGCCTTAAAAGAAAAAATAAAAGAAAGGTTTAACATTAACGCTCACATTCCAGCTTATATGGAAGAAATTAATTTAGATATTTAACGACAGTCGTGTTTTTTTGTAACAATTTTTCCATTCTCACAAATATTTAATTCGGTATGAAGCGATTTTAATTTCAATTTTTTTAGATCGTAGTGCACAACTCTTCCCTCTGTTCTTCCAAGGCGATCTTTTATTCCATACGGCCAAGATATAATTAATTTTTGAGGAATTTCTTCAGCAAATGAAAAATAAATTCCTTTCATATTTTGCGATGGGAGTGATCCATAATTATATACTGCTTGTTCAAAATACTTAGATTTATCTGTCTTTAAATAAACACTTGCTCCAATTCCATCTCGATTAGATTCTATTCCCAATAGATTTAGTTTCAAGCTTCCATTTTTTTTACGTCCCATTTTATTAATAAATAAGTATGTCTCTACCTTTCGATTTTTAAGACGTAAATCGGTTTGTCCAGAAAGCAAATCAAGAATTCCATCTTTATTTACATCTAAATAAATAATTCCGCTTGGATTCACAAGATCAATACCGACCTCTTCACCAAAATCTTCAAATGAACTATCTTCATTTTGCTTATACAATAGAAGTCTGGTCTCTGGTGGAAAGCCTGCATTTTCTATAAAGATATCTTTTCTACCATCCAAATTATAATCAAAGCTAATTCCTCTTCTATCAACTTCAGAAAACTCCTTCCCCTCTTGATGATACACCTCTGACCTTAAAAATTTCGGTGGAAATTTCAATGATGCCCCCGTTAAAACGGCCGAACGATCGCGAGTTTCGGGATCTGTTTTTAAAAACATATTTCCAATAAATATGTCCAATATGCCATCATTGTTATAGTCAAAGCACAGACTGAAAAAAGAATTATTTCCACCCTTTATTTCGCTCTCTCCATCGTTGTCGGCAGCATAAAAAGATGATTTACCATAATCAATAAAAGCACGCTCTTTTTCTTTTTCAAGATTCATCCACAATTTATTAAAGTGTCCATTTGAACTATTTGTCAAAATATCAGGAAATCCATTTTGGTCAATATCACAGGTAGTTGCACCGAAAGTTGGCGCTACTGACTTATACTCTTTATTTGATTTATATAAATCAAATTCTCCTGTTAGAAGATTACTTACATTTACAAAGTTAAATCCATCACCTTTTAAAAGAAGATTCGGAATCAACTTAGGATTACTTCCGGTGTGATCAAACCAGTTTGATAAAAATAAATCGAGCTTGCCATCTAGATCAAAATCAAAAACTGAAACATTACTCAGAGGTAAAATACCAGGAATTACTATTTTCTCATCGATAAATTTTATTTTTGAATCACTTCCAATCGCACCTCTAAAAATTTTTAATTCTTCCTTTGTCATTTCAGTTTTTTGATTCAAACTTCCAACAATGACATCAGTTATTCCATCATTATTAAAATCTGCAAAATTTAAAAAACTAGCACGAATCAGACCTTCAAAGTGAGAATCCGATTTAATAAACTTTTTTAAAGTCGTATCAAAAAGATAAAATTTTGGAGTAGAAAAATAATCATCAATAAATACTAGATCATCAAAATTGTCTTGGTTTAAATCTATGGCGTATGAATGAATGGTTTTTAATCCACTCAATCCATAAGAACTGGCCTCATTCTTAAAAAAAAGATCAGTATTTTTTTTGGGAGAAATTAAAATAATCTCTTCATTTTTAGGAATCTGAATGAGTTTTTCATCGTTAGTTTTTTTTACATTTGAACATGCTGCGATTAAAATAAAAATCGCAGCATATAAAAAGTATTTTTTAATAATCGATGATATCAAGCCCGTAACCACCATTTCTAACAACATGTTCTGAAACTTTTATTACAGATTTATCTAGGTTTTTTGTCATTGCGCGATTTGAACGACTAAATTTCTTACGTGAATCTCGTAAAATTAGCTTCGCAAGTTTTAGCACGTAATCTTTCTGATCTTCAGAAACCTTAGAATTGTTTAAAATTGAAGTTGTACGAGACATAACTGCAAGTTGAACATAAAGCTCAATACACATATCAGCAAGTCGCCCTTGAGGAAGCTCGTTGTCTACTATTTTTTTACCATACTTAATTAAACTATCCTCTACTGATATTGCAAATTTTCCAAGCAATGAAGAAAACTTGTCGCTATCATATTTAAACTCGGCATGGGCACGAGTAATATTTTTAGATCCCATCATATTAGAAAGTCTCTTGCGAGCAAATTTAGAAAAAACTCCCAATGACTTTATCGGGTCTGAGAGCGCACTAGAAACATCTGAAATTTTTCCCAATTGCTTCATATCTTCACTCGGTCCACGAACTCCAGAAAGTGCAAGTAGACATCTTAAAATTTCATTTGTTCCTTCAAAAATAAGGTTAATACGAGAGTCACGCATAAATCTCTCATAAGGATACTCTTTCATATATCCATTACCACCAGCGATTTGCATTCCCATATCAATTGTGTTCCAAAGAGCTTCAGAGCCATAGACCTTACATACGGCAGTTTCCATATAGTAATCGCTCATTCCCTTTATCATATTTCCAGTCGTCATATAAACCATTGACTCAGTAGCGTAAGCATTCATTGCCATTTTTGCCAATTTTTCTTGCACTAATCCAAATTCAGCAATTGGTCGATCAAACTGTTTACGGTTGGCCGCATGTTCAGTAGTCATTTGCATAATTCTTCTCATTCCGCCAACACAACCTGCACCGAGTGAGAGTCGCCCTGAATTTAAAACATTCATGGCAATTTTAAATCCTTTACCAAGTTCACCTAAAATATTTTCTTTGGGAACAATTACTTTATCAAAATAAACTGCCCTTGTTTCAGATGCGCGAATCCCCATTTTATTTTCTTTTTCACCAAAGCTCACACCTGGCATGCTCTTTTCAACAATAAAACAGGAAATTTTCTCAACATTTTTACCGTCAACTTCATGGTCTGTTTTACAAAAGACAGAATAAAAATCTGCCATTCCTCCATTGGTAATCCATAATTTTTGTCCATTTAATGTATAAGTACCATCATTGTTTAAAACAGCTTTTGTCTTTATTGAGTAAGCATCTGAACCAGAACCTGGCTCGGTCAAACAAAATGCCGCTATAACCTCACCGCTTGCAAGCCTTGGAAGCCACTTCTTTTTTTGCTCTTCGTTACCTTCATTTAAAAGTGCACGATATCCAATTGACTGATGAGCTCCGAGCATGGTTGCGGTGGAACCATCATAAGAAGCAATCTGAGCAAATACTCGTGAGTATAATGTATAATCTAAGCCAAGACCACCTAGCTCTTCTGGAACTGCAAGTCCGCAAAGGCCAAGCTCAGCTAATCCTTGTATAACTTCTTTTGGAATTTTTCCATCTTGATCAAATTTTTCACCATTAATATTGTCTTTTGCAAACTGATCTACTGCTGCACACATCTCTTTTGCCATTTCGACTTGTGAATCGGAATAATTTGGAAAAGGAAATGCATAATTTTCGTTTAGTTCGCCAAAAAAGAATGATCCTACAATTGATTGGAATCCTGCATCTTCATTACTTGCCATTTTTAGTCACCTTTGTTGATTGATTTTCTATAATAGGATATACCAACTCTCCCAAAAGAAAAGCACTGTTTCCTTAAAACATTTTATTTTCTGATTTTTTTTGTCGGCATAATTTTCTCTTGATGCAAATCACCTTAATACCTACAATATAGATAAAGTAACATTTTTGGCATTTATGGATGGCCAATAAAACACATGAAGTGGATATGTTTAAAAAATTTTCATTTAATTTTAAATTTCTAGATCGTTTCAAGAAAAAGTCAGCAGACAATGGCAATGAAGCGGAAAATGAAATTGAATCCCCTGATGATTTTCAGGAATTTAATGAAATGAAAATACCAACGACTCGCTCAACTCCCCCAAAGTTTGATGCGCTCGTAGACTCTGAGTTTGATAGTCCTGAATCCTCTGAAGATTTTGCAGAAAAAACATTGAGCAATTTTAAAATGCCTGAAGAACTTGATAATAATATTCGCTATCAAGTAGAATCTAACAGAGAGGACACCGATTTTGACATCGAACTTCCTCCTGGTGAAATGATTAGGGAAATGTCTCCCCCTTCAGAGGTACCAGGCATCGCTAAGGGATTTAAAATCAAGTTCCCTAGTTTTAATCGCCCAAATTTTAAAAATTTAAGTAGCAAGAGCATCAATTTAAAAAATCCATTTTCAAAAGTTGAAAAACTAAGTTGGTCTGATTTAGTTTCTAAAATCTTTTCTCCTTATTCTAGGCCAAAAATTCATCGAACCTTTATTGTATTACTTCTACTTTCTTCAACCTATTTTCTTGGAAAAACGATTGCACTTTTAGGCGGTAGAATGTCTAAGGTGGAAGTTAAAACTCGGACTAATATCAATATCCCAGATATAAAAGAAGACTCTAGCTTGAGCGATATAAATAAAATTAGTTCTGTAAATCTTTTTAATGCCAGAGAATCTGAAGAACAAAAAAAAGAAGGGCCCAAATTAAATATCGAAGAAATCGTTTGCGTAAGTGCTGATCGTCCAACACAAGGACAATTAAAGCTACTTGATACCATCGTCCTTCAAGATTCAGTAAAATCAGTTGCCTCTGTACAAGTCAGAGGAGCTGGTGATCTCGTTAATATTCGAGAAGGGGAAAAACTCGACAACTTAGAAATATCTAAAATTGAAAGAATGAAGTTAATCCTAAAGAATTTAGAGACTGGCGACTGCGAATACTTAGCATCAGAAAGAGAAGATAGTGACAATATTATTCCTCAAATTAATATTCTTCCTGCTAGTAAGGCCAAAAGTATTTTTAAAAGTATGAATCCAAACATTAAAAATGAAGGAAATAACTTTAAAATTTCTCGAAAATATCGAGATGAAATGGTTTCTAAAATGAGTGACGTTCTCACTCAAGCTCGAGCAATTCAGATTACAAATCCTGACGGTACACTATGTTTCAAAATGACTGAGGTTGTTCCTGGAAGTATCTATACTCAATTAAATATTCAAGAAAATGATATTGTCTGTTCATTGAATGGCCGAAAGATAGATAACCTAAATGATTTAATGGGTATGTTTGGAAAAATAAAAGAAATAGATTCAATGCAAATTGGTCTAAAGCGCAATGGAATAAACGAAAACTTTGATTACAATTTTGAATAAATAAGGACAAATGTTCTATGAAAAAAATGAAACAAATTCCTCTAGTACTCTTTAGCTCTACCATTCTGATATCTGGGATTTCACCTGATGTAATGGCACAGTTTAATAAGTATAAAAGCAAAACCAAATTTACCCCGGCCAAAAAGACTGAAAAAACGTTGCCGACGAATAATGATGGTATCTCAATTCCAGACACTGGAAAATCGGCGACAGAATTATTAAATAAAAAAGACACCACTAGCTTTGCAGACGAAGAAGAGGAAGGCGAAGAAGGTGGTGATGAAGTTGCTGGGAATGAGGACTCTAGCGAGGAAACATTTGGCCGCAAGGATGCCCCAGCAAAATCACCAAGCAAAATTGATAAAAAGTACGTTAACTTGAACCCTGAGACGGCATTTGGCCCAGAGGTTGTGACGAGTTTTGATTTTCCGAATGTTTCAATTTTAGATCTAACAAAGCATATGCAGAAATTAACAGGTCTTAATCTAATATTAGATAAAGATATAAAGGGGAAAATTTCTATTTCAACTCCCTCCCCAATTACTGTTGGAGATGCATGGAAAGCATACCTAGAGGCATTATCGATTAATGGCTATTCGTTGGTAAAAAGTGGAGCCTATTATACAATTGTAAATAATCGCGACATACGTTATTCGCCGACGACAATGTATACTGGTAGTTATTCACCAAACACTGAAAACTATGTCATGCAAATTATTCCTTTGAAATATGTTGCTTCTCGCGAAGTTGCAAACTCATTCCGTCCTTTTATGTCACGATATGGACGAATTATTGAAATTAAACAAACTAATACCGTCATCGTTCAAGAGACAGGAACCCATATCAATAGATTAATGAAACTTATTAAATTTATCGATATTCCAGGCCACGAGGAATCATTACAAATCATAAAAGTAAAAAATTCATCTGCTCAAGAAATTGCAACTCTTTTAGATAAAATCTTAAAGGGAAATCAGACTGACCAAAAATTTAAAACTTCAGTATCTACTGGTCAGACTTCTCAAATTTCAATCTCAAGAATTATTGCAGAGCCAAGAACTAATTCAATTATTGCTATGGCAAATGCCGATGGCGCCAGAGAATTAAAAGAGTTAATTTTAAAATTAGATGTTAAAGTTGTTGCCGCGGGATCTGGCCAAGTTCACGTCTACTATTTAAATTATGGTGATGCTGAAAGTTTGTCTAAAACCCTCACCACTTTAGTTGGAAATGCTGCTAAAAATAATAATGCTGCCATTGGAGGCTTGACACGTTTTACTTCAACTGGAAATACGGCCCAAGCAACTTCCGCTTCACTTTTTAATAGCGAAGTAAAAATTACTGCAGATAAAGATAATAATGCACTCGTCGTAAATGCTTCTCCTACTGATTATGAAACAGTCAAAGCGGTCATTGCAAAGCTTGATATTCCACGCGACCAAGTTTTTGTTGAAGGGCTAATGATGGAAACAAATGTTGGACGTGACAATAAATTTGGAGTTTCAATGATGGGCGCCTATGGAACTGGAGGCACTCAAAAATCAGGATATGGAAACACTTCTGATCTCATGAGTTTAATGACAAATAATATTACCAATCTTTCAGGACTATTCGTTGGTATTGGAGCAGGAAAAAAAGTCAGTGTGCCAACGGGAACAGGTTCTAGCATTGAAGTTAATTCCGTCAGTGGATTAATTTCTGCAATTGCCGCTAGTGCTTCTACAAATGTTCTTGCTACTCCTCAAATTTTAACTCTTGATAACGTAGAAGGTATTTTTAAATCAGGTGAAAAAGTACCCACGCTTGAAACCACCACCGCAAACAACACAACTCAAACCTCTACCAAGCAGCAGGATGTAAAACTTGAATTAAAAATTACTCCGCAAATTAACAAAGCGACTCACTTCATAAAACTAAAAATTGATCAAACAATCCAAGACTTTTCGTCACGATCTTTACCTAAAAATTTACAAGACAATGGAATCGGAGTTATAGAGCGTTCAATCAATACAACAGTCATCGTTCGAGATCGTGATACGATTGCAATGGGAGGCTTGATGAGAGACAAAGAACTTAACTCAACCTCTAAAGTTCCACTCTTAGGCGATATTCCCATTCTAGGTTGGCTATTTAAAAATACGACGAAAACGATTGAAAAAGTAAATTTGCTTTTCTTTATGACTCCAAAAATTTTATCTAGTTATGAGAAATCAAATGCTGAAAATGTTAAAGACCTTCTTAACCGTCGTCAAACTCATTTAAAAAATGCCAGCATTGATAGCGATACAAATGCATCTACAGTAAAAGGCCTTTATGAAAAAGCAAAGAAACAAGCAGAAGGTCCTCTCTATGACGTAAATGAAACAGATAGATATCAAAATAAAACAATACCAAGCTATGACTATCCGAGTACGGAAAATGATAGGAATGGTGATTTAAACCCATCTGCCTCATTGGATGATAATGATGTGCCAAACTATCAAGAGATATTAGATCAATCGAGTGTGAAGAAGTAGCGAGGAATATAAGTGAAAATATCTGATCACATGCTAGAAAAAGTAGAAGGACAAAAGGAGCGAATTGGAGAGCTTCTTTTAAAGCATACCAATCTCACTGAAGACCAACTGACTGAGGCCTTAGATATACAAGAAGAGTCTGGACTACTGCTTGGTGAGATTTTACTGAAAAAAAACTATATCAGTTCACACGATATTATCAAAGTAATCTGTCATCAAGTAGACATCCCATACATTTCTGAATTTAAAGTTGATGAAATCGATGCAAACCTTACTTTAAATATTAATATCAATTACGCAAAAACTCATGAAGTTCTTCCTTTTATGGAAACTGATTATACAATTACAATTTTAATATCTGATCCATTTAACTTCGATGCAATTAATGACATTCAAGAAATATTTAAAAAAGAAGTTAAACTAATCGTATCAAGCCCACTTAAAATCCAGGACGCTATCAATCGTGTCTACGAGCGGGCAAATAAAAATATTGTTGATTCTATCGAAGGTGAATTCGATGAGAATCTAGACTTAGATGGCCCAATTGATATTCTTGAAGCTGGTGCAGACGATGCTCCTGTCATCCGTTTTGTTAACTCTATTATTTTTCGTGCGGTAAAAGAACGTGCGTCTGATATCCATATTGAACCCTATGAAAAAGAAGTTATCTATCGCTTTAGAGTAAATCGAGTGATGCGAGAAATTTTGCGTCAACCTTTGAAAACTCATGCGGCAGTAACTAGCCGTATAAAAGTTATGACTAAAACGATGGATATTGCAGAAAAGCGATTGCCTCAAGATGGACGTATCAAAATTAAGATGGCCGGAAAAGATATTGATATCCGTCTTTCAACAGTTCCAATTCAAAATGGCGAACGCATCGTAATGCGTATTCTTGAAAAAAGTAACAATGTTTTATCACTAGAAAATTTAGGATTTCACGGAAACGTGCTAAAAACTCTAGATGAGTTATCAAAAAGAAAGCATGGAGTTGTCTACGTATCAGGGCCGACTGGACATGGTAAGACGACTACCCTCTTTGCGATGCTTGATCGAGTAAATACACCAGATAAAATGATTATTACAGTTGAAGATCCAGTAGAATACGAATTGGCCGGGATTTCTCAAATTCAAGTTAATCATAAAATTGATTTAAGTTTTGCCAAGGCCTTACGTTCAATTCTTCGACAAAACCCAGATATCATCATGGTTGGGGAAACACGAGATCTTGAAACAGCCGAGATGGCAATTCAAGCATCTCTTACTGGACATTTTGTCCTATCAACGATTCACACCAATGATGCGTCTTCAGCACCAAACCGACTTATCGATATGGGAGTTCAACCATTTCTAATCGCTTCATCTCTTGCCGGAGTTTTAGCACAAAGACTTATTAGAGTACTTTGCAACGAATGCAAAGAAGAACATCAAGTCACAGATATTGATTTAAAAATGTTAGATATTCCATCTCTCCCAAATTATGCAAAAGTCTACCGACCTAAAGGATGTTCAAAGTGTAATTTCCTCGGTTATTCTGGAATGACAGTTGTCGCTGAGCTTTTAGTTATAACAGATGAAATCCGCCCACTCATTTTGAAAAAAGTAGATGCATCTACAGTAAAAAAAGAAGCGATGAAAGGTGGAATGAAAACACTTCGCCATGATGCTCTTGAAAAAGTATTCAAAGGAATTACCTCAATCGAAGAAGTCTTAAGAGCAATCAATGAGGAAGACGAAGAACAACATTAATCAGGATACAAAATGCCTCTCTATAGTTACAAAGGGCTTGATAAAACAGGCAAAGAAATTAAAGGAAGCGTAAATGTAGAGAATCTCTCTATTGCGAAATCGCGAGTTAAGGGCATGGGGATCATGCTCACTGAGATAAAAGAAGAGACGTCGCAAAATTTAAAAAAATCTGGAAAAAATTTTACTTTTGGCTCTGGAGTTTCCACAACTGATTTAGCATTAATGACGAGACAATTAGCAACGCTTCTGCGAGCAAAAATTCAAGTTGTTGAAGCATTTAGTGCTTTAGTCGATCAAACAGATAATGCGAGACTAAAAATTACGCTGTCAGAAATTCGTCAAAAAGTTAACGAAGGTTCCTCACTGGCAAGTGCATTATCAGATTATCCAAAAATATTTGATAATGTTTACGTTAATATGGTGGAAGCTGGAGAAACATCGGGAACACTAGAAGTTGTTTTATTACGACTAGCAGACTTTACAGAATCCCAAGTAAAACTAAATAATAAAATTAAAAGTGCAATGACTTATCCAGTAATCATGATGCTAGTCGGAGGAATTATGATTAGCATAATTTTTGCCGTTGTCATTCCAAAGTTATCTAAAATATTTATTGCAAGGAAGATGGAACTCCCTCTTCAAACCAAAATTAGTATATGGATTTCAAATTCTATCATTAATTATTGGTATTTAATTATATTAGGAATGATTGGAGGATATTATCTCTTTAATCGTTGGATAAAAACTGAATCAGGCCGAAGCACATTTGATTCAATTACCTTAAAACTTCCAGTAGTGGGAGAATTGGTTACAATGATCAACGTAAGTAGATTTTGTTCAACTCTTGCAACTTTACTACAATCAGGCGTCCCTATCCTATCTGCCATGCGAATAGTTTCAAACTTAATTTCAAATGTTCATATGAAAAAAGCAGTTAATGAATCTAGGACAAGCATATCCGAAGGGGCATCGATAACTGCTCCACTCATAAAATCTGAGCTTTTTCCTCCGATGGTCACTCACATGATTAAGCTAGGAGAAAAGTCTGGCGAGCTTGAACCAATGTTAAATATTGTCGCCGAAAATTATGAAGATCAAGTCAATACAAAACTTAGTGGACTAACCTCTATCCTCGAACCTATAATGATGGTTGGAATGGGACTAGTTGTTGCCTTTGTCGTTTTCTCGGTTGTCGTTCCGATGATGCAAATGAATAGTTTAAAACATTAATTAAAAATATGGAGTAGTAAAAATGAGATCGCTTAGTAAATTTAATCAAGTTCTACTATCAAATAGCGCAAAAGGTTTTTCTTTAATTGAAATTTTAATTGCCCTAACCTTATTAGCAATTGCAGGGACTTTTGTTGCAGGAAAAATTTTAGATAACTTACATGAAGGACAAGTTAATTCTACAAAAATTCAAATGAGCTCACTAGACGGGCGACTAAAAGAATTTAAAAGAAAATGTGGATTCTATCCTGCTACTGAACAAGGTCTTGAAGCACTTGTTTCAAAACCATCTGGCGGAAGAGAATGTCGAGATTATCCACCAAATGGATTTATTGAAGACAACACGATTCCAAAAGATCCATGGGATCATGACTTTATCTATGAATCAGATGGTAAGACATTTAATATTTATTCTTATGGCCCAGATGGTGAGGCCGGCGGAGAGGGAAATGATCAGGATATTTATCTTCGCCCTGGATCAGCTCCAAATAAAGATAGTGCTTCTGGATCAGACGGATCAAATGAAGCAGAAAAAGCTGAATAAGCAAAATAAATTCAACCAGGGCTTTTCGCTAATTGAAATATTAGTGGCCCTGGTTTTAGTCTCTACCATAATGGCACTCTCTATTTCCAATCCTTTTTCTTCAAGAGACAACCTTGAAACTGAAGTAAATAACATCAAAAGAGCGATCAACTTTACTTCAGATGAATCAGCTCTTAGAAATTCAGTCACGCGTGTACATTTTTATTTAAATAAAGACCCGCAGGAGTATTCTGTTGAATATGGCCCTTCATCCCAATTTGTACTCCCTCCCGTTAATGAGGATAGCATTCAAATAAAAACTAAAGATGAAGAGGAAGAAGACAAAAAAAAAGAAAAAGAATTAAACCAAAAGTTTGCAAGAATAATTGACTTTAATGATAAGAATGCCGAACTAGCTGATGATGTCAAAATTATTGCATTTGGAAATAGCAATTCGAAAATACTTCAAACAACTGGAGAAGTCTCATTCTATTCATTTCCGAGCGGTGAAAAAGATGAGATTTTTTTGGCACTGGCCCTAGATGATAATATGGCAACAATTACCACCAAGGCATTTCAATCCAAAGTATCGCACAACTATTATCAATTTGATAAAATAGACGAAGATACAAAAAATGATATTTACATGAAGAAAGCTAAAGAGTTATTCGAAGTATGGTCAAGAGAAAAAAGATAAATCATGCTGCTGGATTTACTTTATTTGAAGTAATGATTGCCATTGCTATTTTTGCAGTGTTTGCAACTGTCTTTGTCACAGGTCAAGGATTCAATATTTTAGATTCTTCAAAATTAAAAAATGAAATGATCCTAAAAGACCTCTGCCAAAATAAAATTAATGAAATCATTTCCAATCCTCCCGAATTAAAAGAATCTCTTACACTAACAAAAGAGACAAAAAGCTTTGAAAATAATCCTGATTATCAGTATACAACTCAATATCAAAAGATTTTTATCCCCGACATGAGTAAACTTAAAAATTCGGCAGATGAAGATGACGACCAAAAAAAGCAGAGTGATATGGAGAAAAGAATTTATAATGTATTTAAAGAAAATATGGAGAAAATGATTTGGCAAGTTGAAGTTGAAGTAAAAGACAAACTGACAGGAGATACGTTTAGACTAACAACTTGGCTTTATAATCAAAATGCAGAGATTGATGTTAAAAATTTTTAGAAAAAGATATTCAAACGAATTAGGTTTTACTTTAATTGAAGTATTAATTGCAATACTTATATTATCTTTTATTTCTCTATATGCTTCAAAAATGATTGATGAAAACATAACCACCAAAGAAAAAGTAACTTCTGAAGATAAAGATCTAATGCAAACTCTCACCGCCTTAAATCGAATCGAAGCGGATTTTAATGAATTCTATAGCCCCTTATTTACATCTTCAATTATGCCCCCGACCGCTAGTAATAATCCTTATGAAGATTCAAATGATAATTTAATGAATTCTAATTTTCAGGGGAAGACTAAAAATGGCTTTTCAATTCCCAACGTAAGCTCTGACGATAAATCAAGTTTCGTTTTTTTAAGTCTTTCAAATAGAAGAAAAATTGCAGAGACAAAAGAATCAAATTTTATGTGGATTAAATATTCACTTAAAAGAACCGAGGATGAAGAAGAGAGTAAGTTTGGAGGCCATGATCTAATAAGACAGACAATCTCAACTGACCCTTTTAATCCTTCTATTAATTGGTCTGATGTTAAGGAACAAGTAATATTATCCAATATAAAAACATTAGAATTTCATTTTTATGATGACCGAAATAAAAAATATGTCACTTCCTTATCTGATTTAAATGAGAATAAAAATAGTTTACGCTCAATAAAAGTATTATTTACTTGGGTGAACAAAGACAAAAATGAATTTAAATTTGAAAAAATATTTAGAGTTTTAATACCTTATTTTAATACCAAACAAGATGATTTAAAGTCGACAAACAATGGAGCATGGGACGGCCAAGCTGTCCCTCCAGGAATCCCTGATCCAAACAATCCAAATAATGGAGGATCAGATGTTAATTTCTAAAAACCAAAAAGGCGTTGCCCTCTTGCTGGTTATGAGTGTCATCGCAATCCTTTCTTTTATACTTTTTGAATTTAGTTTTGATACAAAACTAAATCGTCTAAAAGTTTTTAATCAAGAAGACCGCTTTCAAGCGCGACTAAATGCTGAAGCTGGTATTAATTTTGCTTTAGCAAAGTTGAGATTATATAAAGAAGGAAGAAATTTAATTGAGAAAGATGATAATAAAAAAAGTGCTTTTCCTCCGAGTGAATTAGAATCAATTTTAATTGAGCCTTTTATCTACCCAATTCCAATTTCAAACAAGGCAAGCATTATCCAACAGAATGCTCTTAAGGAATTTGAAAAAAAGACCATTTTGAAAGGAAATTTAAGTATTACTATCACTAAAATATCAGGATTATTAAATCCAAATTCTCTTCGGGTTATTGATAAAAAAGTCGCTGAAAATTCTGAAGTTGACCAAGCAAAAGAAGAAAATTCATCTGAGGAAAATCAAGAGAATAAAGATAAAAACACGAACAAAACAGGAGAAAATCCTCCTTCAAATAATGATTCCCCTAAAGAAAATAAATGGGAAACTGCAAAGAATCTTTTTATAAAAACATTATCTACTCTTTTTGAAGATAAGTTAAAAAAGGATGAGGAGTTTAACAATAAACATGCCAATACAAGAATTGAAGACCTCATCAATGAACTCATATTTTATGTTAATAATAAAAGTAAGGTTCAAGGCCAAGAGTTTGCTGATGCTCGTTCGAAATTCAACGACCAAAAGATTACACCTCGCCATGGCCCCATGAGTTCGATTGAAGAATTATACTTACTACCATCTTGGGATGACTCTATTATTGAACTTATAAAAGATCGGATGAGTGTGCATGAGCTAACCTCTATACCTGTAAATGAAATTAATAGTAATGATTTAAAAATTCTTTTCCCTGAAATAAATGACATGCAAATAGAAGAGTTTTTTAAACATAGAGATGGGGATACTGACAAAAAAATAAAACCATCAAAATTTAAAAATGCAGATGATTTTAAAAATATTGTTGTTTCTAAGCTTAATATCATATCTGAAACTGATTATAAGAAGCGATTATCAGAACTAAAGAATGCAGGTCTTGTCATTGATGTAGCAAGCAAGCTCTATAAAATAAACTCCAAGGGAACTTATAATAATGCAAGTTACACTCTTATTGCCATCGTCGATATTCCGATAAAGGAAGCACCTCCTAAAAAAACGGACCCCAAATCACCACCGCCGGCCAATCAACAAGAGAATTCAAATGAAACTCAAGATGAAAATCAAAATGAGACAGAACCACAGGATCAAGGTGAGAATAAGGATTCAAAAGATAAATCACCTCCTCTAGAATTTTTGAACCCAAGAGTAGTTGAAATCCGACCAGAATGATCCGACATTTTTTTCCGCTATGAAACAATACTAATTCACGATAAAATATAGATTATGAATATATTGGCGATTGATATTGGGACTTATTCAATTAAGTTTTATGAAATAAAAACTGAACGAAAAACTATAACAGAGTCAGATAAAACAGAAATTATTCTCGATGATGTAAGGCCACATTATCCGACAGCTACCACTATTTTAGATTTGCAAAAAGAAATTGTTGCTAATTTTATTCAAAAAAAATCAAATGATACTCGCATTATCTTTCAAATACCAAACGATTTTATCACGACTCGATACCTTGAAATTCCTGGATCATCAAAAAGAAAAACAGAGCAAATTATCCCTTTTCAATTGGATGAAAATCTTCCATATTCCTTAGGACTTGCCCATTTTAGTTCACGACTGATTAAAAGAAATTCGGGGTTTTCAGTAATTAGTAACATAACTCAATTAAATGTTTTTAAAGATTTTATTCATTTTTTTGAAGCAAAAGATGCACAGCCAACAACTATTACATCAGAAATTTCTATCATTCAGTCCTATATTGAAAACATTAGGCTAAATGAAAATTGCTGCATACTTGATATTGGGCATAAAACAACAAAAGCCTATTTTATTCAAGACAGAAAGATCGTTGCTAACCATACAACCTATTTAGGTGGTGCTCATATCAATGAACTTATCTCAAAAACTTATCAAATCAGTATTGAAGATGCTATTTTATACAAGCACGAAAATGCATTTTTTTTAACTGACCGACAACTTGATAGCGTTCGCCCTGAACAAAAAGAATTTGCACTACTCATGAAACAATTATTTCTCCCACTTACTCAAGATTTTAAAAGATGGGATATTGGTCACAGAGTAAAATATGGAAACAATATAGACCGCATTTATTTACTTGGCGGAAGCTCACAAATAAACGGAATAGATAATTTTATTGAATATTTTACTGGTATAAAAGTAAATACTCTTCCCCCTCTAACTGAAATAAAAAATGATTACTCCATTCATGATAAGAGCTTTTTTCTCGTAAAAATGATGGCCTTAAGTGAGAGAACACCAAGTGCCCTAATTAATTTTTTGAGTGGCCGTTTTCAGACAACTTCTAGCTCAATTATCCCTATGCATTCGGCAGTTTTTATCTGGGTCAGAAGCTCTTTTATTGCCCTACTACTATTTTTAAGTTTGGCCTTTGAACGATTTGTTATTTTAAACAATAATGAAAAAGTTTTAGATAATAAAATTTCTAGCCTTTTAAAGCAAAATCAACAAATAGCACAAGATATTCCTAAGAATATTAGGAAGGAATATAAAAAATCACCTGAAAACCTCCTTCGTGCTTTAAATAAAAAGAATAAAATTATAAAAGATGAAGTTAACAATATTCTTTCTTCAAATACTATCAATGCTCTCTCTCCACTTGCGAAACTAAGTCGTGCGATTGCCTCAAATCCAAAAGTAAGCTTAGTTAAATTCTCAAGTGATGGCCAAAAAATAGAGGCCGTTTTTAATTCAGAGGACCTTGCCGAGCTTGAGAAGTTACAGGCACAGATTAAGAATGTTAACTTTGCTGAATTCGATTCTAAGCTAAAAGCTGATCGAAAAGAGTTGATAATTCAATTTTTGGATCGAGGCTAAATCATGAATAGCAAAAATATTTTTATAAAAATTGATCAATTTATTTTTAAAAAACTTGATGTTTTAAAAAATGAATCAAGCATCTTAAAAATTAACGATCTCCTTCTAAATTTAAGTGATGACCAGCAAAGAATATTTGTTCAAACGGCAGTATTTACAATTATATTAGCACCATTTTTATTTATTTCTATTTTTGCTTGGTCAAACTATAAGCAAAAATCAAAGATCAATATAAAAAACCAGATCGTCGAACAAGTTGGTTTTTTAAATGGAAATAAAGAAGCTCTATCCAATGTCACAATTAGACATTTATCTGCAAATGGAATATCAACAAGAGACGAAGTTGAAAATAAGATAGTAAATGCAGCTTCTAAGTACAGCATAGGAGCAAATAAAATTACGCTTATCGACTTTATCCCTGTAACGACGACTAGCACTCTGACAAAAACCGAAGCTAAAATTAAATTTACTGATTTTGGCACTCAAGACTTTTCAAACTTTACAAGAGAATTACTCGAAGTTGAACGCTTTAAAATATTAAAAATAGATCTGATAAAAAATAGTGAGAATAACCTGCTAGCAGGAACAATTGAACTTCGACATATGGGAAAAACGAGTACATACTGATGAGAAAGAAAAGAATTCTCTATAATGAAATTAGTGAGGACATTTACGAAAATCAAGTTCTTTCTAAGACTTCCATTATTGCTATTGGTATCACGGTATTAATTCTCGCCTTTCTTTTAAATTTCGGACTTGAATCTAAAATAAATTCAATTTTATCATCGATGTTACAAAATAATACGAGCTGCCCGGCCCAATTTGAAAAGGCCGAGTTAAAATTTTTTCCACCAGGAATAATTATAAAAAAGATAAATCTAAGCGGTATCTGCTTTGGTCAAACAGGAAATAGCTTGCTTGTAGATGACTTAAAGATCAATTTAGATTTTCCAAGTATATTAAATCTAGGACTGCGCCTCAATATTCTTGCAAATGCCGAAGGATCAAACATTGCCCTATCACCCATTCTTTCACCTTTTTCATACTTAATTGAAATTGAAAAAAGCTCAATTAATGCCAAAATATTTCGAATTTTCTCTAGTGAAAATAAATCAATAATCGCTGGTAAGATATTTGTTCAAGGTTTTTTAAAATTTGAAGATAACAAAATAACTGATGGCAAAATAAAAATGGAATCTAATAGCTTCTATTTCCCAGCACAACGGATCAGTGGCTTTGATTTGCCTAACATAGAGTTAAATTTGCTAGATCTTATGGCCGAATTTACATCACCTAAAGAAATGAAGATACGAAAACTGCGCCTAGGTAAACCTGGAAAACAAATAGAGATTAATCTAGCTGGTAAGTTGAATATTCCTGAAAAATCGTTTAATTCTTCTATCTTGCTTCTTGATGGAGAATTAAAATTATCCCCACAGTTTATGAATAATTTTTCTTTTATCACATTGATGTTGCCGGAAGGAGCAGTCGATGGTAAATATCATATGAGAATAAATGGCCCGCTAACAAGTCCGGGAGCTCCAGTCTTTTCTTTAATAAATGGAAAATAAAACACTAGAACAAATTTTTGAAAAAAGACTAATGCACCTTCTTCCACATAATGGATTAAAAGAGGCCAGCCTCTATTCATTATTACCTGCAGGAAAACTGTTTCGGCCAAATCTGGCACTAGCGATCTATCAAGATTTAAACCCTGTTCAATTTCAATCTGAAATTTCTAAATACGATTCAAATCTAATGAGTTTTTGCCTTGCTCTTGAAACACATCATGCCTACTCACTTGTGCATGATGATTTGCCATCAATGGATAATGATGACTTAAGAAGAGGACGAGCAACAACTCACAAAAAATTTGGTGAATGGAACGCAATTTTAACTGGTGACTTGCTCTTAAATCTAAGCTACCAACTTCTTTTTTCACTTAAGGAAATTAGTGGAGAAGATCTAACAATCCTCGGTAAAATATTTTCCCACTCTCTCGGGGGAAAAGGCCTAATCCACGGCCAATACCTAGATCTTTCAAAAGAAATGAATGCCAATTTATTGAACTTAACTCTTACTCATAAGCTAAAAACTGCTCGCTTAATACAAGTTGCACTTTTAGGAAGCGCAATACTTGCCAAAGCATCTGATAGTAAAAAATTAAAAAAAATTGCAAGACTCGGAGAAAATATAGGAATCATTTTTCAGCTTATAGATGATTTAACCGAACTTAAAGATGTAAACCTGAGTCAACATGAAGATGAAATTAATCCGTGGCCAAAATACCAACATTCAGTTTTTAATCTCACAATTAGCGAACTCAAAAAGTATGAAGATACAATTAATGATCTACATTTGATCAATACAAAAAAATATTTAAGTAGCTATTTTAAAAAAATGAGTCTAGAAATTTCTACGAACAAAAAACAAATAGAAACACATATCAAAATTAACGGCCTACTAGATCCAATTTTTTCTTTTTTGGATAGAATCTAACTCTTTTAAAATTTTAGATAACTTATTTTTAGCAAGCACCAATTTATGAAAATCGCCCTCATCTAATACTCTTTTTGTATTTTGCATTCGAGGCATATAACTATCTGTTGCATGATAGTCTGATGAACTTTGATCAAATTCTTTTTCTACTAAGTCTACAGGTGGAAAAGAAGATTTAATTTGAACCTTTGCTTTCTCAATTGATAGTTTATCTTCAAAAAGTAACTTTTTAATCAATAAAATGGCCTCAATATCTCGGTGCTCATAAAGTTTCACTCCAGAGGAAGAAGTGATGGGTGAAATTTCAGGAAACTCCGACTCCCAAAACCTAAGCACATATGACTTTACACCTGTCAGTGCGCACACTTCATTTATTTTAAAAGCGGATTTATTAGGAATTTCGATTGGGCCATGAACCATATTTACCAAAGCTTAATTCTCATCAGAATCAAAATCACTATCATCATCATCCATATCTTCAGAGTTCGACATAAAAGAACTTAAGGCCCTAGCAGTTCCCTCTTTTGCAGGAAGTGATTTATTTTCATTGCCTGCTTCATCAAGACGGTGAGCATATCTAATTGTCACATCTTCTTTTAAAACTTGAGATGGCTTAAATGTTAAAACTCTTCTAGCAGAAATATCCATGGCCTCACCAGTCTGAGGATTTCTTCCTACGCGAGTTGCCTTATCTCTGATTGAAAAATTTCCAAAGCCAGAAATTTTAACTTTCTCACCCTTAGAAAGAGTATCTTTAATTACATTAAAAACAAGGTCAACCAGATCAGCTGCTTCTTTCTTTGAAAAACCTGCTTCTTTGTAGACTCTTTCTACAATATCTGCCTTTGTTAAACTCATTATCTTCCTCCATGAACTATAATTTAATCAAACCTTTTATTAATAGGTTAGCAAATATCTAAATTCTTTTCTACATAAAAAAGAAACATTTATTATTCTCCGACTAAACCTGTCCAGATAGAGGAATAGTAATCACAAAAGTTGTATTTATTGCATGAGTGTCAAGAGCAAATACACCACCGTGGCCTCTAATTATTTTACCACAAATAAATAGGCCTAACCCTGTCCCCTTAGTTACCCCTTTGGATGTAAAAAATGGCGTCATAATTTTATCTTGAATCTTTTTATCTATCCCAAAACCAGAATCAATTACTCGGATTTCTAAAAATCCATTTAGCTCAGTAAATTTTATTTTAATCCACTTGTCGGGAAATGACTCAATTGCATCAAAAGCATTATTTAATAGATTTACTAACACCTGACTAATTTGAGATTCATTACAACGAATTTTCAAATTGGGTAGGTCTTCAATAAAAACCTCTACACCATTTGCACGATATCTTTCAAATAAATAATCCCCCACATGGTTCATGATTCTAGATATTTCAATATCCTCAAATTCGTCCTGATCACCATCCCTAGAAATAACTTTTATACCTGAAATTAGTTTTGAAATCCGATTTTGAGCATCAATGATTTTTACAAATGCCTGCTCTATTTTTTCTTTGCTTACTTCCTGTTCACGAATTGCCTTTAGACCTGTGCTTGCCCGCCCTCCAATAATTGTAAGAGGATTATTTATCTCATGAGCAATACTGGCCGCCATCAACCCAACAGAAGACATTCGAGCGTTATTTATTAGTTCAGCCTTCTGATTTTCTAACTGCAAATAGCCTTTATAATATTTAACTAAAAATATTCCTGTCAAAAAAAGCAGAATCAAAAATGAAAAGGACAGAATCACAGTCTGGATTTTCCAATCTCTAATTATCTCAGACAAAGACCTTGCTACAAAAACAGTCAAAGGATATTTATCTAATGACCTAAAACTTATTAACTTTTTTAATCCATCTACGGGAGATGTCGTTATCAAGTCTCCAAAATTTAGATTAACCTTTCTCACAATCTCTTCTTCTTTTGAAATTCCAATCGCCTTTCCAATGAGTGTTTCATCATAAGGAAAACGTGCCACCACTTTTCGCTCACTATTTAAAATAGTAATCGCGAGTCCCTTATCAGAAGAAATTTCCTCAAAAGAAGTTTGAAAATGTTTTATACTTAAGGTTACAGAGACAATACCTCTAAATAAATCATCCGGGCCTGGAATACGTTTATTTAACGTAATCTGATAGGTTCCCAATGTTTTACTAATTTGAGGATCAGAAATAAAAAAGCCAGAGTTAATATTATTTTTGTGATGGAGAAAGTAAACGCGCTCAGATACATTTATTTCTTTTCTAGTTTCATATTTTTCAGCAATTCCCCAATGGGAAATTGCGTACCCATCAGCATTCTCATCTATAATGGCAATCATTTCAAGATTACTGAAGTTATCTCTTATTTGAGATAATTTTTGCGACATTTTAAATCGATCAACTGCTTTATAATTATAATCAATATCTTTTAGGCTGAGTATGGTTTGATCTATCGCATGTTCAGCGATTCTTATTCTCGCTCCAATACTTTGAACAAGCGCTTGTGTCAGCGCTGAATTATGTACTTGGGCCTTGTCAATTTCTCGATGATAAGTAGTGTAGCTAAAAAACGAAAATGCTATCGTTATAAATAGAAAAATAAACGTTAATGCTAAAGTTATGAATTTATTTCCATAGGCAAAAAGAAGAGAAAATAAGTCAAAACTCTTATATTTCATTACTTCCTTTTACTTGGCTTTTTTCTATTATTTTCTTTTTCTATCTTTTTTTGAAGTGAAAATTTTTCTTGATCTCGTTCTTTGATCCATTTTGTAATTTTCTCATCAACTTCTTTTAATTCTTCAACTAGTTTCTTTTGAACTAATGTATCTGATTTGGCGATTTTATCAAACTCTTTCATTGAAAGAGTATCATCCTTAACCATCAACTGTCGCTTCTCGACTTCTTCTTTTGTCATTCGATAAATCGGCATATCTGCTAGATACTCTGAAAAAGTAAACTTCTTTTTATCAAGATACTCAACATAGGTTTTTCTGTTGGCCGACTTAGTTGCAACCTCATATTCTTTTTCTTTAATAAAACGGATAATTTCATTATTTTGACGAATCTTTTTCTCAAGGTCTAAAACCAGCAACTGATAACGCTTTCGAACAACTTTCAATCTCTCCTGGGCAAAAATTTCAATGATCTCTTCAGGTGCATTAAAGATTCTCACTCCACGCTCTGAAATTAGAGTGTAGTTAGGGACTAAAGTTGAAACGGCCCCCATCTTACTTTCAACTTCTAAAAGACTAGGCTGCTGACCTTTTTTAAATACTAATTCTATTTTTATATCGTTATTAACCGTAGAATCTATAAAGTCCTTTATATAATCTTCATCAATATATTTAGTTAAATAACGATACACTTTTTGAGCATCATATCCACGAGGAAGCTCAGTGATAAAAATCGATCCTCCAATTTCTTCAAACTTCATTCCAAAGACAAATCGTCCTTTTTCATCAGTCTCAATTTTATTTTTATAATAATGGACATATGGACGTAACTTCTTTGCCTTTTTCGTTTCTAGATATTGAATGATTGAATTTATAATATCTGAATGATGAAAACTTGGTATTACTGATGAAAATCCTGTTCCTATTCCCTCTGCTCCATTTAGAAGCATCATTGGAAGTTTTGGGAGTAAGCAAAGAGGCTCCATTACTTTTTCATCGTAATTTGGAACCATTTGAACTTGGTTTAAATCATCAAACAATAAATACTCAGTTAGTTTACCAAGTTTACACTCAATATATCTTGAAGCGGCTGGAGCGGTTTCCATTCTCTCCCCAAAATAACCTTTTTTATCAATCAAAGGATAATTATTTGAGAACGTATAATCTTGTGCAAGATTTACAATGGCCGACTCAACAGATGCTGGCCCATGGGGATGAAGAGTTAAAACAAGTCCTGTGGCACTTGAAACTTTCATCAATCCTTTGGATTGATTTTTATAAAGCGTGAATAAAATTCTTCGCTGCCCAGGCTTTAATCCATCTTGTAAGTATGGAATTGCTCGATCCATTAGAGTGTAAATTTGATAATTACGGTACTCTTCTTTTACAATATCTGTAAGTGGCACTGATTCTAATGAGTGCAAATACAAGTCTGTCATTTTTAAACCCTTTATCTATTTTATTTTACTTTTTTTTACTTTGTTTCTTTGTCGTCTTCACTTGTTCTTTTTTTTGCGCCTTTTTTTCTTTAGCTTTTTTTGCTTTTGGCACTTCTTCTTCTGAATGGTCAATTCCAGAAGAATCAGGATCAAGTAACAATTCTTTTCTTAAATTAGTATCTTTTCCAAAGCAAACATCTAGCATTCTCTTGGCCGAGTTCATGTCGTTTACTGTAATTTTAGTGTATTCATCTCTTGAAAGAGTATATTTAAAGGCCTCTGGTGACATCTCCCCCAATCCCTTATTTCTCTGAATCTCTTTTATTTTTACACCATTTTTTTTCAATTTTTCTAATTGGGATTCCGTTTCTACAAACATTGTTTCTTTATCCGTTATCACTTCAAAAAGTGGAGCTTTTGCAAATTGAATAGCACCTAACTCGTACAATTCTGGCCAAAAAGTAAAAAAGAAATTGGTTAAAAGTGTATTTATATGCCCACCATCGACATCTGAATCGGCCAAGAAAACAATTTTTGAATATCGTAAATTGTCAATCTCAGCTTTTTGCCCAATAGTCAGTCCAATTGAGGCCATAATATCTAAAAACTCTTGATTATTAATTACATCATTGATTGAAGCTTGCATTACATTCATCGGTTTACCTTTTAATGCAATTCCACCTTGATATAATTTATTTCTAGCAGAACGAAGTCCACCAATTGCCGAATCCCCTTCACAAATAAATAAAGTACAAAGATTGCGTTCTCTTCTTTCATTTGCATCAAGTAATTTTTCGACTCTTTGCTTTCGCATCTTTTTACCTTTTAAAGATGCATCTTTTAACTCTTGAAAGCGGTGACGAGACTTCGCTCTTTCAACCACGAGATCTAAGTATTCTTTATTTTTTCTAATAAATTTTTCAATTCCCTCTTCCATAAATTTTTCGATCCCCTTTTCTAGATGGAGATCGCGAACAAGCTTACGCTTAGTTTGAGATTCAAAGCGAGGGTTTGGCATTGTGATGCCCATTACAAACGTCATCCCTGTTAAAATATCATTATCGACAACGGTTATTTTTTCTTTTTTAGCAGCTCTCTCTATTTTATCTTTTATGCTATTAATAAAAATTCTTTTCACTCGATCATGGTGAAATCCACCATCAAAGGTTGGAGTACTATTTACAAAAGAGATAAACTTCTCACGATCATCACTCATTTTGTCGATACAGACAGAAAGATGAAAATCAATCTTCCCTTTAACCTTCTTACCTTTTACATTTTCTGTTTCATAAATAAAGTTTTCTTCGCCAAAAAGTTGAGCTGATTTTATATCAATTCGCTGAGCTAATTCGAGAAGGCCTTTTTTAAACTGATATCTTTCTCCATTAAAAAAGAAAGTTAATCCTGGATTATTGTAGGCCAAGTCAATAATTCTCTTTCGAAGCAAATCTTCATCTATTTCGTTGTTTTTATATACTTGCTTTGACAGCGACAATGTTACAGTAACACCAGAAGCACCTTTAAAAGGTTTTGGTCTCGACTTTTTAGTTTGAAGTGCACCATCGATAAACTCATATGTTTGCTCTTGCTTTGAATTATAATGTCTCACTGTCGCAATAAAAATGTCAGAGGTTAAGCAAGTCGCAGCTGCACCTAATCCATTTTGCCCAAGCGTTCTAAAAAGAAATCCTTTTTCATCTGTTTCTTCATCTTTAAACTTAGAACCAGTACGAAACTCAGTATAGACCTGAGGAACTTTATCGAGAGGAAAACCAATTCCGTTATCTGTAATTGTTACAGATTTTTTATCAGGTGCAAGCGTTGTATGAATTTCGGTGACGTGCCCTCGATAATACTCATCAATACAATTGTCTAAAATTTCTTCAATGGCCTTCGATTTTGCTTGATGAAATTTTACTTGCTTAAACTCAATTCCGTTAGGGCGATAAATATAGGTATCTAATTCTTCGATGTCATTACTTCCAAATACTAGAGTAATTCTGTTTCGAACATGCCATCTTTGATCTTTGCTTTCAATTACAGCATCTTTTGTACTACCTTTTCTAACTATTGATCCGGGGCCACTCATCTTGTATCCTACCTAAAAACATATAAATAAATAATTTAATACAGTGTTGTTTGATGTTAAGGTTAAAGACACATGAGGCAACTCGAAAAGGCACAATGCGAAAAATATTGCTTTTTATTTTTATTTTTTTCAACACAAATTTTCTTTATTCCGAAGTGAAAAGTGTCATAAATTCATTAGAAAAAATTCCTTATAAAAAATCTATCAAAGAATCAATCCTCGAAGGGGAAATATTCTCCGAATCAACAGTAAAAGACTTTGAACAAAACAAAAAGAAAATGCAATCACTCAATTTTTCAATTGCAGGCCTACATAAAAAAAGTTGTAGCTATGCGCTTGTGAAACTTTCTCAATATGAAAATTACAATAAGTTCATCTCCTTTGTTAAAGAGAGTTATTACAACAATAAAACCGGTGAAATTTCATTTCTTTTAAGCCACCTACTTCTTCCCTATGATATGCAATTAATTTTTAAATTGCCGCGTATAAAAGCGCCTGGCACATATCCATTTTCATTTGAATTAGGATTCCTTAAAGGCCTAGTGGGAAATATTCACGTCATCAATCACCAAAATCGCTGCCTTTTTTACTCTGAGGCCAAATGGTCGGGCCCGGATACCGGACTAAATGCCACGCTTTTTGAAATGTTCTCACAAGGGCTGAGTAAAATTTCAATGGAAACACTTTTTAGAATCTCACAAACAATGGCGCATTAAAAATTTTCCTTTATGAAGTATGTAAAAATAAAGTAATATACACATCTTATGAAAATACTTAGAGTTTCTCACACTGATACTTACCCCATTAGAACCCAAATGCTCGTGCCAGATCACGACCTTAAAAAAGCTAAATTTGAAGGCGACGATGACGAGGATCTCTCATTTCATCTCGGAGCGTTTGTCGATGGAAAACTAGTAAGTGTTGCTTCGTTTTTTTATGAGAGAAATTCAAGATTTCAAGATTTGCACCAATATCAATTACGTGGCATGGCGACTCTTCCAGAATTTCAAAACAGAGGACTGTCACGAGAATTGTTAAAAATGGCATTCCCAATAATTAAGCAAAATTTTTGTTCACTTTTATGGTGTAATGCTCGCACCAATGCTAAAGGCTTTTATGAAAAAGTTGGTTTTAGCGCCATCGACTCTAATGTATTTGTGATTGAAGGCATTGGCGAACATATTTTAATGTCCAAACAAATCTAAATAATATACTCATCACAAAGTGCATTCAGAGTACTATTTAATTGCCCACATGCGGCCAAAATATCGTCGCCCTTTGTCCCACGAATTAGAACTGGAATTTTGTATTTCTCTACTATCTTTTGAAAACGCAAAACAGACTCATCTGTAGGACGTTTAAATTTTGAGTCAGGAAACGGATTAAAGGGAATCAGATTAATAATACATTGAGTATCTTTAAGAGTCTCACCCAAATGATGTGCATCCACATCTCCATCATTTAATTCGTGTATCAATAAAAACTCATAAATGATGTATTGCTTACGCAAAAGCGGGATGTCTTTTATGTAATTCAAAATATCTTTAATTGGATAACGCTGATTTATAACAATTAATTTATTCCTTTTCTCATCGAATGTAGAGTGTAGCGAGAGAGCTAAGTTAACTCTCGGCATTTCATCAATCCATCTAGTTAATCCTGGCAAATAACCGGCAGTTGAAACGGTTATTTTTTGAATTCCTAAACATATCCCATTTTCTTCTAAAAAAATCTCGCATGCTTTTTTTACATTATCAAAATTATGTAAAGGCTCGCCTTGCCCCATAAAAACAATATTTTTTAAAGGTCGTTTAACTAAGCTATCCTTTCTTTCAATTTCTAAAAAATTAGCGGCCACAATAAACTGCCCTATAATTTCTTCAACTTTTAATTGCCGAATAAATCCCATTTTTCCCGTAAAACAAAATGAGCAATTCATGGCACAGCCGACTTGCGTAGATAGGCAAAGACTATATTTACTAAGATAGGGAATTAAAACACACTCAACAGTAGAATCATCTGAAAATTTTAAAAGCAGCTTAATCGTATCATCACTTGACCTGTGAACTTTGCTAATTACAGGTAGATCAAAATGGTAATTTTCGTAAATATACTCTCTGGTTTTTTTCGCCAAATCCGTTACTAATTCTTCTGTTTTTCTTTTTTTGAAATGCCATCGGTATAAAAGAGTTGCCCCGCTCGGATGTAACGAATTTTTCGCTAGGTCATTTTTTAAATCATTAAAAGAGATTGAAAAAAAAGATCGTCTCATTGCCTACTCTCTTTAAGTACAAAAATAGTCCCAAATATTATCAATAAGGTCCCCATGATCATACTTACACTAATCACTTCGTTTAAAAATACTTTTCCCCAAAGCATACCAAAAACAGGCATTAAAAATGTCACAGTCAAGGCCTTTGTAGGTCCAATTTTTTTCATTAAATGAAAATATAAGAGATAAGCAAGAGCTGAACACAAAAAAGCCAGAACCAACAATGCCCAGATCACGTCGATTGTTACAAGGCTAAAATTGGCGCGATAAAAACCGAAGGGTGATAAAAATAAAAATGCATATATCTGACTGACACATGATAAATTTAGCGCCGAAATGCCTTGCGCATTTTTTTTTATATAAATCCCCATCAATGCATAGAGAGAAGCTGCCAATAAGCATGCAAGAATACTTAGAATTACAATTTTTGTGATAACAATATTACTATCACCATTTAGAGTAACTAATGTAACACCAATCATTCCAACAGAGACCCCAAGTATTTTTTTTATGCTTAATTTTTCAGATAAAAAAATAAAACTAAATATCGCACCAAAAATTGGTGAAGTTGAATTTATTATAACCGAATAAGATGATGGAATATTTAAAGCGGCAAAAGAATAAAGAGAAAAAGGAATTGCAGAATTAAAGATCCCAATTAAAACAAGTGGTTTAATATTATTTTTAAACTCTATTTTTTCTCTCTTAAAAAAAGCATATACCAAAAGCGCAGCGCCACCTAGTCCCAAGCGAAAACATGCTGTAAGAATAGGGCCAAGTGCGGGCGAAACAATATGTAAAAATAAAAAAGAACTCCCCCAAATGGCAGCTAAAATTATTAATATTATTATATATTTTAAATGCATGATTTAGGGTTACTCTTGGGCCTTTCGACAAAAACTAGCACTAGATTTACGAACAATCATCTCATCATTTTTTTTAAGGCATTCTTCTTTTGTTTTAAATTTTTTAAAAGGAGTACACCTAAAATCTGATTTTTTTTCAGACTTATCTTTCTCTCTTTTTTCTCCACAGGTCAAAAAGGAATACTCATCGACACATACATAGTGTTGATCAACGCAATCATAGATCAAAAAATTACCTGCACGATATTTTTCTGAGATGCGATATTCTTCGGCCTGTTTTCTAAAAAACTCTTCGTTTGCTTCCTTTTCCTTTTTAGTTTTCTCTGTCAGTACGTCTTCTGCCCAGAGCAGATTAAAAAAATGACAAAAAAAGCAAACTAAAATAAAACTATGGCACTTCAAATGTTGATTCCGATTTTATTTGTTTTAATTTTTTCTTAGTCAAAAGCAATAGCTCTTGGCACTCTTTAAAGCTAAGTTCGGCCAAAGGATGGCTTGCCCCAAGCTTAGGTAGTTTTTTATTAAAATGTAGCTCATCTTCAAAACTTTTTATACGATTATTGAGTTGATTTCTAAAAGTTCTAACTCCTTTTGGATCAAGTTCTTTTAATTTTATAGATAACTCTTCTACTTTACTCATACACCTTTCCCTATATTTGAAATAATAACAGTCAAAATTAAGATCCCTATGGCCATCAATAAATACATCATTCGTCGCCATTCAAACTTAAAACTCCTAAAAATGGCAAACATCATACCAAAAGCAATTCCCCCAGCGTGAGCATAATTTGCAACGTTCGGAATAATTCCAACGAGACAGATCACAAACCATCCCATCATCACAATCACATCGTGCTTTGGTATGCTAAATTCTAAATCAAAATTAATTTTTTTATTCAACCATAAAAATGCTAACATTCCATACAGCACTCCCGACATTCCTCCAAATTTAGGTCCCATATAAATATACTGGAAAAGATTTGAAGAAATTCCGACGATTAATATAAAAAAAAGCGTGAAAGGGACTTTAAGTGAATATTCAAAGACATTGGATAAATCTTTAAACCATAATAAATTAAATAGAATATGCAAAAAATTCATATGTAAAAAGATTGGAGTTACTAAGCGATATATCTGGCCAGCTGTAATTTCTTTTAAAAACCCTTGATCAGTACCAGAAATCATAAGTGCACTATATAAACTCGTTCCAAAAGAAAAAAAGCTACAAATATAAATGAAAAGACAAATTGCAATGATGGCCATTGTAAATGAACCATTTGGTACTGATTTTATTTTAATCCACTCTTGATCTATTTCGATCGGTTTTTTAAAGCCTAAAGATGTTAAGTAAATGTCTTTGGCAATCGTCACTTCAGCTTCATTTTCAACAAAAATAAAGTACGATTCTTCACGATCATTAAAAATAAGATGTCCCAATATCTCCCTCTCTTTTAAAAGAAGAATTATTCGATCACCCATCTCTTTATCTTTCAAATCGCCTACAAGAAACATATTAGATTACTTTAATTTTTAAATACAATATCTTTTTTTAGAGCATCAAACCAATCTGATAAATTTTGATATCTTTTTGAGTTCAGACATCCTTTTTCATCGCGGTTAAGTTCTTTTGTCTTAAGCTTATACAAGAAATATCCAGCTTTGCAATTTAAATCTGACTCTTTCTTGGTCGCTTTTATTAAGTGTGATAAATACTTTGACTTAATCATCGCCTCTTCGCCAGTTAATTGAGCTCCATTGACAATGACACTCCCTTTTAAAACTGTCACTGAGTCAGACTTGTGAACTTTGCCAAAACGGTCATAACTAATCAAATTGAACTCTGATGCCCATCCCAACTCAAAGAGAACCGATAAATAAAGCAATAGTCCGAAGAAAATTTTATTTATTTTCACAATATTTCAAACTCCGATCCTTTGGACAATTAAGAATCTTTCGTATTTCAGGATGGGCAAAAAGAATTCTATTAATTCTTCTATCCATGTCGGGATGTGAATCTGTTCGATGGACATTTGAAATTGTTAGTCCATCTATAATTTTTTGGGCCTTTGATTTATTAGCATAATATTCACGACAACCTGCTTTCGTTGCAAGTTCATCCATGGTCAAACGCAGTTTTCCTTTAGGGCATATACTAGAATCGGAATTGAGTCCTGAAATCACAAGTTTTTCAACTTCTTTTAAAGCATCTTCTTTTGGCATCTTTAAAATTTTCTCGACCACTAATTCGTTGGCCATTGCATCTGCATAACTTTCTTCCAATTCTGAAAACATACCAAGTTCTGGAATATGACATTGGCCATATCGGGAGAAAAAATCATCAAAATTTGTAAGAGCATTTTTTAAATAAAG
>CAZOXW010000005.1:48318-128272 GCA_964583925.1 uncultured Bacteriovorax sp.
GTACTGTGGATTGGATTCATTTGCTCTACCTGAAGTACTATATTCTTTTAAAACACTCTGCAATTTTATTTTCACTTTATCCTTATCAGGGACAGATGCATTAATGGATTTAGAAGAATGAAGACAATTAATCAGATTTGAAAATGGGTGGGCAGTGTTTTTAACATCTCCCTGGTCGCTAACTTTTTTAGGATCCATGAATCCAAATAACTCAATTTCAGACCTATTTAATTTTTCGTGGTCAATTTTCACATCAAACGGGGCATCCGTAACAATATCTAATGATGTTGTTTTTACTTTCATAGGCATAGAAAAAACACAAGGGTCAATAGAATGTGAAAGTTCGTGTGAAAGCACTTCAAATAAGTTGATCTCTGGATAGGTAAAATACTGAGGACAAATCGTCACAGTATTTGATTCTGGTTCATAGAATGCGTTTGGAAATTCACACGATCGCATGTAGTCAGAAGATAAATTTGGAGTACTAAATTTTATCAATTCCACACGCTTTATTGCACGCTCGATTTCATTTTTATTCTTTTCATTTTTAGCATTAGAAAGGTAGCTGATCAGTGCCTTTTTACTTTTTAAAAATTCTGCATGAACTCGCTTTGCATTTTTTTGATAAGTTTCTTGATTTTTAATTAACTTTGCCTCTCCCCCTGCAATATCAGAGTCAAGAAATTGGGAAAAGTCATAAAATGGTGAAGGTATTTCTAATCCCTTAAATACTGAACGCTCAAAAATTTTAACTTCTCGCTTATAGCTTGGATTATTTGCAATCTTATCAAGATTTAAGACCTTACTTACAAATGTAGTGGGGAGCTTTAGACGCAAGTTTTTTTCGGCCAAATTTATTAGTTCTTTAAGCGGACGAGCTTCACTTTCCTCCATTTCATCACTTAATCGCATACTTAAAACTTCGGCTTGAATTTGTGCCCATTTTGCAGCAGTAGCACTATTATTTTTTAAATACGTTTTTATTTCATTATTGAGTTGATTAACCGTTTTTAAATACTCTGTTTTTTTATTTTTTTCAAAATCTGAAATTAAAACATCAAGTTCATCTTTAAATGTTCCCTTGTAACATTCCATTAGATCAAAGTTTGCTTCAATAAAACCTTCATTAATCATTTGTTCGCCATCTCTAGAGTAAAAAATGGGACGATCAAGCTCTTTTTCATATTTTTTGCAGTAGTTTTTTAAATCACAATTATTGATTTCAGGGATCAATTGCCCAAGCTCACTGCAATTAATCTTTTCGTTTTTGAGATAATCATTGATGGAAGATTGAAGCCCATTAAATTCAGAAACTGCTTCCATTAGATCATCTTGGCAGAAGGCCTTATCAATAAAAACCAATTGGAGCAGCATTAATAATAAAATCGCAAACATTTTCATAAAGTCTTATCGGTAAAAGTTAGACCGGGCCTAATTATCGAAAAAATAAGTTTCTTTTTGCCCTATTTTAAGATATATAAAGAATAAATAACATAAATGTTTACTAACCTATTGAAATAATTTGCGAAGAATTCGATGCTGAAGATAAATAAGAAAGTAGAATATGCCCTGATTTCGCTAAAATATATATCTAATCAGGAAAAAATTAAACAAGTCTCTGCCCGAGAAATTTGTGATGAATTCCATATTCCATTTGATACAACCTCTAAAGTGCTTCAACTTATGAATAATGGGCATATTTTGAAATCAAGCAAAGGAATCAAAGGGGGCTACTCGTTAATGCGCTCTCTTTCAAATATTAGCTATGGAGAACTGGTTCGAATTATTGAAGGAAAAGACGAGCTTGGTAAGGCATGCTTTACACTAAAGGGTAAATGCGAGCTCTACGAAAAATGCAATATTGTTACTCCACTCGAACAACTAAACAAAAAATTAAATGCATATTTAGAAAACTTAAGTCTCTCAGAGCTGCTTTTAGAAGCTAAGGGCAATGCAAGTTTTGGTAAAGGACACGAAAATGAGTACTGATATTTTAAACTCAGATTATAAATATGGTTTTTATACTGACATTGAAACAGATGAGTTTCCCAAAGGATTAAATGAAGACATTATTCGATTAATCAGTCAAAAAAAGGAAGAGCCAGATTGGCTACTCGAATTTAGGCTAAAGGCCTACCGACACTTTGTTAAACTTTCACCTCCAACGTGGGCAAAATTAACAATCCCACCAATAGACCTACAAGATTTATACTATTACTCCTCACCTAAAAAATTTGAAGAAAAGAAAAGTTTGGACGAACTTGATCCAGAACTCTTAGCAACATTTGAAAAGCTAGGAATTCCACTAAACGAACAAAAAAGAATTTCGGGCGTGGCCGTAGATGCAGTTTTTGATTCTGTTTCAGTTGGAACAACTCATCAAGAAGAGTTAGAAAAAGTAGGCGTCATCTTCTGCTCAATCTCTGAGGCAGTAAAAAATCATCCAGAACTCGTTAAAAAATATCTCGGCACAGTTGTTCCTCACTCTGATAATTACTATGCTGCTTTAAATGCTGCGGTTTTTTCAGATGGGTCTTTTGTCTATATTCCAAAAAATGTAAAGTGCCCCTTAGATCTATCCACTTATTTTAGAATAAATGCAAAAGAGACAGGGCAATTTGAAAGAACATTAATCGTTGCCGATACTGGTTCTTATGTTAACTACCTCGAAGGGTGTACTGCCCCAACAAGAGATGAAAATCAGCTGCATGCGGCAATCGTTGAATTAATTGCCCATGATCACGCAGAAATAAAATATTCCACCGTTCAAAACTGGTACGCGGGTGATAAAGAAGGCAAGGGTGGAATTTTCAACTTTGTAACTAAAAGAGGAAACTGCCTTGGCGACTACTCTAAAATTTCTTGGACTCAAGTTGAGGCCGGGTCGAGCATCACGTGGAAATATCCAAGCTGTAATCTAATTGGTGATCACTCCGAGGGATCATTTTACTCTGTTGCCCTCACTAATCACTATATGCAGGCCGATACCGGAACTAAAATGATCCACATTGGAAAAAACACTAAATCAACAATTATTTCAAAAGGTATTTCGGCCGAACAATCAGAAAATAATTACCGAGGGCTTGTAAAAGTCATGCCAAGTGCAGACAATGCACGCAACTACTCTCAATGTGATTCGATGTTAATGGGAAAAAATGCAAAGGCAAATACCTTCCCTTATATCGATGTAAAAAACCAAACTGCAACACTAGAACATGAGGCCTCAACATCTCGTATTTCTGAAGACCAACTTTTTTATTTGCAGTCTCGTGGAATGTCGGAAGAAAAATGTATTTCCATGATTGTAAACGGTTTTTGTAAAGATGTCTTTAAAGAGCTTCCACTCGAATTTTCAGTAGAGGCAGTTAAATTAATAGAAATGAAATTGGAAAACAGCATAGGATAAAAAATGATCGAGATTACAAATTTACATGCAAAGATTGGTGATAAAGAAATTTTAAGAGGTATTAATTTAAAAGTTAATGCTGGTGAAATTCACGCAATCATGGGCCCGAATGGCTCTGGGAAAAGTACGCTTTCAAAGGTTATAGCTGGACACCCTAGTTATGAAGTAACAGAAGGAAGCATCAGTTATAAACACAATGCAAAGATGAAAGATCTATTACAAATGGAGGCCCATGAAAGATCGTGTGCTGGCATTTTTCTTGGTTTTCAATATCCTGTTGAAATACCGGGAGTAAGTAATTTAACTTTTCTTCATGAGGCCTTTAACGAAAATTGTAAAGCAAATGGAGCAAGCACCCTCCCACTTTCAGATTTTAAAAATTTTCTAATGCCAAAACTAGAACTTTTAGAAATGAATCCCGTATTTTTAGATCGTCCAGTTAATACTGGATTTTCAGGTGGAGAAAAAAAGAAAAATGAGATTCTTCAAATGGCCGTGTTAAATCCTAAACTCTCTCTTCTTGATGAGACTGATTCCGGACTTGATATCGATGCTCTAAAAATTGTTGCCAAAGGTGTAAACTCTCTAAAAAGTAGATTTAATGCCACGATCCTAGTGACACACTACCAGCGTCTACTTGATTATATCGTCCCAGATTATGTGCATGTTCTATACAAGGGAAAAATAATTAAGTCTGGCGGAAAAGAACTGGCACTTGAACTAGAAGAAAAGGGCTACGACTGGCTAATAAAAGACGAGCTATAAAATGAATGATTTAATATTTAATGAAATTAAAAAAAACTCTGAGCAATTTTTGCTAAAAGATTTTGCATTTTCCCCTTCCTATAATCAAAAAAGAAAAGAAGCATTATCATACTTCACCGAACACGGCATTCCAGATAAGAAAAATGAAGACTGGCTCTACACCTCTCCGTCTAAACATCTATCTTTTAAATATAGTGAGCGATCGGCCGATTTTAACACTGTAGACACTTATAATTTCGAAGATAAAATTGTTTTTGTAAACGGTAGATACTGCGATCAACTATCAAATATCCCCAACGGAATTGAGATCCATTCCCCCAAATTAATTTCTAACTTCAAAGATAGTTTTGATGCTTTAAATTTCTTGGCATCACAGGACGCAAAAACATTTGTTCTTAAATCAAAAATTAATCTGAGCAAACCGATTCTCCTTTTACACCTTGTCGATGATCACGGGATAAACAAGATTAATTCTGATAGAATCAATCTTGTGCTAGAACCTTTTTCAAGCGCTGAAATTATAGAGGTCTTTAAATCTCATGGCACAACCGACCACCAATATACAAGAAACTCAAATCTAACCATTGAATTAAAAGAAAATTCAAACTTAAATTATACTCGACTTATTTTAGAAGAATCAAATGCGCTTCATATCGGTCTTGTTGATGCAAATATCGATCGCTCAGCCAGCTTTAATCATTTTTTAATCGATTTAAATCGAAAGATGTCGAGAAATAATCTTGAAGTAAACCTCTTAGCAGAAAATGCTAGCTGCAATGTCTATGGTGCATACTATACAAAAAATGATGAACACTCAGACTCAACAACCAAAATAAATCACGTCGTATCGAATACATTTTCAGAGCAGCTATATAAAGGGATATTAGCAAATGACTCTTCTGCTGCTTTCACTGGAAAAGTCCATGTTGCAAAAGATGCAATTGGAGTAAACTCAAACCAATTGAATAAAAATCTACTACTTTCAAAAAAGGCGCACATCAACACGCGCCCACAACTTTTAGTAAATGCTGACGACGTAAAATGTTCTCATGGGGCCACTGTCGGTGAGTTATCTTTTGATGAAGAATTTTATCTCATTAGCAGAGGAATAGAAAAAAGCAAGGCCCAGAAGATACTCGCATTTGGTTTTATTGGCGAGATAATCCATAAGATTCAGAATGAAAAAATAAAATCATTTGTATTAAAAAAACTTGATGAAGTTGGACTTAAACTATGAAAAATTTAAGTATCGACCAAATTCGTTCAGAGTTCCCCCAACTAAGCTCCAGCATTAATGGAAAGAAGCTTTTCTACTTTGACAATGCGGCCACTACACTAAAACCAAAAGTTGTGATTGATCGAATTACAACTTATTATCAAAATGAAGTTGCCAATGTCCATAGAGGAGTCCACACCCTATCGGAACGTGGTACAATTTTTTTTGAAGAAACAAGGACTGCTGTTTCTAAGTTTATTAATTCAAACAATACCAATGAAATTATTTTCACAAAAGGAACTACTGATTCAATCAATTTACTCGCTCAAAGCTTTTCTGAATATAGCTTAAAAAAAGATGATGAAATTATTATCTCTACAATGGAGCATCACTCAAATATTGTCCCATGGCAAATGGCAGCTCTAAAAAGAGGAGCAAAAATAATCGAGGCAAAAATCAATGAAAATGGTGAATTAGATTTCGATTATTTTTTAAAGCTACTCAATCCAAAAGTTAAGTTAATTAGTATTTGTCATATTTCAAACACACTCGGAACGATTAACCCCATTAAGCTGATCATCGAGAAAGCACATCAATTAAACATCCTTGTGCATATCGATGCAGCACAATCCGCTTCGCACTTAAAAATTGATGTAAAAGATTTAGATGTCGACTTTCTTTCTTTTTCTGCACATAAAATGTTTGGCCCAAACGGTGTTGGAATTCTCTACGGAAAAGAAGAATTGCTTGAAAAACTTCCTCCCTATCAAGGCGGAGGGGCAATGATTCAAAATGTGGATATAACTCATTCTAGCTACAATACACTCCCTTTTAAATTTGAGGCCGGAACTCCTGTTATTGCAGAAGTTATTGCCTTTAAAGAGGCGCTTAATTTTATATCAAATATTGGACATGACTATATTATAGAACGAGAAAATAAACTTCTTGCCCATCTTGAAAATAAAATTAAAAACATACCTGAATTAAAAATCATTGGGCAGGCAGAGCATAAATCTAGCGTTGTAAGTTTTAATATCGCGGGCATTCACCCTCATGATATTGGCACTCTTTTAAATCAATATGGGATAGCAATTCGAACTGGCCATCACTGCACTCTACCTCTGTTAAAATTTTATCACCTGCCTTTTGTCTCGAGGGCATCTATTGCATTTTATAATACAGAAGAAGAAATTGATTTTTTATATGATTCACTTAATAAAGCAATCAAACTTTTAAATTGAGGATTTATGAATACAAACGAAATAGATATTGATATTGAACCAACCCCAAATCCAAACGCACTAAAGTTTATTATAAATATTCCAGTTAAGAATGCTGGGAGTTCTACTTATCGTACCCCAATGGAATGTGAACATAATCCTCTGGCCTACGAACTATTTAAAGTGAGAGGCGTAGATCAATTACATTTTTTCGAGAATGTCATATCAATAACTAAGTTTTCATATGAGGATTGGGATCAAGTTGAGCTTAACGTTGTGAAAGTGATCAAAGAAGAAATGACTAAGCACGATCCAAACTATGCAGACCCTAACCCTAAAGAAGAGCGAAGAAAAAGTCTTTCTCCTGAATTACAAAAAATTGAAGAAATACTAGATAGGACAATTCGCCCAGGCCTGCAAGGTGACGGCGGGGACATTGAAACTCTCTCGTTTACAGACAATATACTACTTATCAAGTACCAAGGTGCCTGTGGGACCTGCCCTAGCTCGGCCTCAGGAACGCTTGAGGCCATTAAGTCAATTCTTCGAGATAATTACCATCCAGATATCGAAGTTTACATCGCTCCCGATTATTAAGTTTGACGTATCAAACTTTTTATGGCATTATCAATCAAAGCCTTAACATTGAGAGGTTGTATGATTGTACGGTCATGTCCTTTATTCATGATGATAATAACAAAGATAGAGCGCCTAATTCTCGATCAAAAAACTCAACATCCTAACCTAACTGATGAAGAAATCATTGAAATATTAAAAAATAAGTTACGTGAAAAATAATCTATAAGATTTTTTTTAATATTTCCGATCAAAAATCACTTTCTAAAAAAATATTTAAGGAGTGATTTATGATTAAATCGTACAAAAAAATTATCTTTTCGTTTCTAATGATCTTATCTCTTGGATTTGTTTCTTCATGTGGAAATAATTCTGGGAAAAATATTGAAATAGCAGGACTTAAGGGACCTACTGTATCTTTATTGCAAGACAATCTCTTAGTATCTGTAGTCTTTGAAAATTTACAAATGGACGGAGGCTTAAGATATAACATTCCTAAGTACAAATACTCTTACCTAGAAGTTTCTCCAGATGCTGAATCAAATGGAACTTTAATGGTTATTTCTATATCTCTACAAGATTTAGTAGGTGGTGGTCTTGATCAATTAGATCCACAAAAACTTCCAGGTGGTAGAAATCTTCCAGGCGTTGCAAGTGGAGCACTTCCTGCAGTTGCATTTTCAATTGAAAAATTTAATAACATGTCATTCTATTTAGGAAAAGATGTATTTGGAATTTTTCTTCCAACTCAAGTTGGTGTAGATGGAGCAATTGCAAGCTTTAGATATTATATTGGATCAAAAGCAGCAGGAACAATCTCACTTGTTGGAAATGATACAAATGGAGAAAATTCAGGAGTTCTATTAATGTTAAACATTAATCATGAAGCTAAAAAAATCATGAAAAAATTAGAAAAAAAATATAACTAATTTTGTTTTATCTAAGTTATGAATAAGGCCTGCAAATACTATATTTGTGGGCCTTTTTGTTTTAGAGAAGCACTTACCTCTCTCCCAAAAAATGGAACTAATGCTACCGATAACACAATAAAGCCTGCTCCAACAATATTCATCAGATTCAATCTTTCATCTAAAATAAAATAAGCAAAAATAGCGGCAAAAGGTGATTCAAGTAAAAAAATAAGTCCCGCAAGATGTGACGGAATCTTTTTTTGCGTAATCACTTGAATTGAAAACGCAAGTACACTTGAAAATAAACTTAGAAAAATAATACCCTTGAATGCATTTGAATTTATATTTAAGAGTGGAGAAAAATCTTTTGGCCAATTAGAAAAAAATACAATGGGAAATGCCCAGACGGCCATAAAAAGATTTTGAATAAAGTTAAATTCAATTCCTGATTCAATTTTAGAGGCAACTTTCCCAATAAAAATAATATGAAAAGAAGCGAACAATGAACACAAAAGCATTAAGAAATCGCCAAAATTAAGATCTGCCACCTCAAGATTGCACAAAAGGGCCATACCAATAAGAGCTAATATAACTAAAAACCAAAATTTACTGCTGTACTTTTTTTGAAAAAAAACCATCATCGTCAGAGGAACGAAAAATGAATATAAAGTAGTTATAAATCCACTCTTTGCTATCGTCGTATACTTTATACCGATTGTTTGCAATAGCAGTGTACCGGTTAAAAAGAAAGCGGCAACAAATCCATCTTTCCAAAGACTCATATTTTTAGCAAAGCTTTTTTTGTAAATTAAAAATGGAATGCCAAAAATTGCTGCAATAAAAAAACGAAGAGCATGAGACCAATAAGGATCAAATGTTTCAAAGCATAGCCTAGCGGCTATAAAACCAAACCCCCATATTAGTGCAGAAATAGTTAATAAAATTAGACTAGTGATCATAAACCCCATTAAGCTATCAAAATCTAAAGATTTTGTATGCTTAAAAGAACGTTCGATATTACAAATACTTAAATCTCCACTGCAATACTTTTTTGCCAAAGTTATGCCTTACTGCCCCTCATTTCCCCTCTAAATAGCTATACTTCAGTACGGCCGCAACTTTCTTAAAGAATAAGTATATAATTACGAAAAGAACTAGGAGAAGACTAATCTGTTTCAATTACTTAGGATTTGATTATGAAAAAAACTCTCCAACTCATTATCATTGGACTTTTTTTAATTGCAGGGAATGCGATTGCAAATGAAAATTTTGTCGCCAAAGTAGTTATCCTAAGAGGTCAAGCAAATGCCAAGTTAACTTCAGGCAAAGAAATTCAGCTCTTACAAAATCTTGATATCCCTGAGGGGGCAGTAATTCAAACGGCCGAAAAAAGTTTTGTAAAATTAATTTTTTTAGATAAATCTCAGATGAATTTAGGGCCAAATAGCCAGATGGTAATCAATGCTTTTCCTAAAAAAGAAGCAGGTATTATAACCCTCGTAAAAGGTCAGCTCCGCTCTCAAGTTACAAAAGACTATATGGAAATGGATGACAAATCAAAATCGAAACTTTTTATCAAAACAACTTCAGCGGCCATGGGTGTGCGTGGAACAGATTTTCAAGTTAATTTTAATCCAGAGAATAACAATACCTCATTAATTACTTTTGAAGGAAGAGTTGCAATGTCGCATCTTGATGACTTGGCAAGGGATAGCGGATTTGATCAAAGTAAGTTGGAAAAGGTGGTCTCAAGTGACAAGGCCGTAATGGTCACTGCTGGACAAATTTCAGCAGTAAATTTAAATGTCTCATCAAGGGCCATGTTGCCAACCACTCTTGCACCAATTCAGGTCAATGCACTCAAAAACAATGAAACTGGAATTAAAGAAAGTGCCACAGAAGGAAAGTCAGAGGAAAAAACCTTTAAAGCACCAATTCCTCCTGGAACAGACGGTGCTATGTTTGCATCAAATGCAAAAGAAGTTGATCACGAAGTTAAAGGCTTTTTTAATGATAAAACTGGAGAATACAAACTTCCAGCTGGATCAATTATCGATCTACAAACTGTAAATATTATTCCACCCCCTCAAAATGCTGTTTTTGACCCTAACACTAAAACTTTTGCTGTACCTGACAATTTTGGTAAAGTTGATAAGTCCACTGGGGGCTATGTCGCTCCAGAAGGTCTAAAACTTAATAGCGATGGAAGATTTGAAATTATTGAAAAAGAAAAAATTGATCACAAAGGCAATGATGATAAGAAACGAAATCCAGCTTCTGTTGATGATGGAAAGTCTACTGCCCTACCTCCAACTGGAAATATCTATGCAATTAGACCTGATATGCAACAATTTGCAGATAAATTTGCCGTTATCAATCCAGAAGGTGGGATTAAGCCAATCTTAAGAGAACTTGCTGAAGAAAAAATAAGCACTACTGAAACAGTCAATCAAAATAATTCCAATCTTGGTTCAAGCAGCACTTCAACTCGAACAAAAATTATTTTCGGTGCAGACTAATATTTTTCTATTATAATAATCATAAAAGAAAGCAATTATGGCCTTCTACGTGAAGGCCTTTTTTTATGGTTTAAAAGAAGATGTTTAACCGATTTATTGCCCTATTTATTTTATCAATTAGCTTTGCCTATGCAGACAATAATTTTTTAGACGAATATCGCCTCTTATTTCAAAAAGGTGAATACGATAAAGCAGTAACTTCTTTAGAAAAAATTTCTTCTGATTTAATTACTGCTGGAGCTCGACACTACTATTTAGGACTTACACATAACAAATTGCAGGCCTACGACAAATCAGTTAAAAATTTTAGTCTTAGTATTTTTGAAAACTATGAAGCTGATGATCTCTATTATGAATTTGGCCAAGCCCTCTATGCCACTAATGAATTAAAAAAAGCAAGAGAGATGTTTCAAAAATCTTTTGAAAAAAAGTTCAATATGACTGCCTCTCTTTATTATATGGGATACATTTCTCAAATATTAGAAGAGCATAACTTAGCATTAAAATATTTTTCTGAAATCTTAAAACTAAAAGAAAAAGATTTACGTTTTGATCAAATTGCTAAATTTCAAATTGCCGAAACTCAACTTATTATGGCAAGAGAAAGTGGTAAAGGTAAAAAAGAGCTCACTCTACTCGTTTCCAAAAAAATAATTCCAATGTTAAAGCTTTCACTTGATGTTGATAAGAGCACACTCGTATCATTTGATATCGAAAAGCGCATCAAGGAGCTTGAATTAGAATTTGATCTCGACCCAAATGTTCTATTAAATGGAAGAAAAATTTCTCCTAAACGACTCTTTTTTTATTTAAGTTTAAGGAATAAATTTGATAACAATGTCACCAATACAGGACTAGAAAATGACACACAACAATCCAAAAAGGAATCATTTCTAGCAGAGTTTGAATCAGAAGTGAAAAACTTATGGATTATAAAAAGACGCTTTCAAATAATGCCCTTATTTCGATTTAATTATACAAAATACTCAAACCAAGATGAATCTGAAGTGTATCAAAATGATTCTATGATTTATAATTTTGCACTTAAAAATAAATACGAAACGAAGTTTAAGGAGCGGCCAGCAGCACTTATTTTGGATATTGACTATTCAAAAACATACAAAGACTATCAAGGCATTCATAAAAGAGAATCATATTCAAACTCAAAAATACTGACTCTTGGCTCCCAATTAAGTCTAACTCCTCGAGGTGATACAAATATAAAGTTAAAACTAAAAACTTTCAGCGCATACCTTGAAAGTTTGGATAATCATACGACGACAATAAGCTTTGATCAGACTTATGGAATGGACAATGGTCACTTATCAATTTATTCATTAAATATTGATAAAGTAAATAACATCAATAATGTTTCAACCAATACTGACTCATACTTATTTAGATTTGATTACATTATTCCAGAAATATTTTATAAATATACTTTAAATACAGCACTATCAATATCTGTCGTCGATACATTGGCCCTTAGAGAGACACGTGGCCATGAAACTTCAATCAATCCCAATATTGAAATCACAAGAAATTTTACGAATGGCCTGAAAGCTTCAGTTTCAATTGACTATAGCAAAAACAATTCAAAATCAACTGATTACAGCTATAGTAAATATTTAACTCAAGTCGAATTGCGCTACAATTTTTAAGAGGTAATAATGCTTTTTAGACTTTTTCAATATCTTGGAATTTTAGTAATTATTCTATTTTGCTCCCTGAGTATCCTTATTGCCACAAATGAAAGAGACATTATTGATCGAGATGCGTCCTCATTTTTATCTTATGCTTCATTTTTTGAAGATCGGTTCTTTGATATTCGAATGAAAATGACCTTAGATCCAAAAAAAATTGATAATCGAATTGTACTTGCGGCCATAGATGATCATTCATTAAATAAGATAGGACGTTGGCCATGGACGAGAACCAAAATTGCAGAATTAATAAATAAACTTAATACTTACTCAGCAAAAATAATTGCCTTCGATGTTTTCTTTTCAGAACCAGAGCTTGCTTGCAATAAAGAATCTCCTGATGTTGCATTAAAGAATTCGATTATTAATTTTCAAAACACTCAAGGAAGAAAGGTGATTCTTCCCTACTCTGTTGAACCTAATCCCTACGCAAAAAAAGAAAACATTGATGAAGAATACTTTTTTAAAGAAGTTCCAGATACATTGTTTAATTTCATTATGGACACTCAATCAGCGCAAGGATCAAACTTGCAAGAAAACTTAATCTCTAAAAAAGTTTATCCAATCGAAGATTTAGCAAATTCTGATATTGGGATCTCACATATTGAAGCTTACGCTGACTCTGATGGTGTCTTTAGACATTACCCTTTAGTTGTAAATGTTGATTCACTTTATTTTCCTTCTTTTGCACTTCAGGCCTATCAGTTTTACACTGCAGATAAAACGAAGCTTGAAGTAAGTCCTGCGAGAACTGCAATTCTTACTACTAAAAAAAGCCAGCTACACATTAATTTTCAAGGTGAATCTAAAACGCGGTGGTTAGGTGGAAAATCAAATTTTCCGATCGTCAATATTTATGACATTTTAAAAGCAAAAGACAACGATGAAGAAATGATTAAAACATTCAAAGATAAGATTGTTTTTGTGGCATCGACTGCATTTGGAGCACACGATCTAAGAAATACTCCCATTGATTCTGCACTCCCTGGAGTATATTTTCACATGAATATGACTCACATGTTACTTGATGGAAAAAACTTTGTTTCTGAGGATGAGTCCGCAAAATACTCTTGGATCATGATGGGGGTTGGCACTATCCTGATTATTCTCGTAATGCTTTTAGGGAATGCCATCTTAGATTTTACGGTGGTCAATATTATAATTCTAACTCTATTTTATATTGATACTTTTTTCTTAATACCAAAAGGATATAATGTTCGCCTCTTCTTTTGTTTTCTATCTGTTATTCTATGTTACTCATGGTCCACATTTTTGCATTTCTATCAATCAAACAAAGAGAAGAAAAAAATCAAAGGAACTTTTTCACGCTACCTTGCCCCCTCTATTGTTAACGATCTTTTAAAAAATCCTGAAAAGTTAAAGCTCGGTGGCGAGAAAAAAAATATCACCGTTTTCTTTTCTGACGTAAGAGATTTTACTTCCATCTCGGAAAAACTTACGCCGGAACAACTCACTCAGTGTATTAACGAATATATGACAATGATGACGGACACTCTCTTTGAATACAAAGGAACATTGGACAAATACATTGGTGATGCAATGGTTGCCTACTGGGGAGCTCCTGTAGATCTTCCAGATCATGCCTATTGGGCATTAAAAGGCGCAATTTCTATGATTGAAAAATTGCCAGCGATCAATGCTAACTTTGAAAAAAATGGATTCCCTCTTTTTAAACATGGGATTGGTTTAAATACAGGTGACTGCTCAGTTGGAAACATGGGTTCAAATCAGATTTTCTCCTATACTGCACTTGGAGATAATATGAATCTTGGTGCTCGTCTTGAATCTTTATGTAAATTTTATGGAGTTCAATTAAACGTTTCAGAATATACCATTGCAGCTGTTTCCCCTGAAAAAAGGGCCGAATTTATCTATCGAACACTTGATAAAGTGAAAGTTAAAGGAAAGGAAAATGCTGTAACTATTTATGAGGTATTACACCCAAGTCACTACTTATATAATGAAAAAGATGATTTAAAAAAATATGAAGATGCATTTAGTTTGTATCAAACAAAAAATTTCAAACAAGCAATGGCGTTGCTTCAAGAGTTAAAAAATAAATTTCCAGAAGATAAAACATTTGAGCGAGTTTTTCACATCTGTGAAGACTTTAATGAAGTTCCCCCACCTCCAGAATGGGATGGCACTTACACTCACAAATCAAAGTAGATGTAGAAGGCCCAGCTTTTCGACTATCCACTTAGTGATTTTCAATCTACGAACTCTGCTTTTCGCATTAGGGTGGTTTAACATCCTTTCGTACTCAGAAGTGGTAACATTTGTCGATATCTCATTTGCAAAATCAACAAAAGATAGCATTTCTTTTAAATTTTTTGAATTTTCATCGCTAAATTTAAAAGATACTCCTATTTCAGAATTTATATCCCTTGAAATGGGGTCTAAGTTTGAAGTTGAAACAACAATATTCTTTCGATCGGTTATATATACTTTCCCATGTAAAAAGCCATATACCTTACCATTCGGTGATAGAAATTCATGGTCTTCCTTTCCAATAACCCGCAAGTCAACCTGATCCCAAACACCATACTCTTTCATTGTTTTTTCAATTTTTATAAATGCATTTTCAACTACTGTTTGCGAAATTAAATTATCTGTTGATAAAAATGAGTTTGAAATAATTCTAAGCTTTCGTCCGCTATTTTCTTTTAACCATTCTGCAAGTTGTCTTGCTTCTTTTCCTTCAATCCAAAAATACGGGCTGACAATATCAATTGTTTTCTCTGCTTTGCTAAACATATTAAAAATATGATCACGAATAGAATTTGGATTTTCTTTTCGTGTAACAGTTCTAATTGGTTTAAATAAATTCCTATTGTGTGTTAAGTTTTGAACTTCGTGAAGAACATTAATTGTTGCATTTTCAAACCCAGCCTCAAGATAGTTTTCGTCTTGCATTTTTTTAAATTTCTCTTCAAATTTGCCTATACCATTATCAGGATATTTACTTCCTACAACTCCATAGTTTGCATCTCGCATAGCACGCAATTCAGCTCTGGCCAAACGCAACTTTTCCTTAACTTTTGCCTCTCCTAAAAGTGGATCTTTTTCCATCAGTTCAAGAATTTCATCATTCATTTTCATAAAAATATCTCGAAGATGAATATTGGCACGAGCATAGTAAATACGATTGAACTGGTCTAGGATTGCATTTTGAAGTTTTCCATCTTCAGATGTTGAGCTTGTCCCACGTATAATGACCTCAATATCTAAAACTGGAGTTGTCCCGGCCTTGTCATAAGAGTGATTAAGGTGGTAATATGGGTCTGAAACATTTCGTCCCCCGGTCATTAATAGTGCATCTGTTGGTGATTCTGCATCTACTAAAAGAATTTTATCGTGAATTCTGTTATTCCAGGCCATCGCATTTAACGGCACTCTTTTCTCCTCTGGCACGCCTAAATTTTTAATTGCATGAAACCATTTTTTAAATACATCACCTACTCGAAACGTTGGGTTAAATTGCACCACTTCAATTTGAGCATTTTTACCAGTATCTCTCCCAAATTCATCTATAATAGGTCTGCCTTTAAAGGAGACAAGTGTTAAAAGATCATCTGGGATACCTTCTCTTGGAGCAAGTTTTGCCATTTTTGATCCTACTGGATCATAAAGTATTCGAATCTTTACACCTCTATCTGCAGCCTCTTTTAATTCATGCAATAAAACTTTTGTTGCTTCAGTGTTATCAAATTCAAAGTAAGTTAAATCAATTGATTTCTTTGCATTTCGTATCATCATGACCTTTGCCAAAAGTCCTTCTTCAGGATTTCTTACTACTTTTATCGCATCTTCTATTGGCAATTCTTTTATTTGAGGAAAATCCAAAACTGAATCAACTTGCTTGTATTTAAGTTCAAGTTCTTTTAAAAGATTAGATCTAAAATTTGTTTTTGAGATATGCTTATAAGCAAATTTTCTTTCAACTTCAATTCCATTTGTTGTGAAAAATTTTCTTATAATAACATCGCAAGAATCATCATTAATACTAGCAATTTCTCTTTCAACAACTTCGGGCCTTCTAAAAGTCGTGCAAGAATTAATCAAAAATAAAACTGCTAAAATCGTGAGTATTTTTTTATTTCCCATTTTTTTCTCTAACTATCTTAAGTAATAACAGATACTAATCCTTTGTCATTTCGGTCTTTCTCTTGATAACCTTAGCTGGACTGTGACTAAAAATATATTGTTGGAAAACACTCGGTTAATAAAAAATGAAAAGTAGAAATGGCTCCTATAAAGTCATACTTTTAAGCGAAGATGAACTTAGCTCTAATCAAGATTTAATTTATACTTTTGTTGATAAATTATTTTCAAAATATAATGACGGCTCAATATCCGACAAAGACACTGCGACATTATACCTCCTCTTTTTTTTAAAACTAAAGTATAAGCGTAACTATTTTCAGCAATTTAAAAAACTCCCTGAATCACCAACACAGGAGAGCATTTTTATAAAGGCCAGAGAATTAATTTTATTTGATCAATTTGAAAGAGAAAAACTCGGCCATATTTCAGGTCTTGACCTATTTAGAGGTTTTAATCTAAAGGGCGTCCCCAAAAGTGTCTGTCGCGCAATGGAAAATTGGTATTCAAATAAATGGGATATTGTTCTAGCATTCGACATCCCTTCTTCGAAAAATCTTTTAAAATTGCAGGCACAAAATAAAAGAGTTCTCACGTTGATTGTAGATAAATTGCGTGTAACCACCCACATTCTTGGAAAGCGCGATCCTTTGAGCTTTGCGATTCATGATCTCATGCATGCCGATCAATTTTTTAACAATCCCATTTCTCAAAAAGGGCAACTTGGGTTTTATAAATTAATATTACAGTTTTATAGCAATGATCACCTGTTAAATCTCTTGAGTAATAATCCAAGTTTTAAGCGTGAGTTCGAATATGTGGTGTCGGATATGAATGCCTATATCATTCATCTACTAAAAAGCTTGGTTTCAACATTTGATCGTATTGATAAAACTTCTGAATTAAAAAAACTTCTTGCCTCAAGTAATGTTAGTGATGATTTAATTTCTATGATTCTAAATATTAATAATCACAAGCTAACCAACGATGAAGAAAACTCACTTCGATATTTTTTTGAAACTATTTACTAATTTTTGCAAATTAAGAAAAAATTGAGTCATATTTTTACTAAATTATATAAAATTAAAAGACAAACTTAGGAGAAATTATTATGAAAATTTTATTAGTATGTTTTCTTTTTTCAACATCACTTTTTGCTAAAGAATTTAAATTTGCTGGTCAGGATTACCCTCCATTTAATTGGCTAGAAAATGGAAAAGCAACAGGGGCCATGGTTGATATTATTGCAGCAGCTTGCTCTATTACTAAGGACAATTGTACCGTTGAAATATTGCCACTAAAACGAGCGATGACATCACTAGAAGCAGGCGAAATCCATGGAGTTGTGTCACTACTTAAATGGTGAACTAAAGAAGATATTAACCAAATATGGTTTTCAAGGTTAGGCAAAAAAAAACCCACTTTCGTGGGTTTTTTTTTAACCATCATTTCCGATTGAAGCAACTGGACATGCTTCTAATTGTTCCTTGCAGATTTCAACTTCTGCTGGAGTACTCGGTTGCTTTACCACATAAGCATTTCCATCTTCGTCTTCTTTAAAGAAGTCTGGTGCTCCTGTGTAGCATACGTTACAAGCAATACAACCTTCACCATTGTCATCATCTGGATCAGTCGTATACCATGCACCCGCAATGTTCAATTTGTGTTTCATTCCCTTATTCGCCATAAATCCTCCACAATCCTAAAATGGGCCCAAATTTTATCTAAAAATTAACATTCAATCAATTGCATTATACAGTAATATTTTCTAAAATTACGAATATTTAAACAGATAATTAAGGACAGAATCTATGTCAATAAATTTCGATGAGACACTTAAAAAAGCTGAAAATTGGGCCAAAAATTCTTATTTTTCACAAGAGTCTAGAGATGAAATCATGAGTTTGATTAATCAAAAAAATGAAAAAGAGCTCACAGAGCGCTTCTACAAAGACCTTGAATTTGGTACGGGGGGGATGAGGAGCATTCTAGGCGAAGGAATTAATCGAATTAACACTTATACGATTAGAAGGGCCACAAAAGCTCTTTCTTTAGAAGTATTGGCCAACGATAAATCAGGTAATCCAAAAATTTGTATTTCCTATGATTCGCGAATCAGATCATACGAATTGGCAAAAGATGCAGCTGAAGTAATGGCGTTTCATGGAATAAAAGTACATATCTATAAAAGACTAAATCCAGTGGCGATGCTTTCATTTGCGGTGAGATATTTTAAAGCATCAGCGGGAATTATGGTAACAGCATCTCATAATCCTCCTGAGTATAACGGCTATAAAGTATTTTGGAATGATGGTGCACAAGTCACTCCGCCGAATGATAAAAATATTATTGATCATTACTATTCAATCACCGATTTTAGTACAATTGGATTTATGCCCTTTCTAGAAGCAGAAAAAAAAGGACTCATTCTCTGGATGGGTGAAGAAATAGAAGATGAATATTTTAAGGCCACAAAAAAATCCACAATCAATCTTAATCTTTGCAAAAACGAAGGAAGAAATTTAAAAATTGTATATACTCCCATTCATGGTGCTGGTCTAATTCCATGCACTCGTGCTCTTTCGGAGTTAGGTTTTTCTAACGTCCAAGTTGTGCCAGAGCAAGCACTCCCTGATGGCAAATTCCCTACCGTAAAAAGCCCTAATCCAGAAAATCCCCAAGCACTAAAATTGGCAGTCGACTTGATGCTTAGAGAAGACGCGGACATTGCAATGGGCTCAGATCCCGATACTGACCGCTTAGGAGTTGCTCTTAAACACGATGGAATTGTTCAGTACCTAACTGGAAATCAGATCGGTCTTTTAAAATTGCATTATATATTATCTGAGCGAAAAAAACTTGGAACACTTAAAAACAACTCTTACTTTGTTAAAACAATTGTTACAACACCACTCCAAGACACAATTGCAGAAAAGTTTAATGTAACAGTTTACAATACACTCACTGGTTTTAAATGGATTTGTGGAAAGATGAATGAATTAGAGCAAACAAATCCAAATGCAAATTTCGTATTTGCAACTGAAGAGTCATTTGGATATTTGTCTCACAATGAAGCACGAGATAAAGATGGAATTACCTCTGTTTCTCTCATGGCAGAAATAGCTCTATATTATAAAATGCAAGGGTTAAATCTATTCATGGCACTTGATAAAATATATGAAGAGTATGGATTTTCAATGGAGTCATTACTCTCTCTTGACTATTTTGGCATCGAGGGAGCTCTAAAAATCAAGCGAATCATGAAAAAATTTCGTAGTTTTAAAGAATTGTCATTTGCAGGTAATGACATATTGGAAATCAAGGATTATTTATTGGAAACAACAGGTCTTCCAAAAAGTGATGTTCTTGGCTTTATCCTTAAAGACGGCAATCTTATCTACCTCCGTCCTTCTGGAACAGAACCAAAAATTAAATTTTATATCATGATCCAAGAAAAAACTGGAAGCCTTGCTGAGAAAAAGCAAAATGCAAATTTAAAAACTGAGAAGTTTTTAAATTACATAAAAGAAGAATGCGATAGAGCATAATTTTTTCAAGGAAGTTGTTTAATGGAAAAGAGTAATGAATTAGCAGTATGCCTTGTTAGTGGCGGTATGGATTCTTTAGTTACTGCAGCGATTGCCAATGAATTACACAAGACTCTTGCATTCTTGCATTTAAACTACGGCCAAAGAACTGAAAAAAGAGAACTTGAAAGCTTTAAAAAAATTGCAGAACATTATAAAGTTCCTACAACACATCAAAAAATAATTGATATTAGCTTTTTAAAGCAAATCGGTGGATCAAGTCTAACAGACACAAATATTGAAGTTAAAAAATACAAAGGAGAATCAAATGCGATTCCCGACTCCTATGTTCCTTTTAGAAATACTCATATCATCTCTATGGCCGTTTCTTGGGCCGAGGTGATTGGGGCAAAAAAAATATATATTGGCGCTGTTTATGAAGACTCTTCTGGCTACCCAGATTGTCGTCCAGAATACTATCAGGCGATGAATGAGCTCATTAAAAAAGGAACTAAAGAAGGTGATATTGAAGTTGTCACACCAGTAATCTATTTGAACAAGGTAGAAATAGTTCAAAAGGCCATTTTATTAAATGCACCTCTTATTCATAGCTGGAGTTGCTATGAGCGAAATGATGTGGCCTGTGGAGTTTGCGACTCTTGTGCCCTCCGTCTTAGGGGCTTTAAGAAAGCTGGCATCGATGATCCTATCGATTATGAGACGAGACCTGATTACAAATAGTTACTGAAGTGCCATACAACAATGGGGATGGGTAATTTTTCGTTTTTGAAAATAATGATTGTTTTTAAATACCTAGCTAACTCGACCAATCATTTGAGAACATCGTTTTTCAAATGCCTCAACGGACTTGCTTATTTGGTTGGCCAACATCTTGAATAAAGACGATATTTTAGATAATTTGCCTTGTTTTATCCCCATTGTTGTATGGCAGTTTAAACAAATAAGTGAATTTTTTACTTTGAAAAATAAATCTGCTAAGATTCATGCTATAAAGATAAAAAATTTCGGAGACAGGCCATGAGCTTAAAAAAAATAATTACTGTAATTACACTTTTAATTTCTTTTGGTGCATTTGCCATTCCTCCAAAACCTCCTGGACTAATTTCAAAACCAATAAGAGGAAAAACTTCTCCGACAATTAATAAATAGTATTTCTATAAAAGAGCTAAATTTATCTTTTAACTTCACTGCCTTAAGTAATTCATGATTCCTTCCGATAAATTTCTATATGAAATTTCTAAATTTTAGTGACTTTGAAGAAAACGACAAAATTGTTCAAAATAATAACTTTTTATCTTCACTAAAAATTTCAACTTTTGTCTTTATCTACTTCATCGTCAAGTTCAATATTAAATATGACTATTCTCGATTTAACTTCATAATGATCGGATTACTTCTGATTGTCATATCAAGTAAATTTATCATTTATAAAATAACTAAAAACTTATGGCTTTCAATCCTTGGATTTTATAGTTTTTTTCTTATTCTAGCTGCCTTTCTTATTTACTTAACTGGTGGCTTTAGAGCTCCGGGATCAATGTGGCTTGCGATTCTTCCCTTTATTGGCGCTTCCTTTTTAGGCAGAAGAGGATTTTATATTGGAGCGATTGGATTATTTTTAATCTTAGCATCTTACTCAGTCTTAAATAGTCTTGGATTTGCAATGTATCCCTATCAAGCAATTGATGCATTTTTTGTTGAACTAAGAACTAATTTGTTTGTGTTTTCTGCATTTACTATTTCAGTCACCTACTCCTTTATAAAAAATGAACACATGTACAAAGAAAAAATTTTAGTTGAAAAAGAGAAAAACGAAAATCTACTGAGAATATTATTTCATGATCTTGCAAACCCGATGCAAGCGATAAAACTATTGCTAAAAAAACTCATCAACAATAGAACGCCTGAGGAAAATGAAAAGATTGCTCATCAATTAGATAATTACTGTGAAAGGGTGAACGAAGTTCTTCACCACGTAAAAAAAATGAAAGCAATTGAAGATGGGAAAATATCTTTAGATATGAGGCCATACATGCTTCACGATGCGATTAATAAAGCAAAAGAGCTTTTTAATGAACGCCTTCAAGAAAAAGAAATTAATTTTGTTATTTCAAACTCTTTAAATGATACACAAGTAGTATTGGTTGATCACGTCTATTTTGTCCACCAAGTATTAGGGAATATTATATCAAACTCAATTAAGTTTTCAGACATTAAAGGAAAAATTACTATATCTTGGGAAAAAACAGGAATAGATCTCGTGATAAAAATCTCTGATAATGGGATTGGTATGCCCCAAGAAATTCTCAATAATCTTTTTAAAGAGCATAAGACAATTTCAAGAAAAGGAACCTTTGGAGAAGTCGGAACAGGTTATGGAATGCCACTTGTAAAAACATTTGTTGAACAATTTAATGGATCAATTGTCATTGAATCTATCGAAAAGACAGGACGAAATACAAATCACGGTACAACAACTAAACTTCATTTACCGATTGTCTAATTTTTTTTAGATAACTTTCAAAGTCATTAACTTTAAATTTAATAAATTCAGAAATTAGCTCTTTTTCAATGTCTTCTAGCAAGGCCGGTCCATTAAAAATAAAACTTGAATAAACCTGTACAAACTTTCCCCCCTTTAGCCAAAATTCTTTTATCTCTGAAAATTTTGAAAACCCACCTACGCCAATTAATTCAATTTCTGGATTATTTTTTAATTTTAAAAGCAAAAACTCACGTACTCTTTTGGCCTTTTCATACAGAATAGCACCTGACATTCCTCCATCGCCAAAATCTTTATTGATGGTTGTATTTGTAGCAATAATGCCATCTAACTTATATTCTTTTACAAGTTCGATCACGGATTCGATTTGTGTAAATTCCATATCAGGGGAAATTTTTACAAAAAGTGGACAGCCAGATTTATCTTTTTTTCTTTCAACAGTAGTTGCCTCAAATATTTTTCGAAGTCCAGAATCTTCTAAGAGATCACGAAGTCCCGGCGTATTTGGCGAGGAAACATTTATAACTAAATAATCTGCAATCGGTGAAAATGTTTTATAAAGAAAAGCATAATCTAAGTGGGCATCTTCATTTTTAGTTACTTTATTTTTTCCAAGATTAACACCGATTAATTTTCCATGTCGCTTTGCCATTTTTAGATTTTTTAAAACCGCTTTAGCCCCTTGATTATTAAATCCCATCCGATTTCTAAGTGAGTTTATTTCTGGATATCTAAACAATCGAGGACGATCATTTCCACTTTGGGCCTTTGGAGTGACTGTTCCTACTTCAATATGTCCAAAAGGGAGCGATGATAAAAAATCAATGGCCTCAGCATTTTTATCAAGCCCGGCCGCTAATCCAATAGGAGAAGGCATCTTTTTTCCCAAAAAACTACATTGAAAATCAAAACTCTTTTTGAATAGAGGGTTGCGATCTTTAATTAGTTTCATAGATAAAATAGTTAAATCATGAACCTTCTCAGGATCAAATTTAAAAGCAATTTCTTTAAAAAGTGGATAAAGCGATTTAAATAAGTCCATAACTAATAGAGCATTACAAAATCACCTTCATGAACTTGTCCGCCAGAATGTAAAATTGCGATTGCACCGTCTGTTCCAAAATAGTCGATAACCTCTACTGTTCCCTTCATATCACCTTTACTCATTCCGATATGCGCTCCAGTTTCAGGGTCAAAAATTTCTTGCCCCTCAGTAATAATCTTCAAAATATCACCGATATTTATACCTGACTCTCTTCCTGCATTGAGATAAATTTTATTGCCAATAATTTTTGCGACTCTTCCAACCCAGTCAAGCTTTGAAGCAAGATCAAAAACTTTGGGGACAGATTTTCTGACCGCAACTCGTACAGCATAACGAAGCAGATCTCTTCGATAGCTTAAATGATCCTCACGATCTGAAGAAAAAAAGCGGTAGGTTGAATCATCAGCATAGCCTTGAAGGGTTTCTGTAAATATTTCTTTTCCAGCATTAACATCAAAGACTCTCACTTCAACCTTTGATTCAGTATACGATTTTGTTTGCCGTACAAGTCCAATTTCATCGGTCTTCTCTCTTACTCTCGCATCAATAACACGTCCAAAAATAATGAAATTAATTCCAGCTATTTTTGCTTGTCTTGTAAGCTGAACCAATTTTAATCCACCACCGACATAAATTTCTTTTGAGTTTCCAAATAATTTATGAGAAGTCGGGTCAACAATAAACTCACCTGTGCGTGAAAGCTCTAGACGAAGTTCTTCGGTGGCGTTAACTTCTAAATCTTCTGACTCAAATGGTGATTCATTAAAAAATGGAAGAAGTGCAACTTTCTTTTTCACACCAGAAAATTGCTTTCGCTCTTCAATTCTTGGCCTCTTCCCCTTATTGTCTCGAGAAATAACACTAGAACCACAAGCGACTAAAAAATTTAGACAAAGTATTGATAGTAGTAAATTTTTGGCCATTAAGGTCTCCAAAGCTTCTAAACCTTTTCTACCTTCTATTATCTAGTCTTTTTTAACAATTGCAAAAGTTTTGTTCACATCATCGAAAAAGAGAATTTTTTGCTCTGAAACTGAAGTTGAAAAGGTTTGCTTATCAAATTCTTTAAATATCTTAACTAAATCTACCTTAAAATCTCCCTCAACCTCAATTATAGATTCATTTAGATCAATTTTAGAAAGCCTAACCACAACACCTGACTCCTTTACTCTGCTTTCGAAGAATTCTCGAAGCTTTAAAACATCTGAAAGCATTTTTTGTCCTGTCACCTTAAACTCAAGCTTATTGAGAAGGGTGCTATCAGATAATTTAGACCCAATTTTTTTTATTTCTGGCCGGATCAACTGATACATATAGGTCAAAATAATTGAAGGAATCTTTTTAGAATCTGTTGTATTAATTTCCGTTTTCAATTTTCTTAACTCATTTGTATAAATTGTTTTCCGAGTAAGAGAATTTAATAATACAAAATAAGAAGAAAACTCTAAAGGCACTTTTCCAACACTGAAACTTTCTGACTTTCTTAAATTAAAATAAAGTAACAATTCCGTTGAGTTGGTGTTTAGTTTCTTTGGAAAATTTTTTAAAACATTTTTATAACTGTTATTTATTTCCAAATACTGTAGTTCTTTTTTTACATCCTTTCTAAGTTCTTCCGTAAGCGTTTTAAAAAAAGCTTTCGTCACTTCATTTTCAATTCCAAAAAAAAGTGAAGAATCAGATGTCCCAAGATTTAATAAATTTAAATCAGTATTGATGTAAATTGCTTCTTCTCCAAAATCTTTTAAATCAAGCAATATATCTGAATAATGCTCTAGTAGTTTTGACTCGTCGATTGATGTTTTCAAACTTCCTTTTATCTTTAGGCCAATCGTTGCCTTGGGGTCTACTCCTGAAAACTTAATTAAATTTAATTCTTTAAAAAAAGGAGCAATCATTGCATCGTACTCATCAGGGCTTAAATTTAATTTTTTAATTTTTTCAAAATATGAATCTGCATCAAGCTGATTTTTTTTCAATAGTTGGACTATCGCTCGATCTTTCCCTAAGCGAAGCATTTCATTATCATGATCAACCGAAGAATATAGATCATTAAAATTAACTTCAACCTCCACATCTTCGGTAACAACTTTTGAATAACAAAGACAAGTGAAAACTAAAAAAATCGTTACTAATATATTACGCACGCACATCCTCAAGTTTTCCATCTACAATAAATTTCACAGTATTTTTATTAAATACTTCATTAATTCGATGGGCAAGCTGTGGTGTTGGGTTAATTAGAAACTCATCTCCTAATGGCAATCGAGCACGGCCATGCTCGCTTTCAAAAATCATATGGATTGGAATTGTTCCTCTGTATGATAAAAGCACTTGCCTCAATTGGTTTAATTTTACATCGGTTAAATCATTAATTCCAAGATTTACTCTAACACCGGTTACTCTATTCTCAGATTGATCTTTTAATTTATGGATTTTTTCAGCAATAAATTTTCTTGGATTTTCTGAAAGGTTAACTTTTCCTTCAATTAAAAAAGGTTCATCGGTATTTAGCAATTCCTCATTTTCTGCAAAGACTCTAGGAAAAATGATACATTCAATTTTTCCAGAAAGGTCTTCAAGATTTGCAAAGCACATTTTATCTCCCTTTTTTGTCAGAATAACTTTCTTACTCGTTATTCTGCCTGAAAGCGACATTGAACGCTCTTTATCATTTCCCAGAGCATCCTGTACTTCATTGATCTTCATCGTGCTTAACTCTTTCATTAGGCTTGCATAACTATCGAGAGGATGACCAGATATATAGATTCCCATAAGTTCAGCTTCATGTGAGAGCATTTCACTTCGGTCAAACTCAGAAACAATCTGAATGTCTAGATTGCTTTCAAGCGACTTAGAATTTTCATCCCCCATATCAAAAAGAGAAATCAACCCTTGCTCCGATTCATCTTGTCGCTTTTTACAATACAAAAGAATCATTTCTAAATTTTCAAGAAGTGTCTTTCGATTCATTTTCTCAATTTCATCAAAGGCACCGACTTTTATTAGTGATTCAAAAACACGAGTATTAACAAGTTTTAAATTAATACGCTCACAAAAATCTATAAATCCTTTGAATGGGCCATTTACTGTTCGCTCGCGAATCATCTCATTAACAGCACCTTCACCGACATTTTTAACGGCCCCCATTCCAAACCTGATATTATTACTAACGACATTAAAATGCCAAAGTGATTCATTTACAGAAACAGGAAGAACTTCAATATCAAAATGTTTTGCATCAGCTATATATTGAGTGACTTTATCCATATTGCCTAATTCTGATGATAATAAGGCCGCAAAAAATTCTGCCGGATAGTATTTTTTTAAAAATGCTGTTTGGTAAGAAATTACCGAATAAGCAACGGCATGTGATTTATTAAATCCATACTCTGCAAATTTCTCCATTTTATCAAAGAGATCGTTAGCAATCTTGACATCATAACCTCTCTCTTCTGCTCCCTTTAAGAAAATTTGTCGATGATGTGCCATTTCGTCGGCTTTCTTTTTTCCCATCGCACGACGAAGCATATCGGCTTGTCCCAAAGAATAACCAGCAACAATACGAGCAACGTTCATTACCTGCTCTTGGTAAATAATTACTCCATAGGTGTCTTTTAAAACAGGTTCAAGGGTTGGAAATGGATAGGCCGTTTCTTTTCGTCCGTGTTTAATTTCGATAAATTCATCGACCATTCCTGATTCAAGTGGCCCTGGCCTATAAAGCGCATTTATGGCAGAGATATCATCAATTGACCCAGGAGCAATACGTTTACAAAGGTCAATCATTCCTGAACTTTCCAATTGGAAAACTCCAGTTGTCTCACCTTTTGAAATAAAATTATAAACCTCTGAGTCAGACAAATCGATTGCTTCAATATCAAAATGTGGGTCTCTATCTCTATGAATAAATTTAACCGCATTTTCAATTACAGTTAATGTCTTTAGTCCTAGAAAATCGAACTTAACTAGACCAATCTTTTCAGCAAAGTCTTTATCAAATTGAATTACTTTTTCGCCTTCTCTTCCTTTAAAAAGAGGACAATAATTAACCAGAGGCTTGTTTGTAATAATTACTCCGGCCGCATGAATTGAAGCATGACGAAGTAATCCCTCTAGTCTTCTTGAAATATTTATTACTTGTTTAATTCTAGAATCTTCTTCCATTAGCTCAGTCAGTTTTGGCTCAAGCTCTAAGGCCTTGTCGATTGTCATTTTTAATTCTTCAGGAATTAATTTTGAGATTACATCGGCCTCACCAAAGGTTAGTCCAAAAACTCGAGAGACGTCTTTGATAACGGCCTTAGCTTGTAGTTTACCAAAAGTGATAATTTGGCCAACTCTCTCCTCGCCATATTTTTTTGTCACATATTCAATTACTCGGTAGCGATTATCCTGACAAAAATCCACGTCAAAATCTGGCATGGAAACACGTTCAGGATTTATAAATCGCTCGAAAAGTAAATTGAAAGGAATCGGATCGACGTTTGTTATCTCTAATGCATAGGCCGCAATTGACCCCGCCCCAGACCCCCTTCCCGGCCCAACTGGACATCCATTTGTCTTTGCCCATCGAATGAAATCAGATACGATTAAAAAGTAGCCGGGAAATCCCATTTTTATAATCATGGCAACTTCTTCTTCTAATCTTTCAATGTATTTGGGTTTTATCTCTGATTCCCAATTGGATTCTTCTTTTAATTTAAAAAAATGAGGCCCATTAAAACGCCGTTCAAGTCCTTCACGACAATGGCGAGCAAAATAATCAGCAGCAGTCTCACTTGTCTCAATTGGGTAATCTGGAAGATGATATATTTGATTTCCGTTTGAATCTTTCCAGTTGAAATTGACATTACAAAGATCGGCAATTTTTAAAGTATTATCACAAGCATCAGGAGCATAGTGAAATGCCTCACGCATTTCGGCAGGTGTTTTATAAAAAAACTCATTTGTTGTAAGCTTCATCCGTCCTTCATCGTTTAACGTTTTACCAGTTTGTACACATAGTAATACTTCTTGAGCGGCGGCATCTTCACGAGTTAAATAATGGCAGTCATTTGTTGCGACTAATTTTAAATTTCTCTCTCTAGCTATTTTCAAAATTTTTTCATTAACTATTTTTTGCTCAGGAATTCCATTTTCTTGAATCTCTAAATAAAAATCTTCACCGAATAAATCTTGTAATTTCTCAATTGCTTTTATGGCCTTATCATCTTGATCTGTGAAAAAATTGTACCCAACTTCACCTTTTAAACAAGCGGTCGTGCAAATCAATCCTTCTTTAAATTCTCGAAGGAGCTCGTAATCAGCTCTTGGCTTATAATAAAATCCCTCCATGTAGGCCTTAGATAAAAGCTTGCATAAATTTTCATAGCCAGTTTCATTTTTACATAACAAGATGAGATGATGTATTTGATGTCGTGACTCCATTTCATCTTGACTACCTACGACTTTTTGTTTTTTTAAAGCGGCCTTGTCAAAGCGCGAGCCCGGTGTAAAATATATTTCAGAACCAATGATTGGTTTAATTCCTGCGGCCTTACATTGAGTATAAAAATCAATTGCACCAAACATGTTTCCATGATCAGTTTGAGCAATTGCAGGAACGTTTAATTCTTTTGCACGTTTAATTAAATCTTTTAATCGAATGGCCCCATCAAGAAGCGAATATTGAGTATGCAAATGCAAGTGAACGAAACTATCTTTATGTTCCTCAAAAATTGACATCTGTCTCTCCCATATAGACTAAGCTTAAGTTGTGTGTATGTGTGTCATAAGCCTAGGAAATTATGTAAATTTAATCACTAAAATCATTAAAAGTCAGATCAATTTCGGTAAATTATTTTAAAAAAACTATCACCTTTTTACAGGGTAAATGCCGAATCCTTGCCTTTTTTAACCATTTGCGTAAAATGGCTTCAAGTTATGAAAAATAGAAAGATTTTAACCGCATCAATCCTAGTGACTTTTGTTGTTCTGATTTATATCGGATTAAAAAAAGATATTGTCTTAGATCAAAGCAAAATTAGCATTCCAGAATCCATCACGGATAAAGTAAGTGACGGTGAGATGCATGAAATAAATTCAAATGTTGCCACTGAGTCTAATTCCACTGAACTCTTAAAAAAAGAAAGATCTTATACTGAAGAAGAAATTTTAAAAATGGATGAGGAAACATTTTTAATAACTTTAGAAGATATTAAAAATCGTCTGCCAAAAAAATCAGACTTAAAAGAAATACCAAAAGAAGCACTTCACCATACCCCAGTCCAAATTTTAAATGCTGGAAAAAATCTTGGTCTAATAAAAGAAATTTTAAAAATTCATCCTGACTTTGAAAAAAGTGCCAATCTTTTTTATGAAAAATGTGCAAGTGATTCAGACTCACCGACAACGATAAGAGCGATTTGTCTCACTAATTTAATTGTGTCAAACAGTAAAAACAAAACAGAATTACAGCTTTCTAAATATCCAAAAGAAATTGTCGAACTCAGTAAAATTGTGACTGATTTATAATATGAAAAAGTTAAAAGGCCAGTTAAGTTTTGAATTTGATATACCAAAAGAACAAGATAGAAATTTTCATCTTGGAGGAAGATCATTTTATTTTTTTGATTTTGATGACAACGTACTATACCTATCGACGCCAATCATTCTTTTTCATAAAGACACTGGAGTTGAAGTAAGTGTCTCTTCTGGGGAATTCGCACATGAAAGCCGAAGCATTGGGAAATCAGGAAAATATAAAGACTACTTTATTGATATCAATGATGAGCATGGATCATTTCGTTTTTTTAGAGATAAAGAATTTAATCTAAGTGATAAAAAAAATGGAGTGAAGCAGACATTTGTAAAAGATATCGAAAATGCCTTAGCACAATCTGATCAAATTTGGAAAGCTCCGTCATGGAACTGCTTTTATCATGCTACTTTTAATAACAGGCCAACATCAGTGATTACAGCACGAGGGCATAAATCAGATACACTCAAAGCTGGAATTAATCTTCTTGTTCGAGATGGACATCTTCCCCAATCTCCAAACTATCATACAATTTACCCTGTCTCTAACCCAGATGTAAGAAAAGAACTGGGGGATCTAGATTTTAAAAAGAGTATTGCAGAGCTAAAAAAAGATGCAATACGTTCATCTGTTTTAAAGGCAATCGACATATACGGGCATTCTCCCTATCATCGCTTTGGAATGAGTGATGATGATCATAAAAATATTGAATTAATTATTGAAGAAATGCGCGATTTAAAAAAAGAATTTCCGGAAATGAGTTTTTTTGTCATTGAAACATTTAAAGACTCATTTGCTAAATATGAAATCTTACAAACAGAAACAAGAGAAATTGTTTCTGTGAAAGACTCAAAAAAAGACCAGCTGTCACTATTCTAATCTTATCTTCTTATTTCTTTGCTTGGCATTTGATTTTTATACTGTAAAAATTGTCCAAACTAAAATACCGGGAGGCACTTGTGCGCAAACTTGAAAAAACCAAACCTATACGAAAAAAAGGATTTGAATTTAACGGCATCCCACTTCGCCCTGAAACTTTAATGATGAACTATGCCTATAAACCTAGTTTATCAGAGGGATCCCTAAAGTGCCCTATTTTCCAAACATCAACATTTGTTTTTGAGACTGCAGAAGAAGGAAAAGAATTTTTTTCCATTGCCTATGGTTTAAAAGAAAATAACAAGAAAGAATTAGGATTAATTTATTCAAGGATAAATAATCCAGACCTTGAAATCCTTGAAGATCGCCTCGCAGTTTGGGATGAAGCAGATCTCTCGGCAGTATTTCCATCTGGTATGGCGGCCATAACAACGATGATGCTTGAATTTTTACGCCCTGGAGATACATTACTTTTTACGCAACCTCTTTACGGTGGAACTCATCACTTCTTAGAAAAAGTATTAGTCCAATATGGAATTAAATCTTTTGGCATTAAAGGAGGAAGTTCAACTAAAGAAATTGAAGATTTTATTTTAAAAAATAACTTAAGTGCAAACTTAAAAATGATTTATATGGAGACACCTGCCAATCCAACAAATGAGCTAGTTGATATCGAAGCATTTGTAGCGGTTGCTAAAAAATATTCAACAAAAGAAAATAGAATTATTACCGCTGTAGATAATACATTTCTAGGCCCTGTTTTTCAAAATCCGATAAAACATGGAGCCGATCTCGTTTTATATTCTGCTACTAAATTTATCGGCGGACATTCCGATCTAATTGCAGGTGTTTGTTCTGGTGAAGCAACTCTCATGAAACGAGTAAAAACACTTCGAACTTTTCTAGGGAGTGTGCCCGATGCATGGACATCATGGTTAATGCTTAGAAGTCTTGAAACGCTCAAAATTAGAATGCAAACTCAGTGTTCAAATGCAATTAAAATTGCAGTTTTTTTAAAAGAGAGCAAAAAAGTTGAAAAAATCTATTACCCTGGTTTTCTAGAGGCAAATAGTCTGCAAAAAGATATCTACGACCGACACTTAACTGCTCCAGGCTCAATGATTTCTTTTGATGTTGTCGGTGGAGAAAAAGAGGCATTTAATTTTTTAAATAACTTAAAAATTTTTCACCTCGCAGTTTCTCTAGGAGGAACAGAGTCTCTTGCTGAACATCCCTACTCTATGACTCATGCAGATGTTCCTTGTGAAGAAAAGAAATTTTTTGGATTAACAGATAAAATGATCAGGCTTTCAATCGGAATTGAGAATGTGGATGATCTTATTATGGATTTAGAAAATGCTTTAAATAATATTTAAGATATAAAAAAGATAATACATCATCCCACCAGTTGGGATGATGGCCCAAAGTGGAATTTTTGATTTTAAAGTTAAAATAAAAGCTAAAATTAAAAAAACTAAATTTACATAAGAGAACTCAAGTACAAAATAGAGCTTTATTACTGCAACAATTATTGGCCCAACAACAGCAGCGACAGCGCCAAATAAAAAATCTTTTATCCAAATTTTCCCTTGCAACTTTTTGATAACATACGGAAACCAAGTCATCATATGAAAAAAGCTAGCGATAAACATTCCAATTGTCGAAACGATCGCTCCTTTCATTCCCAAAACATGATGTCCAATATAGGTAGCTGTTATAACTACAGGTCCAGGTGTCATTTGGCCAAAGGCAAGTGCATTTAAAAACTCTTTTTCTGAGAGCCAATGATACTGGTAAACGACATCGTGTTTTAGCATTGGAACAATGGCAAGTCCTGAACCAAAAACCAATGCGCCGGCCTTTAGTGAAACTAGAAAGATTAAAACCAGTAATGATAAATCATATTTAGAAAATAATAATTTTTCATATTTTTTATAAAGAATAAAAAAACCACCAAAAGACAAAATTACTATTGGCTCAAGTTCTGGACGATAATAATTGATTGCACCAGAAAAAATGACAAGAACCCAAAATAAAAAACTTTTCATATTTGTTTTTACTAGGCCTTTTAATGACCCTAGAATCACACCTAATGCACATACTTGCATGCCTTGTAAAATTGATTCAACAAAAATTATATTTTGGGCCTCTTTTAGAAAAATTGAAAAGATAATCATTAATACAAAGGCGGGAAAAATTAATCCGAAACCGGCCAAGGTTCCCCCGATCAAACCTCCGCGAACTCGCCCCAAATAAACCGCAGTCATAAAAGCAATCGTACCAGGAAGTGCCTTTATGAGAGAAAAAGCGCTATTAAATTCTTCTTCTGTTATCCATTTTTCTTTTAAAACCAGATCTCTTTGCATGCTTGAAACAAGAGCAAGAGGTCCGCCGAAACCGAGAATTCCCAATCGAAGAAAGTATTTTAAAATAGCAGAATAAATCGACATTAAAAGATTATTTTACGATTCTTGTTCTCCACGCCCTAACTTCAGGTGAAAGATAGTCATATTTCATTTGAGTAAGGGTGTATGTTGAGAACTCATAATCGGTGGTGTGGGTCAAGCACTGAGTTGGACATACTGTTGTACAAAGTCCACAGTAGCAGCAAAGTGCTGTATCGATTGTATATTGTTTTAGATCTAATCTAATCGGTGTTCCATCTTTTGTTTTAATTTTTTCTGCATCATTTGGTCTTTTTACTGCAGCAATATAGATACAATCTACAGGGCAAGCGGTCGCACATTGCATGCATGAAATGCAATTTTCAACATCGTTAAAAAGTCTTGATCTAGAATTTTCAGGTAACTCTTCTCTTACTTCTGGATATTCAATTGTTACAGGCTTTACACCATAAACATATTTAAAAGTAATCCCCATTCCAACCGCTGTTGATTTGATGGCATCCCAAACATTTTTAAACCACTGACAAAATCCAGATTCTGTTTCATTAAAATTTTTTGATTGGATTGTTTCCATTTTTTTTCCTTTAATAAAATCTATCGATCTACTTCACCTAAAACAATATCAATTGATCCAATACTCGCAACCAAATCGGCAATAAGCTGGCCTGGGGCAATGCTTGGTAAAAATGATACGTGTGTAAAACAAGGCGACTTCACTTTTAAGCGGTACGGGGTTTTTCCGCCATCTGAAATCAAATGATAGCCAAGCTCTCCTCGAGGGCACTCGGTTCTCATATAAATTTCCCCAGCTGGAACTTTTAATATTTTTGGAGCTTTCCCCATATGTGGGCCAGCTTCAATTCCATTTAGACACTGACGAATGATTTTTATAGACTCATGCATTTCCTGCATACGCACAAAATAACGATCCCAGCAGTCGCCAATCGTTCCCTTCGTACCTTCTCCGACTGGAATATTAAAATCAAACTCATTATAGATGCCGTAACTTCTATCTCGACGAAGATCCCATTTTATCCCTGAACCTCTAAGAACTGTTCCTGAAAGTCCAAAGTCATAAACTTGCTCTTTAGAAATAATGCCGACATTTGCTGTTCGCCCAATGAAAATCTTGTTCTCACCAACTAATGCATGATACTTTTTAAAATTTTCTTCCCAATCTAAAAGATAGCCTTCAATTCTTTTTAATTGCTCGTCGGTAATATCATTCCATACTCCGCCAATCCAAATATAGTTATATAAAAGTCGGGCACCAGATAGTTCTTCAAAAATTCTTAAAATATTTTCTCGATCTTGGAAAGCATAGAGAAATGGAGAGAATGCTCCGAGATCGATCGCATAGGTTCCAAAAAACATCAAATGTGAAGCAATTCTTTGCAATTCACAAACAATCGTCCTGATATAGTTTGCTCTCTTTGGAATTTCTGTTCCTAACATTTTTTCAACTGCCAATACGTAGCCATACTCCATATTCATGGCCGCAAGATAATCCATTCGATCAACAAATGGTATAATTCCTCGGTAGTCTAAGTGTTCACAATGCTTTTCCATACAGCGATGAAGATAGCCAATATGTGGAGTTGCTTCGACAACAACTTCTGAGTCTGTTTTAATTTCAACTCGCAAAACACCATGAGTGGCCGGATGCTGAGGTCCCATATTTAAAGTTAAAAGATCACTTTTTAATACTTCTGTATCACCTAAAATAATTGTATCTTCATTTGTCTTTTGTATATGAGTACTCATTACTCACCATCCTTTTTGTCATCTTCAGAAGCATCTTTCCAACTGCATGAAACTGTTTTTGGATTTTCGACTGATGCTTTTAAATTTTTACCGAAAAAATGATCGCTAGAATTTATTTTATGTGCTGGATTGATAACCATTCCCTCAAACATTTCAGCAGCAACATAATCTTTTCGCAACGGGTGCCCATCCCAACCATCAGCACACAATATTCGTCTCAGATCTGGGTGGCCGACAAAATCTACACCTAACATGTCAAAACATTCTCTTTCTTGAAAATTTGCTGAAGACCAAACTGAAACAACCGAGTTAATCTTTGGAAGATTATTCTTGTCTCCACGAGGAAGTCGAGTTTTTAAAATCAATTCTAAATTTTTTGAATAGCTTGCTAAAATATATGATATTTCAATTTCAGATGAACTCGGATAATCAGTTCCCGTAATAACTTGTAGCACATGGAACTCATGAGTCGAACAATCTTTTAAAGTTTTGCACACTTCTAAAATATAATTAGAATCTACTGTTATTGATGAATCGCCGACCGAGGCAATATTTGAAATAGCATTGCAACCAGGAACTCTTTTATTAAGTGTTTCTACAATTTGATTATGCATGCTTCACCCACTTATTAGTTAAGAGTCTTTCATTTGCAATCTTTTTTTGCAGAGTCATTAACCCTTCAATTAAGGCCTCTGGTCTTGGCGGACACCCCGGAACATAAACATCGACAGGAACTATCTCATCCACACCTTTTAAAACGTGATAACCATGTTGCCAGTAAGGGCCACCTTTATTTGCACAAGAGCCCATTGAGATTACATATTTTGGTTCAGGCATTTGTTCATAGAGAGTTTTAATTCTTGAAGCCATTTTCAATGTTACTGTTCCAGCGACGATCATTAAATCTGCACGTCTTGGAGTGGCCATGAAGGCCCCACAACCAAAACGCTCTAGATCGTATTTCGCTGCTCCTGTGGCCATCATCTCAATTGCACAACAGGCAAGACCAAAGGTCATAGGCCATAGTGAATTCTTTCTGCCCCAATTTAAAAAATCATCGACTTTCATCAAAACGACACTGTCTTGCATTCTTTTGCTCCAGTATTTTAAAAAATCCAAATTTTCCTAATTTATGTTATTAAATTTACAGATCGAATGCTTTTACGTCAATTAAGCATCTTAATTTTTAAGGAAGAACTGACAACGATTTTTATAATCTTCGAACATAGTCTTGTATTTTAGCTCAGGATCGGCCCCAATACTTGCTGGTGCACGGTCTAATGCACTTTGCATAATAGTCAATCGGTTTTGATCGTTTTTGCAAACTCGATCCATTATGTTTTGGTATTCTTTCACGGCCGCAACTGGGTAAGGAAGCCCCCATGCACTAGAGATAAAAATTGCTTCTTCATCTGAAACTTTTTTAAACTCATTTTGATCAAGAGAAAATTTCTTAATTTCATTCATCATATTTTGAAAATGCGCTCCAATTTTATAAAATTCTTTAATTCCTTGCTCTTTTGATAGGCTTCCAGTTTTTAAGTCAATAACACGCATACAGCTCGACCTACTTCGAAGCTCGCTTGGAAGGATTTCTTTAAGAACTTTGCATTCTACTAAATAAGCATCGACTTCCCCACCTCTACCTTCAACTGTATTGGCCACAAAATCCTTAAGCCCAAAACGATAATCATAAGGATTAAAGGGCTCACGAAAAGTGAAATGAGTAAGCTCGTGACTTAAGTCTAAAATAGCATCTAGTACTTTAAGGTGCTTATTTAAGATAACTTTTGATCGCGTTTCGTACACGACTTTAGTGGGATCATGCGATTGAAATCTTCTAACAAGCGTTGTATCGGTTAAAGAGCCATCTCCAACACTTAATAATTGATAAAGCGTATGCCCCGATTCACTCGCCTTCCTCATAGCACTTTCTACAATTTTCTTTCCAGTTGAAGAAGAGTTGATGAAGCTAATTAGACGCTTAAAATTATCTTCATCGCTCATGGTTTTCTTATACCAGATTTCATTGTAATTAACTGACTCGATCGATAGATCACTGATGGAAGTGTTAATGACCTGTGCACTAGCATTACCACCACTTATAACCGACAAAAATACAATGATTTTTCCTAAAAATACCATGACATTCTATCGGCAAAAAATAAATTTACTAAAAAGATTAATTAGACAAAAAATAATGACGACAAATAATGTATGAAAACCATAATAACCTTTTATTTTTGTCTTCTTTTTTCCCAATTAACCCATGCCGAAACTTTTTATAGTTTTTTAGAAAAAACCTATTATGAGATTGACGGTAAATTTATTCAGAATGAAAAATTTAGCTATTTTTCTATCAATTTTAACAATGCAAATGAAGAAAAAATTCAGTTTAAAAATAATGAGATGCTAACTCCATCTAAGCGCTATCGATTATGCATCTACAATTATAAAAACTGCCACTTAGATTGTAAGGCCGAAATAAAAAAAGTGCTTAACTCCTACTCTCCTTGGGAAGAAGTTCAAGCGATGGTACCAGACTCAACTGGCCACTATCTGCAATATTCAAGGAAAGATTGTAGATGAAAAAACCTTATCAACTACTGGTAATTATCTTTTTTGCTGTATTATTTTTTCCAAAAGAAATTTATGCAAAATGTGTGATTATAAATCTTGGAGGGTCAAAAGATTGGATCAGTCTTGCACCAGGCATTTCAACAGATATATCAATTGATGTCCATAGCGCTGTAAAAAAAGAGTCTAATAAAACAGATTGCCAAGTTGTTAATTTATCCAATGACAAAGAAGCTAGTTTTTATGAAAAACTTAGCTTTATAAAAACCTTGGGATCAAATACAAAAATCCACCTTGCCTTTACAGATCACGGAACTCCCACAGATAGAAATTTGCAAAATTCAAGACTCATTACAGGACAGGGGGAATATACCACTTATGGTAAATTTCTTGATTTCTTAAATACCAACCTCCCAAAAGACGCACAACTAACATTTCAGACAAATATGTGTTGGCCAAATATTTCAGAAGCTCTTTCTGAAAGTAAATTAATAGAAAATCACATCGTATGTGGCTCTTCCTCTACAATTAATCAAGATATGTCGTGGAATGCTCGCGAAATATCGTTTGAAGGTAATGGAGATAAAATTGGTCCTTATGGGGCAGTTGGACTTAATCATTTAAATGAGATTCAAGAAAAAGAAAATCGAATCATATCTACTTACGAATTCCATAAAATTGCGAGACGAGGAGATGTTGGCAATATATCAAGAAAACCAGGTTTTCTAAGCAGCGTTGCTTATGCAAATTCAATTTTAATAAAAAAAAATTTATATGATAAAAATCTGAATGAATCCCTTTATACTCTCTTTGATAAAATCAAATGGAATGAGCCAAATAGCTTTGACCAAATCCTTCGTATAGATAATGATGAATTAAAAAAAGATGTGCTAAATGCTATCAATGGCAACTGTCAAAATGAAAAAAACATCAAATCACCGTTGCAAAGTTTTTTAGATAATTTAAGAAAAATTTTTAATCAATTAGAAAATACTGAGCTCTCAAAACTACCTTTACCCTTTAGGCAAGATGCACAGAACTCGCTTGTGTGGTTTAAAAAAAACAAGAATCAAATTGCGGAAATAATTGGTCGCCATCAAAAAGAGCAAGCTTTATTTAAACAAAAATATAGAGCTGGAAGAAAAGAAAAGTATGATGAAATAGAATCATTGTGGAATCAATTACAAAATAAACAAACAAAAGAATTAAAAAATTTCTATTTCCATTTCAGAACTCTGCAAGAAGGCAAAATTATAAATACATTTCAAGAAAATGCTACTCCCTCTGAGAAAAATCGATTTAATCGTCTATTAGAGTGTGAGAAAAGACCTATTTTTTAGTTTGTAATCCCAACTTTTCTGTATTTTCCATAAATAATAAGAGGGCCTCAAGATTTTGATTATAAAAATGGTCAATTTCAGAATAATCAGGCCACTTCGCATTTGAAAGTTCTACAGTAACTTGCATATCTCGATGATAATAAATACTCCAATCCTGCATTCCTCCATTAACTTCGTACCAATCAAATCCGTTAGTAATCCCATTAGTAAATACTGTTGAACTTGCCATATATGGAACACTCAAGGCATATGACAAGCTCAATTCTTTTATTAATTCATCTTGTGGAAACTTTGATGAAGAAGTGTCCCAAGGGTAATTTACAACTTCTGCCCCCCCATGAAAATTAGCCGATAAAATAAAATTGTGCTTCTTTTGCCAATTCATAACTGCGATCGTTTCTGGCTGTCTTCCCTCTAGAGTGTTTTGATTGTCGCTCGTTGTGAAATCAGGAAAATCTCGATTTAAATCAGACCCATTAGCATTTGCTCGCCGTCGTAGTTCAGCTCCGTCTGGGTTCATAGATGGCATAATATGAATTTGAAAGCGATCCAATAATCTTGTGATGCGATCATCTCTTCCATAATTAATTGCCAAATGTGCAATTAATTTCATCATTAATTCTCTTCCAGTAATTTCATCTCCGTGCATATTAGCAATGTATTTAAACTCTGGGCGATTATCGTCAATCATCACGTTTTTAGAAAGTTTGACGACATAGAGGGGTCTAGATTTAACCGATTTTCCAATTGAATAGAGTTTTAAAATATTTGGATATTTTAAGGCCAAATCTTTTAATGTTTTTTCGTTCTCAATAAAACTCGGATACTGTCCTGCTGTCGTTGATGAAATAATTTCAAGCTCAGAATATTTAATATTTAATTTTTTTAAATATGACTTAAGTCCTGCAGGCCCATACAATTCAAATCCCCGAGCGCTCATGTGGTCGATGACAAACTCAGAATTTTTTGAAAGAAGTTCTATGACTTTCAGGTCTTTGCCAATGATAAAAACCCCTTCAGAAATGATTTTTCCAAAAGCATGACTACAAGTTAAAATAACCAACAGTAAAAATAGTTTCATCCTAATCCTCAATATTAATTTCTGATCTTATCTTTTCTAGTAATTGTCCTAATTTATTTTTTCCAGTGCGATCAAAGCAATCTCCCCAGTAACAATCATTCTGAGTATGTTCAAAAAGCTTGGCGCTCCCAGTACTCAATAATAATTTTTTTAAAATAGTGTAGTCAGTAAACTTAGCATAAACTGCTTTTTCCATAATAGAATCTTTAACTTCTTCCCAATCTGGCCGATACTCTTTTTTCAACTCGCGCGCCCACTTTGCAGAAAGATAAGCACTTGGTGCATTTTTTATTTTAGATATAATTTCTTCATCTAAAAATTTATGAGATTGATAATAATGCTCTGAGGTCTGGTAAACTTCCCCATCAAGAAAAATTGGAAAAAGTGCAAAATTTGAAAACTCCCCATAGGGAGAATTCAAAGAATAAAAATCTAGTATATCCTCGTGATAGGGAGTGATTGGTGTTGGCGTGTACTTTTTATAGTGTGGTATCTCTTGTTCGCTTGCAAAGAGAGTACTTGAGAGTAAAATTGAGAGTAAAAATTTAAGCATACTGAAATAATTACAGTCCCTATGCCTTGATACAGCTAACAAATTCTTACATCTCGTCTTTTTTTTTACTGCATTCATCCAAAATTAATATAAAATATAAATATGCGATCTAAATGACTTAGTTCGCAAGGTTGTTTTGTAAAGATGGAATTTTACCAAAACCGAATCACCACAAATGAAAGAGAGCATATCGAGTCTCTATTTCCCCTACTAAAAGAGTCAGTCGAACACGATTTAACCAAAAGAAAAGTATCATCAGAAATTGATTTGCATTTAGGCTTTACTATCAAAAAAATTGAAGAAACCATGCGCACACGAGCATTGCAGATAAGGCCAGACACTTTATTTGATGAATGGGGCCCTCTTTTGCACAATGGTGCTCAGACTTGGGTGGGATTAGATTTCCAAATCTTGCAATGTACTTATCATGATTTAAAAACACTTTTTAAAACATTAAGGCCTAGGCCGAATGATAAAATTGTAGACCTTGGAGCGGGATATGGCAGAATGGGAATATTTCTTCACTGGTACTATCCTAACACTCATTTTTTAGGTTTGGAGCTTGTAAAAGAAAGAGTGAACGAAGCCAATCGCATTTTTAAAAATCTAAATTGTTTTAATAAATCAATGATTGAAAGCGATCTATCAAAATTAACAGAACTTCCTCTTGGAGATGTTTATTTTATCTATGATTTCGGTTCAGAAGAACATATCAAAAAAATTTTGGACTTACTACTTAATGAAAGTGGTAAAATTTTAATTGTCAAAGGTCGGATTTGCCATAATTTGATCAAAAAAGACCCTCGCTTTTCTGAAGGATTTAAGATTAAAAATCTAGATGATGTTTTTTTGTTTTATTTATAATCTGATTGTTAAAAGAGTCTCGATAATTTTCTTATACGAATTTTTCTTAAACTTATCATTTAATTTTTGAATAAACTCAACCATATCAATTGAAGCATTACCATGTGACTCACGAAAGGCAATAAATTCTTCAACAAAAGCTTCTGCAATAATAATTACTTTTGCCATTGGAGAAATATCATCTTTATACTCAGTCGCAAATCCAATTCCAGTACTCATTCCATGATGTTGCTTAATTAATTGATCAGATCCAATTGGGCATTTTTTTAAAGTAGCAACTGATTCTGCTCCTAATCTTGCATGATTTAAAACTGTTTGTTTTTCGTGTCGAGATAACTCGTCACTTGTTAACATTGCCTCTTCTGATTGAAGATGTGGATATTTCATAAAAATTGGCGCAAGAATAATATCATGGAAAAAAATGACAAAGTTTAACTTTTCAACTTGATTTTCTCCCCCCCATTGCACATTTCTTATAATATGTGTTGATACATAAACAGTCAGCATGGTGTGGATATATAAAAAATTATTTTTAGAATCTTTAAAAAGTGCATAAAGCGCCTGCATATCCTTACTATCTTCTACAACCTCATTCATCACTCGGGCGCACATATTAGCAGTATGTACAATTTCTTGGGCCGCCTCTTGGCTTACAAAATTATTAATAAAAAAATCAAAACCAGCACTAACAACTTCTGTTTTCTGGGCAACAGATAAACTTTTAGATTCAATTAAACCATTCTTTAAAATTTCTGTAATTTTAGCGACGATCTCAAGTCGCTCAATAGATTTTACAAAAATCGTTTGCACTCCTTCTTTTTTTAGACTTTTAATTAAATCGACAATTGGGCCTTCTTTATTTGCAAATAAAACAAAGTCATCCTCAATTTTTAGAAATAAATTAGTCGGCGCTTTTTTAAGATACATTATAAATTCGATTTCAATAGGAAAGTATTCAGGCACAGAAATTGATGCCATCATCTGGGCCGTCACTCCAAGTATCTTTGAGGCCAAACTTAAAATGCTTTGAATATTAAGCGATTCTTTTAGCATGCTTAAATTTGGAGCAGTAATATTTGTATCGCCAATAGAAATTACAGGAGTTGAAAGATTTAAGTCTTTGAGAACATTTAAGAGATCAGGAAACATATTAAAGTTATGAACCACGGCCTCAGTAACAATCAAATCATAGTCTAAGTTAGCTTTAATCTCTTTATGATAGAGCTCAAAACTATTTATCCATTTTACATTAGCATTTAAATAAACCGTAAAATTGGTTCTATATAATTGAGCTAATAATTCATTTTCAACGATTATCAATATCTTTTTCATAACTAAACTCATTATCTCTTAAGTTTGAGTATTTTCACATATTTTTATTTACAAATGCTTTACCCGACAAAAACGGTCCACACATGTGCAAAATTTGCTCCTTTAATTAACTAAAATATCTCTAAAAAAACCCAAAAAAATGCCGAAATAAAACTAAGGAAGGCCGTGGATGACTCTATATTTTCAAAATTTAATTCCCAACATCAGCTCACTATTTATTGTTAGCTTCCTTGTTTCATGTATTACTTATGCTTTAATTTATATATCAAACCGCAATTTTTTAAATTTTCTGCATGTTCCAGCTGCAAAATCTTCTACAAATGCAAAACTTTTAGGTGGAATTGGAACAACGATCGGACTTCTTTCTACGCTCATGTACGCGAACTACGCTCATTACAATGAAAGAGTTGTAGAATTTAAAGACTTAAAGCACATGCTTTTTATTATCTTCCCTCTTTTTGTTTTAACACTTTATGGGTATTTGGATGATAAGTATGAAGTAAGAGCTCGTTATAAATTGCTATTTCAAATTACGGCCATTTCAAGTTATGCATTTTTTACAGCAACTCAAACGGCACCTAATCACTATATTTTAGGTTTTTTATTATCCATGTTTGTAGGTCTTGCGCTTATAAATGGTGCAAATCTTCTTGATGGCCTAGATACAATGTCAATTAAAATTGGGATTGCGGCCTCTTTGGGGTTTCTTTATATTGGAATAAAAGCAGAAAGCATTCCAAACATTCTTCTTTCAACTTCAACAATTGCCTGTCTCTCTTCGTTTTACTTTTTTAATAAAGAACCGGCCAAGCTATATATGGGAGAAATTGGCGGTGGAGTGCTGGGATTTATATTTTATGTTCAATCTGTATTTGGATATCAAAATTTTACAAAATTTGCCCACGGTTTCTATTCACTCTCTTGGTGCTTGATCATAGGGGCACTACCAATTTGTGAATTGGCCATAAGTTTTTTCCGAAGGCTATGGATGGGAAAATCTCCATTTCGAGGAGATCGTTTACACCTCCATCATATCTTGCGATCAAAACTTAAAATTACGGCCTCTCAGACTTCGACAATTATAGGTGGAATTTATCTTGTCACAATAGCTGTAGGACAAATTGTTTCAAAAAGATCTAATTCATTTTATGGCCTAATTTCCGCATATGCTTTTTTAAGTTTAATCTATGTTAGAGTCTGCTTTTCAGAATGGAAGGCCAGTAAAGAGAACGCAATTAATAAAAATCTCTTTTTGCTTTTTGAAAATAAGACTGTCCATATTATCAATTCACAATCCTTAATTGACATCGATATAAAAACTGAGCAAAAATCTGCTTAAGACTTTTTTATAAACAGCCTTATCCCCAATGAAAATCCTTGAAGTTTATGCCAAAAGTGATTAATAGAATATGAGCGATTAGGGCCTTTCAAAAGTACTACTAAAAGCCAAATTATCCCAGGCAATTGAGTATTGCCAATAACTAAAGAGTATAAAATAAAAATTAATCCAGACCACTTTGTGCTGTTTTTTAAATAGACGTAGGCCAGATTATGGGCATTATTTTTTGATGCTATTAAATGATTATGATTTGAATGGTCACTGTCATGAATCACAACTAATTCAGGATCAAAGAAAATACTCTTTTTATTTTTGTTTACTCGCATGCAAAGATCTAATTCCCATTGAGATCCATTACCGAGATGCCCTTCACTACCTGCTAAGTTCTCATCTAAATAGTCAAAACAAGAGCGTCGAAAACACATGTTTACACCTTTCAATACATCGGCATTTCGAAGTTTAAAAAGCGCTTTTCTGTGGTGGTTACCTACAATTTTTCCATACCATTTAATAATACCTACTTCACTTACAATAAAATCATGATAAGTCCAAGGTTCTGATTTGATTATATCAGACCCTCCATAGGCCAAAGCTTCAGGATGGGTTCTAAAAAAATGATCAATTTTAAAAAGCCATTCTTTTGGAGCATATCCATCGTCATCAATAAAACAAACAATGTCACCTGTTACATTTTTTAGCCCTTCATTTTCAGCAAAAATTACTCCAACTTTTTGAACAAATACTAATTTTAAATTAGGGATAACTTTTTTAAAATCATTAACAACTTCAATGCTTTCAGTATCTATCTCGCGCAAGACAACAATAATTTCGTAAGGAGAATATGCTTGATCCAAAAGATGCGTTAAGCATATTTTTAGTTTTACTGGCCTCTTATAACTTGGGATCACAACAGATAAACGATTATTCATTTTTTTTCATCATATAAAACTCAGAATTTATTTTCTGTACTTTAAAGTTTAATCGTTTCCATTCTCTTGTAAAATGATTTTCTGAAGGAAAGTAATGATAATAGATGAATTCTTTTTTTACAGAATCTATCGTCGCGCTAAATGATTCTAACGACTGCCTTAAAGTATCCCCGTCTTGAAAAGCAGGCATTTTTATCCACCATTTTAAAATGTTAGACAAGCACCAATATTTAAAAGTTCTTACAAATGAAATAGGCATTATATCAGGTCGAACAAAGACAGCGCCATTACGATCTAAAATAGAATGAATTTTTTTGATAAATCGATTCCGCTCATTAATATTCATAAAAGAAATTACATTCGATGATATCCAAATATTAGAAAAAATAGCGTTTTCTAATTCATTTAAATCTTGCACCCATTTTATCTTAGTTAAATTTTTTGAAGGCCACATTTTTAAAATTGGCTCATGGTTAATAATTTCTTTAAATTGATTAATTAAATTAAAGGCCTCTCTCCCTGTTCCTCCTCCAATTATTAATATCGAGTCAAAATTTTGCACAAAACTTAAAATATTTTCTTCATAAGGATCAAGTGGTTTTAGCTTTTCATCTAAATAATAATTTAAAACCGAAGGATCAGCATAAAATTCTAGTGAATTAGACAGTTTTTTATTAAAAATCAATTTAAAAAGCTGGATTAATGTTAATTTCATTTATAGAATTTTCCTATGAGAAGACCCAAAAGAAAATCAGATTTAGCATTTAATCATCTAATTGATCAAATGGTCATCATTAACTTTAACTCAGAGAGACAATTTCATCAAACAAATGAAGTTGGCGCACTCATCTGGGAGCTGTGTGATGGAACTCACTCAATTCCGCAAATAGTGGAATCAATTACTAATGATTTTGATGTCGATTACCAAATTGCAGAATCAGATTGCTTGGACTTTATTTCAGAGTTAGATAAAAATGAATTACTCGATGGTTGAAGTAAAAGGCCTTAGTATGGCCCCATTCTTAAATGACTTTGAGCTTGTTTTAGTAGCAAAGCCTCAATCTGAAATTAAAATTGGAAGCTGTTATTTAAGTGCTGATGTCATCCATAGAGCGATAACCAAAAATGGAAACTTAAAAGGTGATCGATTGCTTTATGATGATAGACCTGAAAGCATTGCCGAAAAAAGGCGCTTAGTTATTGGCAGAGTTATAAAAAAAAGTCCATTAGTAATTAGCTACTATGGCCATCCAGTATTAATTACTTTGTCACAAGTCATTGCTCAGTTATCAAGATACAATAGAGAGAAAATGAAAATTAGACTCGTTGTTGTAATTCTCATTATAAACCTTTCAAAATTGCATCGTTTCTTAGAAAATTTTTTAACGATGAGGGCAGAGTAATGCATCAAGAATTGAAAATAGTATCAAGTGCCCATCGAGTCGCCTACAACAATTCAATCCCTTGGTTTGTAACAATCGAATTGACATTAAATTGCAACCTAAAGTGCTTGCACTGTTACAACTTTGATCGCCAAAGTGCAATGCCTGACCAGTTAAAAGTTTCCATGTCAAAAGATAGAGTTTTAAAACTTATTGATGAGCTAAAAAAAGCTGGCACACTCATGATTGCCTTTTCAGGTGGAGAAGCATTACTTGATCCGAATCTTTTTGAGTACATTAAAAAAGCGCGAGAAAACTCTCTTCTCGTTAAAATAAAATCTAACGGTACTCTATTTAACCTAGAAAAAGCTAAACAATTAAAGTCATTGGGGGTTTATGGTGTCGACATATCCCTCTATGGGCCAAATGAATATTCACATGACTACATCACAAATATTAATGGATCTTTCAAAAACACAATTGATGGTATTAAAATACTTCGCTCTCTAAATATCAATGTTAGTATCAGCTATATCCTCTACAAAAAAAACTACCTCGACATTCAAAAGATGATTGATCTTGCAACAGAGTTAAAAGCTGAACACTCTTTTAGCACCGAACTAACAAAAAGATATGACAATACTTCTATTAATTCTAATCTAGCACTTGACCACGATGATTTAATATATTTACTTAAAAGCGAATTTAAAGAAATATTTGGCCATACAAATGAGGATCAAAATCTGCAATGTGAATGTGCTAGAACAGTGTGCGGGATTGGGGCCAATGGCAACCTCTATCCATGTATCGGCGCTCCTATTTACTCTGGAAATTTAATCGATAATAGCTTTGAAGACATTTGGAAAAACTCTAAAGTTTTAAATAGTATTAGAAATTTAGAGAAAAAAGATTTTAAAACCTGCAGCAGTTGCAATCTTATTGAACATTGCGGAAGAAGCTCAGGAGGTGCTTACGTTAATACAGGAAATTATACAGGTAAAAATCCAGAAGATTGCCAAATGGCCCATGCTAGAAAAGATGCTTTAGGTCTTTAATCTTGAAGCTGTGCATTTCGGTGTTGCCGACTTTCGCCCCCCATTCGTTGTTCCATTACAAGTTGCTGCCAAACCTGCCGTTAAAATTTTTTCTGATTTCAAAACAGGTTTTGTGTATTTTTTTTTCTTCTTCTTTTCCATATTAATTTTCCAGAATATCTAATAATTTTAACCAAAATGATTCCCTATAAGAATAGCTCAATTCACCTTTATATATCAATGGATTATTCATAATCTTTATCGACAGGTCTAAAAGCTTACTTGAGTCTTTAAACTCTGTGCGATAAATAAGTTCACGCATAAAGTATTTAAGCCAAACATTATCATCCAATTTCATAAGTTGGAATCCCCCGTCCCTTTGAATAAGATGTATAATTGCCTTTATAGGCATTGCGCGTTTTTCGCGTGCCTTATGATTTAATGGAAACTCTGGTATTGTTGTAGGTGTTGAATAAGCATACAGCTTATCATCAATTAATTTTATAATTAACTGATCAGAACTAATCACTGATAAGCCTTGATCTTTATTCAAGAACTCTGAGATGGTTGACTTTCCGGCCCCTGATGCACCAAAAAAGACATAAGCAAATTCACCATCGCTGACACAAGCAGAATGCAAAAGTAATGCATTTTTACTAAGTAAATTTTTTGAAATAGCATAAATTAATAAATTGTCTAAGATATCGCAAGATTCAATAGACATTTGGGGCCCGATTGCAAAGAAACTACTTCCAACCTTCCCTTCTTTTAAAACAAAATCTCGCTCTATTAATGTTTTATTTTCTTCATTATAAATTATTTCATACGGCCAATCATTCCACATTTTTAAATTGGGGTTTGACAACTCCCCGAGAGGGCAGTCAAAATAAATTTGAACATCGTCTGCATCATTGTCTGAAGCATCCTTAAAATCAATGAGATAATTTTTTAAAAAATCACTTGTAGTTTTGGTCTTTTCTCCTTTATAGAAAAAAGAGAGCACTAATCCTGCAAATTCTTTTATGAAAATTTTTGTATAACCTTCTGAATCAGTTTGAATGTTATTTGCTATCTCTACTTTATCAAACTCATACTCTATCACAATTTCCAACCTTTATTTATTAACCACTGAAAGTCATATCTTAAAGAGTCTATAAAACGATCTTTAACTAGATGCTTTACCACATAATAATTAATCTTTCTTTTTTCAGGATACAAAATAAATTGCGAATCGAGAAAGTATTTTTCAAATGAACTTAATTGATCATAAGAAAATAGTTTTTCTTCAAATATCTGTTCAATATAATACATGGAATAGCGCCAGGAATTTAAAAAGCCAAGCCGCTTAAGCTCTGATGTTATAAACTCTATCTCTAATTTATCTTTAAATTTCTTTATAAAAAGGTAGATGTCTATAAGCCAATGAATTTTAATAAATGTATGCATATAACCTAAATGCCCAACGAGATGAACTAAAAAATGATTATAAGATAGAATTTGAACTTCACCGATCATCATGGTCTCAATATCCTTATCCTTTCTATCGTGAGAAAATAATGCATCATGAAGTTCAACAATTAATTCAACTCCGGCCACAAATCTTGAAAAAACTAATTTATTATGGTTGGCCTCCCAATGATTTGCCGAGACATTTTGATAGCCTAACTTTAAAAGTAATTGTGAAGATTGATCTAAGGATAATACTAGTAAATCCAAATCACCAATACTTCTATCCCCATAATCTTCATAAACATTAAGAGAAAGAAGCGCAGGACCTTTTAAAAGGACACATCTCTCATTTTTAAATTCTTTTTTTATAAAATGATACTCTTTTAAAAGAAGATTATTCTTATAGCATTGTAGCTTATGATCTTTAGAATTCTTATCCAAATACCCAACAATCCCCTGATTAATCAAAAAATCATCATCACAAATGGAATCATATTTTAACATAAACTCTCTCAATTTATTTGGGGTATTGCTCATTTTAATATATTAACTTTAAAATAATTAATAAAATATTTGTAAAATAGATAGTTAAACGCGACAACAACAATCCCCCATATCCATAGATGCTGAAAAGATATGAGTTCTAAAAAATTAATCTTTCCATAAATAAAATCTCTTCCAGCACTTATAATTAAATTCATGGGAGACACTTTAAAAAAATGAATTAAAGAATTATTGCCAATTACTTCAATAGGAAAATATGCTCCAGAGGCCAATGAAAAAATCGTCATTAGGTAATGGATAGCACTAATTCTTTTTTTTCTAAGCATCGAAATAAAAATTATTAGAAAAAAAAATGGAAGGAATACTAATGCAGAAAAAAGCATCGCAATTATTAAATTAAATAAATGTATCAGACTAAAATGGGTTTTATACAAAATAAAGACAAGAATAAATGTTATAAAAACGTATAGCAACTTTATAAAAACTTGAGAGATAAATACATGAAATAAAGTCAATAATGGTCCATTTTTTAGCAAAAACATTTTCTCTAAGATGCCAGAATCGCGATACCTAAAATAAATTTCAACGCTATCAGAAATGGCAAGCTGAGGGACCAACAATAAAATTTCCCCCAAAATAATATATTCAAAATATCCTTGATGAAGGATTGGATCTGAAATATTTATATTGGGAGATAAAGCCTTTGAGGTAAAGTAATAGGCCATAAGATTTATAATCACACCAAACAATAGCCCAATCAGTGCCCAATAATTAGGAAAATAATTCTTTGTCTCATATTTTATGATTTCTTTAAAGATCATTTACCAATACTCGCTCTTTAATTTTCATTTGAATAACGCCTGTATTACCCCAGTGATCATTCACATGGTCTAAAACAAGAAGAGACTTATTGGCCAATAACAAATCTCTATTCATTAGTAATCTACTACATATTACTTTTTTTATATCTGGAGCTATTGATTTAAACGGTTCATCCCAAATTAAAATATCTTTACTTGATGATAAGGAAATTAATAGCTTTAAAACCTGCCTCATTCCACTTGAAAAATGACCTGCATTCACCTTTAATATCTTGGAGACAATTGATAAATCGCTAAAATAATTTAGAACAAGTAGCTGGTTCGGCCCTGCATAAAATTTCAAATTTTCAGCACCTGTATACTCCTCAATTAATCCATTCGATTCTGCAGAAACTAAATCGAGATCGTACTGACTATATAAATTTAATGAGCTATTTTTAGAAATATCAGGAATAAATTTGGTTAGAGTTCTAGCAAGGCAAGTTTTACCAACTCCATTGGAAGCAGATATACAATAGATATAATTTTTCTTGAGCTCTAGAGATAAATTTTTAATTAATACCTCATCATATCCTACATCGATTGAATGAATATTAATTGTCATCTTTCATCACCTCGACTAAATGCTTTCCGACACTTACATGAGATGAAAAAGCAATTGTTCTCTCTATAGCATCATTCATTTTATCATCAAAATTTGGCGATTGAATTAATCCTACAAGACTTAATATTTTCTGTTTTAAGTCAGCAACATCTCCCTCTTTAAAAACTTCTCCAAGACCAATTTTATGAATTACTTCAGGAATTGCACCTGAGCTTGATCCCAGTACAACTTTTCCCGACGCTGCAGCTTCAACTAAGACTCTTCCAAATTGCTCTTTCCAAAAGGGAGTCGTTCTTGATGGAAGTACTAAAATGTCTATCTTTTGGTAGAAATGATGGGCCTCTGAATGTGGAATTACTCCATAGTATTTTATAAAACTTTTATCTAGCCTGCTCTCTAGTTTTCCAGCTCCCGCAATATGTAAATACATATTGTGACCAGAAAGAGTAAGTTCTTCAACTGCTTGGATTAGATCCAATATTCCTTTCTCCTCAGTCAATCTACCAATAAATCCTAGGTTAATCTGATTATTTAATTTAACAATTTTTGGAAAATATATTGCGTGATCAAAAGTAAAAGGAAGGTAGGAGCGCTTGCTTCTTATTTTTTTATAATCTAAAACTTTATTTATTTCTTCGGTACAGTACCAGATACGCTCTACAAAAAAAGTGAGCAGTCTTTCAAAAGGAATTAGAAAACGAAGCTTGGGTTTGATTATATTTTGACAGACGGCCAGATGGATTTTTGAAGATCTATTTGGGCCAAATAGCTTAATTAATATTAACTGTGCAAGAGAAATTGCCCAAGATTCTTGAAAAATAAAAATGCTGTCATATTTTTTAAAAAATAAAACCTTGAAAAATTCTATCCAATGATAGTGGTAAAACGAACCATTACCGCTGATATAAGTCTTTATTGGATATATTTTATTAATTTTAAAATCAGTTTGACTATTATACTTAAAGTCTAAAACTTTAATTAGATTTGATTTCCAATGTAGAGGGCATATTAAGTCTATTTCGACGCTATTTTCGACAGCAACTTGATTCCAAAACTGACGATTTGAATCAACAACATAGCTATGGCCAATTACTAAAATTTTCATAACACTATTATATTACTAAATTTCTTTTAACTTAATTTATTTGTGATAAATTATTCAAATGAAGCTAGCAATTTTTGTCCACGACCTCCATAAGCATATTGGGCACTCACGTGCGATCATTGAATTAGTAAATGCCCTCTCTACCGATCAAAAAAGTCAAATAAGTGATCTTAGGTTAATCTGTTTCACTTCGACTCCTCCAAGAGAGTTATTCACACAGTTTCCTCACACTATTAAGTTTATTAAAGTTCCATTTCCAAATATAAGGCCATTTCTCTTTAAGATGATTTTTTATCATCTTTATACTTATCTCTATTCAAAAATTTTTCTCAATAGCTTTATTAAAATAAGTATTGGTATTGCATCTTTAGATGCAGATATCGTTAATGTTCAATTTGTCCACGAGCAATGGAAGAAAATATTTTTTTCGCAGCGTAAATTAAAGTTTCATGAATTTGTATACAAAAAATTATTATTTCTTTATTTTGAAATTGCTGAAAATTTTGTTTTTAAAAATAAGAGTACTCGTTTTATTGTGATTGCTAGATTTATCGAGCAATATTTAAAAAGTGAGTTTGCCTTAAAAGATGAGCAATTTATCTATTTACCCTCTGCTGTAAATTTACATGAGTTTCAACTTTCAATAGATGAAGATAAAATTTGGAATGAGCTTTCATCTGAATATCCAGTATTGAATGCCATTGATAGAAGCAAGCCTGTCGCCCTATTTATTGGGGCCCTAGAGAGAAAAGGTATCGATCGTGCCATCAGATATTCAATTGATAATAACTTACAGCTAATTATCATTGGTAAACCTGAAAATAATGAGCAATTTATTCCTCCAAAAGAACTAAAATCAGCATATATCCCATTCACAAAACGTGTCCGCGATTTTTATCAAATTTCGGATTTGTTTATTTTCCCGACTTATTATGAGCCATTTGGTCTAGTGATCATTGAAGCATTTATGATGGGACTTGAAATAATAGTACCAAATCAAAATGTAGGGGCCAGTGAAGTAATTCAAAATGCTACTGGAGTGCATTTTCATCAACAAAGTGACCCATTACCTATTATTAAGTTTAGAAAAATATCTATCGAAGAAAAAAGAAAAAGAATTGAGCAAAGACTAAATGAAGTAAGTTCATTAAGCTGGGAAAACCAGGCAAATAAATTTCAATCAATGCTATTTAAAAACTGATAGACATCTGTGATCGCAACATAACTCTGCGAGAAACTAAACCTGCTTTCGATGAGATTTTTAGCATTTTTTGTAAGTTTTTTTGAATAAACTTCATCATTTTTCATTTTCATAATTTGGAGTTTTAAAGTCTCCACTACATCGACATTGCGTGCAAGCACAACTTCTGCTGTTTCATTCTCTTTAACAAATTCACTTAATCCACCGTAAGAGGAAGAAATAACAGGAATCCCCATCCCCATTGCTTCAGCAACTGATAAATTAAAACCTTCATCATTTGTCACCGGATTTAAAAATAAATCCATTACTTTATAGTATGGAGCTACATTTAATTGCTTATCAATAAATTGAACTCGATCTTCGGCATCTGCATCTTTAATTATTTTCTTTAATTCTTCAAAATATTTTTTATCATCATTTGACTTTGGTCCACCAATAATAATCATTTTTGAATCAACAATATTTAATTCAATAAAGCTTCTTATACCTATATCAAATCCTTTACCTCGTGTAATCCTGCCAACCATTCCAATGACAAATTTACCTTCAAGCCCTAGGCTTTTTTTCAGCGCAAACGCATCTAGTAACTTTACTTCCTTAATCTGAATCGGTAGCGGGATAACTTTTCTTCCGTAGCTACCTTTTCTTAAAAAAATATTTGAATAGTGTTTTTCCATTAAAAAGTGCGAGTTAAATAAAATGACATCGACATTAAATAGACTGGCAAGATAATCGACAGCTCCGCCAATTGGCCCGTGCTGAAACCAAACTCTATTAATTTTTTTGAAGATAGTTGCAAGTCCCATTACAAACTGAACATACCCCATTGTTGAATGAATAATTGAAAAATTATGTTTATTTAAGAAATCTTTAATTTCCCTAATGGCAATAATAAGGCTCATAATTTTTGTTATTTTAAATTGAGTCTTTAAGACTGTTACAGGTATCTCGAGTTTTTTTAGCTCAACCTCCAAAGGACCTGATGTAAATAGCAAAAAATGGATTGGATCACGGGTCTCTTTATGAATGCCTGCAATATTGAGTAAAAAACTCTCAGCTCCACCTATAAAACCATTTGCAGATACATATAATACTTTTTTCATATAATTAATAATCTCTCTTTAAATTTATCAAAACTTAAATTTTCATCATAAAAATGTCGGCAGTTATTTGCAATTCTATTATAATTACTCTCGTCATATATTTTATCTAATGCCTCTAGCAATTCATTTTTTGAATTAATCTTAAATGTAAAGCCAGTAATTCCGTTTTGAACTAAATAAGTTACGCCTGAATCTATGTCCGAAGCGACAACAGGAATACCTCGACCAAATGACTCGACGATTGTCATACCATATGCCTCAGCTCTTGAAATAGAACTAACGACCAGAACATCACACTCATCAAAAATTTCATTTTTTTTTGCATCATTAATATTTTTATAAAAAATAATATTTTTTGAAGACATGGCAACAAGCTTTTCTAATAGTGGTCCATCACCTATTAAATGTAATTCATACTTGCTGTCATTTAAGGCAGCTATTAAAAATTCATATCCTTTGTATGGCACCATTCGGCCAATACTGATAATTTTATTTTTAAGTGTTTTTTTTATGACAGGACGAAAATCTTCTTCTACGCAAAATGGAATAATAATTTTTTTTGCATCACTTATTTTTCTTAGCACAGGTGAGCTACGCCATAGCTTATCACTGGAAGCAATAAAAAAATCATAGATAGATGAAGATAAATTAAAGTAGCATTGGTAAATATCGCCTAAGATTTTTTTATTAACGATGTCACTATGATAAATTGCGATAACTTGAACCCCATGCTCTTTTAAAAAATGTGAATAGAGTCGAACAACTTCGTGCATAAATGGATTTGGAAGATGAATATAAATGCGTTTAATATCATTTTCCAAAATAATTTTTTTAAACTGAAATATGAAATTGAGATTAAAAGGTGCGCTTAAAAATTTGAAACTTTCATAAATGCGGTAGATCGTTTCTTTGAATTCTCCAATTTCTTTTTTTTCAATATCTGAAAAAGCGACAATAAACATCTGATCATTTTTTTGAGCGTGCGCACGAGTTATCATTTTTTCAACTAATTCAATACCACCAAAGACAGGAGGATAGTATTTAGCAAGTTGAAGGATATTCATAACTAGTCAACTTTTTGTAATAATACAATGGTAGAAATAATAGATATCACGATTCCAATCCAACTGGTATAGTAGTTTCGATCTTCTAAAAAATGATCTTTTTTAATAAAAACAGAGTCACCTGGTTCTATTTTAAACTGATGGGCATCTAACTCTCCACCTGAATCTAAATTAAAAACGTACTGCTTAACTTTTCCATCAGTTGTATTTCTAGATAGACTTACTTCAGAAAGTTTTGCGTTTCCACTTGGGCCACCGGCCATAGATAAACCTTTAATTAAAGTTGTATCATTTGGAACAAAATGCAATCCAGGTCGGTTAACTTCACCCCAAAAGTGAGTCGGTATTAAAACTTTATTTTTAACAGAACTATTGTAATAAATTGTCCCACTTTGCTTGCCAATGTCTTTAACTTCAGAAGGCAAAGTCAATTCTTGAAGATTTAAATCTTTTGTTTGAGCGATAGCAGGCTTGGTTACTTCTGGCTCTACTTCCTGAGCATACCCAAGTGAAAAGATCAAGAGTTGATTGCAAATAATTACTGTTAATAATTTTCTTAATATATTCATGTTATAATAGTAATTCTGATATGGAAAATTTACAAGCAGACAATATCGAGATAGCTCAAAAAAATAAAATTATACTTTATTTTCACGCTTTAAATTTTATTCTTTTAATATTAAACTTCTCGTTTAATTTTCTAGGTAATCCTGCGCTTAAATATGTCTATGTAGCTCAAGTTGTTACAATCGCCACCTCGATCATTTTTTTTAAATTTGAATATGTCTTAATGGAAATTATCACTTTACTTTTTATCGAAGGTCAAGGCCGTGTCGTCTGGGAATATCAAAGCTGGTCAAGAATCATATTTGACCTCTTAATATTTTATTCAATAGCAAAAATATTTATTTCCAATAAAAAGCTAATGGATCGAAAACTATTAACCATGCCAATCTACATTTGTATTTTACTACATTTTATCTGGTATATTATACAAATATTTAATATCTATTCGATCTCAATGTTTGGGGTTATTGCTGCATCAAAAATATACATCTTTCCAATTCTACTTTTTTTAGGTGTACTACAATCAAACCTAGACGTTAAAAAGGAATATTTTAAGACAGTTTACTATTTTTTTGTATTTATACTGATTCTAGAAATTGCTCTAACTTTATTTCAAGTTCAAATGAAAGAATCTCTTATGCTACAACTCTCCCCTTATTATATTAAACCAATGAAGGAAGGGATTTTCACTGGTACTCTTTATCGCCCTTTTGGTACAACAGCACTTCCAGGTACCATAAGTATTTATTTATTTACCACTGTAGGATTTCTTTTTTTATTCCAATTTCGCTTGCTAGGAACTCTGTTTAAGTACGGCCTAATTGCCTCGTCTATAATGATTATCATCTTCTGTCAGGTGCGTTCAGCTTTAGTAAAGTATCTGCTTATCGTAGGTCTTATTCAATTAGGTTTAATGATCTATGAAAGACTTAAGCCGAAAGCAGTAATACCTGTTTTCATAATTTTTATAACACTAATCATTAGTGGTAAGACGATATTACTTTCGAATGATAAATCAGGTGATGAGAATATCGATTATGCAAAAAAAAGAATGTCCTCATTAACAGAGATCGATGCTGTAAAAAAAGATCGAATAAATATTGATACATTTATCAAAGTTGCATATTCAAAATTGTCGACTTACCCACTCGGATTAGGTCCTGGAGTTACTGGAGCCGCGGCCAGCCTTATTAAAGATGACATCATCCAAAATCCACATGTAAAATTAGATTACTTGTGGCACTTTGATAGTCTATTTATTTCGCTTTTTATTGACCTTGGTGTAGGTGCTATTTTTTATCTAGCATTAATTTTTTATATCACAGTCTATTTATTTAAAAATCTTTTCTACTTCTACAAAATAAAAGATCTAAGTTCTTTTAATATTGTACTAATTTGTTTTTCTACAATTTTTGTAATCATTATTGGAAACTGGGGGGCAATTGGTTTAACATATAATCCAGAGTCATTTGTATTTTGGTTTTTAGCAGCAATTGGAATAAAGACAATTAACAAAGAAAAAGGAAAGATCGCAGCCAATGCCTGATTTTATATCTCACACTCTTGGATTTATCTCAAAATATAAAATAGCGGGCATCATCCCCTTAAATGCAACGTTGCATCTCCTGATATCTACCCTTATTACAATTATATTATTGAAGAAAAAATTTAGAATACTGCATATAATTTTTTTAATTTTCTTGTTAGGGATATCTAAAGAAATTCTCGATTGCTTTGTTTTAAATAATACCCTGAAGAAACATATTACTGATATGATGATTAATTTATTTTATCCAACAATGGTGTTAATAATAAAAAAGATAAAAGGTGAGAAAATTTAAAACTAATCAAAAGATGGAACTTCTCCGACAAAATCCAATTTAATAAAATGAGTTTTTAAATCATCTTCAGAATAAATTCGATCATCCCAAAAATACCTAATTAAAATTGAGCATAGATAGATAAATCCAGTTACTAAGAAACTAAAGATAAATATCTTTAAAATTGATGACCTTCTAAATTCGCGTGTCCCGCGACTAAATTCTTCAAACAATAAATCAGAAGTCATCGTTGTACTCATCAATTTCAACGAAAGTTGCTTTGATTCTAGAGTTTTTAAAAATTCGAGATCTGATTTTAACCTTGTAACTGTTACTTCTTTTGCAATTTTATCCTTAGAAAGCATATCAAGCTTAAACTTTACTTCATCATATTCTTTTTTTAGATTATCAATTTTTACTTTTGATACTTGATAGTCAAATTCATGACCTTTTTCTCTCATTCTTTGAGCATTTTCAAAATCATCCCCAGCTTCTAGGCTAGTTATTTCGTCATCGTGTGGAACATTTTTTTCAAGATTTAAAAGTTCTTCTTTTAGTTTAATAATAACTTTCATATCTGATTCTGATCGACTTGATTCAGGAATGGCCTCAAGCGCTGTTAAGTTTTGACGGATTGTATTTATTTTATTTTTTAAAGTCTTTAAAGTCATTTTAGTGAAGACTTCTTCACTTGAAGAATCCTTTAGAATCTTTTTATTCTCAAGAACTTTTGCTTCAAGGCTGGTGTAGTTAGAGGTCTCTTGATTAATTGCAATTGATATATTTCTCATTCGCTCTCTCAAGTCGGCTATTTCTGTGAGTTGATTTTCATTATCTTCTAATACAACAATCCCTTTATCTCCACTTAAAATATCACGACTCTCTTTAAGCAATTTCTCAACAGACTCAATCTCTTTTGTTACAAGGTATTTTCTTTGGGATACTCTGTGGTTTTCAATTGACCTTGTTAATACATTAATCAAATGATTCACAGTATGCTCTGTTAATGCATTTAAGGTAAGCAAAAAGCGATTCTCAGTCGCCCCCTGCTCTACGGAAAAACTACCACTAAGGGGGCCAATTAATTGCTCGACCATACACTTTTTGTCATTTTTACAAGTAAGCTCGATAGTACTACCAAGTATGGCGCGTCCTGAATTTATTGAACCAAAATTTAATTTTTTAAATTCTGGGTCATTTACGACCAGCTCAGCATAGCTCTTTATAAAAGTATAACTAGACAGAGATACTTGTAATTCATTCAAGCTAATAGTTGAAGGTCCATCGACTTGAACCAGTGATTGAAGGTCATTTGATACAGTATGTTTTTCTATTATTTTAATTGGTACTGAAGTTGAATATACCACTGGCTGAGAAAAATAGTAGTAGGAGAATAAAAATAAAAGCGCAATCCCTGCGATCGTTAAATGAGAACGATATCTAGAAAACAGCTTCCAAAGAAGCCTAAAATTCACAATCGTTGTCTCGTCTAAAAGAACGCTAAACTTTTCCACTTTATAATATCCCTAAAAATTTCTTCCTCTTTGGTTGTTCTATAGCACTAGACGTTTCGAACAAAACGCCATTTAAGTTTACATTATAATTACTAAAAAACCTTTTTATTGTTTCAACATGGGCACCAGAAGATGCATTCGGAGACACAATCATGGTTAAGGACTCATAAAAATGTGATATCCGATAATTAAAGTGGAGATTAAGTTTCATTTTTTCTAATTCTGGAACATCCCAGAGAATAATATCGTAGTAATCCATTATTGTTTTAATTTCAAAATCAAATGTTTTACTATAAAGGTGATCATCGTAAATTCTTAAAAGCTCGGAGTAATCAAAAAAATCAAAATGATGATGATAGGATTGATACTTTACACTATCTCCCCATCTGCCTAACTGATAAGACTTTTCTTCTGAATCTCTAATCAGCTCATCAAACACGCCATACTTCAATTGATCAGAAATAATTGCAATTCTATACTGATCTACATAGTCAAAATAACAACACAAACCAAGAATTGTTCTTTGCTGAGAATTTTTATATCCAGTTGAAGTAATCGCAAAGCTTTTTATCCCTTTTTGATAATCTAATAAAAAGCCTTTTCCTATTTTAAATAATTCCTCGTGATTCGAAATACGAGATAGATAATCTGCCATTTTGTCAGTGGTCGTATCACTGTCAACTTTAACATTGAAGTCATAAAGGACTGAGGGATCTTCTTTTTTTATCTGAGACATAACTATTCCCCCTTCAATATACCTTTAAGTCTTATCCCTATTGAACTATAGAAAGATTCAATCTTTGCTATTTTTTTAAACTCAACGGGAAGTTTCGGTACAATGAGTGCTACGCTATCTAAATTTTTAAATACTGTTATGTAAAATTGCTTTAGGCTATTTGATTGCTCTATTGATGGAAGTGTCCACAATACTGAAGTAAATTCTTCATTAATTATTTTTAAATCTAATTGAATTGACTCCATCGAATTTGATAAAATTTCATTATAATCAATTAAGCATAAATTTGCCCAATCATAAGTTTTCCATTTACCTAATTGCCCACTCGAAAAAGAAGCTCTGTATTTATCCCATTCTGGAGCATTGATATTATTAACGACCATTAATACGGGGGCATTATCCATTGAATAGCTAATACAACTTCCAATACCTAAAATTGTTAAATCATTTATGTTTTTACCAAGCGACGTAAAACCAAAATTTTTCTTACCTGCTGAAATATCTGATAAGTACGATTTTACGACAGCATATGTTGCTGGAGCATTCTGTATATTTAAAGATAAGAAAGGTGCAATTATTTCTTGATGTTTTACAATTCGCTGATCTCTGAGAGTGCTTCGAATTTTTGATTTAACTTCTTTTAAAGATTTTGGTAGATGGAAAACTAGGCCAAATGACGGGTCATCATCAAAATCTTTTAATAAAAAATCTGAATCAGGCCCAAAATTCATTATGCAACATCCTTGGCAAATAAATCATTCAAATACTTATCTATATTTTTTTGAATTTCTTGAGACTTATTTTTTGATTTTTCAATAAAATTTACTCTTACCACATTATTTTTTATCAATTGTTCAATCGACAAAAAAAGTCCAGCATAGTCATATGGCCCCACTTTGTATGCATTTACTGAGTCAGTAATTAACTCAGATGCTCCACCAAGTCCTGTACTAATCACTGGAACGCCTGCCGAGTATGCCTCAACGATTACTCGACCGAATGGCTCTCCTTTAAGTGAGTAATGTATTAAGCAATCGATCTCCGCAAAAATTTCTTCCGGCCTTTTTATACCTACAAAATTAATCAAGTTACATTTTAGTTTATTTTTTAAATCGATTATCTCTGTTCTGTAGTTGGAGTGTTCACCCTCTGTTTTATATATATCCCCTCCATAAACATTAATGCTTTTAATCCCAAGGGATCGCAATTCATTTTCATAAAGCTTTGACCAGAAAATTAGAGCATGCAACCCCTTCCAAGGAGCAAGCATTGATACAACACCAATAGTTTCAATTAATTCTTTTTTCCTGCCATTAAAAATTAGTCCCGATGGATTATAAATTACTTGTTTTTTATACTTATTCCAAAGTTGAATATTGAGGCTGTCTTTTACCGAGTCAGAATTTGCCACAAATATAAGCTGATCACTATTTAATGAGACCAACAATTTCCATATAAAATTATTCCACTTGCTGTTAAGGTAATAATCTCTTAAATGCCAAATAACTTTTTTATCGAAGTGATAAAAAATATTCTTTAAAAAAAATGCAAATGCTGCTTTATTGCCGTTTAAATATACATAGTCATAATTTCTATAGACATTATCGATTACATTTTTTTTTAATATCCATGACAAAACAGGTATAAATAAAAAAAGACCTTTGAAAAAATCCTTTCTAGACAATTGATAAATCGATTTAGGGTAATGATAGTGATGAATATCCCCCAAATTCATTTTTAATATTTCGTCTTTGAGCGCTGTTTCTGAATCCAGATCTGGAATATAAAAATCAATCCTTTTATCTTTTAACATTGATACTTGAAGTAGAAGGCTTCTCTCTGCTCCACCAAGGCAATTGGTGTTCATTATAACTGCGACACTTTTCATGCAACCTTCCTATCGATACTCATCAGCGTATTAAACAATTTTTTGTACATTTCAAGAGAATGAGAAGATAGTGTATGTTGATAGACTTCTCGCGAGATGCTTTGATATAAATCCGCATCTAATATTTGCAGTATTTCATCATCAGTACAAACATCTTTACCACTCAAAACAATTCCAGTCTTAAGATGGTGTACTGCCTCCACTAGCCCTCCGGTTGGAAAAACAATACTTGGAGTACCGAATCGCCCCGCCTCTAGAACCGTTAACCCAAACCCTTCAACAAAACCAATGTCTGAGTGATCAAGTGAAAACAAAAGATTATAATTAACATCTCTGTAAACTTCGTCGCGACATTCATTGCTATTATCGCGAAGTTCATTTAGTTCAATAAGGTCACTTTTAAAATTATTCCCACTAGGAAGAAATAGTGACACTTGTATTTTTTTTCTGACGGCAATATCTTCTAGCAATTTGATTGTCCCCATAATATTTTTATGCGGAACATTTCGAGCAATACAGCTGAACTTCAAATGTTTTAAATTAAGAGTTCGACTTCTAAAGCTTGCATCGCGAGTGTCAATGCAATTGTGAAATACTATATCTCGTGAATAGTTAACATTAAATCCAAGCTCACTTGCTTTTTTTTGTGTATATTCAGAGATAAAAAGATTATGCAGACATTTTTCCATCTGCTCAAAATACCTTCTTTTTCTAATTTTTTTTAACAATGCCTTGATTAAATTAGGTGAATTCATTAAAACTTCAGAGCCATGAATAAAATTGATCATTTTAAATTCATATCCCTGAACAAACCAAGAAAACATAGGATGTATATTAATTATATAATCGTAATGATCTAGCAACTTTTTATCGTAGCGAAGAATTTCGTTGGTAGAATTCCAATGAAATATCTCATATTGAATATTTTCTTCTTTTAAAATACGCTCAATATTTAATACAAAACTTGTTAGACCACCAAGCTTAGGTAAATAATCTGAAGTAGTAATTAATATCATTCCACTATCCTTGGCCTTATTAATCAACTTTTATTATAGCGCAAGTAAAGTGCTTATTCTGAGGAAGGTAAATTCGGCCTCTGGGAAAATTTTTCTAGAAAAAAAGTGACTTTATTCTCTCAATTAAATCTTTATGCAGTTGACGCTTATTCTTTTTCTTCCCAATCGTCCAAGGCAGAATAGAGCGAATGTTCAGGCCATGATCTCGATAAAAATCTGAAATTGTTCGCTTAAAATGTTCATCATCAAATTTTTTATGCTTAAGAGAAACAATATAAAGGGCATCCATGTGTTCAAAGTAGGTATGCAATCGATCATATTCTCTCTGAATAAATTCCAGATCTGGCAAATCCCACAATACCATATCGTATTCATCAACAATGTCGAGCGGATCTTTTTTTAAAACTTTTGCCCAATCTACAAAATCTAATTGTCGATTTACTCTATAAGTCTCATATGACTTTGCTTCTCCCCCATTGAAAAGCAACTCTTTAAAAAGGCCACTTTCTATCTGAAAACTCACTACGCACAAGCGCAAAGTTGGGTATTTTTGATTGAAATAATCTATCGCTAATAAAATTGATTTTTCTTGTGAGCTTCTATAATTAGTAGAAGAAAATGCAATTGATTTCTCACCTTGTTGAAAATTATTTTCAAACTTAGTTAGCAATTCGATAATTTCAGTATCGGAACCAACTTCTAGTTTTAATTTATTTTGAAATGGTAGCACTTTCCCCATATAATGAATAGATTAACATATTTAAAAGCAGCTCTACAGAATTTTTATTAATGAAAAGTAAAATAATTATAAAAAATTTTTTAACAAAAGTTATTAGCTCAGCTGCAACCATCGTACTTGGATTTATCGCAACTCCACTCTTATTAAAATTCCTTGGAAAAGAAGATTTTGCCCTTTTTAAACTTGCCTCTGATTGGCTCACTGGAATTAGTTTTTTTGATACGGCCTTTACAATTGGAATTTTTTCAATATTTGCTAAATCTAAAAAACAAAATCTTGCCCAAAATACTTGGGGAATATTTAGAAAATATATCTTCTTTCCTCCTATCCTTGTCCTTATTGGTATTGCTTTTACCCCGTTTTTGCCTCAGTTGTTTAAAATACCGGATCAAAAAGTTTTCCATGTTCAACTAGCATTTGCGATTGGTTGCCTAAATTTTCTTCTTCTTGAATTTACTGGAATCTATGCGTGGTACGAATATCAAGAAAAATCATATCTGGTAACAAGAGCACGTATCGTTCAAAACATTATTTTTTCAGTTTTATCAATTGTATTTGCCTATTTAGCTTTTGGTGTAGTCGGGCAATTTCTAAGCATGACAATCGCTTATTTTTCAATCGCTTTTTATATTGCTTATCTTTTTTTTAAAATTAATAAAGGCGAAATTAACTATCACGATACTGAGATACGTTTAGAAGAAAAAATGAATCAATTTAGCACTATTTTTAGAGGAGTGATGATCTCTATTTTCAATAAAATTAGCTTTCTTTCTGATAATATTATTTTGGGACTCTTTTTTTTTCCTACCGAAATCTTACCATTAATATTAACCCAAAAACTGGTTCTCCTTTTTCAAGAAAATTTAATGTCGATTTCTAATAGCAGTTGGGCCTCACTCATTGACCTTTACAAAAATGGAGAACATGAAAGATTTGAGAAAATTCTCTATACTCTTACGAGAGTTAGCAATTTTCTTGCGATCAGCTTGCTTTCACCCTTAATTTTTTTAAATGAAAACTTTATTCAGTTATGGGTTGGAAAAGAGTTTTATTTTGGCCTAACTTTTACAATCCTAATTTCAATTAACGCCTATTTTAGAAGTAACTTCTCGATTTGGAATTTATGTTTGACCGGCAATGGGAATAATAAAACTCAAGTTAAAATCGAATTACTAAATGCTCTAGTTAATTTAAGTATCTCGCTGGCATTTATTCCTAAATTAAAATTACTCTCACCGACCATCGGGACTCTTTCAAGTCTGATTTTCGTTTATCTTTTATTCATTCCAATTGCACTTAAAAATCACCTCAATCTAAATATTGAAAAACTACTTAAGTCTGTTCTTACGCCACTTTTATTTTCTATTCCTTTATTTTTTATCAACATGTACATAAAACGCTTTCTAATATCTGACCAATGGCTCAATTTCGCCCTCTCTTATTTCATACTGTTTTTTGTTAACTCCTCTATCATTTACTACATCGGATTTAATCGCGATGAAAAAAAATATTTTATAAATATAATCAAATCTAAGCTAGGTACTATAAACTAAATCCTCAAAGACACTTAGTCCCGCCTTTGCCCCATCTCCCATTGAAATAATGATTTGCTTATAAGGAATATTAGTGACATCTCCTGCAGCATAAATACCACTTTTTGAAGTTTTATTTTTATAATCAACAATAATCTCCCCCATCTTATTAGTTTCAACAATCTTATTTATAAATGAAGAGTTAGGGGCCAGACCAATTTGTACAAAAATCCCATCAAGCTCTACTTGTATTTTTTCATTCGTTTTTCTATTAAGGTATTCGATACCGATAACCTTATCTGTTGAGTGTAGAACTCGCTCTGTTTTTGCATTAGTAATTATTTTTACATTTGGTAGACTTCTTAATTTGTCCTGCAAAACACTATCGGCCTTTAAAAATTCTTGAAACTCAAATAATGTGACTTCACTTACGATTTTTGAAAGATCAATCGCTGCCTCTACTCCCGAATTTCCGCCTCCAACAACTGCAACTTTTTTTCCTTTATAAAAAGGCCCATCACAATGGGGACAAAATGCAACGCCACGGCCAATAAATTCTTTTTCTCCTGGTATATTTAACTCTCTCCATTTTGCACCAGTTGCTACGATTATTCTTTTTGCTTCAATTAATTCTTTTGAATTTAAAGTAATCAAATTAAGCTCACCTGAAGTTATTTCTTCAATTTTTCGATGTTCAAATAATTTGATATCATAGGCCTTTATATGCTCTAATAACTTCGAGGCTAAAATTGGCCCCTCTGTATAAGGGACTGAGATAAGATTTTCAATTCCAATAGTATCTTTAACTTGCCCTCCAACTTTTTCTGCAACAATCGCAGTTTTTAAACCTTTTCTTGCAGTATAGATGGCAGCAGAAGCCCCCGCTGGACCTGCACCAATCACGACGACATCAAAGTGGCCTAATTTTTTTTCAAAAATACTTTCTGTTTTTTTTCCAAGCCTATTTTCTAACTTATTCAATAATTCTGATATATTACTTTTTCCAGCATGTATAAGTTCGTCACCAATAAAAACAGCAGGAACTCCTTGAATCTTTAGTCGATCAATTTCATCTCCAAAGTACTCACCATCCAGCATAGTATGCTTAATACTTCCATTTAATATCGCAATTAAATTGAGTGCCTGAATAACCTCTGGACAATTTTCACAGCTAAGTGAAATAAATGTTCGTATCTCGACATCGCCTTTTATATTTTTTATTTTGTCGATTATAAATTCATCAGGAAATTTTCCTTCATAATCTGAATTTAATATCGCAAGAACGAGCGAAGAAAATTCATGGCCGAGAGGGATTCCTTCAAAGTTAATGCCATTTTCTTTTTCTTTATATTTTATAAAAAAGCTAGGAATACTACGTTCAATTTCTAACTTTTGAATTTTGATCATGCTAGAAGTACTCTTTAAATCATTTAAGAGTGCTTCTAACTCACCTTGCTTGGGATGTGTAGAGCTATAGTACACAAGGCTCACTTCATTTTTCAATTTACTAAACACACTCTTAAGCTGTTCTAAAATATTTTGTTCTAACATGATCAACTCCTTTTAAATTAAATTTTTCCCACAAGATCAAGACCTGGCCTTAAAGTATCGCTACCTGGTTTCCATTTAGCAGGGCATACCTCATTTGGATTGCTTGCAATAAACTGTGCTGCTTGTGTTTTTCTAAGCAACTCATCTGCATTTCTTCCAATGCCATTATCGTGAATTTCAGCTATTTTTATCTTGCCTTCAGGGTTGACTAAGAAAGTTCCTCTATACGCAAGTCCTGCTTCTTCAATATGCACACCAAACGATCTTGTTAGATGGCCAGTTGGATCTGCCAACATTGGGTAATTAATTTTTTTAATTGTTGGAGAGGCATCATGCCAGGCCTTATGAACAAAGTGAGTATCTGTTGATACTGAATAAACCTCAACTCCCATCTTTTGAAATTCGGCATATTTATCGGCCATGTCACCAAGCTCTGTTGGACAAACAAAAGTAAAGTCGGCCGGATAAAAAAAGAAAATAGACCACTTCCCTTTTAAATCATCTTGTGTAACTGTTTTAAAGGCTCCTTGATGGTAGGCCTGCACCTTAAAATCTGCAATTTTCGTATTAATTAAAGTCATCATTTTTTTCTCCTTTTTTAAGTGTTAGATGCTTTCATATGATGATCTTAACCTCCTTACAAAGATAGGTACATTCGATCTTTATTATCGATCGATAGGTTATATCTATCGGTTTTTTTTAAAAGACAAAATTAACGTATCCTTGTAAAATTAAAGACTATGAATCAAACATTTCTTTTTATCGCATTAGTTGTTTTTATATTGGCAATACTACACACTTTCTCTGTGAAGTTATTTCAACATCTGGCCCATGGACACCCATCAGGATCAGTTATGGAAAACCTCTATCACTTATTAGGCGAAGTTGAAGTTGTCTTTGGTATTTGGGCGCTTATCTTAATGATGGTTTATGCGTCTATGTTTGGATATCAAAATGCTATACTCTATATTGAAAATTTAAATTTTACTGAACCTGGTTTTGTATTCGTCATTATGGTAATTAGCTCTACAAAACCGGTTGTGCTTTTTGCAAGTACACTCATTCAAAAATTCTCCAATCTCTTTCCTGTGAATAAAAATATTAGCTTCTACTTTTTTAGCTTGGTACTTGGCCCTCTTTTAGGAAGTTTTATCACCGAACCAGCGGCCATGACTGTTACGGCATTAATTCTGCTGAGAGCTTTTTATGAAAAAAAGATGAGCGACTCATTTAAGTATGCAACCCTAGCACTTTTATTTGTCAACGTCTCAATTGGTGGAACGCTCACCCCTTATGCAGCTCCTCCAATTTTAATGGTTGCTTCAACATGGCAATGGGATCTGGCCTTCATTTTTTCTCATTTTGGAATTGAGGCAATTATTTCAATTTTAATTTCAACGACTCTCATCACGTTTCTTTTTAAAAAAGAACTTAAAAAAATGGATACTCCAAAGATTGATCGAAATATGCAAGTCCCTCTCTGGATTATTTTTATCCATCTTTTATTTTTATTTTTAGTTGTTCTAAATGCTCATCACCTTACTATTTTTATCGCTGTCTTTTTATTTTTCTTAGGGGTTGCAAGTGTTACACGAGAATATCAAGACGAGCTAAAAATAAAAGAAGGACTTCTCGTTGGATTTTTTCTTGCAGGCCTCGTCGTACTCGGAAGCTTCCAATCATGGTGGTTAACACCTATTTTGACAAAGCTTGACAGCTTTTTTCTTTACCTCGGAAGTATTGGACTCACAGCAATCACTGACAACGCGGCCTTAACTTATCTTGGTTCGCAAGTTGAAGGACTTGGCCTTGATTCAAAACTTGCACTCGTTAGCGGTGCTGTGATTGGTGGTGGTTTGACTGTAATCGCCAATGCCCCCAATCCCGCTGGCCTTGGAATTTTAAATAAAAGTTTTGGAGATGAAGGGGTTGCTCCTTTAAAACTATTCTACTACGCGCTGATTCCAACCACCATCTCTGCTATTATTTTTTGGGTTTCAAGAAGTTTCTTTTAATAAAAATAGGACAATTGACCTAAGAATGAAGGATTGTAATAGATTGTAAGACTTTAATCCGATTTTTCTTTAGACAATTAACAACCTCTAGGAATATAACTTTAGTGCTTATTTTCTTATGGAGGAATTTATGAATAAATTTTTACTTTCTCTTCTTGTTTTACTTTCAACTTTTACTTATGCAGCTGATGATTTTTCACTAACAATATTAACACCATCAGCAATCAAAAATACGATTGGCGAATTTCCCAAAGCAGGCTCAATTGGCGAAACACTAGACTTTGATACACTTTTGTTTTGGCAGAACACAAGAACACCAGAGCAATGTGAATATGCACAAACTCAAGCAGACACAAGCATCCATGCGATTTTTGTTCCGAATAACGGCCCATTGTCTTCTGAGGAAGCAAAGAAAATGGAGAAAAAACTTTTTAAAAAATATGCTGAAGCAGGGCTAAACATTTACATCGCTAAAAAATTGTATGATCGTCCTAGGCCATATGATTCTAATCCAGAAATTAAACCATGTATTGACCTTGAATCATCTTCTGCTTATCCAAGTGGACACGCTACAATTGCTCAATTTCTAGCTCTTGAATTATCACAATTTTTTCCAGAAAGACGAATTCAATTCTTGAAGCGAGCTTCTGAAGCTTCAATGAATCGAGTTATTGGTGGCGTCCACCATCCTTCTGATGTTGTCGCTGGACAAAAATTAGGAACTGAATTATTCAAAGTTTTAAATAATAAAAAATAATTATGAAATAAAAAACGAGGGATAAAATATTATTTTTCCCTCGTTTTTTTTAAATATCTGAAGTTTGATAAACATTTTCTTAAGAAAAAATTTAGAGTACATTTTTACAATGATTACTCTTAGCTTAAAGTTATTTTTTACTCTTTTTAGTTTCAATTGTGCACATGCTGATTTTCTAGAGAAAACTAATTCATTTTTTAATATCTATCACTACCAAAAAGAAAGTTATTACAACTCAAGTAAAAACAAAATCTCATCAAATGACTATTATGAGAAAACTGATTTTAATTTATACCTAGAGCGTAATCTTTCCTCTGAACTCTTACTCTATGGAAATATTATTTTATCAAATATAAATAGCAAGAGAGGCGATGCTACGGACCTTACATCCACAAGCTTTGGCGCCTTAAAAACGCTCCATAAAGATCAAAAAGGCAACCAGCTTGAGCTTGGGCCTTCTCTCTACTTACCACTCTACTCGACAAAGAATACCAACTTATTAGGATCAAGATCGATTGATTTAGATCTAAAAATTAAATACAAGCACACATTCACAACAGTAACTTCTTACCCATTTACTTCAATTGAGTTAGGGCAAAAATTTAGAACCGGAGTTCCACGCTCTCAGTATTTTTCAAATTTGGAAGTCGGACATAGATTTTTAAAAGGGCATCTTCACCTTTTAAACATAAATTATATTCGATCTTACCACCTTCCTAGCAATATAAATAACAAAGAAGTAAGTGCTGATGATTATATGTTACTTAAATTCACAACATCGCTAGTATTCAAGGCCTATCAAAATAATAATATCCAAGTTGGATTCTCACATGATTATAAAGCAGAAAACAGTGGAGCAGGTCAGACATTTTTTCTAGGTATTTGGAGACTTACCGAATGAATGAACTAGTCAGGCCTCACACAAATCTAATTGGTCAGCTCCTGATCAACAAAGGTCTTATCACTAGCAAGGAACTAGAGCTCGCGCTAGACCGACAAAATATCATAGGTGAAAAGCTTGGAAGAATTTTAGTATGTCTGGGTTATATTAGCCTATTAGAACTTGAAGAATCGCTCTCTGTTCTTTTTAACTTGCCCTTTAACCACTTGGTTCCGTCTGACTTTGATAAAAATATAATTTCCGCAGAATTACAGCTTGAATACTTAAATCAGCGCTATCTTCCACTGAAAAAAAGTGATTCTAAAATCACATTAATTATTGCAGATCCTGATCGTGATCAAATAAAATTCTTAAAAGAAAAATACTCTAATTATACTGTTAATTTCTCGATTGTTTTTTCACCGGAATTTTATGTGCACTATCACACAATTTTCTCGGACACTTTAAGTGAGCATGCTGTAAATGCCCTTAGTCTTTCAGCACCTGAGTATTCTGCCAAGACAGTAATAACAAGCGCACAAAAAATTGTCTTAGGAGCATTATTTCTCATAACGCTTTTTTTTCTCATAAGAGATCACATTTCAGCAATAATTGTTTTAAATACTCTCGCCATTTTGTTTTTAACACTTAATTTTATATTTAAATTTACTCTCATATGGCTTGGAACACGCCCTCGCTCTGATTTTAAAATTGGAAAAGAAGACTTTTTAAAACTACCGCCCGTCTTACCAATTTATTCGATTATTATTCCACTTTACAAAGAGGCCGAGAGTGCGTCTTTTATTGTAAATTCTATAAAAAAAATAGACTATCCTCTAGAAAAACTCGACATTAAAATTGTCCTTGAAGCAGATGACTTTGAAACAATATCAATCTTTAAAAAAATGCAACTTCCTCCCTCTTTTGATATCATCGTTGTACCTCATAGTCTGCCAAAAACCAAACCTAAGGCATGTAACTATGCCCTTCATTTTATTAAGGGACAATTTGTTACAATATATGATGCTGAAGATCGTCCTGATCCACTGCAATTAAAAAAAGCACTTATCACATTTAGTAAGTCAGATGGAAAAACAGCATGTGTGCAAGCAAAGTTGAACTATTTTAACAGCAATGAAAACTGGCTTTCAAAAATGTTTACACTTGAATATTCAATGTGGTTTGATTTTTTCCTACCAGCACTTGAAGAATTAAATGTTCCAATCCCTCTAGGCGGAACCTCAAACCACTTTAAAGTTGATATTTTGAAATCAATGGGCGGATGGGATCCTTTTAATGTCACAGAAGATGCTGACCTCGGCATCAGATTTTCAGAGCTCGGATTGAGAGTTGAAATAATTAACTCTACGACCTATGAAGAGGCCAATATCAGTGTTATAAACTGGATAAAACAACGCTCTCGTTGGCAAAAAGGCTATATGCAAACCTATCTGGTGCATATGCGTTCCCCTCTGCGCTTTATAAAAAAAATGAATCTAAAAGGTTTTCTATCTTTTCAACTTTTTATTGGTTCTACTTTTATTTCGGCATTAATAATGCCATGGATGTATTTTATTTTTCTCTGCTGGATTATTACCGCTACCGATATTTTTCATATCTATTTTCCCCCAGTGATCCTTGCCTTAGGTGCAATTAATTTAATTTTTGGAAATTTTTACTTTATTTACATTCATATGTTGGGGGTATTTAAAAGAAAAAATTATCAATTAATTCCTTATGCTATCGCAGCTCCTATTTACTGGTTTTTAATGTCGCTTGCGGCCTATCGCGGTCTATGGCAGTTAATAAGCAATCCTTTTTATTGGGACAAAACAAAACATGGCCTGTCTAAGGTACAGCATGAATAAAAGAAATTTTAATCTCATTATTTTTCTTTTTAGTTTATTTGTACTTCTTATAGTACTTTCAATTCTACTTAAGTGGCCAAAAATTGAACTATATTATATTTTTGGAAATGGGATCCAAAGCGATCTATTAGCACTATATAACTCCAGCTTTAACCTTTTTCCCGATTTCATATCTAATTATCCAGTGCTGACAAAGTATGCTTTAATTCCCTACTATGCGCTACCTGGAAATTTCTCAAACTCAACCTTACTCGAAATTGGTGCGCTCATTTTTATCATTTTTTATTATTTTTTCCTCGAAAAGTTATCAAAACAAAAATTACATGGATTGAAAATTTTCTTAATTATTTCTCTATTTACTCTTCACCCTGGAGTGTCCCTTGCACTTCAAATTGGCCCAACTGCGATCATCGATCTCGTTTTAATTGCGATGATTGCCATTGGATTTAATCAATTCTACAAAGGAATATTTGTCCACGGACTGATCTTTATTTCATTTGCATTGGCCGGTTTATATTTAAATTCACAAATTGGTATTTTTTATGCCGCAACATTATTTCTTATGACTCCTTTATTGTTTAAAACTAAGCATGATCCAGACTTAGGGAAGCATACTATAAGTCTTTATCTGGTTATTTTCTTCCCGCTTTTTGCCTCAATTCTTTCTGTAATATACTTTAATCATTTTATCTCCAACTCTTATCATTTTTCACTCATCAACATGAAAAGTTTTAATTATCCATCAAGAGGGGAAAAAGAGTTATTGACCGCCTTAGGTATTCTCTTTTTATCTGGAATTGTTTTAAGAGTGCTAAATCAGAGAATCATTAGCTTTGTACAATTTATTATTGTATCTTCTATTTTTTTAATTAGCTCCGTTTTGATTATCGTTTTCTTTGATGGCCCAATTACAAGCTATACGCTTATTACATTTTCACTAAGTAATTTATTTTTCACCATTTTTGATATTTTATCTTCTAAGAAAAAAGCACTTTTCTCAATCTCCTACGTTCTTTTTATCCTTACCCTACATTGGGCAATTATGTTGTATTTTTTCCCGCACTTACTTAACTCAATTATAATTGGTACCAAAGGAATCCAAGATCAGATGTGGAAAATTGAGGCCTTGCGCCCCCTTGTATGTTTTACTGCATTTTATTTTATTAAAATACTTTTCTCATCTCGATCTAGATCTCATCAAGAATCAATATAATTTACATATCTTCTACTCAATTCTTCTATTTTTTGATATAGAGTCAGTCTATGAAATTTTTATACTTTATTTTATTCTGTTTTTCTTCGTTAGCGTGGTCTTTTGAATACCGTGGGGCCGAGGCTCAATTCTCTTTTTTTGATTTCAATTATTTAGAAGAAATTATTGGACAAACTCCCAATAGCGACCCAAATCGCCTAGAACTCGACCTAGAGGCAAATGATTTCAAAGTCCAGACTTCTCGAAAAATTTTCTTTAGTTCTGGTGTAATTGGAACTTTTTCTCAAGTTTTAACTGAAACACAAAATGATTGGGGAACAATTGGAGTATATCCAACGCTAAATACATTTGCAGTGTTTAATCAATCAAAGAACAGCAAAAATCTTTCCTCTCCCCATCTACCAACCACAAGTCGTGATATACAAGAATGGAGCAATGGAGACACTGTATATTACCAAGTTCTCGGTGGAATCAGCTTTAACCTTTCAATTGGATACTCTATATTTAGCATTGGTGAAAAACTTCTTCTTGAAGGAGGATTTTCTTATTACATTGAAAAAAAATCAGATTCCGAAGTCTATATTGAAATAAAAACACTTAAGGCAAAAACCCTTTCGACCTTAGCAGGTGCAATTGTTCCAACTTTTGAATTTAAGTCGGCCAAAGAATTAGGTCTGGGCGATGCATATTTAATAAAAATGGATACAGAGCAAGGAAGAAAGGCCTATGAATTAATGATTCGTGGACGAATCGGTCAGGCCAGAGAAGAAGATCCTTCTATTATAGATATATCAGATGTAGAAACGATAAAAAAAACAAAGGCTCGCACTTTTAAAATTGCAACACCTTTTATCCCTTTAATAAGCTATCAAAATGAGATGCGCTTAGATTCTTATTTAGACCAGCGAAGTGATATTTGGAACAAGACTCAAACCTCACACTACATACAATCTTCTAAAGATCGAGTTGCACGTTTTTTTAACCGTCAAACTTATAGCACAACTAAGTTTCAATTAGTCGATACGACGATAACCACACCAGAAGGCACAATTAGTAACCAAAGCACGCAACTTCATTGGGATTTTAAATCAAACAAGACGACATCGCGAAAATTAATTCACGAAAAAGAAAAACTAATCAATTTAACTGGATTAAAAGATGAACTTGATTTCTCTGTAGGCCATAATGAAAAATTAAAATACTCTCAAATTAATTTTTCTTTAAACTTCAGCGAACGGCTTACACATTTTTTACTCAAATCTAAAAAGAGCATTCTCAATGCATTAGAAAAAAATAATCTCATCCATAACCGACTTTATTCATCGCTGAAAAAAAATGTAACTTTAGATCCTAAGATTACTGCAACAACCTACCAACACTTTTGGGATTCACCTGAACTGGTGGGGTTCGCCTATGAATTAATCAAAACATGTGGTGGCAATTTATCATACGAGGTTAGTGGCCAAAGAATTAAAAAGCTAAGTAGAATCTGGCAATATCAATTTAGCGACAGTTGTCCTTTATCTCAAGAATAGCATTCAATCTTTTTTTATCAGAAACATTAACGGCCCCAAGGCCGATGTGATTCCATTTTTCGATATTCCAAAAATTAAGGCCTATAAAATCACTTGATCCCTTATTTATTTCAACTAGGATATCAGAGTACTTATGATCTGTATTTTCAAGATCTAAAGCAAACTCGCCAAAGCCAATCTTCATTTTATCAACGGATATAAATTTTTTATTCGGGCATAATTCACTCAATTTGTTTTTCAAACGTTCTTTATAGTTTTTAATTGTTAGAGCAACTGAGACTTTTTTATTCAAATCTGCCGCAACATGATTATGTTCTCCATAAATCGAGGGAGTGATCCCATCCATACTCAATAGTAATTCTTCAATTGAATCACAATTAGGCATGATCTTTTTAACTTGAGGAATATCAAATCCATGAATAAAATCTCCATTTGAATTCCAAACAATTTGGGGCGAGATGTTTAATATTTTAAAATCATTTTTTATTTTTTGTGTAATTCTAAAGCTCTTTTCTGGAAACATTAAAAACATGGGATCATTTTCCCCTGAAATTGTTAACTGAATTCTTTGCTTTCTAAATAGCTCTTTATCCTCATACAGAATTTCTATCAGTTGCCCAAATGAAGCCTGGGCATAGATATCATCAATCGGAATGCCAGACAGGTTGCGCCACTCTTTCTCATCAAATCCAGAAACATTTTTAACTGATTCAAGATGAGGAATGTAATTTAAGTCTAACTTCTTATGGTCAATATATTTTAAACAGGCATGCAACTCTTCTTTAGTGATATTGTTTGCAATTTCATAAAAATATTCCTTTCCATACTGAGGTATCTCAGACATATAATAGCGATCCTTAGAATTTCCTCCTGAGTAGTGAACCGGATAAAATAAACTAATTTTTTTAAAACCTAAGCTTACTCCCTCATCAACCAAGCTTTTGCAATTGGCAAGCAAATCGCCACGTTTAAAAGGAATAAGCGAAAATGACATCTTTTTATTTTGTGGGCATGATTTAGGCACACTACTTGGTAAACGGAAGTTGGTTGTTGCTTGATTCTTATCCAACTTTTTTCTATCGAGAATTTGCTTGAACGCATACGCATAGTAACGTTCTAGAACTCTATACTCCGCTGAATTTCCAATTTCTCTTACCAGTAACTCGCGTTTTTTAATTCCATCAAAAATTTTTTTAAACTCGTTCTGTGAAGCTAAAAAATCTTCATCTGCAAAATAGTCAATTTCATAGGCATATGGGCCAGAATATTTTATGGCCTCTTTTTTTAGATCAATAGAATAATCTAGAGCATAAAGGCCATTACTAAAAAGGCCTAAACAGAGTAAGTAAATATAAAGCGACCGGCATATCATAGTATACCGATCGGATATTTTTCCTTATTACTTTAGTTTTTTGGTCAGAATTTTGTCAAAAATTTTGCCAACAGACGTGGATAATAAATAGACAATTACCTATGAATCTTTCTTAACCACAGAGCATTTTAAATACATTGACCCATGCCCATCAACCTTACAGGCAATATCATGCCCATCAACGGGCTCATCCAAGAGCCGAATCCCTTTTACTTTAGTTCCAGATTTTAAAGTTTCCCCTCCGACTTTTAAATCCTTGATGGTTCGTACTGTATCACCAGATTGCAACTGTACTCCATTAGCATCTAAAAATTTTGGTCCTACGACAATCACTTCCTCAGCTTCAACAACTTCTGTCCATTCATGACTACATTCAGGGCATATCCACAGATTGCGGTCTTGATAACCATAAGGAGAATTGCATTTAGGACATTCTTTACTTTCATCAGACATACTTTTTTCCTTTTATAAATTAAACTTTGGATCCATAAGTCCATTTTCTAAAAAATCTTCTAATTGGCCTTTTTCAATTTCAGTAAAATGAAATCCTCTTTTTAAAATTGGCATTTGTATCGATTCAAAAATATCATTAATATTTTTTGGAGAAGACAACACTTCAATCTCAACGGGAAATTTCAAGCTACGACTTAAATTAATATCAAAACTCTCCAAAAATATTTTTGGATTGCTGTAATGATTAATTACTTCTCGAATCGTTTCATAGGCCCCATTATGCATATATGGGCCAGTAACTTTTAAGTTTAAGAGACTTGGAACTCTAAAGAAAAAACGATTATTTGCAGAACGATTAACTTCTTCCCGGCCAAAATCTAAACTCGCAGGTCGTGCGCCAAACTGTGGAGCCCCTACCGAGGTAAAAAAATCATTATTTCCTAGAAGGCCCCCACTATGACATGCAATACATTTTCCTCTTTCTATAAAAACTCTAAATCCCTCTTTTTGATTTCGAGTTAAAGCAGTATTATTTCCTTTTAAATATTGATTAAATGGACTGCCGTCACTATAAAATTCATTGCGAATATAATGCGCTAAAGCTTCCCCAATATGCCCAATATTATAATTATCATCTTCAACATTTGGATAAGTCTTTTTCAGAAGCTCAAAAAGAAGCGGATCTTTTAAGATACTTTTTACAACAATCTCCCATGCCTTTAAATTATCACTTTCATTTGCGGCTTCATTCTCTCCAACCATTCCACGCATTTCTTCTCTCGATAAAATTGGAAAAATTGTTTGCATGGATAGAGCACTTGTCATAATTGAAGTAATCTCTTTAGCGTAAGGATCAAGGCCATTGAATCGAGCCTCAGGAGTTGTAAAAATTTTTCGTGATCGATCAAAATGCACACGTCCATCCCAGAACATATGATTAAATCTTTCAAGTCCTGTGTTAAAAAGTGAAAGTGAATTTCTTTTTAGGACTCCTTTCCCATTGTACGTTTGACTTAAAGCTAGGCCATCACTTGTTCCCAATTTTACATCATGACATGTTTTGCAACTAATTGTTTGATTTCCTGATAAAAGCTTAGAATTAAATAAAGCTTCACCTAATTTAAATTTTTCAAGTGGAGTTTTAGAAATCGATTCATTAATTGGAGTAATTTTAAAGTCATCAATATATTTTTTTAACAGAGAATCAATATCGTCTGCTCTAGTTAGAAATGAAGTGAATAATAAAATAGTTAAGATTACAAATGATTTAATTTTCATGAAAAAATACTACAAAAAAAATCACCGATCTGTCTCTTTTTTTCTGTGCTGTTGTCGCAATATTCTGATAAAAATCTACACTTTCCTATCATAAAAGAGGACGTACGCAATTAAACATTCTTCCTTGAAAATCCTCTTCGTTTCATGGAAAATGGCAACATGAAAATAAATCAATCCTATCAAGAGCTCGGCCCACAATTCTTCTCTTTTGCAAAAGCAAAAGAATTTAATAATCCAGAACTCATCATACTAAATTCAGAACTTTTATCTGAACTTGGACTTGATGAATTAAAAAATGATCACCATTTTTTAACTCAAATTTTTTCTGGTCAAAAATTACTAGAAGGATCTACTCCGATTGCACAGGCCTATGCAGGTCATCAGTTTGGACAGTTTTCACCAATTCTTGGCGATGGTAGGGCCTTACTATTAGGTGATATTAACAATAAGGATATCGTGCTAAAGGGGGCAGGGCCTACTCCTTACTCGAGGCGTGGTGATGGCCTATCGGCATTAGGCCCAAGCATTAGAGAATATATTTTAAGCGAATACATGCATCGACTTAATATCCCCACCACAAGAGCGTTAGCAGTTATTAAAACAAATGAAGAGGTCGCAAGAGAACGCCTCCTTCCTGGTGGAATACTTACGAGAGTTGCAACTAGTCATGTTCGAATAGGCACTTTCCAATATTTTTTAGGAATGAATGATGTCCCCTCTATTCGAAAACTCCTTAATTATTCTATTAAACACTATTACCCAGAAATTTTGACCAGTTCAAAAAATGAATTAGACTATCCTATTCTTTTCTTACGACAAGTTATTAAGCGACAAGTAAGTCTTATCGTTAACTGGATGTCTATTGGATTTATTCACGGAGTAATGAATACTGACAACATGGCAATTAGTGGAGAGACATTAGACTTTGGGCCATGTGCCTTTATGGATTATTTTGACTATAACCAAGTTTATAGTTTTATTGATAAGTCTGGACGCTATCGATACATTAACCAACCCAATATTTTAGCTTGGAATCTTTCAAGACTTGCCGACACATTAATTCCAATAATTTCTGAAGATCAAAAGTTATCCACTGCAGATGCGGTGGAACTTCTAAATAGAGAGCTTGAAAGCATACCAAAAAACTTTGAAAGTGAACTAGTCGAAAAATTTTCATCTAAACTTGGGATCTCTTTTTTAGATCTAAACCAAAAAAAAGATCTTGTCGTTAATTTCATGGAAGAGATGAATAAAAATAAAATTGATTTTACATCCAGCTTTAGAATTTTATCACACGCCCTTAGAAGCAAAGATGAATCAAAACTTGGAAATTTAAATGTTTTTTATCGTCAATGGAGCCCACTTATTTTACAAAAAAACGAAACTGCAGACTTCATGGATAGTATTAACCCAATTTATATTCCAAGAAATCATTTAGTTCTAAAATTAATCGACCGTGCATACCTTGGTGACTATTCAATGTTTTTTGAAATGGTAAAAATCTTAACTGAGCCTTTTAAAGAACATCAAAATAAAGAATTATATTCTAATCCCCCTAAAGAAGACGAAATTATCGTTAATACTTTTTGTGGTACGTGATTATCAATCTCAAACTTAACTTTGCTCAGAGTGGAAGTCGGGAAATTTCCGACTTATTTTTTATTAACAATTTTAACAAGATAAAAACGCATGCCCGAACTACCCGATCTGCATTTGGGCTAACTAACAAGACCTGCTTTTAGTATTTTACCAATGAAAACTTAGTTTTTCCTTTTTATCTTCTTCACTTTGTTTCACTTGATTTAATAGCGTTTCATCGAAAAAGTCGGAATG
>CAZOXW010000006.1:0-11545 GCA_964583925.1 uncultured Bacteriovorax sp.
TGGCCCTATTAAACTGGTGGGAGAGCATATAATATGAAAATTCTTGGACACCGTGGAGCCAGAGATACTGCTTTTGAAAATACGATTAGATCATTTAAATCTTTATTTGAATTAGGAATAAATTTTTTAGAGTTTGATATTCACGAAATAAAAGATGGATCTTTTGCTATTTTCCATGATGACAATCTTTTGCGTACAACAAAAGTTGAAGGATTGATAAAAGATCAAACAAAAGAGTCCCTTCATTTGTTAAAAACCCTTGAAGGTGATCACATACCATTATTAGAAGAGGCCCTCCAGTTACTTTTAGATGGAATACACTTTCAAATAGAACTTAAAAATATCACAAATTTTAATAGTCTTATTACCATTTTAAAACAAACTAAGCGCTTAAATCAAATAACCATTATTTCCTTTAATCATCGATGGCTTCTAGAAATAAAAAATATATGTCCTGAAATAAAGACTGCATGCCTTCTCTATGCCTTGCCGGTAAATGCTGTAGAAATTATTAAGGCCGCTCGCGCTGATGGAATTTCATTGAACGTGGCCCTTGTAGACGAGGCCCTGGTCTCTGAATGTCATGCAAACAACTTCAGTGTCACTGCGTGGAATGCAAACGATGAGGAAACCTTCTTCGCAATGAAAAAATTACATATAGACTTCCTTGCCACTGATAATCCAAAGCTCTGTAAGCATTTGTTAGAACGACCGACCGATCTGGTCCCTTAATGTCTCCTCTGATCTTAGATATTTATCTATTATTTTTTTGTTAATATTTTACATGATTGATCTAGATCAATGGCAATAATGTAATTTTTTAGATAAGTTCAATGGGTCCAAAAAATTAGGACTCAAAACGCGGAGAGCAATTTATGAAATTTAGATTAATCAAAAAAGAATCTGAATTAGAAACATACAGAAAAAGAATTGCAACACATATTGATGTGCTCTTGCCTCTTGAGTATTTAAAACAAGGAAACGTCTACGGGTATTTTAATGATCAAAATGAAATCTGCGGTGGATTTGCTTTAATTACAAGTGGACCCTTTCGAGTGTTAGACTCTATTCCAAACTTTACTGGGTTACAAATAGACCCTGAGCTTAAAAAGACTGCAGAAATAACTGGAGTTTGGCTATCTTCAACAGACAGAACTACATTTTCATCTCTTCGCTTTTGGTTGAGCATGATTCTTAAAGTTCTATCATCAAGAAAAAAATATTTTGTTTATGCTTATAGTACAAGGAAAACAGGGCTTCAAAAAATTTACTCACGAGCGAACCCTGTCGTGCTTTTTAGAGGTGAGACTAAAATTCTTCCAGGGATGCCTGCTCCTGATCATGAATCGATCGAAGTAGTTTTAAGGAAAAGAATTCTGGTGCAAGTATTAAAGAACCCAGATTTTTTTGTAAAACGACTTAATCCATTTAGAGTGATTAAGAGTACTAAACCCAAGAAGGATAACTATGAAACTTGTGACTTATCTATTATGCCTATGCTTACTCCCGGCATGGAGCTTCGGGCAAGAGAATCTAAAATCAATCATTGATTCTGTAGACAAATTATATCGCAGCAATTCTTCAATGACAGAAGTTGAGATGGAAATCGTCAATCCCAACTGGGAGCGAACACTAAAAATGAACATCTGGACTGAAACAATGAAAAATACTTTCATTGATATATTATATCCGGCCAAAGAAAAAGGAAGCGGAACGCTTCGAAAGGGAACTGAAATGTGGAACTATTTCCCAAAAGTTGGGAAAGTTGTAAAAGTTCCTCCTTCTATGATGATGAGCTCTTGGATGGGATCAGATTTCAACAATGATGATCTGGTTAAAGAAACAACCTTGGTTGATAATTATAATTTTAAAGAATTAAAAAGCTTAGAAAAAAATATTTTATCTATAGAGTTGCTACCACAGAAATCAACCGTTACCGTTTGGGGAAAAATCATTTTGACAGTAAAGCGTGATACCAAAATGCCTATCAAGGAAGAGTATTTTGATGAAAAAGGTAGTTTGATTCGAACACTACATTTTTCAGAGGTAAAAATGATGGGAGGAAGATTAATTCCATCCAAACTCGAACTGATACCAAATGGAAAAGAAAATCAAAAAACAATTATCCGTTATCTCAACGCAAAGTTCGATACCGCTTTACCATCTGATACATTTACACTGATTAACTTACAGAGAAAGCGATAATGTTTTTTTTAAATTTAGCCTTTTTAAATATCTTTCGTAATAAAAGAAGATCTATTTTTACTATTCTAACCATAATGGGATGTTTTGTTCTATGTTCTGTGGCCATTGGCCTTGTTTATGGAACTTATGGAAAAGTAATTAATACTTTTACCAAAGGGCATTCAGGACACATTCAAATCCATGCACAAAAATATCTCGAGCGGCCATCGCTATTTAAGAACATTAAAAATTATAATGATCTTGAAAATAAAATATTACAGACATCTGATGTAATTGGAGTAAGCCCAAGGGTTATTAGCTCTGTCCTTATTTCTAAGGGCGACAAAACGACAGGGGCAAAACTTATTGGATTAAAAGCAAGTAGTGAAAATACAACAACGACAATCAATCAAAAAGTGGAAATAGGCAGTTTTATTTCTGATGATCTCAACAATGAAATTGTAGTTGGAAATGCGCTTGCAAAAATCCTAGAACTTTCTATCGGTGATGAGATCGTAATGATGACTCAAGCAGCTGATGGATCGACAAGTAACGACCTTTTCAAAGTCCGCGGTATTTTTTCAGAAGCAAGCGATGCAATGGAATCTCGTAATGTTTATTTAAATCTTCAATATGCAACAGATTTTTTAGTCTTAGGAAATAGAATTCATGAAATTGTTATTTCGGTTAATCACTATGAAGATGCTGAAGAAATATCTAAAACTCTTCAAACCAAAATACCAGAGTTAGAAGTCTCTTCTTGGCAAAAAGTAGAGGCCGAATTTTACAAGGCAATGATGGCCGATCAAACAGGGATATGGATCAATTTAGGTATCATGCTATTTATTGTTTCAATTGGTGTATTAAATACAGTACTAATGACAATTCTTGAGAGGACCAGAGAATTTGGCATATTAAAAGCAATTGGTACGCGCCCAAATGCAATTTTCTATATGGTTGTTTTAGAAACTTCGATTCTCGCTATAGTATCTGTACTCATTGGAATTATAATCGCAGTTATAATAAATTATAAACTATCTCAAATTGGTATCCCTTACCCAATGCCGATTGAAATTGGCGGAATGGCGCTTCACCATCTTTATGGGCAACTTAGTTTTTTTAACTTATGGGTACCAGCACTTGTCGTCACATTTTCAAGTATTGGCGTTAGTATCATTCCAGCGATTAGGGCCGCAAAGATTGTGCCTGTAAAGGCAATCAGAAGTAATTAGGTATTATATATGTTATATAAATTAGGATTTAGAAATATATTCAGAAATAAACGGCGTTCAATTATTACTTGCCTTATTATGGGGCTAGGACTTTCTGCTCTTATTTTTGCAGATGCATTTTTGCATGGACTAAATCAAAACATGATCGAATCTGTAACAAATTCTTTTATTGGCGATGGCCAACTACATCACCAAGATTTTCTTCGTACAAGAGAGCTAGAAAAAACCATCACAAATTCAGAGCAAAATTTGATTGATTTAAAAAAGCATCCACAAATAAAAGTGGCAGTTCCAAGGATTATTGCGAATGCAATGATTTCTTCTCCTACTGATATTGTTCCTGTGGTTCTCTATGGAATTGATCATCTTTTAGAAAAAGAAATTTCTTCCGTAAATGATTCGATTATTGATGGTAGTTATCTAAAAGATATCGACCCAATGGAGCTCTTGATTGGTGAAAAACTAGCTAAATTTCTTGGTGTTTCAATCGGCGACAAAGTTGTAATCACACTTGCAGAGGCCCATTCAGGAGTATTATCCCAAGAAATGTTTCGTGTATCGGGGATCTTTAAAATGAAAAATAAAGACCTAGATAGTTCTGTGGCCTACATAAATATAAAGCTAGGTCAACAAGTTATGGGTATTGGAAATAGTTTTCATGAAATTGTTTTTAAATTTAAAAATAAGGTTGATGTCATAAATCCACCCAATGATCTACTTGCACTTTTTTCAAAGAATCAAAATCAAGCATTAAGCTGGAAAAAAATAGTTCCTGCGATTGATGCTGGAATACAATTGACATCATATTCACTTTATATCGGTACAGTCATACTATTTGCCATCATTGCATTATCTACAATGAATACTCTTTTTATGTCACTTTATGAAAGAATGTATGAATTTGGCATCATGAAGGCCATAGGAACAAGACCCATCTTTATATTCAAACTTATCCTTGTTGAAGCAATAGCACTTGCGCTTTTTAGTTCAATCCTTGGCATTATTGTTGGAGGTTCTGCTAGTTTAATCACAAACTTTGTTGGAATCAGCCATCTTAATGACGTTGAGTATTTAGGAACAACAATCAAATCTTCAATTAGACCAATTATGGCCTACTACCAATATATCTATTACCCACTTGCGATATTTGTTTTTGCCATACTCGCATCAATCTATCCTGCCATTAGTGCAGCTAAAATAGTTCCATCCAAATCAATGAGAAGAGATTAATATGAATCAAGAAGTAATCGTTTTAGAAAAATTAACAAAGCAATATGGCAATATTGATAATCCAGTTATTGCCGTTGATGCCATTGACCTCAAAATTAAAAAAGGTGAATTTACCGCACTTGTAGGACCTTCCGGATCTGGAAAAACGACCCTCTTAAATTTAATGAGTGGACTTGATACCCCCAGCAGTGGAAAGGCTATTCTTAGTGGTAAATCAATAGGTGAAATGCACGGAAATGAATTGTCTGACTATCGACGAGATCATATCGGTTTTATTTTTCAATCTTATAACTTAATACCTGTGCTCACAGCTTTTGAAAATATTGAATATATTTTACTTCTTCAAGGCGTTCCTGTGGAAGAAAGAAAAGAGAGAGTGAATGCTATTCTAAAAGAAGTAGGTTTAAGTGGTAGAGAGCATCGAAGACCATCTGAGCTATCAGGGGGACAACAGCAAAGAGTTGCAGTTGCAAGAGCAATGGTTTCAAGACCGGATATCATCTTAGCGGATGAACCTACAGCGAACCTTGACTCTCACACAGGAAGTGCCCTGCTAGATATGATGAAAGAATTAAATGAAATAAAAAAAATAACCTTTGTTTTCTCAACTCATGACCAAATGATCATGGACAGGGCCAAAAGATTAGTTATACTAAAAGACGGAAAATTATTTAAAGATGAAATACGTTAATATTTTTTTACTGACTTGCCTTACAATAAACGCCTATGCATTCGACTATCAAGGAAATGTTAAGTTTTATAATATACTTAAAGATTTACCTACTGCTCATGATTTAAGTCGAGTTTATCAGCTTTCAAATAAAAACCAAGCTCTCTTTGATCTGAATTCCGAATTCAAATTTGAAATTGGTCACGAAGTTTTTGTTAATTTCGAAAAACCAAAATCTCATCGAGATGAAATAATCAATTATCGGATTGTTGACTTCAAAAACTATCTTCATGATAGTCCCCCCTCTAATGAATACGAATATCTTATTTCGCACAATCTCAATCGTCTTAGCATTAATTATTCAACTCCTGTTTTTGACTTTACGCTTGGCCGTACTCCAATTTCATTTGGAAGTGCAAAGACCGTAAACCCAACAGATTTTGTTGCACCAATATCCTTTAGTACAATTGATAAAGAAGAAAGAACCGGTGTTGATAGTTTAATTTTTAAAATTCCAATCAACGCTTTATCATTAATTGAATTTGGAACTATTTTTGGTGAAGATTTTAAAAATGAGAAAAGCGCAATTTATGTCCGTCCGAAGCTTAATTGGAACGAAAATGATTTCGGCCTGATATTGTCATCGTTTAAAGAAAAAAAACTTATTGGCCTAGACTGGCAAAGACCTATTGATTCTGCTGGTTTTTGGTTAGAGATGGCCTATGTAGATCTAGATTTAAATAACTATCAGGACTTCTTACGTCTTACAAGTGGAGTTGATTATAAATTCGCCAACACTCTATATATCGCGGGAGAATATCATTTTAATGGAAAAAGTCAGAAGCTACCAAGTCGAACATTGCCTCTTGATTTTATTTATCTTCGAGACCGCGACTATTTTATTCTAACTTCATCTTACGAATTTACCCCACTTATAATTGGTAATTTACAATCTTATTATAACTTTAAAGACGAATCTACTTTAACAATGTTAAAGGCCGATTATAACTTTAAAGAGAATTACTATTTTAGTTCAGGAATATATAACGGTGTTGGAGATGAGGTCTTTTCTGAATTTGGAAGACTTGGGCAAACATATTTTTTAAACCTGAGGTTTTATTACTAATATGACTTTAGATGATTTTTTTAATGGACATCCAAATTTTAGACGGGCCAAGAATGAAGACAACTTGGCCATACTCAATTTTTTCAACTCAATTACAATGGACACCAATACCTTATCTTTGCGCTATGATCGAGGTGTCGATTTTTTTAATTTCTCACGCGAGCAAAGTAATCGAAATTATAATTTTGTAATTGAAGATGATGATAATAAAATAAAAGGGACTGGAACAATTGCACTCATAGATCATCTTTACAACGGGAAGAAAGAAACTTTCGCCTATCTAGGGGATTTAAGAATTTCACCTACGCTAAATGCAAAAATCAGAATTAGGTGGAAAAAGTGCTATAGTGATTTAATAAAATGTTTTAAAGAAATTGATGAATTTAAAAGTGTTGCATTTCTTTACACTGCAATCTTAGAAGACAACCAAGCAGCGATGAGATCTCTTTTAAAAAATAACGACGACCTTATCTATCATGAACTATCTAGCTATAATGCCTATAATATTTACCTAAAAAAACCGTTCTCACCTATTTCAAATGCGTATTATGTAAAAAAAATTAGTCGAAAAGAATACAAAGAATTTGTCATAAAAGACAAAGATATTGGACTAATGAATTATATTGACCATGAAAACTACGATGAACTAGATCGAAGACTAGATACTTGGAATAATGTTTCAGAAGATGAAATCTTGGCGGTTTTTAATTCAAAGAATGAGATCGTCCTTGCTACAATTCCATGGATTTGTAAAAGCAAGAAACTTATTATTGAAAAGATGTCACCAATAATGACCATGCTAACCAAACTATTACCTCTTTTAAAAATTCCGAGTTTTCATGTCGGCTCCCCTGTAAATGTACTTTATCTAACTCACCTTCATTTTAATTTTAAATCATCATCAGATGACAGGACGCAAGCACTAAATACAGTGCTAGCTTACTTATTCAAATTGAAAAGAAAGAGCTTTCACACTTTATCTTTTTTTGTATTTCCGAGCGATCACTTACAAGAGCTTGCATTTGTCGGGGAAATTACAAAAGGAAGATTTTATCAAGTTATGAATAAATCAGATTTCAATTCACAAAATTATATAGATTTAAACAATACTACACCTGCCTTTGAAATTGGAATCGCATGAAAAAAGAAACAGATTGGATGGGGCTTTGGTATAAAATTATCAAGGAACGTGGCGAAAATGATGAGCCAACATTTGGATTGATTAATTTAGATTCTAGAAATGTCACTTGGCACCGCTTTAGCCACATGGATATGGATGGTGTTGGAGTTCTCAACTACCTCTACACTAAACGCGGTATTAAAATTAACACACCTGACTTAAAAGAAAAAAAAGCCCCATCATTTTTTGAGCTTCTATTTATTTTCATTAAATTAATTTTTAAAGAGAAAAAATTAAAACCAATATGGAAGAAAACCTATCCAAATACAAGGCCAAATGATGTCCATAAAATAAGCTATCACATTTTTGCTCCAGCAGAGCTAAAATTAATCTTAGACTATTGCCAAAGTTTGCATGTTACACCTTGTGCTTTTTTTATGAATGAATGTTCAAAAGTGCTTTTAAATTACTTTACCATCAACAAAGAAGGATCATGGACCTTGCCTGTTAATCTACGGCCACTAGTTAGACATCAAAATTTTAATGCCAACCATTCAAGTGGTATCATCGTCTCTATAAAAGACAGTGACACTATAAAAGTCACAAATAATAAAATTAAATTAGCTTTAAAAAATAGAGAACATTGGGCCATTTGGTGGATACATCAAATTGGTAGAATCATAGGCTACCAAGGAATGAAGTTTTTAAGTAATGCGACTGCCAAATCTAATTTTATGCTTGGTAGCTTCACATATTTAGGAAAATGGGACTTACCTCCAAATGAACTTTATGTAGGGGCGCCTCCAGGTTCAAAAAACTTTCCCCTAAGCATTATGGTAATGGCCAGCAACGAGCATTTAAGTCTTTCTCTAAAAATTCATCCGTATATACTAGAAGATGAGAGTAAAGTTGATGAAATATTGAATTCTTTAAAAGAACACATTTTAAAAACCATTGCCATTAGCTAAATACCTGGCCTAAACTTAGGACATGAAACCTGAAATATATAACGCAATAAAAAGTATTCATCAGCGTTTGCATCATCTATATCCAATTACACTCGAAGAAGTACTTCTGATTGCTCCAATTATTGAAATTGTATTTTTAAAATCGGGTGAAAATTTTATTTCTCCAGGTCAATCTTCACAAAAAATTGGTATGGTGATCAAAGGCCTAGCTAAAACTTACTATATCAGTGAAAATGGAAAAGAGCATATTAGTCAGTTTGGTGCAGAAGGTACCTTTCTTGGTGTCTATACAGATATGCTTAAAAACATACCTTCAACTGGATATATAGAAGCTCTTGAAGATTCGATGATTATAGAGATGGATTATCAAAAATTTTTAAATGCTATTGATAAAAGTCTTTCATGGGCCCATATCTTAAGGCTTGTGACTGAACAGCGTTACATCTATCGATCAGATAAAGATAGAAATGTTAATCTTAAAAGTGCTAGTGAAAGATATGAATACTTTTTAACAATTCATCAAGATCTAGAGAATAGACTGCAACAAAACCAAATTGCACTTTATTTAAATATTACTCCTGCAACCTTATCTCGACTTAAAAATAAAACGGGCAAATACAAAGACAAAGTATGACAAATGAAATTTTTTACTCAAAATTCAATTCTATTGTAGGTCCAATTTTTATCTATGCCTCAAATAATTCGATCGTGGCCCTCGATTTTAAGATGCTCGATATATACAAACATGCGAGCTATAATCCTAATTTACCAATACTAAAAACTGCTCAAATTGAACTAGAGGAATACCTTAGCAAAAAAAGAAAAAATTTTACGATACATCTCGATCCAAAAGGAACAACTTTTCAAAAAAAAGCTTGGAGTGCCTTGCTCAAAATTCCCTACGGAGAAACAAAAAGCTACAAAGAGCAAGCCAAAATGCTAAATAACCCCAATGCTTGCCGCGCTGTTGGCTCAGCAAACGGTAAAAACCCAATACCAATTATTATTCCTTGTCATCGAATAATTTCTTATAGTGGAAAAATTGGAGGATACTCAGGTGACATTACTCTCAAGCAAAAACTCTTAGAAATCGAAGGTAATTTTTTCAATATTTAATTACGAGTGGCGTATATCAGATACTCTTTTTTATGACTAGATAAATGAATCACAAGCTCTGGAGATAGGCCTATTTTTCTGATTAGCTTTGTATAAAATTCAAGGCGGCTTATCGAAACCACTTTCGTCATTTTTAAAGTAATAAATGCGCCGAGAAAATTACTTGGTAGCTTTTTTAAAATTCTTTCCAATTCTTTAATGGAAACTTCCGGTGATAAGTTGACATCGACCAATAACCAATGAAAATTAATTTTTTCAATTTCTGTGCTTGCGATGCTCTGGATTGACTGTTTTAAATGTTTAAAATTTGCATCCTTTAAACAAGCTTCAGACATTTCACCTGGGTCTACTCCAAACACCTTCAACCCCTTACTTAACAAATAAAAACTTGCTCCCCCTGGGGCAGAACCAATTTCTAATGCAATCTGATTTTGTATAAATGAAGTTTCAGTTATAATGTGGGCCTCATTTATTTTTAGATAAGCTCTTGAAGGGGATTCTTCTGGTAAAAAAAGTGGCGGAATACCACCAATAAACATATCTCGAATATTTGTAATTTTAAATTTTCCTAGAATCGAATTTTTATCATCTATTTTTATAACTTCATAAACTTCATCATTTAAATTGGAGGTATTAATTTTCATTGGAGTTAACAATGGAATTTCATAACTAATTTTAATCCCATTATACTTTTCTAATTCAGTTATTAATGAAGAATGAGTGTCTTTTTTTATGAAATATCCCCAATGCAGGGCAAATAAAAAAATTGGAGCTGTCTTAAAAGTTGAGGTAATTTTATATGAAATAAAATGCTCTGTTGAAAATGAAAAATTTAAATTTGGATAATGCTGACTAATTTCTTCTTTTAAAAGAGTTTTAGATTCAGGATTAGTGAGAAAATAAATAAATTGACTGTTTTGCATTACTTTATTCTAACAAGAACTGCCTAAAGAATAAATACCAGAATCCGAAAAGTTAACTGAATTTACAATCAACAAGAGGAGAATAAAATGAAATTGATTTCAAGTCTGATCCTTATCGGCTTAAGTTTTGCAGCGATTGCAGAAGATAATGTTATTGCAACCATCATCGCGGCCAAAGGTGATATAAAGGCCAAACTACCTACTGGCGAAATTGTTGAAGTCAATACAACTTCAGGACTTACCGAAGGCACATTTATCAAAACCGGAAGTGCAAGCTTTGTAAAACTTGTTTTTGTTGACAGATCTTATATGACATTAGGCCCAGAGTCGTTAGTTAAAATAAGCAAATTTACAAAAAAAGATGCTGGAATTATTTCTTTGGTGAGAGGACAAATACGCTCTCAAGTAACAAAAGATTATATGGAACTAGAAGACAAAAATAAAAGTAAACTTTTTGTAAGGACAAGATCTGCAGCGATGGGGATTCGTGGGACTGATTTTCAAGTTGACTATTCAAAAGAAAATGACAAAACAACATTGCTTACATTTGAAGGTAAAGTTGTCATGAATAAGATTGATGAAAAATCACGTGAGCGTGAGCTTGGGCCCAAAGAACTAGATAGATTACTTGAACAAAAAGATCGCGTCGAAGTTATAAAGGGACAATTATCTGATATCCGTTCAGATTCAAAGCGAATTGAGCGCCCAAGAACTGTTGAGGTGGCAATTTTAGATAAATTAAAGACTCAAGACTTTCCAAAAGAGATCGTGATTGAAAAGAAAGAAGTGGATGCACAAAGAGGAGATAAAAATGGCCAAGTAGAAAAAAGGCCAGATTCAACAAGAGAAGTTCAAAGACCTGTAGAAGACAGAAAAGATGCAAATGATTTTGAAGATATAATCAACAAACAAGACTCAACAGAAAAGAAAGAAGTTGAAAAGAAAGAAGTTGAAAAGAAAGAAGTTGAAAAGAAAG
>CAZOXW010000006.1:11645-121326 GCA_964583925.1 uncultured Bacteriovorax sp.
AAGAAGTTGAAAAGAAAGAAGTTGAAAAGAAAGAAGTTGAAAAGAAAGAAGTTGAAAAGAAAGAAGTTGAGAAACTAGAAAATAAAAAAGAAAATAAAAAAGAAGATAAAAAAGAAGAACTAAAAAGAAAAATGTCTGATAAAAAAGAAAAAATGCGAGAAAAGAGAGAAAGTGTTAAAGAGCGCTTAGAAGATAGAAAAGAGGAAATAAAAGAAAAAATCGAAGAGCATAGAGATGATATAAAGGAAGAAGCAAAGGAAGGCTCTGTACTTGCTCCTAAAAGCTAATGAAATTTCAAAAAATATATATAGAAATAAGCAATATATGTAATTTACAATGTAGTTTTTGTCCGGTGGTTGAAAGAGATAAATCGATAATGCCACCGGACTTATTCCAAAAAATACTGCAAGAAGTATCTCCCTTTGCAAAAGAAATTTGCTTACATCTAATGGGAGAGCCACTTGCGCATCCAAAATTTAGAGACATATTAAACATTTGTGACAATCAATTTGAAAAAACCAATGTTCCAATTAATTTAACTACAAATGGTGTTTTTCTACAAAAACACATTGAACAACTACTTTCTTCTCCTTCCTTAAAACAAATTAATTTTTCAATTCACAGCTTTAAAGATAACTATAAAGACAAAGATATCACTCCCTACCTAGATGAAATTTTACAATTTAGTGAGAAATTAAAAAGAGAGCGCCCCGAAGTCTACGTAAATTATCGCTTATGGAACATCTTTAAAGAAACCAAACAAAATGATGAAAACATCAACATCATAAACTACATTGCTAATTTTTTTTCTAAGGAAATAAACTTAAACATTGATGTTGCATCGATTAAGAGTAAAAAAATTATTGATCGCATCTACTTTCACTTTGATTCTCGATTTACATGGCCATCTATGGAACTCCAAAAGATATCAACAACGGGAAGCTGTCATGCCCTTAAGGGACATATTGGAATTCATGCCAATGGTGTCGTCGTTCCATGCTGTCTCGACAAGGAAGCAATTATTAATCTTGGAAACTTGCAAGATACCTCCTTGCAATCAATTTTATTAAGCTCTAGGGCAAAAAAAATGAAAGAAGGCTTTAGCCAAAAAAAATTGGTAGAAGATCTCTGTCAGCGCTGCCCCTACATTACACGTTTTCAATAACTTAGCGCCTTATTAATAGATTGTGTAAATATCCGATAAGATAGTCATTATAGGACTTATTATATGAATGAAAATGAACTGGAAAATAAGCGAAAAGAATTTAGAGAAGAAGAAATTCAAAGAAAAATTGATTCATACTCTAAAGTCTCTGCCGTTGAGTACAGGCAAACGACTCTCAAATCAAATTATACAAGGAAAGTTGTAGATAGAAGACTCCCAAAATATGCTTGGGTCATTATAATTTTTCAATCTAGTTTGCTTATTTTTTATTCGTCGCTATATGTCTTAAGCTACATACCAAATACTAAGATTATTGTAAGTAAAGTCATGCCATAATCTTTTGCCTAAATCTAAAAATTATGAAATAAATTCGTCATGAAAATTTTGCTAGGAATTTGTGGTTCTATATCGGCCTATAAAAGCTTGGATCTTACGAGGTTGCTTGTTAATGAAGGTCACGAAGTGACAATTATATTAACAAAAGGTGCTTTAAATTTTGTTGTTCCAGAAGTCTTTTCTTATCTTGGTGCCAAGGAAGTATATAAAGCAGAAGATGATTTTAAAAATAGCGGAGTTTTGCATGTGGAACTCGGAAAGAGCGTCGATAAGTTTATTATTGCTCCATTGAGTGCCAATTCCTTAGCTCGGCTTGTTAGTGGATCTGCTTCTGACTTATTAACATCTGCATTTTTGGCCTATCCAAAAAATAAGCCAATTTTAGTTTTTCCTGCAATGAATAGTGAAATGCTAACTCATCCGTTTGTTGAAGAGAATTTTAACGAGATAAAAAAACTGAAATCATTAAATAATATTTTTGTCTCAGATACTGATTCAGGTGTTCTTGCATGTAATGCAATCGGGGCAGGAAAATTACCCCCAATTGATGAAATTTTTCACTTGATTGAAACTCTAAATATGCCAAATCAAAAAAGTGCTAAGATAGTCATTACGACAGGTGCGACCATTAGCCCACTGGACCCAGTTCGTTTTATGACAAATGCCTCATCTGGAATTACTGGATTTTATCTCGCGAAATCATATTTAGAAAAAGGCTACACTGTCACTGTTATTGCCGGTGAAAATTCTGCCTCTGAACTCAATCTAATGGCCAAACATCCAAACTATAAATTGATCAGGATTAAAACTGCGGAAGAGATGCTTGATCAATGCCTAAGCGAAATAAAAGATGCTCAAATTTTTATTGCGAGTGCCGCCGTATCAGATTTTAATTTTGACTATACTAACAGTAAAATAAAAAAAGATCAGATTCATAGCGAGCTAAAAATAACTCCTGCGGTTGATATATTAAAAACAATCATTAATTCAAACAAAGGAAAGCTAAAAATTGTTGGCTTTGCTGCGGAAACTGATTTAACCGAAGAAGTCTTAAGGAAAAAATATAACAATAAGCCCGTAGACCTACTTGTGGGCACTAAAGTTCATTCAGGTTACCAACTAGAAGGCCCACTTGGTTTTAAAAAACCAAACGCTACTTATGCCTTGATGAAAAATGAAAAAATTATCAAAGAACAAGAGATCAATAAAAAAGATCTTGGCGAAATTATTCTAAAAAATATAAATCTATGATTAAAATTATCTATACAAAAAAAGAAATGCAAATTTTTTCTTTAAGTTATGCCCACAAAAAGATTGGACTTGTCCCGACGATGGGAAATCTGCACGATGGTCATCTTTCATTATTGGCGAAATCGCTAAAAGAAAATGATATCAGCATAATATCCATCTTTGTAAACCCTACTCAATTTGGCCCCAATGAAGATTATGATAAATATCCTCGAACACTGGCTTCTGACTTAACCAAAATAGAGTCCCTTTATTTTAAAGCGTTTGAAGATAAAGAATTAGTTATTTTTACCCCAAGTGAAATTAATGAAATCTATCCAAAAAATTTTTCAACAACTATAAGCATTGGTCCTCTTAAAGATATTCTTTGTGGTAAATTTAGGCCGACGCATTTTGATGGTGTCACGACAATCGTTTTTAAACTATTCCATTTAATTAAACCTACGGATGCATATTTTGGACAAAAAGATTATCAACAATGCGTAATTATCAAAAAAATGATATCTGATTTAGAGCTAGATATAAAGATGCACATTCTTCCTATCGTACGAAACAGTATGGGGCTAGCGCTTTCTTCAAGAAATCAATATTTAAAAGAATCGGAAGTTGAGACATCACTTACGTTGTACAGAACACTTAACCAAATTAAAGAATTAATAATAGAAAAAAAAGATTTTAAAGACTTTATCGTTAGAGAATTAAATGATTCTCGATATGATTATTTAGATGTTAGAGACGCGAACACGCTAGACATAAACATATCTAATTCTAAATCTATTGTAATTTTAGGAGTATTTAGAATTGGCAACACTCGCCTCCTTGATAACTTGTTGGTGAACCTAAATGATTGATAACGATTTTAATATTGATACTAATTTTAAAGCAACAATAGTATCTATTGTGACGCCAAACTTTAAAGAGCATTCAACAGACCAAGAAAGCAAACGCTCACTTGAAGAACTAAAGGAATTGCTTCGAACGCTTGGAATAAAAGTAAATTCATCACATATTCAAAATAGAAAAGAGATTGACCCTGCCACAATTTTAGGCTCTGGAAAAGTTAAAGAAATTGCTGAAATTGCCAAAGACGAAGGATCCGAACTACTTGTATTTGATTTTGAACTTACAGCAAGACAAAACAATAATATTCGAGAAATATCTTCACTGTCAGTTGTTGATAGAGTTCACGTTATTTTAGAAATATTTGCAAAACATGCGAGGACAAGAGAAGCAAAGATTCAAATTGATATCGCAAGACTACAATATATGCTACCTCGTCTAGCAGGATTTTGGACTCACCTTAACCGCCAAAGAGGTGGTGTCGGAGTACTCGGTGGTGAAGGGGAAAAACAAATTGAACTCGATCGACGAATCATCAGAGAAAAAATTGAGTTTTTAAAAGCAGAACTTATAAAACTGCAAACTCAGAGAAATGAAAGACGAAAAAAAAGGCAGAATCAGGCAGTCACAGCAGCTTTAGTTGGTTATACGAATGCTGGAAAATCTTCTATTATGAACCGACTATGTAAAGTAGAGGTACTTGAAGAAAATAAACTTTTTGCCACCCTTGACTCAACTTACAGAATGCTTAACCCAGATACCAAACCACCCATGATTCTTATTGATACTGTTGGTTTCATTTCAAATCTGCCAAACACCTTGATCGATGGCTTTAAAACAACACTTGAGTCTGCCCTAGAGGCTGACCTACTTATCATTGTATGTGATATATCTGACCCTCATTTTGAAAAACATTTAGAAGTCACACAGTCTGTATTAAAAGAATTGAACGTCTTAAACAAAGAACAGCTTATTGTTTTTAACAAAAGTGATTTAGTTGAAGACTCACTAAAAAAAATGCTTATTAAGCGAAAGTATCCCAACTCGTTTCAAGTAAGCAGCTATAATGAAGTTGAGATGACCATACTCCGAAAACACATTATCGATTTTTTTCTTGCGAAGCAAGACCATTATGATTTATTTGTTCCATACGAAGATGGACAGGCCCATTCATTTGTTCGCTCAAAAACGAATGTCACAAAAACTCAGAATCATGAAAAAGGAATTTTTTATAGAATTAGAGTTCCAGATTTTATATTTGGTGGTTCTAAACTACAGAAATATATTCTTGCACCAAACTCACCTCTAGCAAGCGAATTTAATTCTTAGATATTGATAATTTATTTTAGCCTTAAATAAAGTGCCAAAAGAAATATTAATATAGTGATCATAATTCCAATTAAAACGTTCTTTGTCTCTTTATCCATTTTTAATCCTGAAATCGATTATCGATGATTCTCTTTATTTTTCCAGTTCTCTGATTAGACTCAAGTTCTTTCATTGAGACTAAATCTATTCGAAGAGGGTGGATCATTTGTTTTCCTAAAACTTCACGATAAACTGCCTTATCATGAATAAAAGCCTCTAAGACTCTTGCTTTTATTTTTTCACTTGGAATTAAATCATGAGCTGATATTTTAAAGACCAATTCATCCAAATTATCATAATGATTTAAAACCATTTGAAATTGAATGCCAGTAAGCTCGCTAAGTGTCTGAGTTATTAAATCACGAGTGCTCTCAAAGTAAACAGTAATAGTTCCAACTCGAGCCCCATCTTCGGCCCTTCCGCACAACTTAAACTTTCGATTTGGGGCCCCCTCCTCCTCAATCCACTTTGCCCTATCTCCTGCAGGATAACGAATAATTGGCATTAGCTTCCTGGTCAAATTTGTTAGTACAACTTTTCCAACTTTTCCTTCTTCACAAATCAACTCATTAGTTTCCTCATCGATAATTTCAACAATTGTTGCATTATCAAAAACGCGATGCTCACCATTTTTACAATCCAAAGAAGAATATCCCAAAGGCCCCCCATCTACGCTTGCTAATCCAACTGAAGATATTTTTATATCGGGAAATATTTCTTTAATTGCTGCTTCTTGATCTGGATATAAACTCTCCCCCCCGTACAAAATTTTTTTTATTTTAACATTTTTATAAAGACTTCTATCTTCATCATAAAATTCTAATAATTTTAAAATTTGAGATGGGACTCCACACAGGACATTTATATTAAACTCTTCAATTGTATTTAAAATACTTCTATGGCCGGTACTTCCGGCTATTGGATATTGAGAAATTGTACTTATTGTTTGCAATGAATCTTTAATAAATAAAAAAGAAGCATACATATCACCAGCATAGAATAGATTTGCAATTCTATCATCGCTTTCAATTATTCCTTCTAAAATACCAGAACCAAAACAATCGGTAAAAGTCTTCCACTCCTCATGTGTGAAATAAGAAAACTTTGGAGCGCCACTTGATCCTCCACTTTTAAAAACTATTCCCTTTGGAGTTTTACTTGTTAGCATTGTTGATTTCCAAAATTCTTCTTGAACAATAACAGGAACGTCATCTAAAGATTTTAATTTCGAATCTTTCAAAGTCTTTCTATAATAGGGACTAAACTGATAAGCATAATTTAATATTTCAGCTAATTCATACTTTTTCATCTCGACCTCATAACGCTCGTAAATCGATTACTGTTTTATATTTACCTGTTGTGGCATTCCTATTAAATTCCTGTTCTGTTACAAATTTTATTTCAAAATCTAAAACACGTTCTAATTTAACAACTTCATCCAGCTCTTTATAATTAGAAATAATCGACTCTCGTAAATTATCTCCAAAATTTTTTCGTTTCTCTACCTTTAAAACAAGAACTTCGTTTTTAGATGCTTCTGCCGGAACTAGATTTATTTCAATGTGGCCTTCATAGTTGAATAAATCTGAAAAAACATTTTGGAATTTCTGATAAGAAAAAAAGATCGAACCAATTCTAAAAATATCTCCATGCCTTCCAAGGAGTTCGAAACGCAGGCCCAATCTTCCACATCGACACTCTCCTTCAATGATTCGACCAACATCACCAATTTCATAGCGCTCAATTTTTTGTCCATGCCTTACTTTTGAACTAAAAAGTAAACGTCCGACCTCTCCCTTTGCAATGGTGTGATCGCTATCTAAAGAAACAACTTCTAAGTCGTGAAGCCCTTCTTGCAAATGGTGAACTGTTCCTTCTGAGTATAGGCATTGATACGCAAGAGGACCTGCATCGACCGATCCATAGGCGGCCGACTTAATAAGCTCAACTCCAAACACATTTTTAAGGTATGCTTGTTGGGACTTGTTTAGGTGCTCTCCACCATAGAAAACTTTTTTTATTCCCTTATACTCTGCTAATTTTTTTTCATTTTCTCTAAATAATTGAAGAATATATGAAGGCATCCCCAAGATTGTGTTAACTTTATTTTTTACTATATTATCTGCAACAAACTTCAAATCAGTACTGGCCCCCATGCCAAATGACTTTGCTTTTAAGCATTCAAGTATCGTAAAAAAACTTGTAAATCCGCCATACAAATTACCTGCATAAAATAAATTCATAACCCTATCATTTACTGGATCGAGTCCTGCCGCATAAAGACCGGCTGCGGCCATCTCCATCTGGCGATGGTAATCATCATAGGTAAAAACCGAAAGTTTTGGTTCACCGCTTGACCCCCCACTGTGAAAAAACAATTCAGAATATTCCTCTTTTACTGGAGTATTTTGAAAATCATACTTAGTCATAATTTTGTTTTTACGTAAAATTTTAATCTCATCATTAAGGTTTAAATAAAGCTGTCTATCTAAGTTTCCAGAGTCAGAGTAACTAATTTTTCGCATAAAACGAGCTAGTGCGCTTTCTCCGTCATGCGGCTCTCCTGTATATGAATCAGTCATTCCACCAATTGGTCTGATCCTGCTTACTCCCGCACTAAATAATATTTTTGCCAATTCACTAAACTCATCCCCAACGGATGCAAGTCCGACCGTTTGAAGATATTGCCTCATCGGCACTATGTTTGTATAAATACTTGCTCGAGATATTGGCCTCACCCAAATACTTCTATAAAGAGGACTTGGTTCTAGCCCTTCACGCATGTTTATTAAGATTCTATAGCCATGCTCTTTATTTTTTAGCAATTTTGATTCACTAATCATTGACTCTAATTCAACGATTTCTTCTGTAATAGTTAGTTCTGCTGATACTTCTTCATCGCGAGGTGTTTTTTTATATTTAGGTGAAACCTTTTCAAGTGCCCTATAAAGCTTTTCTCCAAATTGATTCAGTTCATAAAAACTTGCCTCCTCGACAAAAATAACCTGTGGAGACGAACAGGCCAATTGATCGTTTTGACAAATTTCATAGGCAAGATTAAAAAATAACTCTTCTATCATCTCTGATTTCAGATATTTTTTTGAGACATACGCAAAAGAAATACGATGCCCCCAAGCTATAAAACGAGCACCGCTGGGAATAATATTTTGAATTTTAGATATTCCCTCTTCTCCTCCCCACGCAGAGACACCGTCTGCCATCGCAACAAAACGCTTAAAAAATGTCTGATCTTTTGAACTTAAACGAGCAATAAAGATATATTCTTTTAAAATATCAGTTGAGTCGTGCTTTAAAAGTTCAGCATAGAATAAAACAGAAAAGTTTGAGTCATTCCGGCCTAACTTAAGCCAATTTATATTTCCAGAAAGCAGCCCTTCAAGCATTGCAAGAGTTGAAAGCAAAGGAGCATTGTTTGGAGTTATGTGAATTAAATTTCCTAAAGGATAGAATGCTTCGAAATTTTTTTCTTTATAATCTATTCTCTTTAATTCAAACGGGTACTCTGTTCCCAGCTCACGCTTTAGCTTCAAACGCAAATTATCTATCTTGATAAAAGATAATAGATAGTTAATGCTTGATTCTGCATCTTCAACACTCAACTGCCCCTTGGTGGTCAAATCACTAAAAAGACTTCTATAAAAATCTGACTTCTTTTGAATTTCTTCACTTATAGAACCTAGTACATTAAAAAGTATTTCTGTATTCAAAGGAGGTAAAACTATTTTTTTTACCTGATTAAATTCAAGCTTGAATTCATCCAATGAACAAAGTTTTCCCCTAAAAAGATTATTCATATTCGCTTCTCCGAAAGAAGTTCAGCTGCTGTGATGGCACAACTTTTATTTTTTTTAAGTCCGGCCCGACCATGAATTTTAAAGAAAGGAGTTTTTAAATTACATTTACATTCGTCAGGATGATGGAGGCTTGCTCGATCTCCCATGATGACGGAGTGAGCTGGAACAGAGGTAATATAAGGAGAAATAAAATGTAAAAAGCCTTGCTCACCAAACGGCAGCACTCTCAAATCCTCCATTCTGCGAATAAAGACTCTCGACCAAATAGGTATATGGAATTGATGATTCTCACACTCTATATACGGAACACAATGCTCCACACTTCCAAAGCCATCTTTTAAATTTTTTAATGGTATCCCTAAATTTTCATGTACCATATTATAAAGTACATGCTTATCTATTTCTTTATCAGCATTTCCTTTCCAACCTCCACCTAGAAAAATTATTGACTCGGGATGAAGCTTCAAGGGAGGAATATTTAGATTTTTCATCCGATCTAAAGTAAAAAATAAAAATGCTGGAAAACCAAAAATCCTAACCGGCAATCCCTCTTTTTCATATTCAATCAATTTTTCGATTGTTCCAAAAACATCAAACTCATGTCCGCCACTTCCATTTAGCTTTAAAGCGGTAAAAACCTTATTAATTTTTCCATATTTGCATAAAAAATTATCGGTATAAGATGTTCCAAGTTTAGAATCATTTTCAGTTTGATATGAAAATAATATGTAGTTGCATTCTTTTTGGGGTTGATTCCAGTCATAATAATTAAATATCTTATCAACCATTAACTGTGCCGATTTTATTGTCCATTCATCAAAAAAAATTTGTGATTTTTGTCCCGTTGTACCTGAACTGGTTAAATGTAAAAAAACCTTCGACTTCTCGATCGAAAGAATTTCATGTTTCTTAAAAAAATGTGCCCACAAATGTGGAATATGAATTAAGTCTTCAATTGTTTTTATTTTTTTTAAATCAAAATTTTTGTAATTTGAAAGTTTTTGATAAAACTCAGAATGCTCTATATGCCAAGACGTAATCTCAAGCATTGCTCTCAAAAATTGTTCATCTGAATTATAGAAATCTTGGTATGGATTTTCTATATCGCAAAGCTTTTGTACCTCTTTTAATTTATTAACATCTGGTACAGTCAGCTTACTATTTTTTATCATAGATAACCTCTATCGTATCTAGGTTTACTCGTTTCCAAGCATCAACATATTGATCTATGTACGGTTTAAATTGTGAGACGACTGCCATGCCTCTAAAATTTAGTGGCTCCATTGTTCGACTTAAAACGACATAGTCTTCAAGTTTTCCATTAATTTCTCTCATGGCAGGATAAATTGCAGATGGTACAAATTGTCCTCGAAGTAGCATCCTTAAAAAATCAGTTTGGCGAACACTAACCAGCACTTCAAGATAAGCGACTCCGAGATCATCCAACTGCATATATAAACTCGTTAACCTAGATTGCAATTCATTAATCGGCCGTGTTGATTTTATTAGCGTACAATAGCCATCTCTCTTACTAAAATAAGCAAAAATTTCAATTCTCCCTTCTTTATCTGCAATTAGCATGTTAGGAGAATGAAAAGGAAAGAAGCGATCATCAAGATTAGGAAAGCGCTCTTTAAACTTCCTTAAAACATAGCTTGGTGCTCGAATGATTTCAAACTCAATTTCATTATCTAATTCAATTTTGGAAATACTTGGCTCATCTAATTCTTTAGGTAACATGATCGCAGGTGAATATAATTTTAGAGTATGATATAAAGGCATTACATTTTTTAAGATTGAAAACCCAACCTCTCTTTTATCTAAAATTCCTTTACGATATTTCGCAAACAAAGTAACCGTCTCATATTGATTCAAGCGATGTGCGTTTGGAAATATTCCTAAAGGCAAGTAACCATTCTTTAAAAAAACAACTTGAGGACCTGCAACCACCGTTCTTGTCGTTGCATAAATTGAATTCAGATCATTTTTTTTCTCTAGTAGCTCATCAGTAATAAAATGAACAATCGCTTGACCAATTTTATGCTTTTGATAATCAGGATGCACAACCAATCCAACTAATTTTCCAATCTTAAAATGTTTATCAATTTCTACAATAATTGCGCCCGCAACAAAATTTGCACTATAATCACGAGCAACAAGCACTTCATGCGTATCATCGTCTAAAATTGCATTCTTTAATAAATCTGGGTCCGTCCCATATGATATTGGATATCTTTTTCCATAAACCAGACGATACAAATTAATCATGGAATCTACATCTTTAGTATTGGCCTTTTCGATTTTAATATTTTCAGAATCTATTTTTTTATTTACTTCCATTTTTTTGCTCCATTAAATAAGGAAGAATCAAAGATAAGACAAGAACGATTGCCCCTGAAATTATAGAAAATTTTACAACATCAACGCGGGGGAGAACTAAAGCAGAAATGGCCATTGAAAGTGGCATCGTCGCATTACCTATTAAATTAACAGCAGTCATTATATTAGGAAGATCTGAATCATTGCTCTCAGTTTGAAAATAAGTTAGGACCTGAACATTCAAATACGTCAAAACAAGTCCAAATAAAAACATAACGACACTCCCCTGCCAGTATGTTTTTGTTTGCGAAAATACGATAAATAAAAATCCAAAAATTAAACTAATAAGGGAAATCATTTTTATGCGATTATGATCACTCACTGAAATTTTAAATGAGCTAATTAATACTCCCATTAAAAATGCCCCTGTTCCCATTGCTCCTTCAATCATAGCAAGAGACTTTCCATCCCCTTGGTAAATATTTTCTACAAACCAAGGAATTATTACAAAGATAGGAGTTAAAACTAGATTTAAAAGTAAAAAACTAACAAGCATTTTAAAAATTAATGGATATTTTTTTAATGTTTCATGAATATGTTTTGTATCTGGATCAGCATTATCAGCTTGTTCATCTTTAGATTTTTTTAAAAATGATAATGCAGTAAAAGATAAAATAAATGCCAAACTATTTATCAAAATTAATCCATGAATATCTAGATAGTTTAATATGATTATTGAAAGTGCTGCTCCTATTATGTTTGATAAAGCAAGCGTAGAATCCAGCAGGCCATTCAATGGTAGTATCAAATCTTCTTTAACTAGCACTGGCGGTGAAGACAACACCGCAGGAGTAAATAAACTTGTCCCGCATCCAACCAAAAAAACCATAACAAATAATGGTTCAACTCCCACCCAAAATTTTAAGACAAAATACATCGCTAAAAGGACAAGACCTCTAAATAGTGTTGTATATTTTAAAATATTAATGAGTCCTATATTATTAATTATTTTTCCGGCAAAAAATGAAAAGAGTAAATGAGGAAGAAATGCGCAGCTTAAAAACCAAGCAACATAATGAGCTCCAAAATTTTTTGTTATAAACCAAATTAGCCCCAAGGATAACATTTTATCTGAAATACTAGTTACCGATTGAGAGAAAAATAATATTAAAGAATTTCTTTCTTTTAAGATATCGAGATTAAAATTGTTCATAAAAACATTTTAACACTCATGACTTATTATGGTATTGGATAATTTTTCCTAAGAAAATATCTCTTGGTATAGACCTGATACCTGTAATGGTTTTGAAATTTTTTTCCAACTTACTGAATCAAATCTATCAAGATCTCTTGGAAAACCAGTCAATATTATTTTTATTTTATCTTGTGCCAATAAAAATACTTTTGAATCTTCATCTAAACTTAATGCATCGACAATAATAATTGTGGGTTTAAGGTCCGTTACGAGGTACATTTTATTTTCACAACATTCTTCAGTGTGAATTTCCACACCTCGGTTTTTGAATATTTCTTCAAAAGCTGTACGTAAAATTTTCTCACGTTCAAAATAAAGTACCAAATTGCTCATATTATTCTTTGCCAATGTGTTTTGTCCCAAGATATTCTACTTAAAATGAATACTCAAGTCCAAATTATTGATAAAGAATCAGGCCAAGTTTTGTACTCCACTACTTTAACTGAATTAGAAACAGCCTACCAGAAGGCCAAGGATTTTGAGGCCATGGGTCTAGATATTGAACTAGTCACGCCGAGCCTAACTGTTAGTCTCATTTCCACACTTGGAGCAACAGAATCTGAAATTTTAGAATATAAAGAGTCTCTAGAATCTGAACTCGCCTCTCATAATGAAAATTTCGGAGACGAGTTTGGATGTGCTATCTGCCCTTCTACAAAAAAATAAAATTTTATTTTGCTACAGAATTATTAATATCTGGAACTTTTGGAGGCTCAAATTTAAATACCTTTTTATACTCCCGCTTACTAGTGCCTTCAATTGACTTTGCCTGTGTATGAAATACTGCTAGACATTTTTTTAGGCCATCAATTTCAGCACAAAATGCTCGAGCATCCTCATTAGCCTTTTCTTTCTCTGTCGATAGAGCAAAAAGATCATGGGCCAGCAACATATAAGTCCCTCTAACAATATCAAAACAACTTTTTCTTCCTGCCATATCAGAATCAAATGCTGAATCAAGAGTGTCACCTACGTCTTTATCCTTTTGAAGTTTAGACATTTTAGTTATGAGGTCATGTGTTTGCTTAAATTCTGTATCATTAATTTGCTTTAAATAGCTAAAATCTTTATAGCGATCATATGAATCAATTGAATTTGCTTGCATTTCAATATTTTTTTCACATTCTGCAGTTTGTTGCTTTATGCGATTTCTAATTTTTTGCCGGTTAGCATTTGAAACTCTCTCTTTACACTCTAGGAGGCATAAATGAAAAAGCCCTAGTTTTTCATACCCATCTGCTAAATTTAGCAATCCGGCAAGCATTGTTCGAGTTACCTCATTGCTATTTTTAAAAGCTTCACATTTTTCATCACAAGGAAGATAATCACTCGGAACTTCCTCTGCAATACTATTGCTGATTAATAAATTTATGAGAAGAGAAAAACGATTTGAGTTATTTTTTAGAAAAGTCGTTTTTGGTCGACTTACTTCACTACTTATTTTAATTTCTTTTCCATTTATTGTAATCACTCCTAAAAGTATTAGGCGAGCATCAAATTTAATCGACTGATTTCTATATTCCATAAGATAGTAATTATCTTTTTTCTTAATTGGTGGAAGCTCTTTTATTTTATTCTGATCCAACTTTAATATCTTTAAATGAAGTAAATTTAGATCTGGATTTTTCCTTTTATTGTTATATTCATCTACTGCTTTCTGAAGGTCATGATTAATTTCAAAAGCAAGATATTCCTTAAAGTGGGTATCGGCCTTATGTACAAAGGGATTCATTTCATCAGCAGTGGCAAAATTAAAAGTTGAAATGATTAAGCAAAGCATAGCCCAATTTATTTTTAAAAACGCCATTTTTAGGCTCCTCATGATATGAAGTTTTATATATCCTAGCCTATATGTCGGATATTTAACAAAATTTCTTTAATTAAACTCCTAACGCTTTAAAATTAATACAACGAAATAAAATTGTAGCGCTAACAAAGTGACAATAATTTGAGCTATATTAAAAAAATGGGATTAATTAGTGGCGATATTGAACACAACTCTCTGCTCACTATTGGCAATTGATGACAGATAGTCGAGTGCGACTTCATGACGAATCTTTCCCTTGGTATTGGATAAAGCATAGGCCTTGATATCTATTTCCTTGTGATTTGTATCGGTTACATAAAACTTATGTTGGTCAGGAGAATATTCCATATTCGTACTCATCTCTAGACCTACTCTATTTGAACTCTCTCCATCAATCAGTTTGACATTGATTGAACTCGGAATATATCCAACCAGTCGTAACTCAAAACCTGAGCTATTCGTAGAGAGTAAAAGTGATAAGGTAATCAAAATGAAATACTTCATAAAATTGATTATGAAGTGAGAAAATTTACTAGATATCTAAAATGTATACTATTGAACTAATTTAATAAGTTGGGGCACTTTTCTTAAGTGCCCCAATTGTAAAAAATTGTCTATTTTAGTTGGCAGCGATTGTAAAAGTTAATGTATCTTCATAAGTACCTTCAACCATGTCTTCTGCTAGTACCCCTGTATAACTTATCTCTAAAGGTTTTACGATATTATGCACGCCTGGAGATGTCGTCATTACAATAGTATCTCCTCCCAAAGAGCTTTGACTTGTTAAATTTGAGCCACCATATCTAAGTGAATATGAAAATGTTTCTGTGCCTGAAACTCGCTTTAAAGCTCCTAGATTAGAAGATTGAATTGTTACTTTATAACCAGTATTTGAGTTCGATTTTTCTCTTACATTAGCAATTCCAAAATTAGATCTTGTCGCAGTTAAATCTAAAGATACTGAAGTTTGATCAATTGAAATATCTAATTTTTTAGGTACAGTTCCCGTCAAAAGCAAATTAGCAGTTGTTCCTGCAAATGCGGCTGTTGTTAATAGACTGACAGATAAAGCGCAAATTAATTTTTTCATATTTCCTCTCCTTTGTTTAAAATAGGTCTTACCCACAAATACTTAAAGCATAATCTATGCCATTTTTAAATGGCCAAAGTGACTATATTTTAGCTCTTTTTTAAGAATTTAGTGTCAAAATTTTATACGTATGGAAAATTAAACGTCAAAAAATCTAGCAGGATGGCCATTAAAAAAATAACTCAAAAAATCTTCCGACTAAAAGGCTCTAGCTTTAATTCCTAGCATTCATAACTTCGGCCTGTATAATAATTTAAAGAGGTTTTTATGAAATTAAAATTCACAATACTTGCCATGATTATGACTTTTTCGTCTTGCTCCCGATTTGATATAAAGCTTAGAACAAAGCCATTACTTGTAAAGAAAAATGATTTAATAATCTCAAATACTCAAAATAATCCTTATGCCTTCAAAAAAGAAAATGAGCAATTAAAAATAAAATACAAAATCATACTAAAAAACACTGGCAGTGATATCAAAAAAATCGATTTAAACGATAGTTACATTTCAGCAAATAATGAAAACTCAAAACTTAATTGTGAACACCTTATAAAACAAAAGCAAGATTTTGAACTAGCACCAAATGAAATGGCAGCTATCACCTGCCAGGCCAATATTATTCCAAGCAATGAAAACAATTTAAAACTTAAAGATACTGATTTGATTTTAGGTGTAAAATTTATGCCAGATCTAACATTAAATTTTAACTATCGAGTCTTTGCAGAGGAATTTTAAATGAAAAAAATTTTTCTCATAGGACTATTCATTATTTTTAATAGAAGCACTTTTGCTGCTTCAGATGCACTCGGTTCTGCTTTAACTGCGATTGCATTGACAGGCACAGTCTACACTGTAAATAGTTTTCAATATGATGAATGGTTAAACACCCAAATAAATAGTTGGAAGAATGACCAGACTAATTCAACCATTGCACTATCGCACTCTTCTGGAATAAATCTTGAACTTACACTTCATAAAACACGTCGTTTTAGCTACATTATGTTCAATTTAAGCAACCAAAGTGGTCATGATATCACAATACCTTTAAATGATGTTGAATTGCGATTTCCAAATGGCAAAGTTAGAAAAATAAAATCAATTAACAATGTTGCTGATTTTAAAGTTGACCAGAGCTGGATCATGCGTGCTTTTTTTCCAATTCCAAATAAAGAGGAATTATCAGATGTCGACAGTATAGAGCTTGTTATCCCTGTTCGTAATGAAAAAGGCGAAGAGTTTAGCGAACTAAAAGCAACTCTTGTAAAAAATAAAAATATCGAACCTTCTTTTGAAGAGTACAACCGATTATTAACTGCAGATTTCAGTTTTTATTACGGGGTTAACACACTGACTTCATCAAATTTAAAAGATATTAGCCAACATCAAGGAGTATTTGGAATCGCTTTTAATTTCTTTTTCTACAAACAACACGGTTTTGGATTTATGATACAAGGACAAGATCTAAAAAAAGATATGAACCACAATCTAAAAACACCATTGAATAAGTCATATCTAGATTTACATGAAACAAATCTTCAATTGGGTTATTCAGGTCATAAGTTATATGGACGTGAATTTAATTTGAGTTGGTCTGGTGGTGTGAATTTTTACTCGCTCATAAGCAATCGTGAACAAAACCAACAAGGCGATGATATAAGAGAGAAAACTGGAGTATTTGCAAATCTTGAATTTCATAAAATACTATTTTCAACAGATCTTAATATTATGACCGGTGATTACATGTTTGGCGGTGGACTTAATTTAAAATACGTCCCGAGCTTTTATATCGGAAGCTATAAATTTGGTGGCTACAATGCTATTCCATTTTTAAGTTTTAAAATGGGATTCTAGAAGGATTTTCATGATCAATTCACGTCTCTTGTTAGAATTAAAAAAATATAATAACTCGGAGAGATTAAATTATTTAGAGTTATTTAAAAAGTTATCAAAAGGACAGAAGCCGGATGCCATTTTTATTGGATGCTCCGATTCTCGCCTAATGCCAAATTTATTTTCACATGAATCGCCTGGCGAACTCTTCATGGTTAGAAACGTTGGCAACTTAATCCCAAAGTCTAACTTTAAAGGTGAGACCCAGGGTGATGAATCCGAAGGTTCTGCAATTGAATATGGCATAGGACATCTCGATATTGATGACATAATTGTATGTGGTCACTCATCTTGTGGTGCCATTAAAGCAATTTATGAAGGACGAAACAATATTCATTTTAAAAATTTAAAAGAATGGCTTCGGCATGGTGAAAACGTAAGTGAGATTGATGGCCATCTAGAGCTAGATCTTACACTTTCTCCGGTAGACCAACTCTCCCAACTAAATGTTATTTTACAAATAGAAAATCTAAAAACCTATCCCATTGTCCAAGAAAGACTTAGAGAAAAAAAACTCCGTCTACATGCTTGGTGGTTCCAGATTGAAACTGCAAAAATTTTTATTTATGATGAAAATTCCCACCAATTTAAATTCTTTACATAATTTCAAGCACTGCTGGATTTCTTGCAATAGTTAATATTTTCAATGCTGATAAAAACCTCTCAAATTCATTCATATCATTATAATTGGCTAATTCCATAACTGCCTTATGTGCAACTTCATTGAGTCCTTCAACGTTTAAAAGTTTTTCTGCCGGAATAGATTCCCAAATAACTTCAGCAGAGGCTTTATCTTTTAGAGTTGTAGGATTCATCACAAGTCTTCTAAAATTTTCAAACTCAATTTTATTACCGGCCTTAGTATAGTTTTCAAATAGCCTATTTAAAATATTTACTTCTAATTTTTCGTAGTCTCCAATCATTTGTGCACTTTCTTGAGCAGACTTTCTGGCCGCATAATCAGTAACTGATAATTGAAATGCTTTAAATGCCTCCATTGTAGTCTCGGCCCGCACAAACGTTTTTAATTGCAACGCAGATCGAGCTTGCACTTTATACGCTTCATAAACTAACCGTGCACGAGCTTGAAAAATCTGCTTCATAGTCTGGCCTTCAGACATCAAGCTTAATATTGGAATTTTTCTTCCATTAAAAAAGTTAAAAGAAGGCATACCTTGTACTTGAATGATATAAGGAAGCTCTCTTTTTCTCATTGGAATATCAATAAATATATCAGTTAAATCATCCATGTTTTTACTGATAAATCCTTCAAGGGCACCTGGTTTATTTGCTAAACTTCCAAGTTCTTTTTCAATTCTTAAAATTTTAGAAGCATTTTTTGCAAGTGATGAGTTTCTCATTTTTAAAAACCAGTCTCGAACATTTCTATAAATAGGTAGACCACTTTTTGTTCTTTGAGGATTTCCAATTTCTGCCATGATTTTAATGGCCTTATTTAAACGCTCCCCAGAATAAGAACTTATCACTCTAAGCATTGCTTTAGGGTTATCTGCAAAATACTCTGAAACAACTTTAGCTGCTTGTCGATCTATTTGGTCTTTAGACTCAGTCACGACAACTTTTCCAACTGAGGCCTTAAAAGTTTTCGACATCGCTTCCTTTGCTCGCTTGATTGGATCTAAAACTTGTGCAATCTTTTTAACCATGGTATCAAAATCAATTGCGCCAGATTGATACAATGATCTTATCTTGCCAATTTGTGTTTTTGCTTGCCCGATTACCTTTGCATCTAGTCCCAAATTTTTTCCAACAGACTCAACGCCTAATACATATTTTGCAAGTCGAACTTCTTCTTCTTGGGCCGCTGTTTTTACTGCTGCTTTAAAGGAAGCACGTCCAGTTTTAGCAATTATCGATTTAGTAGAGACATACGCAAGCTTTGGTCCTAGCATTACTGAGCGAGTTGCAACACCAATCAGAGGAAAAATACTTATCGCCTCAAATGCAGTCCACCCAATACTTCGAGAAACGGCATCAGAACTTCCAAGATTGGCAAAGCCAAGATCTTCCATTTCTTTAACTTTTCGCTCGTTATCATCAGCTTCTAATTTACGATCGAGTTCATTAGATGTTAATTTAACTTGAATTCCGATGGAAGCAAGTCCTGCAACGGCCATCGCACCACCAAGTGGAGCACAAATACCTCCAGAGACAGCAGTACATGCACCACCAACAATGATTGCAGCAACCCCCAAAATCCCAGATCCAATTCCCCACATCATATCTCTAAATTCATCTGAGCTCATCTCATTTACTTTATCCATAACAGCTTCAGGTATCGCCGGTAATCCTGCCATTTGATTTATTTCATTTTGCGCTTTTGATGCTTGATAAAATAAGTTCTTAAACTGCTTATGATCATTAATATCCATTGTGCAAAATGAATCAAGTTGGCCTATAATTTGCTGACGTCTGGCCGTTGCAGCTCTTCTTAAAAGCTCACGATAAATTGGTTTTTTATAAGATTCATCGACTGCTAGAAAATTCATCTTCAAATCAAAATTATTATCAATCCCATTAACCGCAGAAAAATCTTCAAAATATTTTTTTTGTTTTTCTGGCTGGCCTTTAAGTTTATATAAACTTAAAAAGAAATTACTTAGCTTAGCTTCTATACCATTGCTGACTTCTTGTATCTCATTTTTTGTCCGACTGCTTAAAACGACACCTGAATTTAAAGCAGCGTCACTTGTTAAAATTGTTTTATAAGAAACATCCTCTGCCATTTGATAGTAATCATTTTTACCGGCCTTAACACTAAATAGCTGTGCATTTCTTTGCTGTAAATCATCAACTATACTTCTCCAAATAAATTCTTTTTCTTTTGAACTTAATAATTTACCTATGAAATTATAACTTAGTGTCTTGTCTAGACCTAAAATTTTTCCGGCCTCTGTGATTTTATCAATCTGTGTCTCAATCAATTTTGTGTCGCACTTTGATTTTTGATCCGCTGTAAACCAAAGACCGTTAAATTGATAAGTTGGATTTATGCCTTCTTTTTGATGTTCGAGTTGATCAAGAGCGATCATATAGCTTAGCTTTAAACGTGCCCATGGATTTCCTGCATCCATTTGCTCTAATAAAAAATTTAGTTCAAACGGTTTAGCCTCAGGAAGGAGCTCTGTCCAATCTCTTAAAAAACGCCACAGCGTCCCCAGCATTGGATAAATATTTTGAAACTTTCTTTCTTCAAGTCTTCTTGTTGGAATGTATTTTTCACTAGATCGGAACTCCGCAAGTAAGTTTGAAAGTTCAAGTGTTGGATTTTTACCAAAGCAGACAGACTTTAATTCAAGATTATTCCCATTAACATAATTCATCGAACAAGACTGCCTAATATAATTTGTCATTAGCGATTTCGGGCCAACATCTGCTTCTTTAAAAGAAAGATCAGCTAAAACTTTCAAACTCCAATCTCTCCAAACCGGTGCAGAATACATTGAAGGAAAGTCAATTAACGAACGACGATTTACAAACTTTTGCTTAAGCTTTGGAGTAATTAATTGTGAATAATCTTCAAGACCATTAGTCTTCATTAAATTTAATAGATAAGCGGAAATATTTTGCTTACCTGGATATATTTGCTTAACAGTTCCATCTCTAAGTTTTATCTCTGCAATTTCATCGGTCGGAAAGCTCGTTAAAATCTCTTGAAATGTGTCATGACCTGAATAAAAAATTCCATGTTTAATACTTCCGGCCCGCCCTAAACTTTTTGATGCTACATCCTTAAATACACTCAAAGATTCAGATGCTTTAAAATTTAAAATAGTCTGAAAATGTGAAATGTCATCAAACTGAGCTTCGAGAGAACCGTACCTAGATCCGCCTAAGGCCCATTTAGCATTTTTAAAATTTTCAAATGGAATCATGCCACTATATCCATCTTTAGTTGGATCTTTAGAAACATTGTCTACGTAATAATCCAAATATGATGAATCATCTTGTTTAAATGTTAGACCATGGCTTGATAGAATATTATCTAAGAATTTATCTCCTGCTCCTACTTCAATTTTAAATTCAAACTCGGGAGGCAAATTACCATTAAAATGATTTTGGCATGAATTAGGTACGCTTAATTTGGACTTACTTCCAATGATTGTATCATAGATATATACCTGTGAGAGCATCATATGCAAAGTCATCCATTTTAATGCTAATACATAGTTTCTTGCTGTTGGTGCTTTTAATAAAGTTAAAACATCTCGACGAATAATTTCTGATGGTGAGAAATTAAGAGTATAGATTTCAGGATTTTTAGTTTCTTTAATTTCTAAATAAAAAGGAGAGGCTGCAGGATTTGGCCCTAAAGTAAGCATACCATGCTGTTCAGTTGTAAGATCTCGCGTCATCGAGTCTGGAATTTCAGGTAGTAATGCCTGAATGAAAACCATCCCATCTCGTTCTTTGTTTGCGTAGGAGCGTTTTATAATTACAAGATCTCTAAAAGGTAGCAATACATTTTCAACATAGCTAGAGACCAGGTCAATTCTAACATCTAGTTCAATGTTATCATTCATTACAATATTTTTAAGTTGAATTTTAAAATTTTGTGCCTCTTTAAATATCGCAGAAAACTCGGCATCTATCGTATTTTCAAAATTTATAACTGCTTTTTTATCTTTCTCATCTTTAACTATTTTTTTTACTGTACGATCAATAACTCCATCAGTTTTAATTTTTTTGCAATTTTTAGCATTGAACTCATCACGATCTAGTTTAAAATTGCTTTCACTGCATGAATCAACTTTTAATGCACTTATTAAGCGATTAAACTGTTTATCTAAGTCTTCTTTCGAACAATTTGGTTCTCTCTCTGAGCCTGCAACTTTGATCTTATACTGGCCAAATTTATTTTTTATATCATCGAAATTCTGACCTGATGAAGGATTTCTTCCAAAGTTTTTAAAACTAAATGAACATGATTCCAATAAAAGGCATAAAATTAAAATTACTGGAATTGACTTCATGAAGGCACCTTAGTTAAACAAATTTGAAATAAACATTTCAATATTTTTATATTGTATTTTTAAATATGATTCATTCTTAGCTTCAGTATTAGAGATTCTTTCTTCATGAGTCTCAGGATTATTTATGACCTGTGGCCCATTTTCTTCTGTCTCACTTTTCAAATCCTCTACGGTTATTTCTTCTACACTTGGCCCATCACCGTTATCTTCATTCTTATTATCTATACCTAAAAAGAAATAGTGGCTTGTCCCAAACCCAACGCCTGCGACAATTCCATATTTAGTCATATCCCCCACCGTCATATTTGATACGGAAAGATACATATTTTTAAAAAAACCAACTTTTTCTTCATCTGTACCCGCATTTCTATTTCTAAAAAATGAACCAAAAGATGCTTTCACTTTATCTGTTGCAACACTAATTTTTATACTGGCCCGATCTAACTTTGTGAACATCATCAACTCGTCTTGCAAAACTTTTCTATCAACTCTAAAAACACCATAACTAGATGGCTCAAAATCAGAATTTTTTAGAAATGCACTCAATGAACTATAAAGGTTATCTAGCTCTGCAGTTCGATTAATATTGTTCTTAATCGCATGCTCAATTTCTCTATGATAAATTGTGACTATATCTTTAAGCATTGCCTGCCTAATTACTCGCTCCTCAACTTTTCCATGTCTAAATATTTTCCCATTCAACTCTTTTAGTTGTTGCTTTAATTTATGTATTGCTAATCCTTTATTTTTATCTTCTTTTCTTAATGTTATTATTTCGGTTACATCTCCGCTTGCTTTTGCAATCGTAACCTTTACATCAACCGCTTCCTTGTCCAGTTTTATTTTTTTTAACATATCTATATTATATTGTAGCGAAATCCTTTCTTTAATAATTGCATCTATTTCATTTTGGTAGGTAGAGAAAGATTTTACTTCATTTAAAATTTGATCCAGAAGCACCTTCTCCTCTTCATTTGCAGTGCCGGCAATTTTCTTTTCTAATAAGCTCGCAATTGATCTCCCCCTTTTTTCAAAATCAATTTCTTTACCAAAATAAAAAACTGGATAACGGTTTTTATTCCATGATTTTAAATTTGTGATAAATGATTTTCTTACTTTGTTAATCCAATCGATTGAAGGATGCTCCAGCAATAAAAAGTTTTCTTTTCTTTTTAAAATTCCTTTTTTAAGCATAATATTTGTTACATCATCAGCTTTGATATCTAATGATCCTTTTATAGATACTTTACCTGAAGAGGTTTCAAAAAATGCCTCAATTAGGGTACTACAAGATTTTGATTCGCTTGCAGGGATACGATCAATCCAAAGATCCACTTTATCTTTTTGATCTTTCACTGAAGAACACGAGTAAACAAAGAGTAGGGCCGTTAAAATATATATTTTTGATGTTTTCATATAAGTACCTATCGGCAAAAAAACCGACTTCTTTAATCCACAACACCAACTTCTAGTAATATTGAGCAGATATCAGCCATTCCAGACTTAAAAACTAAAGTATTTAAAAAAAATGACGAAAAGTTAACTATGAATAAAGAAAGACTACGTCACTTACTCTACTTTGCAATAACTATCCCAAGTATTATTTCTATTTGGGAAATGAACCCAATTCATACAAAACTAGAAAGAAAAATCGCTAGCGATAGCAATTGCACTGAGCTCATTTCAAGTTTTTATAATAAGCAAGAACTAGATTTGATTGAATCACGAATAGAGGCAGTAAAACATGACCCGCATAAATTTTATCGTTCATTTCCTCCTCTCTATTTTAAAATCGTTGAAGACCTAAAAATAAATAATCTAATAAAAAACTTATATAAGCACAAAGGTGTTATTGGTGGCGATGTTCATGTCGAAAATTTTGGCGTAAGAAAATTTAAAGATGAATATAGACTATTAATTAATGACTTTGATGATCTTTCTACTGGCCCCTTAATTTTAGATCCAATACGTCATCTCACATCTATTCAATTATCAGGGCTAGATATTAATAAAAAATTTATCAGAAAATATTTTAAGCGCTATCTAGAAGGTCTTAATGCTGCCAAAGAAAACTATGCAGATGTAACATTAGATTTTTTCAAAGAAGCAAAAAAATCAAATCGAATTTCTAAGAAAAAAATTAACTTGAAGAAAATGATTTTCTTGGAAAAAAGAACACCCAATTTTGACTTAAGCGAAAAAGAATTAAATCATTGGACAAAAGTAATGAAACCCTACGGTAAAATTGTAGACCATTATAAATATATAAAAGCGACAGGAGGGTCTGGGGGGTTAGATCGTTATGAATTATTAATCGAAAAAGATGGCGAACTTTTTTGGCTAGAAGTAAAAGAATGGGATACTCCAGGAATTAATGCTGGACTTGGAACCAAGGCCCCTAGCTATAGTGATAGAATAAAATACGTCCAAAAATACGATCAACCTGAAATAATTTCTAACAAAGCAGATTTTAACGGTAAAACATTTTTCATCAGAGAAATCAACGACTCACATATCGGTGTTGCTATTGACGATTTAAAAGCAAAAGAAATGAAAGATATGTATCTTGATGAAGCTTATGCCTTAGGTTTTTTTCATCATACACTTGAAACACCTCAACAATACAAAGCCGAGATTGAGAATATAGACGATGAAGCGATATATGATATCGTTGATCAGATCTATCAAAAATTTTTAAATTTTACTGAGAAATAAGTTCCAATTCTTTTCGGTATTTATTTACATAAGACACAAAATCATCAGACTTGATGAACTTTCTAATAAAATAAATATTTTCGCTTCTAACACTTGATCCTGCATACTTTTCATATTCAACTTCTGCACGGGACTTTATAAGCGAATCATTTTTTACTATGTCAGATGCCTTATCAGATTGAATATGCATAATGGCCATTGCCACCATTCCAGTTCGATGCTTACCACCTAAACAATGAATTAACACAGGCTGATTCACAGGATCCAATGAAATATTTAAAATATTTTTAAATGAATTTATCCCTCCATCAACTCCATCTTTTGGATCTGATCCAAATAATTTAATCGCAGCACTGCTTAAATTATTCTTTAGATCAATGTCTTCACTCGGCCGATAAGGGTCATGACCATCAAGATAAGTTCGATTTTTATAGTCAAAGCTATGATACATTTTAAAACCAAATTCTTCTTGGATTGCATATTCTTGTAACGCAAAATCTTCAGAGGTAAAACGTACCTTATAGCCTTCATCATTCATGTAAATAATGGTTTTTGGTGTTGGGAGTTTATTGGCCTTTAAGTAGTTCCACAATTCCCGAACTCCATCTGTCCCAAGAGAAGATGAACGATAAATTTGATATTTCTTCGAGTTTAGCACTACTCCAAAGTTATAATCTGTAAGGCTTGCTCTGATATTTGTAATCAACAAAAAAAATAGGCATAAATATTTATAATTAATCATTTAAAACTCCAATAAGAAATACTAAAATTTAGTCAATTCTAATTGGACATTTTTGGTTAATCAAGCTCTGTGATAATAGATGCTCCTAATGGTTGCGCACCATTAAATATAGTAAATCTTGAATTATACTGGATATTTCCATTGCTTGATTCTCTATGAAGACTTATTTGTAAGAAGTTATTAGACTGGCCCTTAGTCCTAATACTTAAAATAGACTCATTTCCATTAAAAAGAAGAGAATCTACCATGATACATGAATCCAATTCATCACTTTCAATTCTTAGTTCTCCTTGAGCAAGATTCAATTCGGCAGACATATTTGGAATTAAAAAATTTCTCTTAAATTCTTCCGGAACTTCAATTCTATTTGAATCACACATCTTTAATGTTTTTATTCCCACGCTTGATGGGGATCGGTGAGTAGCATGGTACTGCAGACGTTGGTTCACATAATTTAAATATCCATCAAATCCATTTTTTATATAAAATCCAGTTGTTTTTCTTTTTATACTCATCTCATACATAACAAATTTTTTATTTATAAAATCCCATGCAATATTTTCGGCCTTAATATCTAAATCTAAATCCATATCTTTTGAAACTGCAATGGCCATATCATAGATATCCCGCTTTAACGCCAAAACTTGTTCATCGCTCAGTTTTACCATTGACTTTGACAAATTTTGAATTGAAGAGGCCTTGACCATTCTTTTAATTAAAAATGGTTTTTCAATTCTTCCATTTACCAAGATATCTGCAGCACTTTGTTCGTAGTGAGTTACGATATCTTTTAACTTCACCATCTCATCGCTCTCTTTAATTATCGTCTGATCAAAAATATTTATACTCGGAAGCTTATTTAGCAAAGGCACATTGTGTGGAAATTTTACTACCAAATCTTCACGAATTTTACCATCAGTAAGAAGATGGGAATAAATACTTCTCGCCTTTTCAGACATTGAAGTAATTTTTACCTTATGAACAACTCCAAAAAAACCAGATCCAATGAAGTCAGTGACTTCAAAAACAATATCATCCCCCACTCCACCATTTAAACCAATTGACATCACTTTCCCCTTATAAGAATCGCGTGCAATTAATCCTACAAAAAATTCTTCAAGTGTTGTAATCCTAGACATTAAAAATGCCTTAAAATCAGAAATATGATCACTTAATGTTTTCTTTTTTACAATTGGAAGTACATCAGAAAAAAGAACTTTTGAAACTCCAAAATTTTCTTGAAAATAACTTGCAACATCTGATAGGTATTTTGAATTAGGCCTAAAAGTTCCAGAATTATGATTAACTACCAATGTCCCATTTTCAAGCCACGCTTCTCCTGCATAGAAAACCTTATCCCCATTTGCAAGTTGTGCATGCTTAGATGCTAAATTTTTCAGCGATAGCTTTCCGCGTGAACTTGAAGCAAATCGTATCTCTTTATCAGTAACTACAAAATTATATAATTCCTTATCGCTCAATTTATTTAGAGGTGCAGATACACCTTCTTCTGAAACTTCCTTTGAAATAAGTGCTCTAAAAAAAGAATTTATGTACTCCCATTTTTTGGAGCCTTCTTTTTTTGAAGCGAGTTCCTTTGAAATATTTTCAGGAAGCTTTGAAGGTAAATTTTTATAGGTAACATACTTTGAATCAACATTGAAAAAACCAAGAACAAGCCCCGTACATCCACTTTTGTTTGAGGCAACTTCGACATCTACAGCATATGCACTAAAAGATAGAATTATAATTAATATTAATTGCAAAATATATTTCATAACCACCCTACTTTGCCATATCTAAATGATGTTGCATTGATTTTCCTAAAATCAAATCATCATTAAAAATTTGGAAGCTGACATAATCGTCATTTGTTAAAAAATCATCGACAAGATTAAATATTACAAAAGCTTTAGAATTACTTCTATTTACAAATTTTAAACTTACCTGGCCATACGCCCCCATATAACTAACTCCGTCTACATAAAAGCATGCATTGTAATTCGAAGATGGAATTGAAATACTTCCTTGAGCTAAATCGAAATCTACATTGAAAGAACTCGAACGATAGATTTTTTTAAACTCATCTGGAATTTGAAACTTAGAATCGGGACATTGATGATAAAGATCAGATGAAGCTGGTCTTCTACTATTTTTCCAATAAGTCATTCTTCCATAAAAATATTTTAAATAACCCTCAAAGCCATTGTTTAAATAAATACTTGGACCAGTTTTTAGTGACAACTCATACATAATAAATTTTTGATTAACTTCATCCCAGGCAACGTTTTCGGCCTTTATATCAAGGTTAGCCCCAAGCTTTTCTCTTACAACTTCGGCCATTTTATATATATCGCGTTCAAGCGCTTTCATTTGAACAGCGCTTAATCTATCTGAATTTTGTACTAATTTTTGTACTGAGCTCGCTTTAACAAATTGCTTAATTAAAAATGTTTTGCCTTCAAAATTTCCTGAGGCTAAAACATCTGCTGCTGATTGTCCGAAACTATCAACAATATCTTGAATTTTTACTAGTTCATCTCTTTCTCTAATCACAGTTTTATTGAAGACATCCTCAACTGGCAAAAAACGTAAAATAGGAAGATTATGTGGTAATTTTACAACCAAATCATCTCTAAATTTTTCGCCATCCAACAACTTTGCATACACTCTCCTAGCTTCATCTGACATGGAGATGATTTTCAATTTATGAACGACTCCAAAAACACCTGAACCAATGAAATCTGAAACCTCAAATTCTAAGTCACTTCCAGGTTTTCCATCTATTCCAATTTTTATGTGTCTATTCATATATCGATCGCGTGCAAAAAAATTAACAATTCCCTCAGTTACAGTAGTCTTGCGCGATTTTAAAAAGTTTTTAAAATCATCAATATACTCTGAAATCGATTTAATTTTTTTCTCTTCAGGTAGTACGTCACTAAAACTTACTCTCTCAACATTAAAATTTCTTTGAAAATAAGTTGCGAGATCTCTAAGTTGATCAGACTTCGGTCGATAGGTCCCAGAATTATGATTAATAACCAAAATTCCATTTTCAAACCAAGCTTCGCCTGCATAATGAACCGGCTCACCTTTTGCTAAAATTGCATGCTTAGAAGCAAAGTTTTTAGGCGAGAGATAGGCCCGACTTGTAGATGCAAATCTAATTTCCTTATCTGTTACAACAAATGTATAGAGCTCTTTTGGATTTAATTTTTTTAGAGGTGATGAAGTTGTATCATCTATAACTTCTTTTGAAATGAGGGTTGCAAAATAATCTCTACCATATTTTAAAAATTTACTTTTAGGCAAATTTTCAGGATAAGTTTTTAAAAGCCCATCTGGTAAATTTTCAGGAAGCTTTCTAAAAGTTGTATACTCAGAATTTAAATTTAAAAAACTTAATATTAAGCCACTACATCCTTTTTTATTATCTGAAACGAGAGTTTCAATTCCAAAAGATGTATTTAAAAAAAATCCGAGTAAAAGTAATACTGCTATCTTTTTTGTCATAAATTGCCCTATAGAGAACAGACTGTCCCTTCGGCTACTTATCGACTTTTTTTGTAAATGATTAAAGGAAAAAACCTGACTGGTTTAATCCGCTATCTGATTTTTGAACCATTTCCTGTGCGTTCTACGGCATTTTCATCATCATAGAGAGTTTCATGCTTCAAGATTCTATAAGTAATCCCGAAATAGTCAGCAAATAATACTTGATTAAAAACATTTAGTGCAACTGCCTGAGTGTATCCTCGCTTTGGATTGTTTGCATTTAAACAAATTATCTGAGTTGTCATTTTATTAAACATATAATCTTTTGGAATTTTTATAAGAGAATAAAATGAATCAAAGATAAAACTGTCAAAGGTTGCACTACCTGTGTGAATAAAAGTTGCATCCCTTCTTTCTTTTTCTTGTCTAATTAATGCCGCAATCACGACATCTTGAATATCTTTATTGCGCAATTGTTCCTTTGTAAGATGGTCAAAATCAATTCCTTCACGCGTACCAATTCCAACATTCACTTCGTCGAGATAACCAAGTGATGTAAAAATTTTTTCTTTTAGATTATCGTACCAATTATCTTTCTTTAAAATTTTTAATATTTTTTCTACCTCTTCTTGATTTTTTATTTTAGAGATATATTCTTGCATTTTTTCTTGGTCAGTCGTCATGATTTTATCGCCACCAATATAGACAAGATCTGCTCCTCTCCAAAATAGATAATCTTGGAGAATATTATAGAAACGATGCCCATGATTTTTTAACAATTTATCCTGAATCATCGATGCACCAGCACCAAATCCGATACCAATCCCAAGCCTTAAAAACCACTCCATATCTTTAGGTTCTTCCCAATTTGAGTAAGCATAGCCTCCAACCATTGTCCCGACAGAAATTAAGTTAAAGGTGTTATTTAATTTTTTTGAAGACAAGTCAGAAATTTCTTTAGGCCCAGGGGACATGCACTTAACAAACAGCCTCTCAAACTTCTCACGATTCTCTGGTGTATCTTTAAATCCATAGCGTTTATGATCATAATTGCGTGCTTTTTTCTTAATGTTTTCAATTAGGGTGTCATAGCGAAAAAATGCTTCCATTGTATTATTACACTCACTTCCTTTAGAAAAAGAAAGAGACGAGTAAATAACTAAAAATAAAATAACTAAGTTCCTTATCCGCATATATAGAATTTTAGCAAGATTTGAGTTGAGAACTTCAAAACGTGAAAAAATGATCTGCACAAAATAAACTGTCTAAAGTTTATACACATTTCATAGATATGACGTAATTAAGCTATTAATTTTACTGTCCATAAAATGCAACAATAAAACCTTAATACAATCCTAATTTAATTTCTTTATATATTCATGATAGAGAGTTCTAACAATTTTTACTTTAAACCAAGGAAGTATCTATGAAATTTACTGTTATTTTTACTGCTGTCTTTTTTTCAATCTCAGCATTTTCAGAATTAAATCATTCAAATTATGAAATACGTCACTTAAATTTGATCGTAGAACAAATTTCACAGAACTGTGATGCCATGACTGATCTTGATATCAAGAGCACGACTGAAGAAGTTATTTATGTTGATCAAGGCAAAATTGATAAAAAATTTACAACAATCTTAACCGGTAAGCAACGAATGGATCAAAATATATATGATACTTTTACCATATCGGTTGAATCTTTATATTCAGACATGTATGACCATACCAACAAAGATTGGGGTGTATACTCTGTTGAATCTGTTAAGTGTGAAATGCTCTAATTTCTTAAATCTTTTCTCAAAATTTTCCCAACATTAGACTTTGGAAGTTCTGATCTAAACTCAACAAGTCTTGGTACTTTATAGTTGGTTAGACTCTCTCGACAAAATTTTATCACTTCTTCAGAGCTTAAGCTTTCATCTTTTTTTACTATAAATAGTTTAATTGCCTCTCCTGTCTTATCATCAGGAACTCCAATGGCCGCCACTTCAAAAACTTTTGGATGTGTTGCGACTACATCTTCTATTTCATTAGGATAAACATTAAACCCTGAAACTAAAATCATATCTTTTTTTCTATCAACAATTTTTACAAATCCCTCTTCAGTCATAATTCCAATGTCGCCAGTTTTTAAAAAACCATCTTTAGTAAAAACTTTTGCGGTTTCATCTGGGCGGTTCCAGTAACCTTGCATAACCTGAGGACCACTAATACAAATCTCTCCAACCTGTCCAATCCCTAAAGTATTTTCATCATCATCTTTTATTTCGACGTTTGTTGATGAAATTGGAAGTCCAATATATCCATTAAACTCACTTAAGCTCATTGGGTTAATACAGGCTGCAGGTGAAGTTTCTGTCAATCCATAAGCTTCAATCAATGGGCCATTTGTAATTTTTCTCCATTTATCTGCAACGGCCTTTTGAACGGCCATACCTCCACCAAGAGTAAGCTTAAGATGAGAAAAATCTAATTTTTTAAATTCTTCATTATTTAATAGCCCATTAAAAAGTGTATTTACCCCTGTGAAGGCAGTAAATTTCCACTTTTTCATTTCTTTCACAAATCCAGGTAAGTCTCTTGGGTTTGTGATTAAAATATTTAAAGCACCGATGCTTGAAAAAGTGAAACAATTCGCAGTTAATGAAAAAATGTGATAAAGCGGAAGCGGGGTAATTATTATTTCATTCCCCTCTGAAACAAGTGGTGCAATCCATGCTTTGGCCTGACATAAATTTGCCAAAATATTTTTATGGAGGAGAACTGCTCCCTTTGATACTCCTGTTGTTCCACCTGTATACTGCAAAAACGCAATGTCATCTTTTACAATTGTAGGTTTTACAAAACGAGACTCGTCTCCTCTAGATAGCGCATCTGTAAAAGATATCGCATTAGAAAGAGTATAATCAGGCACCATCTTTTTAACTTTTTTGATTACAAAATTTACAATTAAAGATTTTGGAAATCCAAGCATGTCACCAATTGAAGTCTTTAGAACATATTTAACCCCAGTATGTGGCAGGATTTCTTCTAAAGTATGGCAAGCATTTTCAAAGATAATAATTGCTTTTGATCCAGAATCTTTTAATTGATGCTCAAGTTCTCTAGGAGTATACAAAGGATTTACGTTCACAGCAACGAACCCTCCTCTCAATATACCAAACAAAGCAACGGGATATTGGAGAATATTTGGCATCATCAAAGCGACGCGATCACCTTTTTTTAGCTTAAGATCATTTTGAAGATAGCTTGCAAACTTCGCCGACATTAGATCCATTTCCTGGTAACTAAAGGTTTTTCCCATACAATGAAACGCCGGTTTGTCTTTATACTTTTTAAAGCTATCATCCATTAAGTCAGGAATTGAATTTAGTACTTGCAATTGATCCTCGATAGAATGAGGAACACCTGAATCGTAATTTTTCCACCAAATCTTTTCCATAACTTACCTCAATAAAAATTTATTAGTCTTCATTGTATGCAAAAAAAACAATGACTACTAGTGTTATGTGCAGATTTATTTATTTTTATCTTTCACTATCTTTATGGGTTGTGCTATCAATTAAACTTAACTGTTACTCGTGGTTATTTATTTATATATAACCATTTTTTTGGAGAAATTTATGGCTACTAAATTGTACGTAGGAAATCTTCCTTATTCAGCTAAAGAAGATGGCCTAAGATCGCATTTTGAAAGTGCGGGAAGTGTTTCATCTGTTAAAATTATTATCGACAGAGAGACTGGAAGATCAAAAGGATTCGCATTTGTAGAAATGGAATCAGAAGACGCAGCTCAAAGCGCGGTATCTTCACTTGATGGAAAAGAATTCGAAGGACGCTCTTTAAGAGTTTCTGAAGCAAAACCTCAACCAGAAAGAGAAAGCCGTGGACCAAGAGGCGGCGGTTTCAATAGAGGCGGCGGAGATCGTGGTGGACGCGGTTTTGGCGGCGGAAATAGAAGAGACTAAAAGCTAAAGCAATTAGCATATAATAAAGAGGGCCGGTCAACGGCCCTTTTTTTTTATGAAAAAAAAATTAGAAATTAATATCGATTATTATATTAACACTAAAGGTGATCTGGTCTTTACAAAAGAGTATCACCTAAAGCGCGGTCATTGCTGTGAGAGCAATTGCTTGCATTGCCCCTATCGTGACAAACTTGATCCAAGCATACCTCAAGAATACACTAACAATTGGAGCGAAGAAGTTCCAAGCTCAGACCATGATCTCGAAGATGATTATTAACCAAATTCTCTTTCTCTTCTTTTTTTAATTTCTTTATTGCAATTTCTTTTTTTAGTGCAAGAGAGTAAGATTTGACTTCTCTTACGTAGACAAAAAATAAAGGTTCGTCAGACCTAAAAAATTTAGCACCTAACTTTCGATCTGTGAGATGTTCAATAAATCGTCTGTCTGGATCAGTAGATATTCCAGTATAGAATCTATTTTTTTTAGTTAAGATAATATAAACATACCAAACTTTCATTCTGAATATTTCAAGTCTAAATATTTAAACTGGCCCAAACTAAATAAACCTTTATCGGTGAGTTTTAAATTAGGAATTACTGGCAATGCCAAAAATGCCATTTGAATAAATGGTTCATTTAATTTAATCCCTAGTTTTTGATATTCTTTCTTTAATTCTCTTAAATCAGAGGCCAATTCTTCACTTGATTTTAAAGAAATTAGACCTGCAATCGGTAAATCAAGCTTTGAGACAACTTTTTCGCAAGAGCTGACGACCAATCCTCCTCCTGATTCAATCAGTGAGTTTATTGCGACCACCATATCGCTTAAATTATCTCCTATTACCATAAGATTATGAGAGTCATGAGCGACACTTGCAGCAATGGCTCCATTTTTAAGTCCCATGCCTTTTACTAGCCCTTTTGCAGGTGGAAGATTTTTTCCATATCGCTCAATATTTAGCATAAATAAAATGTCTTCTTGATCAAATTTTGATCCATCAAATATTGCACTGATTTCATTTGTAACAATTTCATCTTGGACAATTTCAATAACTCTATACTTTCCTAGCTCTAATTTAAAATCAATATCCGACTCAGAAATTTTTTCGCGTTTAATTGTATTTTCCAAAGGAACGTTTGTGAGTTTTAACTTTTGAGCAATTCTATCGCTTAAATTTAGGTCGAGAACATCAACTCCCTTGATAAATACTTTGGCAATCTCAACATTTTCTAAAGAATCTAAAAGTACAATATCTGCTTGTTTTCCAGGGGCGATTAATCCAAGCCTTTTTAATCCAAAATGTTTGGCGGCCGAAAATGATGAAAGACGATAGGCAATGTGTGGTTGGACATTATGCTTTTGAATCAACTCTTTAATTAAAAAATTAATATGGCCTTCATGTTTTATTTCATAAGGGTTTCGATCGTCTGTACAAAGAAGACATTGTGAAGAATTGAATTCAGAAACTAACGGTGCAAGGGTTTTTAAGTTTTTAGCCACTGAGCCTTCGCGAATAATTAACGACATCCCCTTAGATAGTTTTTCATATCCTTCTTCACGGCCAACTGTTTCGTGGCAATTTTGTATGCCTGCGACTAAATATGCATTTAAATCTTTCCCTCTCAACATTGGACAATGCCCATCAAGATTTAAATCAGAAAATTCTTCAATTTTATCGTGAACGATTGGATCGCCATATATTACACCAGGAAAATTCATCATTTCGGCCAAACCTAATACATGAGGATGGTCTTTATATTTTTTTAAATGTGTAAGTGTAAAATCACCTCCATTTGTTTCAAACCCAGAAAGCGCAGGAACACACGATGAACCTTGAACAAACAGATTTTGCTCCATGAGTTCACTACAGCGTAAAAACCATGAAAAACCGATTTCTCCCATAACATTAGTTATTTCATGTGGATCACAAATAGCGGTTGTTGTACCTAAAGGAAGAGTCATCTTTTCAAACTCAAATGGGTTCATCATTGAAGATTCTATATGTAAATGCCCATCGATAAAACCTGGAACGGCCACTCTATTTTTTGCATCAAATGTTTTCACTGCTGGAGCATCAAAATATTCAATACCGACCCCTGCAATAGTTTTTCCCTTGATTACAATCACTGAATCATTTATTTTTCCATTGACCAAGTCTAAAATTTTAACATTGATAATTTTCAAATCGGCAATACTCTCAGAGCGCGCAACTTTTAAAATCTCAAGCAAATTTTCACGTTCTATTTTTTGTGTATACTTGTTACTTAATCCCATTTTACAACTCTCTTTATTATTTCATCAAATAACTGGCGTGCAGTTAATCCTTTTTCAAATCCCCCATTAAACATAAATACAAATGTGTATGGGGCCTTATTTGGTTGATAAATAAATCCAGCTAAACCAATTATTCCATCTAAATAACCTGTTTTGGCACGAACGACAAAATTGTCTTGATCCTTAAATCTACTTTTTAAGGTTCCATCAACACCTGCAATGGGAAGACCTGATAAAAACTCTGGAAATATAGCAAAGTTATTAGATAAAGAATTAAGGCAAATAAATATTTGATTGGCTGAAAATTTATTTTCTCTAGTCAGCCCAGAAACATTTACCAACGTAAAATCACTCTCTTTGATTCCAATTGCATTAATATATTTTTTTACTTCTAAAATGCCTTTCTCCATACTGCCAGGCATAGATGTATCACTATAATTAGAAAGATTTTTTACTAACATTTCTGCTACGAAATTATTTGAAAACTTCAGCATATCAGCAGTCATCTCAACGAGGTTTTTTGATTCAACTTTAGCAAGCTCGCGGGAATCATCACTACAACGTCCGGCCATTATTTTTCCAGAAACAGAAATCTTCTTTTCAAGTAAAAATTGTTTCAAATGATTTCCAGTCCAGAGCACAGGGTCAGTTATGCTTTTATAAAAAACTAGCTCCTTAGAACCCAAGGCAATATTTCCTTTTACAACCACCCGATCTTTGCCATCAACAAAGTCGCGACTAACAACGATAGAACTATTCTGATCTTCTCGCACTGTCTTTGATTCATTTTTGAGTTCAATATAGTCATTTTTTGGGTCAACAAATACCTTAGACGAAAGACCAAGCTTTTCACCAGGGCGTACAAAAATGTTTACACTATTCCAATTAAATGAGATTGCAGAAATTGGAGCATCGTAGGCCCGATCAACCCTCGTTTTGTCTCGTCCTTTATCAAAACCTTCGCTGTCAAAAAAAGTAGCGTCAATCTCAATATCTCCTTCGATTTTAGATATTTCATTACGAGAAAGTTCATTAACTAAAAACCACATTTTTTCTGAGACAAATGATGGATCTCCGCCACCTTTTAAACACAAATTACCTTTTAGAACTCCATCTTGAACTTTGCCAGAACTTAGTAATAATGTTTTAAATTTATGATTAAGACTCATTGTGTTTAAAATTGCACCAGCAGTGAAAATTTTGGTAAGTGACGCTGGAATCATTTTTTTATCACTATTTAAAGTGAATACTTCCTTCCCATTTTTTGCAATCAATATTCCCAAACTATCTTTTTTAAAACCTTGTGCCTTTATTAGTTTGTCTAGCTCAACGCTCTTTTCTGTCGCAAAAGAAAATTGGGCCAATATCGACAAAGTAAGAATTATTATTTTTTTCATGCCAATTCCAATTTTTTTTAGTTAAATAATAATTGAATTTTATCTTGAATATTTAGCCTTTCACAAGGAGTTATTTGTGAACATTTTTTTTATTTTATTTTTAGGAATTTTTACTACTAATTCATATGCTCTTAGTTTGCGTTTTATCGCTGATCAAAACTTCCCTACGGGTCTAAAATTTAAAGAAACAGAATTGGGAGGACTCTCTGGCATCGTTTTCGATGAATCAAAAAATCGTTTTTATGCAATATGCGATGACAGAAGTAAAATAAATCCAGCTCGCTTCTATGAATTTGAACTTAAAATTTCCGAGAATTCACTTGAAGTTACCCCTAGCAATGTTACTTTTTTAAAAAATAAAGAAGGTGAGCACTTTAAAAATAATGAAATTGACTTTGAAGGTATCACCATTATCAATAATAATTTTATCATTAGCTCTGAAGGATCAATAAATAAAATAAAACCAATTTTGCCTGCAATCTTTGAATTCACAAGAGACGGAAGCTTTGTGAAAAATTTTGAAGTGCCTAGTAAATTTTTACCTGATCAAAATGGAAAAGATGTAAAATATGGGGCACGCGATAATCTTGTTTTTGAAGCTCTCTCTGGCCTTAATACTAGCTCCTCTTTTCTTGTTGGAACAGAAGAAGCGCTTTTACAAGATGGCAGCATATCTACACCTAGTCATTCATCGCATGTGCGTCTTTTAAAGTTTGATCTCGGTCTATTAAAAAAAGAGATGGCCTATAAATTAGACCAAGTTCCAAGTATGAGTGTGGCCGGACTAGTTGTCGGTGAAACAGGCCTTGTAGACTTTGCACTTATCGATGAAAATGAAAGTTTTTCCATGGAGCGAGCTTTTTTACCTTTAAGTAAGAAAACTTTTATTAAAATATTTAAAATATCTAACCTTGAAAGTGCAACTAATATTTCAGAATTTGATAGCTTGGAAAAAAAGACTTATACTCCTGTAACTAAAGAATTAGTCTTAGATCTTGAAACAATCATTCCAAAACTTTCTAAGGACTTTCAATCTCTCGATAATATTGAGGGAATTGCAATCGGCCCAAAACTTAAAAATGGAAATAGAACGCTTATACTTGTAAGTGACAATAATTTTTCAAAATTTCAGCGAACCCAATTTATTGCTTTTGAGATTATTCCATAATCAATAATGTACAAATGTTGTACACATATTAAAATCTCAACACTTAATTGGATTGTAACTATCTAATAGTCTTAGAATTAATCTTGGCATCCCCCTTGCTCCTTAAATCATGAACAAAGACTGACCAAAGATAGGGGGCAGGGTATGAAAACATTACTAATCACATTATTTACAATCATCTCATTTAATACACTGGCAAAAATTGAATGCCACTCTCCAAAAATGAACAAAATTTTTGAAATTAATGGGGAAAAAGTTGTTTTTTTAAAGCAAACTTTTGATTCTAAAAATAGAGAGATCGCATCTGTCACTGGAAGAAATAAAAATAACGAAAAAGGAATCACTAAGATAGTTGATTTCGACCAATTAAAACATACGATCCATATCGAAGATAAAAATAATTTTTCTGACTTTAATGATTATATTGTAATAAAAAATAACTTAGGCCATGAAATTACTTATTCTTTAACTTGTAGAAATAAATAAATTATCGCGTTCCCCCCCTTAGCGATAACAGCGCCTTGAGAGTCCCCCCCCTATAAACTCTCAAGGCCTTTTTATTTTACTAAAACAAAGCGGGCCTTAGTTTTTGCACTAATAGAAATTTCGGATTCATTTATAATACAAGCTGATTCAAAAGCATAAAAAAGATTATTTCCAATCATGAGCTCTCCTTCAAGTATCACTATTGCAGTAGAAGACTCTATATTGATTTTAACTTCTTCACTCTTCTTTAGATTAATAAGTGAAAAATAAAAATATTTATTATCTAACAAAACAATTTCTTTCTTTAGCTCTCCAAATACATTTTCTTGGTAAGAAAAAAAATCTAAGCTATTTTTTAGAGGAGAATCATTAATAACATCTAGTGATTTTTCAAGATGCAGCTCGCGCGATTTTCCTTTAGAGTCAACTCGATTCCAATCCCAAACTCTATAGGTTATTCCAGAGCTTTGTTGAACCTCAATTAACGTAATGTCTTTACTTATGGCATGAATCGTTCCTGCTGGAATATAAAAAAAGTCTCCGGCCTTTACGGGATAAAAATTTAAAAGCCTTGAAATGTCTTCTCCATTTATAAGGCCATCTTTTAAATTTTTTTTTGTCACTCCCTCTTTAAGTCCTAGATAAATTCCAGCACCAGGAAGAGCGTCTAAAATAAGCCACGATTCATTTTTCCCAAGATCATTTTCATGCTTAAGTGCATATTCATCATCAGGGTGAACTTGGATGGATAGTACGTCAGACGTATCAAGAAACTTTATTAAGTATTTTAATTTTACAAAATCTGATAAAGGTCGATTTGATTCCTTATCAAAACTCGTACCCTCGTGATGAGTTGACACTTCCCAAGTCTCCCCTAGTGGTAATGTATGATTGGAAAGTTCTGCGACTGATATTTTTTTCATCGATTGAAGTTTTTTTCCTCCCCATATCCTTTCCGATAGATGGGGGCGCAATCTCAAAATCATGGCCTTTTCCTTATAGAGTTGGCACTTTTTAAAGTTTACTGAGGAGCAAATTAAACTTAACTTGTTAATTCCTCATCGAGTGCCTAAAATCGCTAATAATATCCTATAATTAATGGATGAACAAAAAAAGCATACCTGTTCTTTATTTATTTGAGAACGTTTTTTACCCAGATACGATCATCCCACTAGCGCTAACGGATGAATCAAGCCAGACATTGATCAAAAAGGCCTACCTAGAGGATCGAAAAATTGCACTTTTAACAACTCATCAAAATGAGCAATTTATTGCAACAGTTGGGAAAGTAATCATGCTCGATGATCAAACTGCTCCAAATAAAATTACGGCCATTGTAAGTGGCCTCGAGAGAATAAAACTAGTGAAGAGAATTCAGGAGGTCCCGTATCCTTTATATGAATATCAAAATCACGAAGATCAGCGAACTCCATTTATTTTTGAGAGTGATGCCATCGGACGATTATTTAAAATTTTTGAAAAATGGATGAATCGACATGTACACAACGAGAAAGATCGTGAAGTTTTTTTAAAAGAAGTAAACTCACCAAAAAAATTAGTATATAACATCGCCCTATTTATGATTAAAGATATCGAATTAAAAATTCTGCTTTTAGAGAGCAACTCACTTCCAGAGCGAATAAACATTTTAAATGCAGTACTAATCGGTGAAACACCAGACTTTGAAGATCTATACATGCTCCAGGCGCTTAAAGACTTTAGTCGATTTGAACCTGAAAAACTAAAATCCCTGTCTAATTAAAAAACCTGAATAAAGTAATTTAAAATTGTTAATCCAAGTCCAGACAATACTGGGATGCATAGGTTGTCATCGACAAATTGTGAGCATAGTTCAGAAACTGCTCCAATTAAACCGGCCACCAATGAAAACGTAAGTAAGTTCATACTCGACCCAGTGTGAACAAGCCCGTAAACCAACGTTGTTACATAGCAAACAGTATAAGCGGCAATGGTGCCTTGTAATGACTTGTTTGGTAGAATTTTATCTCTCCCATAAAGAATTCCAAAAAATGACGCGATCGGATCAGCAAGCACTAAAAAGAAAACTGAAAGAACAGCAACTTTTGTAGGAAAGAAAAAAAGTGATAGAGAGACACCTAGCGCATAGAAAGGCATTCCACTAATCGAATTTTTTTCTGATTCACGCATCAAAGGGCGCATAACGCTCATTAACAGCGCGTTTACTTTTTCATTTTTAATCCTAACAAGCTCTACTACGAAAGCGACGATAGCAAAAATTAGTAAAGTTGTTGCCACTGTATGCGCACTCTTTCCAGAGCTATAATAGATATAAAGGCCGATTGCCCCCGTCATTACATGCCATATTTTTCTTAGAATGTGTAAATCTGTTCGCAAGCGAAGAGAACTTGAAAGTCTAATTTGTGATAGTACTTGACCCATTTTATTGGCTCCCTAGTTAACGTTGTCCGACACAAGTAGTCGACTAATCATCTTAAGTAGCTGATACAAGCTAAAGATTACTTGAAGATCGTACCGGTGTAAATCTCTCTGCATTATTTACAAGCATAATATAATCAAACACTTTCATAATTTTTTACTTACTTTAGTAAAATTTTCTTCCTATAATAGAAAGGATCTCCATTTATGATTGATGGAATATAAGATTTAATGAGGATGGATTCTTGTGTCGATTTTTAATGATAACAATAACTTAACTGATGAACTCCAAATGCACCTACCAAAAAAGCAAAACCAAAAGGTTTGGGCCGTTGGTGGCGGGAAAGGCGGAGTTGGGAAAAGTCTAGTAACTGCAAACCTATCCATCTGCTTGGCCTTAATGGGCTATAAAGTTGTTGCAATCGATCTCGACCTCGGTGGTGCAAATCTTCATACCTGCCTTGGAGTACCCATCCCGGAAAAAACACTTTCAGACTACCTAACTAAAAAAGCGAGAAGTTTAAATGAGCTTCTCACTCCAACTGCAATCAGTAACCTGTGGGTCATCTCTGGTGCCCAAGATGATTTAGGAATCGCCAACTTAAAGCAAATGCACAAGGCTAAACTTTTAAACCAGCTATCAGAGCTTGAAGTTGACTATGTGTTACTAGATCTCGGAGCAGGGACAACATTTAATACTATCGATTTTTTTATAAGTGCAGATCAAGGAATAATAACAACTCTGCCTGAGCCCACATCAATTGAAAACTCATATCGCTTTATAAAATCTGTCTATCTTAGAAAATTGAAGATGGCCGAAGAACTACTTGAAGTTGGCCCACTAATTGATCAAGCAATGAATGCCAAAATCTCTCAGAACTCTACACCTTCAGATTTAATAAATAGAGTTATTGAAATCAATCCTGTTATGGGGCAAAAATTAAAATCTGAAATTTCTAAACTAAATCCTAAACTAGTAATTAATCAAGTTAGAACACAGGCCGATATTGATATTGGTTTTTCAATGAAACTGATTTCAAAAAAATACTTTGGTATTAATTTGGATTATGTGGGTTATCTCGATTACGATGCAACCGTTTGGCAGAGTGTGAAAAAACGCAAACCACTTCTCATGGAATTTCCAAACTCTACCTTGGTCAATAATTTTGATCGCATTATCCATCGTTTATTAAATTTAAATTAGGTTAGAAAAAACTATGAGTGATCTCAAAAACTATTATGAAGTTTTAGAAATTTCAACAAATGCAAGGGCCGAAGATATTTATCATAGCTATCAACGAGCAAAAATGGCCTATTCAAATGATTCTCTCGCCCTTTACTCCTTGATAAGCCAAGAAGAATGCCGAAATATTTTAGAATTAATCGATGAGGCATACTCCATTTTATCAGACCCAAATAAAAGAAAGCGCTATGATGAAGCACGCGGAATAAACCGCGACTTTACTAATATAAGCTATAATCAACTCTCTGACCGTGTTGACCCGATTAAAACATCAGAGAGGGCCAGTACTAGAATTGATAACTCGCACTTATTCAATGACAACTTTAAAATAAACACGAACCGAGATAACTCTCCAACTCCTACAAGTAATATTTCTCAAAGTGAAAAAACAAATACTAGCGTGAATGTTACAAAACTTGTCACGCAAAAAAGATTTGCACTCGACTTTGTGGAGAATGCTGATTTTGAAAGAGAGATTGAAACTGCAACTGAGTTTAGTGGTGAACTATTAAGAAAAATCAGAGAGTATAAAAATGTAGACTTGGAGCGATTAGCTGATATGACAAAAGTCTCTAGATCTCATTTACAAAATATTGAGCTTGAAGATTTTTCTAAACTGCCTGCCCCTGTTTATGTTCGAGGATTTGTATTTCAATATGCAAAATGTCTAAAGTTAAAGCCCGATTTAGTTGCAAATTCATTCTTAAACCGCATGAAGAATTTAAAATTGTAATCGATGGACAATCTTGAATCGGAATCATTAGGCCACAATGAAGAACGAACTTTCACGATAACCGATGAAGACAGAGTAAATTTTAAGCGACTTGATCATTTTTTATCTTCAAAAATTGATTCGTGCTCTAGAACATTTATAAAAAATCTTTTCTTAAATGATCAAATTACAAATGAGGACCTAATGGGAGTGGCTTTAGAATTAAAAAAAATGCCTCCAGCAGGAACCAAAATAATTGTCAACATCCCACCTCCTTTACCAAGTGAAGCAAAAGCTGAAAATATTCCTCTGGAAATTCTCTTTGAAGATGAGCATCTCATTTTTGTAAATAAACCGGCGGGCATGGTAACTCACCCTGCTCCTGGAAATTATACTGGAACACTCGTCAATGCTATTTTATATCACTGTAAAGATTTAAAAGGTGTTGGTGATCAAAAAAGGCCAGGCATTGTCCATCGACTTGATAAAGGAACAAGTGGAGTAATGGTTATTGCAAAAACTCAAAGTTGTCATGAAGGTCTTGTTTTACTTTTTGCGAGTCATAATATTGAGCGATTTTATGAGGCCATTATTATGACAAAAAGTATTGAGTCACATGGAAAAATTGAATCGACAATTGGAAGAGATCCTCACAATCGCCTCAAAATGAAGGCCAATACAACTTCTGGAAAAAAAGCAATCACTTACTTTAAATTAATAAAGCAATTTGAAAATCATGCCCATATCGAGTTTAAACTTGAAACTGGAAGAACACACCAAATAAGAGTCCACGCCAGTGAGATCTTAAAACGTCCTATTTTATGTGATGCAACTTATGCTACCCCACATGAACAACTCTTGCGCTTAAATCAAAACCTTAAAATATTACTTTCAAATTATCCATATCCACTCCTCCATGCGAAAATCTTAGGTCTAGTCCACCCTATCACCAAGGAAAAATTGCATTTCGAGGTTTCTCCACCTAAAATATTTCAAGACGTATTAACAAATTCGTGAAGTAAAAAGATGCTTGCTAGACCAATTTATGAATTTACAATGACTCGTGGACAGGTTCTTATTTTTAATAAGGCGCCAGAAATTGATTTTTTAAGAGTTGATCAAATTCATTCAAATATTATTGCAACCGCAGCAGAAATAAAAAATTCTAAAGAAAAAATAAAAGCAGATGGAATTGTCGGAAATACAAACGACAACCTATGCATATTAACTGCCGATTGCCTTCCAATTTTCATCGAAGGAAAAAAAGGACATGCTGCACTTCATGCTGGTTGGGCCGGAGTAAAATCAAAAATCTGCATTCAAAAAGAGATATTTGACATAGAACCAACTCATGTCTTTATTGGCCCACATATTTCTAATTCAAACTATGAAGTTCAGGAATCTTTTAAGGAAAATTTTTGGGGATCAAAAAATTTTTTAATTCAGGATGGAAAACTTTATTTTGATCTTTTAAATGAAGTAAAAGGACAATTTCTAGAACATTTTCCACTTATTGAAATAAATGACTTAAACATCTGCACCTTTCAAGATAAAAATCTTAATAGCTTTAGAAGAAATAAAACCGCAAACCGCAATTTTAATCTATATTTACCTTTTGGAGACAACTGTGAAGACTAAATCTGTTTACAACCAAGATTCAATCAATAGTACGATCATTTTAGTACTTATTTCAATTCTAATGATGGGCTTCTCGCTCTATTTAACCCAGCATTTTTTTGATGTTCGCTTTCCAACTGGACTTTCAGGTGGATCAATGTGCAACTTCAACAGTTTTTTTAATTGTGATACGACGACTAATTCCCCTTTAGGAGCACCATTTAATATACCTATCTCTATTTTTGGTGTAGTCATGGGATTCTTGGTTTTCTTAGGAATTATTTTTAAAAATGAAGATTATGAAAGAACTGTTTTTTTCAGTTTAATTATTAACGCCTTTGGGTGTGTTGTTTTATTTTTCTACTCCCTATTTATTCTAAAAGGACTTTGTCCATTCTGTACACTTTACTATTTAACTTCATGGTTTGCCGTTTATTATTTCAAGCGAAACAGTGAGACTTTCACTCCTTCAATTCCTTACCTGATTTCTTTTGCTCTGGTTGTAGGAGTCACATCGATCCTTATGAGAAATCATGTCACAACCAAAATCGAACAGACACAAAATAGTCAAAGTTCAATCGCCAAAAGCCTTATCGCTCAATACTACTCACTTCCAAATCTAGGGAATCCAAGCTACCCATCAATTTATAAATTAAATAATGCTCCTGAAGCAAAAATAAAAATGGTCATTTTTTCTGACTTTGAATGTCCGGCCTGTAAAATGTTATCAGAGCAAATGACAATGATTATTTCAAAGTATGGCAATAATGTTGATATCAGTTATTACTTTTACCCTCTCGATAACAACTGTAACCCAGCGATGGAAAGACCTCTACATCAGTGGGCATGTAAAGCTGCTTATGCATCAGTATGTATGCCTTCGAGCGATTTTTATCAAGTTCATGAAATCATCTTTAAAAACCAAGAAAAATTTTCAGAAGGATTTATAGATCAATATATTAAGGAAAATAAGCTTGAATCATGCGTAAATTCCCCGAAGACAAAGGATACTGTTTCAAAGCTAATAGCAGCGGCGACACCATTCAATGTTTCCTCAACACCAACCTTTTTACTAAATGGAGTTAAAATTGATGGAGTACTACCATTCGATCAACTAAGCATTCTTTTTGATGAAATATTAAAGAGAGCTGGGAAATAAATCCCAGCTCTTTTATTTTGCAAAACCTTTGACTTTAATATTTCTTCTGCCTCTTCGCGGGTAATTTCTATCATTACATCTCGATCTGAAATAGACTTTATTGCCTTTTGTGGAATTCCCATCTTACGATAAAGTCTTGAATGAATTTTAGAAGTATAAATAAATACCCTGCCTACTTCTTTATCTGAAACAACAAGACTCATTATCTGACTAACTAGTGCTGAAGACGTTTTTTCGGCCTCAACATCCTTACTGGCAGTTAATCGAACAATTTCGACAATCTTTTCGTTAGGTTTGCGATCAATTTTTATTCCAGTTGCTTTCTCAAGCGGCAATAACTCTAATTTATTTTTAGATTGCACAAGCCCAATCCCACCTTTAAATTGATTTCCACCATCTTTTAATTTATCTCCTGTATTAAGTACAATTTTTGTGCGCGGGCCGGCTTCGATTGAGGATTTTACAAAATTTTCAATCTCAGAAGGAGTTAGATTAAGTCGTTCTTTATAAACATCTGCAACAAAACGCCAATAATCTTCACTGACTTTTTTTACAACAGGATCAATTTTTGAAGTCTTCGTCATATCAACAATCGTAAAAAAGTCCTTATCACCTACTCTAAATTCTAAAGCTTGCTCTGATCCCTTAAGCTCACTTGTTCCATTTTTTAATAGATACTGATTGATCGCATCGACCGATTCTTCTGTTTTTCTACTCAATACTGTAGAAATTAAATTTGTAGGCCTTCTAGTTTTTTCGGCCAATTTTATAAACTGTAAAAAGTCTGCAGAATAACTCATGCTAGTCATTCCAGAGCCAATTAAAAAAACTGTAAGCTCAGATGAAAGATCTAACTGGCATTTTTTTAATTCGTGATATTTGGAAATATCCGGTCTCTCAAGAAGAACTCGCTCTAGTTCTATGCACTTATCTTTTAGTGACTTTAAAGCAATCCCAGAGTGGCCCAATAAGGCCAAATCGAGGGCCCGACTTCCAGATGTGATTGTCTTTGCCAGCTGAGCATTGCTTATTCCCCATGTAACAAGTCTTGCTCCACGTGATAAAACAACTCCCGACTCAATGGCGGGGGCCAAAGGTCCTCCCAATATTGGTAGAATTAAAAGGGAAGCATCAACAGCGAGACCTTTAAGCTTTTTGCTTGTAAGATATTTTTCATAATAGCTACTTTTGGTGCAAATTATTTTTTTATCATCAATACTCAATGCTTGCTGATCGCGACTACTTTGAAGAATAAAATCTTCCACTAAATTTGGAAAACGGGATATGAATTCTGAATTATATTTGTCGATATATGCTTGATTACTTTCCCTCACAATCGGGCCATTTAAGTCATTTAAATAGGTCTCATATTCTTTAGATTTATCATCAATCACTGACAAGTTTTCAAAAATTGAGTCCTTTAAATTTGTCCAAAAGGTATTGTAATCGTATGTTTTAAAATTCAACATCTGATCAGAGCTAATATTTTTCATCAAATTTTCAAAATGACTATTGGCCAGTATTGGTCTCTTGATTAAGTAAGTAATTCGCAATTTTTGAAGCCGTTCTAAATTATCACTAATTTCTAAAGCATGACTGCGACTACAATTATGAATACAAAAATTAAATTTTTCCTGCTGTCTCTGTATTTCAAGGGAAACTTTATTTAGATCTAAAAAGTCAGAATAAATTGTATCAATCTCTTTTTTTGATTCAAGATAGTCGGGATCACTCTTTCCATCTCTCATGGCCCGAAAAATTTTTAAAAGTGATTTTTTTAAAAGCTCATTTGCATTATATGCTTTCTCAATATTAGAGTTTATAAAATTTAATTCATGCAGGCTTTCAGTCCATTTTGGAATCTTTATTTTCGGGTTAGAGGGATCAAGCTCGCACTGGCAATCTTTAAAAATTGCACTATCACTGCAAAAAGCAGGAGGCTCAAACGATAAAAGGTTGAAGGAAACTAAACAAAAAAATATAATAAATTTATAGTGACTCATTAGTTATTTATCGTTATTTTTTTACCATTATATGAGTAAAAAACGACGAGACATTCCAGTTTATTCAAAGATTATTGAAACCCATTTCCATTTGGATATGTTAAAAGAGCGTCCTTGGGATGAGATTATTCAACTTGCAAACAGTCACAACATTGAAAAGCTCATTACAATTTCAACCTCCCCTGACAATCTCGATAAAGTATTAGAAATATCCAATAGTTATGCCAATATCTATTGCACCCAAGGACTCCATCCTCACCAAGGAAGTGAGTGGAATATTGCCGTTAAAAATAAGGTTATCCAAAATTTAAGTACCAAAAATAAAAAAATCGTGGCGGTAGGTGAAATTGGCCTAGATTATTACTACTCTAAATCAGAACACTCGCTTCAAAGAAATGCTTTTGAAGAGCAATTACAATTGGCAATTGATTTTAATCTCCCCGCCGTCATTCATACTCGTGATGCCGATGAAGACACCAAATCAATTTTAAAAAATTTCAGCACGGCCCTTAAAAAAAAAGGGGTCGTTCATAGTTTTACTTCTGGAATTCCTCTTTTAGAATTTGCTCTTTCAGAAGGATTTTCCATTGGCTTTAACGGTATTATTACTTTTAAAAATGCTGAGAATGTACGCGACGCCTTACGCATAACGCCCATTGATAGAATACTTTTAGAAACTGATGCCCCATTTCTTACACCAGAACCCTATCGAGGTGTGGAGAATGCACCTCACTATCTCCCTTTTATTGCTGAAAAGATTGCTGAAGTTAAAGGCATTTCACTAGATGAATGCCTAAATACAATCTACAAAAACAGCCACTTGATTTTCTCCTTTTAATTTACAGTTCCCTTATTTCCTAGTAAATTAATCATTCAATTTTATTAATAAAGTCACTAACTTTAGGAGATTAAAAATGATGCCAGCTAATTGGTCTATGTGGCTCAACTCACCGGTTTATATCGGCGTGTTGGGACTTGTAATTGCGATTTATTTCTATTTCCGTGTGGTAGCGCTACCATCAGGAAATGAAACAATGAATAGAATCGCGGGATATATTCGCGAAGGTGCGATGGCGTATTTATTCAGACAATACGTTACACTTGCAATCTATGCCGTTGTGGTTTTTATTGCGGTATTTTTATCTTTAGGATCTGTTGCAGCTGTTGCATTCCTTGCTGGATGTACTCTATCACTCTTGGCAGGCTTTGTTGGTATGAAGGCCGCTACTTATGCAAACGTGCGTACAACAGAAGCAGCAAGAACTGGAATAAAAGCAAATGCTCTTTTAACTGCACTTGATGGTGGAGCAGTTATGGGACTTTCAGTAGCAGCTCTCGGCCTAATTGGTCTTGGTGTTCTCTATGTCACATTTAAAGACTCTTCTACTTTATCTCCAATCATGCATGCCTTTGCAGTAGGAGCTTCATCAATTGCATTGTTTGCAAGAATTGGTGGTGGTATCTATACAAAAGCAGCTGACGTTGGTTCAGACATCGCAGGTAAAGTAATCGAAAATATTCCTGAAGATGATCCAAGAAATCCTGGTGTTATTGCTGATAACGTTGGCGATAACGTTGGCGACGTTGCCGGTATGGGTGCTGATATCTATGAATCAATGGTTGCTGCAATTGTTTCAGCAATGGCAATTGCAATCACTGCCCCAATGGCCCAACTTCCACAAAATCTTTTAGTCGATAGTTCAAATCCTGAAGTAGTAAGAAATATGGCCGTTGGACTTCCAATCGTTCTTTCTGGTCTTGGGTTACTCGTTTCAATTCTTTCAATTTTCCTAGCTCGCTTTATGCGAAATATGAACCCTGCTGCATTACTTCGAGGAGCTTTAATTATGCCTCCAGTAATTTTAGCGGTTGTATCTTATGTCGTAATGAATATGCTAGGCGTTTCTCAAAATGTAACTTGGGTTTTAGCACTAGGTGCAGTCGGTGGAGCAATTATCGGTTTAGTCACTGATTACTACACTTCATCAACTCCTGTTGCCAAAATTGCAAATGCCGCTAAAACAGGTGCAGGTACAAACTTAATTCACGGCCTGGCCGTTGGTATGGAATCAACTGCCATTCCAATGATCATCGTCGCACTTGTTGCCTATTTTGGTGACAAATTTTTAGGACTATATGGTATCGCTCTTTCTGCCGTTGGTATGTTAGGTGGTACTGCAGTTGTTATGACTGTCGATGCTTACGGACCTATCTCAGATAATGCTGGTGGTATTTCTGAAATGTCAGGACTTGGTGAAGACGTCAGAAAAATTACAGACGAACTAGACTCTGTTGGAAATACAACAGCTGCGATTGGAAAAGGATTTGCCATTGGATCAGCAATTCTTACCGTTCTTGCTCTATTCTCAGCTTATAACTTAGAAGTTAATCACGTTAGAGAATCAAAAGGTCTTCTACCAATTCAACTTATTTTAACTGAGCCAAAAATTTTAATTGGTATTCTAATTGGTTCAATCCTTCCATTTTTAGTTGGATCGACAACAATGCTTGCCGTTGGTAGAGCTGCTGGTGCAATCGTTGAAGAAATCAGAAGACAATTTAAAGAAATTCCAGGATTGATGGAATTAAAAGCTGAACCAGAACCAAAAAAGATTGTTGATATCGCTACAAAAGCAGCTTTATCTGAGATGTTACTTCCAGGTTTAATCGCAATCGTTGCTCCAGTTGCTATTGGTTTTTTAATGGGACCTGCAACGCTAGCTGGTGTTCTTGCAGGATCACTTGCAGTTGGTGCAACAATGTCTTTATTTATGGCCAATGCTGGTGGCGCTTGGGATAACGCTAAAAAGTTCATCGAAAAAGGTGGAATTCCTGGACACAAAAAAGGTTCAGACACTCATAAAGCTGCAGTAGTTGGTGATATGGTTGGTGACCCTTTTAAAGATACATCTGGGCCAGGTGTTGCTATTTTAATTAAGGTTATGTCGGTAGTATCTCTACTTATCGCACCTTTAATTGCTCTTTTATAAAACTAATATTAGAAGGCACCCAACATTTTGGGTGCCTCATCTATTACTCCATCAAATATCTCGAAAGATCCAACCAACCAAAATTTAACTGATCTAATTTTTTATATTCACCATTTAAAAGATCATACATATTCCAAAAATCATTTGAGACTCTTGATACCCCAAACTTGCTTTTAAGTTTTGAAAAATCATTTGAATCTTTGAGATTTAAATTCTCGTCTATAAAAGAATCTAAATCACTTAATTTAACTTTGAAAAAATAATTTGGATAAAAAGCAGCAAAACCAGAAATTAAAGTCAGCGTATCATTCTCTGGTTTTAGTCGAAGAGACTCTCCGAGTATCCACGAAATATTTTCATGATCTCTATTTTTAATAATTGTATACACTTGATATTTTTTATCTTCAAGTTCAACAATAAGATAACTAGTTTCAGGGTAAAACATTGGGAAACGTTTATTTACGATTGTTTTTGTAGAAGTAATTTTAGATAACTTCGATTCTATCTCATTTTTAATTTGAATTTTATTTCGATTTAAAAAGTCATCGCCGCCACGTACATCAGGTTTTAAATACTCATAGAATAGCTTATAAAAAAATTCTTGTTTGGCATTTTTATCGTCGCTGTATTTTATAGCAACAGGTGAATCAGTTGCCATTAAAGGAAATAAATATTTCATAGTCAAATTTGTAAAAATTCCTTTATACCAATCCTTTCTAAGATCTGCTCGAATGTTTGCAGGCATAAAAAGTAAAAAATTTTCTTCTGCCTCCATCCGTATATAGTCCATATACATTCTAGTTAACAATTGATGTCCAATATTTCCAAACACATCAAAATTCACAACAAGATTATAAACAAGCCTTTCAAACAATGAGTAATCAAGCACAAAAAATGTTTTTGAAATATCTCCATGATAGCCCTTTAAAACAATCGCATTATCATCATGCCTAAAAACTGTTAATGCCGCATTTGAATTATTTCCTTCGCCATCCCAAATTTGATTTAGGCCAATCCCATCGGGAAATCGTTCTTTCATCCAATTAAATTTTAATGATCGATACTCTTCTCGTTTTTTCATTAAGGATTCAGATAGTTTCAAAGTATCACGAATCAAGACATCGCTCCCCCAAATCCCAGGAAGCATTAACAATTCATCAACTGAAAAGTCATCATTCTTTCCATTTTTATAGACGAGGAAGCTACTTTCTGGTTTTAAAAAGAAAACAAAAAATTGATCTTGGATTGAATTTAAAGCAGCACTACCATTACACACAGGGCCCTTAATAAAAGTGCTCACCATATAATGAGCATTTTCAAGCAAAAATTGGTATCTTGCTTCTGGTGGAATATCTTTAAAGGCAATAAATGGGTTTTCTGCTATCGAATTAGCATACAATTCCTTTATTGATTTTTTAGAACTTATTTCCCAATTTTTTTTGAAGAAAATATTTTTGGTTCTTTCAAGGGTATCTTTTGAAAAAAGAAATGGCATGTGAGTTTTTGCAACAACGGTTTCATTAATACTCTTTAAGCAATAATAAAATTTATCCATTCCAGGATAATCATTTGGCCTTCTCGTATTAATAATATCTATCTTATCTTGACATGAAGTTTTAGACCGAACAAGGCGATAAAATTTTTCAGAATTATTTGGTGAATAAATATGTGCCAAAAATAAGTGCTCATAAAGATAACGACTTACTAATTTTTCTTTTTCACTATTTTTATTTAAAAACTCTTCCCATGATACCAAATCAGGATCCAATTTTGTGTTAGTTTTCAGTGGGGCCATTTGCCCGTCTTGGAGCCATTTTTTAAGAGCATCAATTTCTTCTTTTTTTATTCCTTGAAGTCCGTAAGGCATTTTTAAATCTTCGACATTTGAAAATGTCGCTCTTAAATCTTTTAAGTTATCGATGCAAGACTTGCTCTCCTCAACCTTTAAGGCCGGCAAATCTTTTAATTCAATGGGAGTTTCTCGAAGTGAATTTAATAATATGCTTTTTTGAGCATCATTATGAAGAACAGAATAAAAATGTAACCTCTTCCAATCAAGTGGAGTCTCCCCATCTATCCCAAGCCTGGTGGGCTTTATACTCTTTAAGCGTGTACCATCATAAACAATACCTTTACTTCCACCTCTATTTAGACCTTCATAACTTTGTAAATTTATTTGGCAAGGACTATCAAAACAACTATGACAGGCAATACATCGACGATTAAATAAATCTTGTACTTTTTCTGAATAAACATCACTGGCAAAAATATTTGCAAAAATTATCATTAATAGATGAATCATCATGAGTCGAAATCCTTTATAGTTGACTGAAATCATTGTAAATGATTTGTAAAAATAGGCCAGAAAGAATCATAACAAAGAACAATATCCGACGAATGCAATAAGGTATCATTCTCTTACATTCTTCGCGCTTACTTGCTAAAGCGAAAATAAAATAGCTAAGCTTTAAGGAAAGAAAAAATGATTTTTTCTCTGATCAAGGATGATTATATGAAATTGACTTCACTTTTATTTTTATCACTTATATCTTTCAATACATGGGCACTACCTGTTGGTTCTTTTGATGCTTTATCAAAAGTTTCAACTCAGGATAAAGACCTTTCTGAACTTGACCCTCAGTACGATTTTAATGGAATTGTAAAGTTATCCAATTGTTCAGGTTCTATTGTCCGCTTTTCAGGTATGCCTGACACTGCTAAAGCAATTATGATGACAAATGGCCACTGTACTGGTGGATCTTTTGGCGGAATGATCAATCCTAATGAAATTATTTTAAATAAATCAGTGAATCGCTCAATGAAAGTTTACAATCGAAATCAAAAAATGATTCCAGTAACTTCTACAAAAATTCTTTATGGAACAATGACTGGTACTGATGTTGCTTATTATGAATTAAAAGAAACGTATTCTGATCTTTTAAAAAATGAAGTTGATTCATTTGATTTAGCTCCAAACCATCCAGGAATTGGAATGCAAATTGATATCGTTTCTGGCTATTGGGATAGAGGCTATAGATGCGAAATCGATGCTTTTATTCACATCTTAAAGGAAGCAGATTGGACGATGAAAGATTCTATCCGCTACACCAGCACTGGATGCAATACAATTGGCGGAACTTCGGGATCACCAATTATTCACACAGGAACAAGAACTGTTATTGGGATTAATAATACAGGTAATGAATCTGGCAAAAAATGTACAATGAACAATCCTTGTGAAGTTGATGAAAATGGAACAATTACAGTAAAAGCAAAGGCCTCTTATGGCCAACAAACTTATAATATCTATAATTGCTTAACGATCGACTTTAGAATTGATTTAAATAAAACTGGATGTGATCTTTTTAAAAAATAAGCTCTCTGTTATTTTTGGCCCCTACCATAACTTTATGATAGGGGCTAAATTCATAAATAATATTACCTAAAATGAGAAATATCTTTTGAATTTACTGGTGAATAATCACTCTCTTTATGAGTAAGATAATAATTAAACTCTTTAAAGATAGGGCTTTTTAAAATCGCTTCATGAACTTCCTTATTATCATCATTTAAATAAGGAACAAGATAGCTATGCTTGCCCTTATTCATTTTTGCAACTCGAACATGGATAAGCTTGCTCTTTAAGCGAATACTAATAATAAAAGGCTCCTCTATATCTACTTTCTTTTCTTTCAAAGTATCTTTATCTATTTTTAGCAAGTGCTCAGGACTCACAGTGATTCCTCGCGGGGTAAATGTTGCCTCTGATTCTAGTTTTAATTTTTCTTGTTGCCGTAATGCCTGAGAACTTGCTTTTGCTGAATTTCCTGCAACACTTGCAACCGATGCTGGGGCCCTTTCTCTTGTTTTTAACTCTTCTATTTTTTGCCAATACTCTGCATCTTTTATATTGAGTTCATTTTCTCTAGCTCTTAATTCATGATCTTTAGCACGAAGATTGCTGGCCCATGCTTCTAATTGTGCCTGTTCAAAATTTGAATAGGCAGTACTAGATTTAGGTGAAACTTGACGATCAGTGGGCTTTTCAGCATGAGTAACATTTGAATGTCCTAAATTTCTTTCCTTTTCTTTTTCTTCCATCAATTTTTTTAAATCCTTCAACATTTGATCTTTTTCTGCTGAAGAATTACTTACAAATTCAGACGCAACGTTTTTAGTCTGAATGCTAGTATCTTTTTTGATAGTTGTCGGCACGGTAAAATTATCATATTGGGCCTGAGTTGAAACCTGTGTTTGATTGACAGGAGTAACTGGAGGCACAAAATGATCAACCAATTCATTTTTTGCAAAAGAGTGCTTAGGAGAACTAAGATTTCCATTTTCAACAATTTGTTTAAACTCTTCATCATTTGTTGGTGTGATGTTTCTGGCCTTCATTTCCACACTTATAAACGCTACTGATTCTGGACTTTTCCCAACTCCAAAAAGCTTAGATGTTTCCTCTGGTCCAAAGATATTCATATCAAATTCAGACAGTACTGGCCTTTCATCTTCTGAAGTTGACCTATCACTCATTCTTGATAAAAGTTCCATTTTATTCTTCTTGTGCCACTCAAGTCCCTCTAGGTAAGAGATTTGAGAAGCGACAAAATCATCTTTTAAATCTAAAAATGCCAAATCTTTTGAACTTAATGGGCCACCGTTTTTACACGATACCGCCTCTTTTACTTCTGGCGACTGGCAACCGTAGCGTTCACAAAATTGTTTTATTAATGGCCCATCTGTCTCTATGCTATTTTCAGGCCTAATTCCATCAGAAAATAAGCGATAGTAACGATCGACCTGACCTACTTCTTCTTTATTTTGATTCTGACATAGATATGCATAGGTCTTAAAAGAGTGCTGATCTGCTCTTACCTCATTCTTTTGATCTTGATATTCTTTCTTTGGATTATAATTATTAAATAGTTTTTTTGAAATTTTAGGATCGTTTGAAGAAAAGTTTGTCAACGGATGACAAATAAAACTGGAAATGCCTTCTCTTACATCAAGACAACGACGAGATACCCCCTTACCTAAAATTTCTTTATTCTCTTTTTCAAAAAAGAATTTCGTTAAATATTTTTTTGGATCATCTTTATTTTTATCAAAGGCCTTGATGTATTTTTCAAATTTCTCTTTAATCCCTGGAGAATATTTTTCAGCTTCTTTAATCATGAACAGTTGAGGAAATTTGGTGTAATGCTCTTCTCGCGCCAACGTGTGTCCATCTCCACTAAATTTTTCAATTATATTTTTAGCTAAAGTATTTGTAATTTGAGAATTTAATGGTGCTATATTACCTTCAAGTGGGCATTGATTTAGACTATCTTTTTTATCAAAGTTTGCCCCATATTTATTTGATCCATAGAGATGGACTAATCCCTCCATTAAACTTTTTGAACTGTTGCCACTACTTTTTCCTATTGCCTTTGAAAGTATGGCAATTCGTTCTTTTTCGTCATCAGATAATGCTTGTCCGTTGCACCCTTTAGTTTCAAGATTTGAAACAAAATCAAATTTACAACTGTTTTTAACGTCGTTAGAAATTAAAAATGACTGATTTTCTCGCTCATAAAAATCCGATGAAGTCCCTAAATCAAACAAAGATTGCCTCAATTTCACTTCTAATAAATTTGCCAATTTTTCATTGACACTTTTTTGATATTCCCGATCGCTTGTCGGATCGCTCTTTAAAGAAATTATGGCCGATTCACAGCCAATGATTCCATTATTTTTTGAATCAAGCATGGTTGGAATTGAAGATGTTTCACATATTGCATAAGAGGTATTTATAAAAAGAAATTGCAAAACGATAAGAGTTTGAATTTTCATTTCTTCCTACTTTACTTGACAGCTCTTACTATCTTTATATTTTGAATACTCACCGCCATGAGCACAAACATAAGCGATAATTCGATTAGCGGCATCTGTTAGAGGTCCTGACGCATAATTACCACGCAAAAAATTGTAGTGGAGATAATCTAAAAAAGTATAACCATCACTTGTCTTAGTATTAATGGCCAAAAGCCAAAGCTTAGGGTCTTTTCTTTCTTCAACAAAATATTCATAAATTGTTTTTGGAAAATCGACCATGCGATAAACATCTGTTGCGGTATTAAAAATAATTGGTACATTGGTATCATTTTTTCTTGGAGCATGGCAGGCAGGAGTTATCCAGAATTCATTAAAGCTTGAAGAATACGGACACGCTTCTATCTTCTCCATAATTGTCTCGACATCGACTGTATCTTGAGCCATTTCATATTGCATACAAAAAGACTCTTGATAATCTGACTTAGGAGAAACTGCTCTTTCTCCAGCAGGAGCTCTCCCTGCACTATTTTTTGTAATTACAAGCGGGGATTTTTTAGCGAGACTAAGTGGAACCCCTACTGCATTTTTGAGTTCTATCACTACCTTTTTATCAGGTTTTACCGCTTCATCAAGAGAGGTTTTAGTACAAGTTGCACAATCTTCTTTTGACATTGCAAAGAATGAAAAACTTAAAACAAAAAAACTCACCAATACTCTTAAGTTCATAAAAAGGCCTCATAAAATAGTTGACTGTAAGCCTTTTCGGAAAAATAAGAAATTACTTTAGTGAGATATGAAAGTATTGATCGCTTGATAGATTCAAGCGATCAATATTATAATGATTAAAGGATATTAGCGCCTGGTTTTAAGTCAATATCTGTTCTAATTGATGATCCTCTTCTTAATACTGTTCCTGAAAATGAACTTCTTAAAGGGTATAAGTAATCTTTAGTATCTTCTACAATATCACCTTTCCAATTTTTTGTAATCGTACCTTCCTTAAATTCACCGCTTTTAACAGTTGAGTTATTTATTAGGCTTAAGATTGGTTTATTTGCCGAATTTCTAGAAAATACTTCACACCCTGGCACATTTTCAATCCGAATCAAAATAGATCTTCCATCTGCATCTCTTTGAAAAAGGTTTGCGGGGCAGATTCTTGAAATATTTTTTCCGTTTTCATTCCATTGAATTTCAAAAGATATATTAGATAAAATCTCATCAACTTTTCCAGTTGGATTCACAATCGTATCAAGCGCCTTACTAACACTTAAAATAGTTGTTTCAATCCACTGGTCTTGGTAAATAGGGATCTCTCTACTATGACATCCTCTACCGTTGCCACCAAGAAAATGATCTATACAGCGCTCTTCTTCTTTGGTTCCAATTTGCACGTTGTTATGTGCTACTGTTGTCTTATAGTTCTGACTCAATTTCTCATAATCAATTTTTGAGACTTTCAATTCAATTAATGATCCATCATATAACGTTAAATTAGTTGCAACCTTCGAATTATCGTTTTTCAAATTTTCAAAATTTACTGAATCATCAGATAGTGAGCTTAACCCTGTCCAAGTCAATATATTTTGTCCCGAAAGTACATCTGAAGTTTGAATCCAATTAACTGAAAAGTTCTCTTCATAGCTTTGTCTCGTATAACTAAGTTTCAGACAAACTGGAGAACTGCCACAACTCATATCTGCTTTACTTGGATCAGCAGGCATTTTTTCAAAAAATTCATTTATTGCCTGACCAACGATACTTGTTAAATGCTCATTCATATTTCCTTGTATACTTATTTTCATTGCTTGATTTCTAACTATTTTTGTTATTTCTGTACGCAAATCAACTTCTGCATAACGAGTATTCACCTTCAATCTTGCAGCAATTTCTTCATAGAGTTTTGACTTATTCATTTCAATACTCATTTTTGCTACAGTATAAGGAACTCTTGTTTCAAAAATGGTTGATATTTTGGCAGCTCCTGAATAAAGACCTTTTTGAAGTAACCACAGCGCTTCTTTTTTAGGAAGTTTCACTGAAGTATAGATTGGTTTATTGTACTGGCAATAATCTGCTTGTTTTAAAATATCACTTGCAACATCATACTCTCGACCAGCAACTGTTATAACTATTTTTTTTGGGCACCCTGATAGTGCTGCAAGGTTTTGCTCACCAAATTCATCACCATATTTTTTATTAATAAATCTAACAAGTCCTTCTTTGTCTTGTATCAGAAGATTCGCTGGAACCTTGATTTGACCATTATCTTTATTGGGCGCTTCAATTGTATTATTTAATCCATCAATAAAAACAATGGGAAAAAACAACGTCATTGTTCCATCTTCATCATTAATTGCTGGTTCCATTTTATTTGCCTCATTTCCGCTATAAGCATAAATTCTTGGAGCAATAAATACAGCATTATTTGTATCTTTTCCTTCAATTCTAAAAAGTTGAACGTTAAAACGAGGGTCGGCTGAAACCTCTACCATTTGAGTGCCTTTATATTCTTTTCTTGCGTTCTCATTTGCTTTTTCCAATGGCAATGACTCTGATTTGAAGTATACATCTCCATCGCGAGATTGACGTTCAATAATTTTCCAATCACCATTCATTCCCATTTTTTCAATAACTGTTCCAGAAGTAACTTGATCTATTTTTGATTCAGAAGTGGGCACTTGTACACTCTCTTTTTTTCCACATGATACAATTACAGCTGATACTGCAAAGGCCATCAACAATGTTGCTTTCATAGAAAATTCTCCCAACGATTTTATACTTACACAAAAAAAGTAACACATCAGCAAAATCAGGTAAATAACTTCTCAAAAGCATGTAATTTCTTCACACTTCTTAACGACTATTCATAAATAGTTGATCATGTTATTTAACACAATTTTATTATGAACAAACTAAACATCCTAAAATCAAGTCAAAGCACTACTAAATTTTTGCCATGTATTTTTTTTGACGAAAATCAAAAGTAATCACATCTTCTAATACGGTTAAAGAAAATTGTTCTTGGGAAAAGTTGTTCCATTTTTTTTCTTTGTAGAACAATTTTGCAAAATATAAATTGGAATTTGCAAATAATGTTTCCAATCTTTGCTGATCTAGTAAAACATCAAAACTATTTGCTAATTGGTTAAATTTTTTAAAGGTCCTTTCGTTTTGTTTTTTTACGACAACTTTTTCAAACGATTCATCGTAAAAATACATATATTTGCTATTTATAAATTTAAAGAAAAATGGGATATCATCTCTCATTAATTGAGCTTTCTCTTCCTCAATCAATTCTTCTTTGCTCTCTAGTGCATCTTTATATTTTAAAGTATGCATTACAATAACTCTTACTGGATGTTCTTCAAAATTGATTGTTGCCAAAAAAATTTTTAACTGATCGGCATTAGAATGAATAATCGAGTATATTTGAAAAAAATCATCTAAATATGAGCACATGTAATAAGTTCGTAAATGTCGAAGTGCCCCGTTTAATCAAGCAATTTTTTCCTTTTTTAGATTCAAATATTCACCCTGTGTAAAAATATTTCTTTTTTCATGAATCGCATGAACGATATCTTTAAAATAATCGCGCGGATTAACTTTATTAAGTTTGCAGGACTCTACAATCAAAAACATCACGGCATTAGTTTCGACACCTTTTTTTGAGTGAGTCCCATACCAGGTCTTTCTGCCCACAACTGGATTTCTCATTAGTCTTTCCTGGGCATTATTATCTATCGGGACATCTTCAAAATTTAAAAATAAAGTCAATTCAATAAAGTTATTTATTAAATAATTTACTGCTTTGTAAATCCTCTGACCTCCACACATTTTCAATGCCAATAAATCTGTCATATTAGAATTATCCATTCAACAGGAGGTTCAATATGGATTTAACAGTATTAAGAAAAAAAATTAGTTCCTACAAAACACCACAAGGAAAACTAACCAAGGTCTCTGATGAACTTATCATGGAAATTTTAATTGCTTGGGAGCAATGGACAGGGTCCGCAGGATCATTTTATAAAGAAATTGGCGTAAGCCAAACTAAGATGGCATCCGTTATTGGCAGAGCTAAAAAACTTCGTCGAGAAGGTCATTTCCCGGCGGCAGACTTCAAAGAAATTAAAATTGATTCTGCCTCCGGACAGGTCATAGAAATGTCCCCATGCTCTGGACTTGAAATTGTCTGGGATAACAACAAGATCATTAGACTTTCACAGGTCGACCTACTTGTGGACTTTTTGAAAAAGGCCGCCTAATCATGATTGCTTTGAATCGTAGGACCAAAACCAAACCTATCCCGTCTAAACTTAATCCCCTTTTTGGCTAAATGACTCTATTAATACCTTTTAATCCTTTTATAAGGCCCAAGAAATCGATCTTCTTTTGGAGTCAAATTGTCCCCAGCTAAAGAATCTTCTTACATTTTTTCACTATCAGTAAACCCTATTGACGAGGATTTTAAAAGTAGCTAGATTGCAATCCTTCATTAACAAGGGATATTTTATGACAATGACAATTTCTTTAGAAAGTCTAAACGAACAAATGGATTTACAAACTTCAATTACTAAAAATTAATTTGTGAGTTTAAAAACAGAATTCGTCAAAGGAGACTCTCACCGCTTTGGAAAAAGAGTCTCCTTTTTACATTCTGATCCCTTTATAAAAAAGCCTCGTGATGCAAAAATTGAATTTCTCTTTCTCTCAAAAGACTCCCCATTAAAATTATATAACGATATTTTAGGACTTGGTTTTAGTTCACAAATTACTCAGTTAAACAAGAACGAAAGTATTGTCGAAAACTTAAGCTCATTTATACTGACTGAAGAAGAAATAAAAAAAGACGCAGATGTTTTATTTAAGCTGGCCGGCAAATTTTTAGCCACGGCGACGTTATTTGGTCTAAATGATTTACATGTTGAAAATATTTTGTTTATAAAAAAAAATAATAAATCTGAAATCGCTCCAGTTGATCTCGAAATTATTTTTTATAAGTTTATTTCAAGTGCAGAGACATGTCTAACTCCGTCCCCAAAAGCGTCAAATGATATTTGTGGATATGCTCGATTGATTCCTTTTATCAACGAAGAAAGAGTAAAAATTTTCACCGATGCCTTTATTCACTCATTTGATCAAATTTTAGTGAATTTGCCGGAAATACTAAAGATTATCGACTCAAACCTAGCTCAATCACCTATCAGGATGTTAATAAGGCCAACAGAGCTTTATGCGCAATATTTAAAAACCTTAGATGAAAATCTTTTTACCAATGAACCAATTCCTTTAACCGAGGAAGAAAAATTTCAGTTACAAGCACTAGATATCCCTTATTTTTTTAGCCCATATAACGAAAGTGACAAACTCTTATTTTATAGCGAAGAAAATAAAGTATCGAATGCAAGCGAGGTTACAAAACATCCAAGCATAAAAAGACACTTGGCCTTAAAGTCCATGCTATTTGACCCAAATGAACTCTTAAAATTAAAGGCCCAGAGCTTATGCCACACCATCTATTACTTAACTAATCATTTAACGATAAAAGAATCTGAAATATCAGGTATTTATTTCACATCTCATAGACAAAAATCTCAATTAAAAATAAAATTTGGCGATAATGAAATTACTCTAACTATTTAGCTTAAATGAAGACTATTATTGCCATTTCAATTTTAATATCGCTATTTTCATGCGCCAAAAAAGAGGTCACGCCTATGCGTATTTCGTTGCCACTAAAAACAATTAGCTTAGATCCTCACCACATGGAAGATATCTATTCAATGATGGTTAATCTTCAAATTCATTCTTCGCTATTTCAATATTTACCCAACGGAAGTATCGTTCCAGATATTGCTAGAGGGTACAAAGTAACAGAAGATCATTTAACATATTCAATTACATTAGCGGATAAGTTCTTCAGTGATGGCTCAAAAATTACAACTTTAGATGTTAAAAAATCATTGAATCGAATTTTTAAAAAAGGAGCATCCATATCTGCTGACCTTCAGGCAATTAAGTCTATTAATATTGTAAATGATACAACTATCGAAATCATTTTATCTAAATCTAACCCCATTCTAATAAAACAATTGGCTACTCCAGATACTTCAATATTAAAACTAGATGAAGACCTTAATATTGTTCCCCATGTCTTTTCGGGAAAATATAAATTAAAAATACAGTCAGAAAAAGATTTGACCTTAAATCTCTGTTCAAAAGACCAGTACACTAGTGAAAATCCCTCTAAAGAAATTAGATATCTTTTAAATGAAATTGATAAAAGTTATGAATTGGCGATTGAAGACAAGGTAGACCTCGTAAATATTTCAGCAATGGAGCAAGATAAAATAAAAAAAGTAAAAGAACTAAATTTTAACGAAGCTGTATCAGGAATAACTCACGAACAGTTTCTAGTTATTAATCCTGAAAAAATAAGTATCGAATGGCGACAATTTCTATTTTCTAAATTTGACACAAATGATTTTATAAAAAAACTTGGATTTAATAATTTAGAGCCAGCATTTGGATATGTGCCCACAGTTCTCAAGGGGGCAATTAAGTCTTCATTAAAATCAGAGTTAAATCTAACCATTGACGAAGCAAAACTTTCTCCAATTGTTCTAACAATCAATTTAATGAATGGAAAAATGGAAGAAAAAATCGAAACTATCTTAAAAGAAGTATGGAGGCATCCAAAGCTGACATTGAAATTTAATTATCTTGAGATCGATCCATATCTTGAAGCTATTTTTGCCAAAAAATTTGAAGCTAGTATTGTTCCTAAAGGGTTAGACTACCCAGATGCTATGGCGAATTTAAGTTATTTTAAAAGTGATATTAAAGATAATTTCTTTTTAGTTTTTGATAAAGCAATAGATGATAAAATTGCAACATGCTCGGTAAACTTCGATAAAGAATCTGATTGTTTTATAGATCTTCAAAAAGAAATTTTTAAAAAGCTTAACGTGCTTCCTTTGTTTTTTGGAACTGATAAATCTGAATTTTGGTCTAAAAATATAAAGAAAGTACCTGCTCATCCGCTAGGTTTGCAGTTTTTAAAACTAGACCAAATTGAGATGAATAATGAATGAAGCTATTTCTAAAAATAAGCTTTGGCTATTTTATGCAGGGACTTTTCTCTCTCAGCTAGGTACTTTTGTCTTTGTACTTGGATTAATTTATTTTCCACCTTTAAATGGGTGGAGTTCACTTGAGACAGGTCTTCTACTTTCTGCTAGCCATCTATTCTCCACATTTGCTCTTCTGAGATGGGGTGACATTGGAGATCAAATTGCTCCTAAAAAGCTCATTTTCATTGTGGAATTTTCAGCCGTTTTAATAAGTACATTTGTCATTTACTGCTGGCTCAACAACTCTATCTATGCAAGATATCTATTCATTTTGGCAATTGGATTGAAGTCAATGATTACATCCATTCAAGCTCCAGCAAGAAATAAATACTTAAAACTTGCTTCCAATTCTAAAGATAAGACAAAAAGTCTTTCCATTTTTTTAACGATCATAAATCAAGGAACTATCTTTTTTTCGGCCATTCTAAGCTGGTTTTATTTTAAAGAGAAGACATTCGTGGCCACAATTATTTTCGACCTATTGTCATTTTTAATCAATGGACTAATCATTCTAACATTACCTGATCTTTCAATTGAAAAAACTAAAAAAACAAATCTCAAGAAGCGTTTAGCTGAGTACTTTTCAGTTAATAAATTTTTAGCCTTTAAAGATATTTTTGCAAGTGTTTGCATTGCAGGTGCATCATTATTAATTATTAGAATATCTGTGATCAATTCAAAACTATCGGTGATTTTAGGTGGTCTCTTTGGATTGTCATTTATTATAAGTGGATTTCTATTGAGCAAAATAAAAAAAGAGCATATTGATCATTTAGTTTGGCCTTTTTACTCTCTCAGCTTTTTTCTTCTTTACTTTGCTAAAAATGATTTCATGATCATTTTATTTATGAGTTTCTTATTCATTTCTTATGCACTTTTAATGCACATCTATTTAGTTAATTGGCAACATGAATCACCCGTGCAAAAAATTGCAAATATCTTCAGCGTAAGATCAATTATATTAACACTAACATTAGGTACCGGTGAAATGTTAATTGGAAAAATAGGTCCTTCTATTTCTGTCTATCATGAAGTTTTGATAAGGGGCGCTCTAGCACTTTTAATCTCGATATTTATTTTCTACAGACATCAAAAACATGAATTTAAATAAACTTATTACAAAAAATATTTTTAAACAGCTCGCGATACTTTACATGCTAAGTATTACTCTTTTTATTTCAATTCGTTTTTTCGACTTTTATCGCGAATCAAGTCGTTTTTATGGCCTCACTAAAAACTATATCAAAACATCCACAGAGCAATTAATCAATGAAGGTGAAATTCTCCGGCTCCAAATGAATATTGATCATTTCTTAGGAATTAACAATAAAGACAGCAATCAAATAATTTGCCCTAAAATATATATTGATGATCGTTTAATGGCATCTAATGAATGTACTGGACTATGGACCTATCAAAAATCAGACGACTTTTTTCTAACTAACGGACAAAAACTAAAAATTATTTTTGGACTTGATGGCACACATTTTATTTTAACAAATTTAATTATCATTTTTTCTTACTCTATATTTTTAATTTTTATCTTTATACGATTTCAAAAATCAATTGATCGCTTCTCGTTTAAAATCACATCTCCTCTTTTAAAATGGTCAGAGTGGGCAAAAAACTTAAACCTAAATAACAAATTCGAAACGCCAGAATTCACCAATGAAGAGTTAGAGATCACTGAGTTTTCAAACTTTCATAAATTTAACCAACAGGCATTCAATATTCAAAAAGATTTTTTTAATTCTAAAATGATCGAAGAAAAGGCCAAAATAGAATTAGAAATTGCTAAAAGTGTTTCGCATGACATTCGTTCACCACTAGTTGCTTTAAAAAATTTAAATAAAGACATCTCATTCCATGACAAAGAAACAAAAGAATTATTTAACTCTACAACCCAAAGGATTGAAGAAATTGCCAATGATTTATTAAAAAAATCAAAAACACTAGACCAAAGAGATTTTAGCCAAAAAATAATTTACTTAATCAAAGAGAAATTGATCGAATATAAAAATAAAGAAGTGATAATTAATTACTCGATAGATTCAATTGCTCTTAATCATTTGAAATCAACGGAGCAAAAGCTACTTCGAATTATTTCCAATCTATTAAACAATTCTATTAGTGCACAAGCAGATCAAAAAAAGCCAGTTATTGATATTTCTTTAAAAATAGAAAATGAACATTTTTTAATTCAGATTAAAGATAATGGGCCAGGTATTCCTGAAAACATTCAAAAACTTATCGGTAAATCAATTGTAACTTCTAACAACTTAACCTCAACTTCCGGATCAGGAATTGGACTTCTAAATGCATATAAAACCATTGAAGATTTAAGTGGGTCAATGACTTTTAAAACTGGCCAAGATGGAACTCAATTTATTATTTTACTTCCAATTCTACCTAAAAAGATCGTTTTAATAGATGATGATAAAATTGTTCATTTAAATTGGAAAAAGGAAGCGGCTAAAAAAAATATATCTTTGGATCTTTTTTTCACCAGCGAAGATTTTTTAAACAACTTTTCTTCCTATGACCTAACTACTCCTATTTTTATAGATAAAAACATCGACAATCGTGATGGAATTTTATTAGCACAAGAATTAAAAGAACATGGCTTTAAAAATTTGTTTTTACAAACGGGAGAAGATATTTTAAATTGTCCTGATTTTTTTAATGAAGTACTATCTAAAGAGTTTCCATACAAGTAATGGAAAAAGTATAAATCCTTTACCAAGAAATTTAAAGTGCACTAATTATGCTATCAAAATCAGAATTAAGAAAAAATTTTATAGTCTTTAACATTGGGATGCTAATCTCTTCGATTGGAACAATGACATTTCTTGTTTCATCAATGGCTTCATTAAACCAAACAGGTAAAAACATTGCAGAAATTGGTATTTTTGTTGGAACTTTTCGTCTAGTCCCGGCCATAGTTTCAATTATATTCACCAATCTTTTTTTAAAACTTTCTAAAGTTAAGTACTATATCCCATTAGAAATTCTTTCTTTTATCCTATCTATGATTCTTGCTTTTTATGTAAGAGAGACACATTTCAATGTTATAATTTTTACCACAATTGCCGTAGCCAGGGCCATTTTGTCGTTACCTCAAAGGGGAAATCGCCCCTATATTATGAAATTTCTTGAAGAGAAAATGAATATGGCCCATCAACGACCAATTCTGTGGCTAAACAAAGTCACCCATGGAGCTACGTTTTTCGCCGCAATTCTTAGCGCTCTTGGTATCACCTATTTGAGTTTAAGTACAATTATAATCATTGATGGAATTACTTACTTAGCTAGTGCCTTACTTTCAATTGGAGTTATAAAACTCATCAAAGAATATGAACAACAAAATCTAGAAGAAAAATCGCAAGACCAAGTTGGCCAATTATGGCAAGGAAGTAAATTGTTAATTCAAAGACTCCCATTAATCACATTTCTAGATTTTATTTTGGCGACAGTATTGATTGGCGCTAATATATTTTCAGTTAGAGTTGCCGGAAATCAAGCGATTCTAATTCCCTTACTTCTCATGTCTTATGGCCTATCCGTGTGGGTAGGAGGATTTTTAATTCGAATTAAAAACTTTGAAAAATATAATTTTCTTTTTTGGCCTTTGATGGCAATTGGATTTTACTTTGTCAGTCTTCATCCTGGAGAAGGTGCACTCACTTGGTCTTTAACATTTTTGAGCGATTTAGGCTATTGGATCATTTTTCATTACATAACTGAAACTATTCAAAATAAATATCCATTAAGTCAAATTGATGTCGTTCATTATGCTCGGAATTCACTAATGATGATGTATCTTGCCCTCGGAGAATACGGTGTTGGATTTTGGTCTGCACATTTATCTTTAAGTACAGAAGGTCTGATTCGAGCTCTTATATGTTTTGCTGGTTTTGTATTATCTTGGAAAATTTATGCGACAGAAAATACAAAAACTATTTAGTATCATTTTTTTCATTTCACTCATTTCATGTGATAAAAAACTAGAAGGTCAAAATACCATGATAAATTTAAACTTACCAGTTGCCATTTCCAATGTAGACCCACATCATATGGAAGATGCTTATTCAATGCTTGTTTCAATTCAAGTATATCGAGGACTATTCCGATATCTCTCTAACGGTGATTTAAAATTAGATCTAGTTGAGGATTATAAAAAAGAATCAAATGGATTGAGCTATTCCTTCAAATTAAAACCCAATATCAAGTTTAGCAATAATGATATTATCAAATCTATTCATGTTTTAAACTCCATCGCGAGAATTTATTATACAGGTTCATCAATTTCTGCTGATCTTGATTACATATCAGGGGCTGATCAATTTAAAAAATCTAAAAATATAAATGATCTAAAAATTGAGATTATAAATGATCGAGAATTTAAAATAAACCTTACACATCCATCAAATTTATTTATCAAGCACCTCGCGACGGCCGATTGTGCTATTTTACCTATAACGGACTTTAAGGTTTCAGCTCTTCCTAAGATTTACTCTGGTCCCTACAAAATAACTGAACAAAACTCTCAAAAAACAATTTTAGAAAAATGGAGACCCGACCCATTAGACTCAAAAAATCCTCCAACTAAAATTTCATTTTTCCACACAAATGAAGATGCATATCAGTTAGCGGATAAAAAATTAACAGATTGGTTAATTTTTGATCACATTCAAAAAAATCAAATAGAATCACTCATTTCAAAGGGATGGTTTAAAACGTCTTCTGAATTAACCTTAGAAAATTTCCTTATAATCAGTCCGAGCTTTTACAATCAAGAGACAAGAAGAAAAATTGGAAAAATAATTTATGGACTAGAAATAAATTTGCCTTATGCAAATTTAAAAAAAGCTTATGGGTTGATTCCCCCTATTTTCAACGGAGTTCTAAGACAATCTGACATCGAGCATTTGTACAAGCGAGACATTGATGAGTCAAAAATAAAAAATGAAGTTATCTTTTCATACAATAGTGACATTGAAATAACTACTCAAACAGCACTGCTCATAAAAAGTGAGTTAGAGAAAAATCAATTTAAAGTAAGCCTAGATCCTTTGAAAACGGCAGACCTATTAGACAAAATGTTCAATCAAAAAGCTCATTTGATACTCGGTCGTAAAGGTGTGGATTACCCCGATCCCATTTCAATTTTAAACTACTACAAGTCTGATGTTGAAAACAACTATTTCTATACTAAGGGTAAAAAGTTAAACCAATTGACAGATAAATTAATTGTGGAAAATGACGAATCGAAAAAGCATCAAATTTATATAGATGCTCAGGTAGAGATTCTTTCTGAGTTTACTTTCTTTCCACTTTTTTTTGGAACAGATTCAATCTCACTTTGGTCAAGTAAATTTAAAACAATCCCCCCATTTCCTACCGGGCCACACATGATAGATTTTGAAATGATAGAGATGAATGAATGAAACTACGTGAGTATTTATCTTTTAAATTAAAAAAATCTTTTTTGGGGGTATCTCTAATTGCTTTCATCATCTTATTTTTAATTGAATTTGTTTGGATAGCCCAATCTATTCAATCAAAAGTGAACAAATCGAAAGCTTTTATCCAAGAGGCAGCACTCAACACTGAGCTTACTAATGAATGGAATTATCTTCCTAACAAGTTAGATAAATTTTACGATCTTCTCGAGAAAGATAATTTATTTTCTTATTTTGGCTTTGACTTATATAAAAATGGTGACTTGATTTATCGTAGTAGTTTAAAAAACGATCAACTTTATAAACTTTACTCAAGGCCATTAAATATTCCCAATGATAAAGCAACACTAGATTTCAGGATTGATCTTACAAAATTAGTTCTATTAACTCTTATTACTTCAATCTTATTACTTGCTTTAATATATTTTCTATTTAAATACATCTCAAATCAAATGGCCGTAATTGTAAGTCATGCTCTGTCTCCACTCGAAAAAATTGTAGATCATTTTTCTGACCATTCTTCAAATATCAAGTTAGAATCGGCAAACATCGATGAACTTGAAATACTGAAAATTAAGATGTTTGACTACAAAGAAAATCGAGATAGAAATGAAAAATTAATAATTGAAAATGAAAAGCAAAAAATTTATTTAAACTTAGCAAAACAAGTTTCTCACGATATAAGCTCACCATTAGAGGTCATTAAGAATCTCACTTCAGAAATCAACTTTAAAGAAATACAAGCTAAAATAGTCTATCAATCCGCCCTCTTTAGAATTGAGGCCATTTTAGAAGATTTAGGGGCAAAATCTGATTCCAAAGATATTATGCTCAGTCTACCAGAAATGTTGAAATTAGTTTATCAAGAAAAGAAACTACAATTTCAGGATATTAATTTAAAATTAAATATTGAAGATCATCCATTGCTCAATATACATTTTCCATCAAAAGAATTAATGAGAGTTTTTTCAAATATAGTAAACAACGCTGTTCAGTCTATGAAAGATTCTAATATCGAAAAAAATAGCAAACTAATAACCATACAACTAGATAAAGCTATGGAAGGAATTAGAATCATCATTAAAGATAATGGGGCAGGCTTCCCTCAATCAATTTTAGATTATAATTTTGCAGTTCCAAAAACCGTTGGAAAAAACGATGGTCAAGGACTAGGTCTTTTTCATGCTCACCAAACTTTAAAATCGCTTAAAGGCAAATTGAATTTGCGAAATGATAACGGTGCTTTAGTTGAATTGATCATTCCTATCGATCTTCCTAAAGAAATTTTTGTGATTGATGATGATCGCCTCACTCATTTAAATTGGAAAATAAAAGCTCAAAGCTTAGGCATAATCTATCGAGGCTTTCATTGCTTTGATGAATTAAAAATGGCATTAGAAAATCTTCAACCACCAAAAGATATTCCCATCTATTCAGATTGGAATTTTGAAGCAAGCAATGCAATGAAAGATTTAATTGTGCTAAATGAATTAGGCTTTACCAATATACATTTAATTTCAGGTGATACAGTCGAATTAGTATCTGAGCTATCATTTATCAAAAGCTCTCAATCAAAAACATTTCCTTGGGGGTAAGATACAATATCGAATGCAAACGAGGCTTTGAATATAAAAAAACAGCAATTACTCTCTCTAAAATTAAAGATGCAGATAGTTGCCAAGTTTCTCTTTTTGGAGAAAATGATACCGAATTTGATTTGTCACTAATGATGACCATGGATAGGATTAATGCTCGAGAGGGAAATGAAACAATTAAATCTATGGCCTTGAGGAACTAATAAGTCTGCATGGGTTATGAAGCAAGTAATGAAGTCAAAGCGCTATGTCTCTGGTTGGACCGAGATTTTTAAAGTTTCTTTTTAAATTATTTTTCCGGTTGGAATTTCAATCACTCGAACTAATCCTGAATCCATTCCAATTATAATGTGTTGATCATTATATGTATTTCTTTTTTATCTCAAATCACGTTTAAAGCGATTTATAACTTTCCCAGTTGGTATTTCAATAACTAATCCAAAACCAAAAGTATTGTATATCTCTAAAAATAAATTATTGATCTCTGATTGACGCATGTAAAAATAAGAAGAGTGGTAGCTAGAACTCCACATTTTAATACATTTTTCCTTCTCTTCCTCTGTATAATTTCTCCACCATTTTTCCATGCGAGAAATTTGATTTTCTAGTAATTCATTTCGTTCAAGCACAGTATGAAGTGCTGGTGATTTCCAGATAAAACTCCCCTCAATGGTAAAGCACCATATGTTTTCATTTATGATTTCATTGTTATCACTTAGTAGAGAATAATCCATTTTTATAATTACAAAATTATCAACAATTAATAAATCTTCTACTTCTCCAGGTAAATCCAATATCTTTTTATTGATGACGAGGTTTTTTGAGGTATAAGAAATACGATCATCTTTATTCACCATAAAATTATTAGTCCCTTGTTGTTTTAAACCACGAGCTTTGAAGTATATCGCTTTTTATGTACACTTGCCACGCGCCACCAGTTTCTCCAAAATTTTCACCTGCAATTCCTTCAAACAACTCAACTCCTGATTCTAATTCTACTTGTACATATCCGACAGGTGTAGATTTTAGTGCAAGCTTTTCTTTAATCTCTAATAAGCTTAATCCCTCAATATCCTTTTCCCTAACAATCCAACGACCAACAGGGTCACTTTCTTTACTATAATATCTTAAGAAAACTTCATTTCCTTTTGACTTTCTCATTAAAACGTTCTCACCTGATTTAAATGGAGGAAGAGAGTAATAACTAGATAACATTTCATTTACCTCTTCAGCAGATTTTACGATTGCCCCTTCTTCTGCATATTTAATTCTATTTGCAATAAACTGCTCTGATTCTACTGACAATTGATCAACTTCATCCTTGGCAAGAGAAGTTAATGTTTTATCCATTTCAAGAAGGTTACTTTTAAATGCTCCACTTTTTAAGTACTCTTCCTCAGGAAGAAATTTAAAAAACAATCGGTGTTCAATTATTCTCTTGGCCATTTCTGATTTTAGAAGACCAGTATTCACCAGAGAAGAAAATGTTTTTACAATTTCAACAGAATAATTTATTCCTATATTTATTACATTTTCAAAGCCTAATTTGATAAGACCTTTTTTAGCTAACAAACTAGCTAGTTCACTAGCAATCCAAGCCCCCTTAACTCCTTTTGAAATCCACGCTTGGGGTGTTAAGTCAATAAGTGCTAAAGCAAGTGCCGTACCACGCTCAAAATCACTTAACTCTCTTCCTGTTAAAAGACTTTTTCCAGTGATAAATTCATAAAGGCCTCGTCCTGTTGCTGCAACTGGAAGAGACGTTGTGATCTCTAAAGCGAGATTGGCCATGTCAATAGAATCTTGAGCTTGCTCTAGATTTCCTTCACTAAGTTTTTGATCGTAAATTTTCTTTAATTGATATGAGGTCGACAATACAAACTGTTTTTGATCTCTATAAATATCATCGGCACTAATATTCTTTAAGGCATAATTATAGAATGATATATATTTATTATTTTGATTTTCAAGTTTTTGTAATTTAGTTAAATAGGGAAGATGTTCGTTTTTTATTTTTCCAGTTTTAATATATCTTGCAAACTTAATTTCATCTAATATTTGTTCAAATAATTCTTGATTTTTAATTTTCGAAAGTGATTTAAATGGAATTTCGCGAAATCCATCGAGCGATGTCCATTTATTTTTTTCCTTATCTACTTTTGATTGATTGCTTGAAAAAGTAACAACTGGAGTTGTAATATCAACAGCTACAACAGGAAACTCTTTTTTTAACCGATCAGAAAAAGAATTAATCTTCAAGTCAAGCGTTTTACTTTCATTTATTATGTCCAGTTTGTTTTTATTTATTCTTTCAAGGCCATCAGTGCTTAGCAAATTTAAAGTTTTTTCGATTTCATAATCGATGAGCTTACCACTTTTTATAGATGCGCTTCTAATTGAATTTAAAATCTGAGTTGTATCAGTACCTAGTTTATTAGAATCGATTATATAATTATTAATTACTGAAAATGCACCATATGAAATTTTCATTGCCGTAGCGTTATCAAAGTGGCCAGAGCGATCACCAATCACAAATGAGATTGTTGATGGTGCAGTAACCTTATTCTCCTTAGTATCAAAGAAATAGCTAAAACAGCCTCTAAAGCTTTTATCTAGAAAGTTTGCAAGATAGTTATTTTTAATCTCAACTTTAGAGAAGTTATCACAATATGTCACGGCCTCAGAACGACTACTCAGTACAAGGATTAAGGACGTGAAAAAAATTATTTTTTTCATAACCTTACTCCATTATTAAAGATATTTCTTAGCCCCTCTAATTTTATTGTAAGGAGTGTAGATGTATTTTTAAGCAATGACTTCTTATTCGATGCCAAGGATGAGCTGTCCATTATTTTAATTTCATTTAAAAGGCCTTCAATCAACTCAATCTTTGTTTCAAGCAAAGTTAAATCTTCTTTTGATGTTGCTCGAATGACCTTTATATTTTTAGCAAATGTAGCTATTTCAATAATCCGATTTGTAAAGCTATTATCTGAATTAATCGAGTAAATAAACTTATCCTCACTTGAAAAATTATCTATAATTTTTTCTATTACAATTGGAGAAAGTGTATTTTTTACGTTTATTAGTGACTGATATACTTTAATAAAATTTGAATCTACAATTTCTACTGTTTCTTTTAGAATTTTACTCATGGATAAAAAATTAGTTTTTTGCTTAAAGCAAATCTTTTCTGAATCTCTTTCAATATCTTCTTGGATTAATTTATAGTTATTAATATATGCCTGAGCCTCTTTAAATTTTTCAAGATTTTTTTCAAACGCCTTCTGCTTGAAATAGGAAGTTATATTTCCAATAAGAGGAATCGCATCAATACCGCCAGAAGTATCATTTTTACCTGAAGAATTATCTCCATATGAAAAAGTACCAGATACAAAATAAGTAAAATTCATCTGCGGCACTACCATTTGAAGCGAATTGTACAAATAGAGTCGATTATCTGTATAAAAATTCAAAAGCAATTTATTACTACAGGCCAAGTCCATTTTCTCCAAAACTTCCTTGGCATTATATATGTATTGATTTATTTCATATATTTTTTCAATTTGCTTATCAACAATAAATGCAACTGACATTAGTTTTTCTTTATCAGTATTAATATTCGTTAAATCAATAGGCTCAAAGCTATTAAGCATTAACTGCGCTTTATTAATCTCTGATAATCCGAAATTAACCCCATAAAGATAAAAACTAAACCATTTAGACTCAAGGTCTTTACGACTAAGTGACTCAATCAGTAAAGGTGCTTCATTATGGGCAAAGTCTAAGGTTCTATCTCCCCAGTGGTCATCTTTGCAAGCAGCAAAAAAAATAACAATAATAAAAATACAATTATTAATATTCTTCAAACTGTGCTCTCTCTAAGTTTAACAACTCAATCTCTAGATTCATTTTTTTATTTATAAAACTGAATTCTGACTGTAATTCTTTTATATGATCTAATATCTCAACTGAACTAGATTGATTCTGATTAACTATTTTTAAAAAATCATTTAACTCATCTTTAATTTCAGAATTTATTTGATGTCCATTATTGTTTACAACTGAAAAAACTTTCTCTGAAAGAATTTCTAAGTTTATATTATTATCTAACAACATAATGAGTATGTTGTTTAACTTGTTTTGTAATTTGTTTGATGTTTGAGCTAAAGCTAATTGCTTGGAAATAATTATTGGATAAATAGTTTTTCGACCAACTCTATCTGAAATTGAACTTTTTAATTGTTGTAGACCTGCAATTTCGATGGGAGATAAGCTATTATTAACTGCATCTTCGATGCTCATGTTAAGCATGTTTAAACTTGTATAGAAATAAAACCTATAATCATCATTAGATTTTTTATCTACTAACGCTCTATTTATTACTCGGTCGAGTAAAAATAAATTACGACTTGGATAATCATCAATTGATTCAAAACTGTAACCAAAAAGTGGAAGCTTCATAAACGACTTAAATGGTGAAAGTAAAACGGCTTCGTCTTCTGATTTTATTCGCATTGGAATTTCTGGAGCTTTCGTTCCTATGGCGATATTAATTTTTTGGTATTCTGCCTGTTGTGTACAACAGGCACCTATATGAGATTTATTTTTAGTCAATATTACATCGATCTCTGCGTCTGACTTTGAAATATCAATCAATCTTGAGCTTAGAAATTTATTTTCAAAATATTCACCATTTATTTTTATCATTATTTCTGAATTATTAAGACGGGCACCTGTAAACTCTCTTCCCAATTCTACTGCTGAAATAGTTATTATTTGCGAGCAAGTAGAAGGAGTTTCACACTTAGGAATAACTATCTTGCCTGTCACTCTGTAGTTTAATCCGGACGTTGCATCTTCTTTGTGGTTTCGATCATAACCGCCCCTCACAAAATTACGCACCAATAGATCTAACGTTAATCCATTATCATTTTCCTCAATCTTATTAAAAATGTCGAGATCAACCGTACTTGGAGTTTCTGTATTGCAATTCATTCCAAAAGAATTTTCTAAGTTATCAAATTGAACCTTTCCTTTATAGATACCACAACGACCGATACTGAAATTATAATCAAGAAAAAAGGATGACATAATTTCTCTTTTTTGATCAATTTTTGAGACAGGCCTTGCAACTAACCTTTTTGTACTTAGTAGATGTTTATAATAGTTCAATTCAAGTATTGAAATTATTTGTTTTAAAAAAAGTTTTTTTTCATCTTCTACTTGATTTGATTTTATTTCATTAACTATGCCATAAATTTTAATTATTTCCTTATCTGAACTTGTTAAATATTTCCTCGATAGGTTGTCAATTATCACTGTCCTCATTGGCGTTGGAAATATACCAATTTCATCGTCTTCGATATTAGTTAAAACTTCGCTTACAGTAATTTCTTTATCTAAAACAAGATTGATCAGATTAGAATCGAGCTTGCTTAGCGTCTTATCATTTTTGATTGGCCCGTTAAGTGTCAATAGTAGCTCTTTTGAAATTTGAGCATTCCAAAATAGCGCTCTAAAATCAATATTATTAATTTTCTTTTCTGTATGATACTCTATGATATTCCTTGCCATACTTTGTGGTATTATGGATAGACTTGAATTGATCAGTAAAATATCATGTCTTGTCTTGTCTGTTTCTGCAGCAACTTGTGCGACGAGATCAGGAGAAACTATTTTCTGAGTATTAGAACTGAGATCAATCTCGGGACTCTTACTCTTACCACATCCAATTAAGATCATTAGAGTTAAACATAGTAAAATTTTTGCCATATAACTAACCAACCTATTAAGTATTTATGGAATTCTAGCTCTTAAATAATTTTTCATCGATATTTTAGAAAATTTTATCTGGCCGTATAAACTTTATACAGCTATCAAAAAAAAATCGTTAAATTTTCTGACATTCCTAATAACCCCTTGAATCTATGCTATGAAGTTTGGGCATTGAACTTGCTCTATTACTACTTGAATTAGGCGTGAATAAACTATCGCCACAAAATAAAGGGTTAGATCTATGTTTAAAAAATTGTTTGTCATTGGATTGATCAGCAGTTTATCGTTTTCATCATTTTCTCAATCCGAGAATTCTAGTTCTTATTATGATCTAAAAGAACTTAGTTCAAATTATGTAAGCTGGGGAGTTAATCCAAGTAATCCCGCAAGCATCAACCTCGTTTCGGCCTGGTCGAAATTTAAAAAGAAAAAAGAGATTGTCGTAGCAGTTGTTGATACTGGAATCGATCGCACTCACCCATTTCTTGAGAAAAATATCTATGTTCAAAATGGAAGAGTTGATGAAAATAATTTTGGAGTAGATTTCTCTAAAGACCGCAAAATTAAAGGTGCACCTTTTGATCAACATGGGCACGGAACACATGTTTCGGGAATAATAAAAAGTATTTTTCCTGATATTAAAATTTTAGCATTAAAATATTATAATCCTAATGCATCTGGAATGGATAATTTAAACTCAACCGTTGAAGCACTAAAATATGCAGTTGATTCAAATGTTGATGTTATCAATTACTCTGGTGGTGGACCAGAGCCAGCACTAGATGAATTAAGAGTTTTAAAAGAAGCAGAAAGAAAAGGTATTTTGGTTGTTGCAGCTGCAGGTAATGAAGAATCAAATATTGATGACAAGGCCAAGGCTTACTATCCGGCAAGCTATGGTTTAAAAAACATCATTACTGTTACTGCACACGATGAAGAATTAAAAATCCTTCCATCGTCTAACTATGGAAAACAAAGTGTCGACATTTTTGCTCCTGGCTATCGAATTAAGTCTTCATTGCAAAATGGGCGGTCGGGTTATTTAACAGGAACAAGTCAAGCGACTGCATTTGTTACAGGAGTTGCAGCACTTATAAAGTCAGAGTTTCCACAATTTTCAACTGAGAAAATTAAAGAAATTATAAAACTATCAGCGAAAAAAGAAGTAACAATGGATGGAAAATGCTCAACGGGTGGCCGTCTAGATGCTGGAAAAGCACTGAGCCTCGCTGTTCAAATCGCAGGCGAGGACAATAAACGTCAATTAGCACAGATTGATGCAAAAAAGACAGGACAAATTATTTATCGCTTACATAAAAACTAAAGAAAAATAGATAAGAAGAGAAAAACTAATTGTACATTTTAAAATGGTTTGCCATTTGAACGCACCAAATGGCCTACGATCTAGAAAAGGAATTTCTAAGGATTTTCGAATAAGTAAATTAGTCTTTGCTTCAGAAAAATAATTAATCAACTCCTGTGCAATAGTTTGCCCAAGAGAATGTTCACTTATTAACGCTAAAATTTCATCAGAACGAACTTCAAGATAGAAAAGTTCTTCAATGATCTCTTTTGCTTCTAAATAAAAAATTCTGCGCTTTTCAAAAGGAAGATCTGTTTCAATTTTAAGCCCTAAAATAATGTCTCCCAGCCTTCTTTCTAAGTTCTTTTTATACCGCAAGCATTTTTCGCTAGAAAAGTCTAAAGCTACTAAATTTCTTCGTTCTAAATAAGAAAGCTTCAAAATAAAACGCTCTTTCAGCCCATAAAATGACCGATAAGAAAATGGCTCAGATAAAATGCTTTTCTTTGTATTTATTCCGCATGATTCACAAACACCATCATCCATAAATACTGAAGAACATTTTGGACATCTGATGATTGGACGAAATGAGCTTTTAGGTAAATCTAGTCGCATAATTTAAGTATGAAATAACTAATGGGCAATGTCCATACTTTGAAGTATTCTTTAATCATGGCAGTACCAAGAATATTTTTAGCACTATTATCTGGAGCAATCCTGGCCTTAGGTTTTCCTTTTAAAGGAGACACATCTATTTTTCTTGCTCCTTTTATTGCCTTTTTCTTATTTAATTATCTACTCAGTCTTACGACTAGCTTCAGGGCAAAATTTCTATATTCAATTCTGTTTAGTATCGGCTTTTATCAGACTGGATACTACTGGATTCCACATCTTTTATTTGAATTTGGTGGACTGGCATTTCCGACTAATTATTTATTGGGCCTAGTTTTTTCAATTATTGTCATTCCACAAGTCTATATTTATGTCTTTTTTCAACATAAAACCAAAAATATTTTTCTTCTTTCTTCTATTTATCCATTGATAGAATATTATCTTCCTCAGCAATTTCCGGCCCATCTTGGACATACATTTATTTCTCTTGCTCCCAAAATAAATTTAAATCTTGCACCTTATTTTGGAGTGCCAATTTATTCATTTATCGTCGTACTCTCATCACTAAGCGTATTGCAACATTTACAAGCTAAAAAAATGCCTACCATAAAATACGTCGCAATTTTTGTACTCATCATTTTAAGCTCAATTCCGATTAGTTCTCCCTCGCCAAAGATAAAAGAGCTAAAACTAAGAATCGTACAGGCCAATATTGGAAATTTTTTAAAAGTAGATTCTGAAAGAGGTGGAGAACCTTCAATAAAAAAAGTATACGAAAGTTATTTTCATTTTAGTACAAAAGAACCACGTGCGAATATTGATCTCATTATTTGGCCAGAAACGGCCTTTCCAACATTGATTAATAGTGAAAAAATAAAGCTTGGTGAAAACACTCTTCCTCCAATCTTTAAAGATATTTCTGAATATACTAATGCGGAACTGTTTTTTGGTGGCTATGATTACAGTCAAGACTCTGACTTTAATGCTGCCTTTCTATTAAACAAAACAGGAAACCTTAAAGATATTTATCATAAAATAAAATTGATACCTTTTGGAGAGGGGTTACCCTTTGGCCCATTAAATCCCTACCTAAAAAAGTACGCTCAAGGTGTTTCTTTTTTTACTAGTGGCACGGTATTTACTCAATTTAAACTTGAAGATGGGAGCTTATTTCAATCAGCAATTTGTTATGAAATTTTATTTCCTGAGTTTATAAGAGATTTACTAAATTCGCCGAAAAATCAGAGCCAATTTATTATCAACCTAACAAATGATTCATGGTATGGCGAAACTCAAGAACCTTATCAACATCTTTTTTTAACGAAATGGCGAGCTCTTGAATTTCAAATGCCAATTGTTAGATCAACGAATACAGGAATTACGACTATTATCTATCCCGATGGAAGTGAATCAGAGCGCTTAATGATTTATGAAAAAAAGAACCTAGAGGTAGCTTTAGATTTATTTAAAACTACTCCTTCTCACTATCAAAAATATGGAATTTTTAGCTTCCTATTACTTTGCCTTTTTATTATTGGTTTAGAGAAAATCCCTCTTTTAAAAGGTCGTGTAAGCGAATAAAGCCCATAAATTGATTATCTAATACGACTGGAAGAATTGAAATTGAGCGGGCCTTCGTTTCCATTTTTTCAAGTGCAACACTCGCAAGATCATCCGGAGAAATTGAAATTGGATTAATATTCACAATGTCTTGAACTACAGTATTAAGGCCGATATTGGATTTTGTAAACGTTCGTCGAATATCGCCTTCAACCAATATCCCAATAAACTTCTCATCTTTTACAACGGCACATCCACCAACTGGATATTTAGTCATTTTTAAAATTACATCTTGAAGTGTTTGATTTGGGCCAACAATAGGGCACTCTTCTTTTTTTACCATAATATTTGAAACTTTCATGCGCAAGCTTTTTCCAAGTATTCCCCCTGGATGGTTTACCGCGAAGCTCTCTTTTGAAAGTTGAATTTGAGATTCAAATAAAACTGAAAGCGCATCTCCCATGGCCAAGGCCGTCGTGGAACTTGTGGTTGGAGCTTGATTATTTATACATGCTTCTTTTTCAACAGAGCAGTCAAAATTAATTTCAGATTGTTCAGCGATTTTTGAATTAATATTACCCAAGAGAGAAATCCTTCTCGCTTTTGCAATAGGAAGGTAAGGAAGTAATTTTAAAATTTCTTCCGTTGTTCCAGATTTACTTATAAAAACGATTGCATCACGAGCTGAGACTCGCCCCAAATCTCCATGCAACGCTTCGGTTGGGTGAAGAAAAAAAGATGAAAGTCCAAGGGATGAAAATGTTGAAGCTAGTTTCATCGCAATAATGCCCGACTTTCCTACTCCACAAAAAATAAGCGACCGCCCTTCCTTTTGAAGTTCGTCATAAATTTCCATCAACTTTGACAACTCAAGATCAGGCATTAAATTTAATTTTTCCACTGCTTTTTGGATTGATTCAGCTTCTAGCTTTAATACTTTTGCCATAATTTGCTTTGAGGTCATTCGTTACCTACTTTAAAATGCTTTTTATTAATTGCAATCTTAGTTAAAATATATCTATGAATAATAACTTATATCTACCTCAATTTTTTAGAACTGGCAAAAATCTGGTATTTTTATCAATTTTTTTTATTTTAAGCTCATGCTCTTCATACGAGAATTTTAAAAATATTTCTGAAGATTTAGAAATACCATCTCAAGTCTACAAGGCAGACTATAACAAAGTATGGCAAGAAGTTATAAAACTTACTAGTACTTATGAGCGTGAAACTTACAATCAAGAAGCTGGAATTATAAAAACTCGTTGGAAAGATAATACTCTTGAATTAAATTTTGCTGACTCTTTTGGAAACAATGATGTTGTTAAATCGGCACAGTTTAAGCTTACTATTAATGTCATTAAAGGCTACCGAGGAACAAAAGAAGTGACAAAAGTTTCGATCTTTAAAAGACAACGAGTGGAGCAAGATTTCCTTCAAGGGTGGAAAATACTTAGAAGTGATGGGATTCTCGAAAAAACGTTGCTGTATCGCCTAGAACGTGCACTTGCAATTGAAAATAAATTACAAGAGATAGAAGAAAAGAAAGCAAAAGAAGCTGAGAAGACTTTTTAAAAAATTGCCGTATCTAACTTGGCCCGTTGCCAGAAAATTCTCTTCATTTTTATATCTGAACTTGGCGATTTGTTTCCAGTAATGTTTGCCAACGCTAAATCCATCTCATTAAAAATATCAACGTACTTATCTTTTTGTATCATTTTCAGTAGTGGGCCTTTTGCTTTCTCAAACTTCAACTCACCAATTGTCAAAATAACATCTTTAATAATTTTTCCACGCGATCTTTTTAATTTTTTACCATTTAAAATTGGTTCTGCATAATTTCTCTTATCATACAGCATAGACCAAACCATTGGGGCCGAACGTTCAATTTTTAACAATCTAATATTCTCTAAGGCTTGAGTTCTTACAATGATTGAGTCATCTTTTAGCAAGTATGTATATTGGGCCCCATAACGATCATCTTTTAATTTTAAAAGCGTCTTTAAACTTGCCGCCCTCATAAACCACGCAGGATGCTTTAAAAATTTAGATATAAAAGGAGCAGATTTACTCCCCATAACCTCGCCTAATAAAAGCGTTGCAATCCATCTATTCTTTGCTGGATATTTTCCATTTTTCATAACTTCAATTAGGGCCGCAACTGAATTTCCACCATGAAGTAAGGTTAACTTCTTTAAATCAACCAACTCTTCTTTTGTCTTATGGTTTTTTCGATATTGAATTAATAAATTTTCTTTAATTGATGGAGAACTAACCTTTGCGTATGAATTAAAAGTAAAGAAAAGTGCCAATAGTAAAATAAAGCTTTTATTTACTTTCATAAATTCTCCTAATGTTAGCCGAGCATTTTTTCAAACTCAGAGAGCAATTCTTCTGCTGACTTTTGTTCCCCTTCAAGTTGAGGCGGCTCATCAACAGGTGGAGCAGGCGCAGGAGCTGGTTTTTTGCTTTCAGCAATAGCAGCTGCCATTTCAGCTTCAAGGTCTGCTTCAGGTTCAGGTTCAGAAACTGGTGCTGGCGCTGGAGCTGGAGCTGGTACTCCTTTTTTTAGTGCCGCTAATTCTGCTTTTAATTGCTCATTCTCTTGTTGAAGTCGTTTTAAATTTGCCAAATCCTCTTCAATGATTTCATATTCCTTAAGTCTTTCACGTAATTCATTTCTTTCAGCAGTGACTGTTCCAAGTTGCGCTTGAATTTGAGCATCACCACCTGAAGATTTTTTTGCTTCCGCAAGTTGTCCTTCAAGGTCTTTGATTTTTGCATTATAGCTGGCCAAATCTTTTCGTAACAGATCTGCATCTCCACCTTTTCCGCTGGAAAGATCTTGTAGTTGTTTTTCAAGTTCTTGTATTTGTCTGCTTCTATCATTTACATTTTGCTTTAGAGCTGCGATCTCAGCATTTTTTTGATTTAACTCCTCAAGATTTGATCCAACCCCAATTGAACCAGAACTAGGCAGATCACCCACTGGAACGACAGAGGGTATTCCAGATCCAATATCAAGCCCTCCCCCTCGAAAAAGTGAAGACTTCAATGAATTTGAATTTTGTATAATTGAATCTAGATAATTTTTAACAACAGATGCTGGAATTTCGTGGCTTAACTCTCTAAATTTTTTTCGATTATAAAACCAGTAAATTAAAATTAAAACAGAAGTTAATAAAAGCAATAAACCAAAAATTGTTATTGTTTCATCTGTAAATTTTGTTAGAACCAATCGTAGTGTTTCTGACACGTTTCCCATCCTGAGAATTAAGTTATCACTTAATAGAAATTATAGACCTTTACAAAATATTTTCAAGACTTCCTTGTGAAGTATTGGTCTTGCGGCCAAAATAGTTTCCTGAAAAGGGTGAAATGCCTTACCCTTATAGTCAGATACTTTTACACCGGCCTCCATTGCAATAAGGCCAGCGGCCGCAACATCCCAAGGGGCAAGCCCGCGCTCCCAAAAACAATCAAAAACCCCCGAGGCCAGATAGCATAAATCTAAAGCAGCACTCCCCATTCTTCTAATGCCACGACTTTTCCCCATCATTGTCTTAAAGAGATCAAATTCTTGATCAAAGACTTCACCTTTTTCTGTTGTAAATCCGGTTACAAGTAATGCCTCTTTTAATTTTTTATTAGAATCAAATTTAATAGATTTATTTTTTGAGTTTGATAAAGCATTTTTATAAAAACTTCCTTTGCCTTTTAAAGCACAAAACAAGTCTCCATTCCCTGGCCTGTAGACAACACCTAAAACTGGATTACCTTTATGAACTAATGAAATGCAAACGGCATAATAATCAAGACCACTGAGAAAATTATTAGTCCCATCTAATGGATCAATCACCCAAACCCAATCGTGATCTTTTAAAAACATAAATTTTGATTTTTCTGATTTAAACTCTAGATAGGCATTTTCTTCTGCTAAAATATAATGAGTGGGATACTTCTTTTTTATTTCAGAAATAATGAGGGCCTCTGACTCTGTATCAGCATTTGAAGCAAGACCACAGGCTTCTTTTACTTTTATTTTAAGTGAGTCGATTTTTCTACTTTTTCTTAAAAGTAATTCACCTGCTTTTTTTGCAAGCCCAATCGTAAAATCTAAATCACTCTTCGTTACTGTTGTCATCTTCAAGTTCAAGCTCTTTTTCTCCATTCTCTTTGGTTGGAATTCGATATGTTTCATGAAACCAGTGTCCCAAATCAATCATTTTGCATTTTTCACTGCAAAATGGTCGAGAGGTTGATTGGTAATAATCAAAGATTGTATCACACTCTGGACATTTAATTTTCATTATTTTATTCATAGTTTTCTCCGAAACGACCAAATTGATCGATTATTTTTAGAATATTTAATGGCGCCGCAAATGATTTCGATCCAATTCGGCCAACAACTCGAGCACCTCTAATTGAGTTTGTTAAAATAATTACTTTTGAATTAAATAAATCTTCATAAGTACAATCTTTTTCATAAATTTTGATTTTCATTTTATTTAAAAATTTAATTAATTTACCTCTAATTATCCCTTCGAGCACATTCGATGAAGTTCTTGGGGTCGTCCAAACCCCTTTTGAATCAACAAGAAAAATATTTGAGACTGTTGAATCACACAAATGGCCATTTGGGGAAAAATAAATCAGCTCATCGATGGTGCTATTTTTCGAATTTTTTCTATGCTTTTCAAGTTCTATAAAACAAACTCGATAGTCTCCCATTTTTAAAAAACTAGGATATATTGTTTGTTTCTTTGTATTTTTAGACAGCTCTAATTCAATAGTAGCAGAATGTTTAATTAAAACTTTTTCGGTTTCAACTTCAAAATAATTTTTATAAAGTATGACCTTAATTTTATATGAACCAACGCCTAATTTAAGGGCATAAAGACACTCTAAGATCGCTCCTAAGTCATCAAATCCATGGCCTTTAGAAAATAGATAATTTGCACCTTTAAAAAGTCGTTCCAGATGAGACGCTAGATGCAAAAACTCTCCGTCTAAGTATAGAAGAGTTGTAAATGCTGCGGTGTTTTGTCTGATTGAATTCATTGATTGATTCTTGCTCATTTTTATCTCTCAGTGTAGCTTTATTCTAGGATTGTTGACAAAGGAATTATCATTGAAAAAAGAAGATGTTGTCGTTATTGGCCATGGGTCTCAAGCTCGCGCTTGGTGCTTAAATTTAAAAGATTCAAAACGAAACTTCATCATTGCACTTCGTCCAGAAAGTAAGACAATCGAAAGATTGAACCAACAAAAAATACCGTCTATATTTTTAAATGATCCAAATTTAAAAAATTATAAGCATTTTATTTTACTCATTCCAGATAATACACATCTAGAATTTTTTGATCATTTTATTGCATACCTTCCAAAAGATGCTCACATTATTTATGCTCATGGTTTTTCTTTTACCCGATTCAAACTACAAGATTTATTTCCAAATTTTTCACACTCGCTACTTGCACCAAAAGCAATCGCGGCCGAAGTTCGCTTCCAATATGAGATCAAAGGAAAAATTGGCGCTGCCATCTATTCAACCAATGAAACCCAAATGCCATTTCTTTATGACCTTGCAGAAGACTTAGGCTTTAATGCTCTTTATGAAAATCATTTTGAGAAAGAAACAATTGCAGATTTGTTCTCAGAGCAATCACTTCTTTGCTCCCTACTTCCCTATGCTGCTAGCAAAAGCTTCAATCTACTTACTCAAAATGGAGTTTCAGAAGAACTAGCTTTTATGGAATGCTTCTTAGAACTTCGTTCAATCTCAAAAGCGCTTGTTGAAATTGGGCCACTCGAATTTTTTAAAATGATTTCTCCCAACGCGCTTATAGGTTCTGAAAAAGCGTATAATTTATTATTTGATGCAGATTTTGATAATAAGTACCACCGGCTAATGGACGATATAAAAAAAGGTAAGTTTTACCACGAACTCGACACTGACTATCAACACACTCGCGATCAAATTATTAATCGATGGAAACATGACCCGCTCTCAAAAGCTTATCAAAAACTTAAAGGCGAATTAATATGACAAAACTAGACACCAGAAAAATTAAGGCCACCAAATTAAGTAAAGGAAATAAACCTTTGCAGATGTTAACTTGCTACGACTACCAAACAGCACAAATGCTAAATGAAACCCAGTTAGATTTGATTTTAGTTGGAGATAGTGTTGGAAATGTTATCTTAGGCTATGAACACACCATTAGTGTTGAATTAGAAACAATGATTTTATTTTCTGCCGCAGTTAAAAGAGGCGCTCCAGATAAATTCGTTGTGGCCGACCTACCTTTTGGAAGTTATGCCACGTTTGATTCTGGTGTTCATAATGCAATAAAACTTTTTCAACAATCAAAGGCAGAAGCGCTAAAATTAGAAGGTGCTTTTCCTTTTTTGCTTGAGCTCATTACAAGGCTGACCCAAATTGGTATTCCCATTATGGGCCATATTGGCTTAACCCCACAATCAGTTCATGAGCAAGGTGGCTATTACACGCATGGGAAAAATTCCAAATCGCAAGACAGACTCTTAAAAGAGGCTAAGCTTTTAGAAGAAGCTGGGGCATTTGCGATCGTGCTTGAGTGCATTGATGAAAAACTTGCGACTTTAATTACTAATGAAGTTTCAATTCCAACAATTGGTATCGGATCAGGCACAAAAACTGATGGGCAGGTCTTGGTCATCAATGATTTATTAAAAATGGGAAAATCTCCTCCTCCAAAATTTGTAAGGCCAGTTGCAGATACTTATGCACAAAGAAAAAAATTAATTGACCAATACCTAAAATGAAAATAATTACACTTGATCATGGAAATTCAAATCCTCATTTAGGAGTTTTTGAGAATGAAAAACTTTCAAAAGTTATTCCATTACATGAATATTCTCCTTCACCGAGCGACAAAATAATTCTAACAAGTGTAAAAAAAGATCTTCCATTCCCAGTCCACTTCAATTTAAAAAATTATAGAATTGGAAATCTTTTTTTTGATATGCCTATTCATTATTCAAATGGACTCGGTCTTGATCGAATCGTGACTGCCTTTTATGCTTTTAAAGAAATTAAAGAAGAAGTTTTAGTTATCGATGCGGGAACCTTTATTACAATCGATCGAGTGAGTTCCAAATCTGGCTTTTTAGGGGGCAATATATTTCCCGGAGTAAAGACGTTCCTTAAATCCTACAAAGAAGGAGAGCTGCTTCCTCTGGTTGATTTCAATTATATCGAAACTATTTTCAATGCGAATTCTACCGAAGATGCAATAAATGTTGCAGCTAATATCTATTTAAAAAATATTTTAAAAGAATCGATTTCTATAAATAAAATTGAAAGAGTTTATATCACTGGAGGTGATGCTCTATTAATTGAAAAAATAATTAAATCGTTTAATTTAGAAATTGAGCTTCTGATAATGCCTCACTTGATCCATTTAGCAATGTTTCAGATTCATCAGAATTATCTAAGATGAGCTTTAGCTCTTTTGGGATTTCAATCGCACGATATTTTTTTCCATTGGAAGTTCTAATCCAATATCCATCAATCACTTTATCTTCAATTACCATTTTTATTGGTTTCAAACTAATGATGTGATTTAAGTTAAGTAAAAGTGTCTCAAAGATATTATCAGTAGACTGAACATCTCTTGGAGAAACAATTTTAAATCTTTTAATCATCATACAAACCTCTATAAATTCACACTAAAACGATTGTTAGTGAACTAAGTATATAAGAAGTCAGAAAATTAAAAAGTAGGCCTGTAGAAATTACTTACTCAGCCTCTGCCTGTAGACGAAATAAAACAAAGGTTGTGATGATAACAGGAGCTAAAAAACCTAAAAATTCAAATGACTTAAAGGAAAAAGCTCCCACAAAAGACCCCATAATAAATGAAAAGATTATTCCAATTCTAAGCCATGAAGCTATAACTAACTCATGATTATGCTTTTTTCTTTCTGTCCACAGTTTCACCAATCCAATTCCCAAGTCCGTGGTTGGCCCAGTTAGATGTGTCGTCCTGATGACTGCTCCTGAGGCCGAAGAAATGACCGCATTTTGTAATCCACAAGTGAACGCCAATAAAAATAAAAGAATATAATCTCGTCCATAATTGAAGGATTCCATAAAAATGCCGAAAAATCCCAAATAACCCAAAATCGTTATTAATAATAAAATAATAATCATTTGGATAAAGACAAATGAATACAGAGGCCTTAAATTTTTTAGCCTTTTCCTTTCAATAAGCCATGCCGAATCCATAGTACCTAACAGATAAAAAAGCGGGCCTAAAAGCATCCCAAAAGCCGCTCGCCAAGAGTTTGTGACGGCCTCATGGCCAAAAAGTGTGGCAAAACCTGTAACATGAGAAACAAAACGATGAACGGCCAAATAGCCGCCAATATTTAATAGACCACCTTGAAAAGCTAGAAGAAACCATATAAAAATATTTCGAGGTTGGTAAATCGTATCCTGTTTTTTACTGAACATAAGTTTATTATTTATAAATTTTATTCCTTTGGAAAGCTGAAACTATGAAAAATAATGATGACCAGACAGCACTTCGTTTCGGAGGAATTGCGCGACTCTATGGAAAGAAAGGCCTTGAAAGATTATCAGAGTCGCATATTTTAATTGTAGGACTTGGAGGAGTGGGCTCTTGGGTAGTTGAAGCTCTTACAAGATCTGGGATTGGTCATTTGACCATCGTAGATCTAGATGAAGTCTGCATCACCAACACCAATCGCCAATTGTGTGCAACGAGTGAAACAATCGGAAAATCAAAGGCCCAAACCTTAAAGCATCGTGCCCTATTAATAAACGCAGAAATAAATATCACGGCCATTCCCAATTTTTTTACAGAGAAATCATCCGAAGAAATCCTAAAAACAAAATATGATTTTGTCATTGATTGCATTGATAGTCTGGACAATAAATGCTTACTCATTAGCGAATGTATTAAACGAAATTACCCCATTATCACGATGGGAGGAGCGGCCGGAAAAATTGATCCTTCAGAAGTAAAAATAGCAGACCTTGCCTTTAGTACTAATGATACACTTCTACAACGTGTTCGAAAAAAACTTCGTCGGGATTATGGTTTCAAAAGAAATCCTGGACAAACTCTCAAGTCTAGAAAAAAAATGGGAGTGCATTGTGTTTATTCCCCAGAAAATCAACGATTTCCAACGAGTGATGGAAATATAAGTTGTAATCTTCCTTCACCCGATACCAACTTAAAAATGGATTGCGATTCAGGTTTAGGATCAAGCTTGATGGTCACTGGAACCTTTGCCTACCTGGGTAGTGCCTTTGTCGTCAACGAATTAACAAAAAATTAGAACTCAATTTTTCTAGGAAAATGACAAGTATAACCGCCAGGATGTTTTAAAAGATAATCCTGATGATACTCTTCCCCTCTAACAAATTCAGATAAAAGACTCAGTTTAGTTACAACTGGGCCACTTAATTTTTTTGATTTATCAACTCGCTTAATGACTTCAATTGCTACTTTCTTTTGAGTTTCGCTAAGATAAAAAATTTCAGAACGATACTGGCTGCCAACGTCGTTACCCTGCCTATTTACAGTCGTTGGATCATGTATTTTAAAAAAATATAATAATATATCTGTATAGCTAATTTTTTTAGGGTCAAAAATAATCCGAACCGCCTCTGCATTATTTGTGGTTCCAGTTTTTACACTAGAATACTGAGCTTTCAATTTATCTCCACCAGTATACCCGACCTCAGAATAAATCACTCCTTTTTGAGTTCTATATAATTCTTGAACCCCCCAAAAACATCCTCCAGCGATAACTGCAACTTCCCAAGCTTTTTTCTCTGCAAATAGATAGAGATATTTCCCATAACCAAACTCACTCATCTGATTTATTGGAACAAACTTAAGTGCTGCAGAATTTATGCAGTATCTTTTTTTTGTCGGCCCAGGTCCATCATCAAAAACATGTCCTAAATGTGAATCAGCATTTTTTGATCTAAGTTCTGTTCTAGGAACTCCAATTTTATAATCAACTTTAGTTGTCACACTTTGATTTTCAATTGGCTTTGTAAAACTTGGCCATCCTGTACCTGAATCAAATTTATCAATAGAACTAAAAAGAGCTTCACCACTTACGACATCAACATAAATACCATCTTCATGATGATTCCAATACGCATTTTGAAAAGGTGCTTCTGTGCCTTCTTCTTGTGTACAGGTATATTGCTCTGGAGTTAGCTTCTTCTTTAATTCTTCTTTACTTGGTTTTTTAAAATCAGAACTATCTGCCATATTGATAACCCCTATTAGTAATATAATAATACTTATTTTGTAATTCATAGTTTTCATATTCACCTTCTAGCCAATTCTTACACGAAGTTGTAGTATGATTCAATATGAATAAACAATACACTCCTCCGACAAACGTAAGACAAGTTATTGAACAATTTACTCGGCCAAAAAAAGCAGTCGTTACTGCCGGTATGCCGTATGCAAATGGGCCACTCCATCTGGGGCATCTGGCCGGCGCGATGGTTCCACCAGATATTCTAGCTCGTTTTCTTCGAATGTGGATTGGAAATGAAAATGTTCTCTTTGTTTCTGGAAATGACGATCATGGTTCAACATCTGAAGTAGCTGCTATGCAGGCCGGGATTCCAATACGTGAATTTATTGATGGCATCCATGATAAACAAAAAGAGACACTAAATAATTACGGCATATCATTTAATGTCTTTTCTGGAACTTCAAGGCCTGATGCCTTTCCAATTCATAGTGAACTCTCTCAACTATTTTTCAGAAAACTGCATCACAATGGAATGCTAAATAAAAGAACATCTAAGCAGTGGTTTGATCCCTCTCTTAACCGCTTTCTTCAAGACCGAAATGTTGTTGGCAAGTGCCCAAACCCAAACTGTGCAAACCTAAAAGCATATTCTGATTCTTGCGAAGATTGTGGTGCTACTTTTGATCCGTCAGAATTAATCTCTCCTCGCTCCCAACTATCAGACGCAACTCCAATCTTAAAAGACACCACCCATTGGTGGCTAGATATGTGGAAAGTCTCCGATCAACTAAGAGAATGGATAGCAACTAAAAAAGGAAAATGGAGAACTGCTGTCTTTAACGAAGTGAATGAAACAGTTCAACCTGCATTTGTTTTTGATAACGTACACGAGCCTCTATACAAAGAATTAAAAACCGGACTTCCGAAACACAAATCACGTTATGCTCCAGGTAAAAAAGTTGTTGTCCAATGTGAAAACAAAATTGAAATGAATCAAGCTCAAAAAATACTTGAAGAAAAAGGCATACCGACAACGCTATTAGATGGCTGGGCCCACCGTTCGATTACTCGTGATGTACTTTGGGGAATTCCAATGCCCACCGATCTCGATCCCGATTTAAAAAATAAAACCATGTATGTGTGGCCTGACTCACTAATTGCCCCAATCTCTTTTTCAAAAGTTGCCTTATCAAAGGCCGGGAGAGATATCTTAGAATATAAAGATTTTTGGACAGATCCAAAATCTAAAGTTTATCAATTTCTAGGCCAAGATAATGTCTACTTCTATGTCCTTATGCAAGGAGCGATGTGGATAGGTTCACAAGAAGAAATTAATAGGCAACCTATTCCTGGAGAATTTCAACTTACAGATGTTTTCGCTGTCTATCACTTAATGGTCGATGGTGAAAAAATGAGTAAGTCTAAAGGTAATTTTTATACTGGTGATCAACTCTTAAATGAGCTTGGCTATTCTCCTGATCAGGTTAGATACTTTTTAGCACTTTTATCACTTCCTGAAAAATCTTCTAATTTTGATTTTAATACTTTTAAAGAAAGAAATAAATTTCTTGCAGGCCCATTAAATGCTGCATTTGAAAAACCAATTTCAGCAGTTCATTCAAAATATGATGGTAAAATTCCAGAAGGAAAAGTGTTAGAAAAAGTTGAAAAAGAAACTATTTTGATTGTAGGCCGATATTTAAAACAAATGGAGAAGGCCGAATATTCAACACTGCTTTTTGCAATTGAAAATTATGCCAGAACAATTAATAGCTTATTTACACAATTTAAACCTCATGATGATCGATTCCCTGAAACAGAAAGAAAGGATGCACTCTACACATGCTTTTATGTCTTGAAAAATATCATGATTATGCTTTATCCGTTTGCTCCTTTTACAATGAATAAATTAAGGAAATCGCTTAATCTTCCAGAGGAAGTTTTTTCAATTGATCAGTTAGGAGTTGCAATTTCATCTGGACATATTATTGGGGAAAAAGAGCAATATTTTGATGCTGTAGAAGATTAATTGTAAGAAATGAGTCTTCTATTTTTTTCTGTAATTGTAGTAAGTTTTTATTTTTTGAATAATGTTTAATCGATTTAGAAATTAAATCATAGTGTGACTCTGATCTTTTATTTAAATAAACATGCAGATCATGTTTAGCGATGATTCCACATACACTAATTTTATTAAACTTTTTATCAGAAATAATTTTCTGGCCATTGATTAATGTATCGATAGCAATATCTACGCGCTTTGAATTTAAAAGTTCAAACATTTGATGAGCAGAATCCACATTTAATACTTTTGGATGTCCTACTAAGACCGAGTCTGAATGCGCAACTCCTCTAATAGTCGCGACTGTTAAATTCTTTAAGTCATCTTTGGCCTTGAAACTATTTTTCTTAGGTTCTAAGCAAAAAACAGCAGTAGCTAGATAATAATAAGCTGGATCGACTCTTTTTAAGCTAGGATTTTTATCTAAATAACTTGATATGCGCGCAATCTCTCCATCTACGGCCATTTTTAGATTTTCCTCTCTGGCACATGCCGGTGGCATCGGATTTACTTTAATATTAATGTCAGCAGATTTTAAAATTTCAGCAAGAATTTTTTTCTGCAATCTGCTGCTCAATTAAATTTTCATTTGAATTAAAAACCAACTCTAGCCCATAACTAAAATTAAATATAAAAAACACTGATAAAAACTTAATTATCATTAAGTCCCATCCTATAGACATCATACAATATTTTCTCAATACGCTTTGAACTTGATCCTCGAATGGAACCAAAGCTTGAGACACTCACGGGAGCTACACCACAAAATTCTAGCACTGCTTTTTTCATCATATTTAAAGCTGGATGAAAATAAGCGAGATAAAGATAAAATACAGGTGCATCACTAGTCATAATTAAGCGAGCACTTCTTCCCGTCAATAATTTATCCCATTGCGAAGAATTTTCTCGATACTTAAAAGCAAAGCCAGGCAGAAACACTCGATCAATAAATCCCTTTAGTATTGCTGGCACACCAGACCACCACACGGGATAAACAAAGACTAAGTGATTTGCCCATTTAATATCTGATTGCGCGGAAATTAAATCAGCCTCTAAATTTGAAACCAATCGAAATCCATATTTCAAATTAGGATTGAAACTTAAATCAGATAAATTTAAGCGCTTTACTTCGCCTCCCTTTTCTCTTGCACCTCTTTCATATTCATCGGCCAAAGCATGACAAAGAGACTTTTTATCCGGATGACCCAAAATAATTAATGTTCTCATTTTATTGCCTTATCCCCGTGCAATTTTTTTAAAATTTTTTGAGCAATAGAAGGCATAACATACTGATCAATCCTTTCATTTAAAACTGCAAGTTCACGAATTAATGAGGATGAAATTGTTGCAAAGTGGGGCTTAGAAAACATACAAATCGTTTCAATTTCTTTCGATATCCCTCGATTACCAACCGAAAGTTCCAACTCCATTTGATAGTCTGAACTATTTCGTAAACCTCTAAGTAAAAATTGAGCTTTCTTTTCCTCTGCAAAACGCACAATTGTTCCTGCATAAGGACAAACTGTTACATTTTTTAATTTATAATAATCTACATAGGCCTGCATCATTTCTAAACGCTCTACTTCAGTAAACATATACTGCTTAGCGGGATTCGTTGCAGCAACCCAATAAAGACGATCAAAGTGCTTAGCGGCCCTCATCATAAGATCTGCATGTCCCCAAGTTGGTGGATTACCGCTGATAGGGTAGACGATAATTTTTTCACTCATAAAGAAATCCTTAAAAGATCGTTTCTATTGGAAAATAATATCATAAATGTTATTATTTTGTCTTCAAAATATGGTTCAACCACCTTAGGAAATATCATGCAAGAACAGAATCAGACACCAGATCAAATCGTTTACAATTTCACTTCAATTGAGGCCAAATGGCAAAAGTTTTGGGAAGACAATAAAACATTTAAAACCCCCAACAATTCCAATAAACCAAAATACTATGCACTCGATATGTTCCCATTTCCATCTGGAGACGGATTGCACGTTGGCCACCCTGAAGGATATACAGCGACTGACATCATGTCTCGCTATAAAAGAATGAACGGATTTAATGTTCTTCATCCAATGGGCTGGGATTCTTTTGGTCTTCCTGCCGAAAACTATGCGATGAAAACCAACACTCACCCAGACATTACAACTAAAAAAAATATTGCAAACTTTACTCGTCAATTAAAAGCACTCGGTTTTTCCTATGATTGGGACAGGGAAATTGCGACTTCAAACGTAGACTACTACAAATGGACTCAGTGGATTTTTGTTCAACTGTTTAATAAAGGATTGGCCTACGAAGATGAAATTTCTGTTAATTGGTGTCCAAATTTAGGAACTGTGTTGGCGAACGAAGAAGTTATAGATGGAAAATCTGAAGTCGGAGGACATCCAGTAGTTCAAAAGAAAATGAAACAGTGGATGCTTAAGATTACTGAATACGCTGAAAAATTATTAGAGGATCTTGATGAACTTGACTGGCCAGAAAATATTAAAGAAATGCAACGCAACTGGATTGGTAAATCTGTTGGTGCAACTGTTAAGTTTAAAACTGTTTCTGGCGAAATTTTAGAGGTATTCACCACTAGACCAGACACTCTCTTTGGTGCAACTTACATGGTGATATCACCAGAGCACCCTCTGGTTACCAAACTAACAACGACTGAAAACAAATCAACGATTGAAGCTTATCAAAAAGCAACACTTGCAAAAAATGATTTAGAACGAACGGAATTAAATAAAGAAAAAACAGGAGCATTCACAGGTTCCTTTGCAATCAATCCAGCAAATGGAAAAGAAGTTCCCATTTGGATCGCTGATTATGTTCTCATGAGCTATGGCACAGGTGCCATCATGGCCGTTCCAGGTCACGACGAACGTGACTGGGAATTTGCCAAAAAATTTCACATTGAAATTATTCCAGTTTTAGAAGGCGGTGAAAAAGATGTTCAAGAAGCCCCTCACACCGGAGATGGAAAACACATCAACTCTGATTTTCTAAACGGATTAAATAAAGAAGATGGAATCAATAAAATGATTTCATGGTTAATCGATCAAAAACTTGGAACAAAGAAAATTAATTATAAACTTCGCGACTGGATTTTTTCTCGTCAAAGATATTGGGGAGAGCCATTTCCAATCTTAAAATTTGAAGATGGGTCAATCAGATGCCTTGAGGAAAGTGAACTACCATTAGCACTTCCGCCAATAAAAGAATTTAAACCTTCTGGTACAGGTGAGTCTCCACTTGCAAATGCAACTGAGTGGCTTGAAGTTATTGACCCAAAAACCGGAAAAAAGGCCAAAAGAGAAACAAATACTATGCCAAACTGGGCAGGCTCATGTTGGTACTATCTTCGCTTTTGTGATCCTAAAAATGAGTCAGAACCATGGAATAAAGATGTAGAAAAGTATTGGCTTCCAGTTGATCTATATGTTGGAGGAGTTGAGCACGCAGTTTTACACTTATTATATGCACGCTTTTGGCATAAAGTTTTATTTGACCTCGGCTTTGTCACTACAAAAGAGCCATTTAAAAAACTAGTTAACCAAGGACTAATTCTTGGCACTGATGGCGAAAAGATGAGTAAGTCGCGTGGAAATGTTGTTAACCCTGATCACGTAGTAAAAGAATCTGGAGCAGATTCACTTAGACTTTATGAAATGTTTATGGGCCCACTTGAAAAAGTTAAACCTTGGAAAGAAGAAGGCGTCAAAGGTGTTTCAAACTTTCTTCACAGAGCTTACCGCTTCTTTGCTGACCCTGCTCGAATTACAACCGAGGTAGAGTCGGAAGAAACACTTAAGGCACTTCATAAAGCAATCAAAAAAGTAACTGAAGACATTGAAGGCATGAGATTTAATACTGCCATCTCGGCCTTAATGGTTTTTGTTAATCACTGCTACAAAGTTGAAAAAGTAAATGCAAAAACGGCCCAACTATTCGCCTTAATTTTATCTCCAATGGCACCTCACCTTGCTGAAGAGTTATGGCAAATGCACGGGGGAAAAACAACTTTAGCCTATGAAGCTTGGCCTAAGTTTGATGAGCATCTTGCTAAAGATGATCTAATCACAGTGGCCATTCAAGTTAATGGAAAACTTCGAGGCACAATTGATGTAGAACCATCAATTGATCAAGCAAGCGCTATCGCACTAGCAAAAGAACAAGAAGGAGTTCAGCGATTTTTAATTGGAACAATTGTTAAAGAGATTTATGTTCCAGGAAAAATCGTTAACTTTGTAGTAAAAGGATAAGGAAATTTTATGAGTAAAAAATTTTATATAACAACTGCTATCGATTACCCAAATGGTAACCCGCACATGGGACATGCGCTTGAAAAAGTTGTCTCAGATGCTTATGCCCGTTGGTATAATTTTTTAGGTTTTGATTCACGACTCCTGACTGGAACTGATGAAAATGGACAAAAACTAATTGAAGCAGCAGAAAAAGCTGGCATGAAAACTAAAGACTACGTTGATCAAAACTCAATCATATTTAAAAAACTATGTACTGATCTTAATATGAATTACGCTGACTTCATCAGGACGACAGAATCTCGTCACGCTGATGTTTGTACAACCCTATGGAAAAAATTAGAATCTAAAGGTGATATTTATTTTGGAGTTTACTCAGGAAACTACTGCCTTGCTTGTGAATCTTTTTATACAGAAACTCAAAGCCCAGATAATATCTGCCCAGCTCATGGAACACCCCTTTCTAAAAAAGAAGAAGAAGGCTATTTTTTCAAGCTAAGCAAATATCAAAAATGGATCATTGATCACATAAAAGGAACACCAGATTTTATAGTGCCTCATGGTTCCTACAATGAAATGCTCTCTCGCTTGGAAAAAGATGACCTCAGAGACTTACCAATCTCACGTCCCAATGAAGGATGGGGAATTGAAATTCCTGGCAATAAAAAATTTGTCATGTATACCTGGTTTGATGCCTTAATTAATTACTACTCTGCACTTGATTCTAATACACAAAAATATTGGCCAGCAGATGTACATGTTATTGGAAAAGATATCGCTTGGTTTCATACTGTTATCTGGCCAATCATGCTTCATGCGGCCGAACTTCCAATTCATAAACAAGTTTATGTGCATGGTATGATCTTAGCAGAAGATGGAAAGAAAATGAGTAAGAGTTTGGGCAATGTTGTCGATCCATTTGAGATGCTATCAAAATACAATGTCGATTCTTTTAGGTATTATCTTCTACGCGCGATCCCTGCCCAGTCGGATGGAAGATTTTCTGAAAAAGAGCTTATCGATAAACACAACGCCGAGCTTGGAAACAGCTTTGGTAATCTTATTATGAGAGTTTTAAAACTATATCTTAAAGCTAATGATCCTCATTTATCAGGTGAGGGCATCAAGCAAGAAGTTTTCTTTGATGAATACTTTGCCAAAATGAAAGAACATATGAATCATCGCGAACACAACAAGGCCCTAGAGTCACTTTGGGAAGGTGTTAACTCAATGAACCAGTATGTGAATACAAAAGAACCGTGGAAATTAAAAGAAGATAAAGAAGCATTGAGAGCGGTTGTATACAACTGTGTATACTCGATCCATGCGCTATCGGTCCTGATGTCTCCATTTCTACCAACGACAGCAAGGCTTGCGTTGGAACCAATTGGAAAAACTGTAACAAGTTTTGAAGATGTAAAATTTGGAACAAGTTATAATTTAACTGAGCCACTCCCCTTATTTCCAAAGATTGAACTTCCAAAGTAAATTATTTGGATTGATATTTTGAAATTGTTTCAAGTAATACTTGTTTTTTTATTGGTTTAGTCAAGTAAGCATCAACTCCACTTTTGATGCTTACTTCTTTTTCTTCATTTAAGGCATTTGCAGATAAAGCAATAATTGGGCAACATTTTTTAGCAAATTCTTTTTCAATTTTTCTAATTTCGATAGTCGCTTCATTGCCATCCATTACTGGCATCTGAATATCCATCAAGATAAAATCAATTACTTGCTCGCGATAGATTTTTATCGCTTCAACTCCATCAGATGCCTCAAAAAAAGTGACTTTATAATCTTTTAAGTAAGCTTTAATCAAAGTTCGATTCATATCTACATCATCAACGACAAGAAGATTCATCGATTTAATATTATTTTTTATGGCAGGTAATTGAGCTTGCTCCATTTCCTTTAGACCTTTAGGAAGTTCCAATTCAAGATAAAAAGAAGTCCCACATCCTTTTTCACTTTCGGCCCAAAGGCGTCCTCCCATCATCGTCGCAAGCTTTGCTGAAATAGAAAGTCCCAGTCCCGTCCCACCATATTTTCGATGAATAGATGAATCTGCTTGGTAAAACTCTGTGAAAAGGCCTTTCAACTGCTCACTATTCATTCCAATACCAGTATCTCGCAAAGAAAAAAGTAATTTTTCTTTTTGTGAAATTTCAATTTCAATTTTTCCATTTTCAGTAAACTTAATTGCATTTGAAAGTAAATTTAAAAATATTTGCATAAGTCTCGTTGGATCACCGAGATAGTCATTCTCACTTAATGAGTTTTTGAATGTAATCTCAATATTTTTTTGCTTGGCCTTAGATTCAAAAAGCAATATTGTCTTTTGAATTAAATTATTCATATTAAAATTAGTTTTCTCTAGATTCATCATCCCAGACTCAATTTTTGAAATATCTAAAACATCATTAATTAAAGCTAACAATGTGCTACTTGCACTCTGGAAATTTTCTACATAGTTTTTCTGTGTTTCATTTAACTCTGTTTCTGACAAGAGTTCAGACATACCAACGATAGCATTCATTGGAGTTCTAATTTCATGACTTATGCTTGATAAAAACGTAGATCGCGCTTTCAATGCCTCTTCTAGCTTACATCTTATCTCAACAAATGCATCAACCATTTGATTAGTATTATCTGCCATCTCAGCATACACCCCAGAATAAGCACTTGTTTGCATTTTGTAATTTGTCTTTCCATTTCGCAGTGATTTGATCAAGCTTGATTGATCATAAATATATCCACGCAACACCTCGCCAACTTTTTTAGTTGCATTCACTACTTTTGCAAACTCATCGTCTCCCATCTTATTTTCTTTGAAATTAAAATCCCCAACAACGATTTGATCTAAATCAAATATAATATGATCGATACTCCTTTGGAGTGAAACAAAAAGTCGCCAAAACAAAATAATTACTAAGAAAAATAAAATAAATAAACTCAAACTTAAATACACTGATATTTTTTTGAGAATTAGAGATTTCATTTTCAATTTCAATTTTGTTTTTTAAAAAACTTAACTTACCCAACTGAAAAACTTTTTCATTCAAAGCTAGAAGCTCTTTTTTTTCACTGGTCCAATCCATTTTTACTTTTGACAAAGAGTATAAGTATTTCTTTTCTTTTTCGATAAGAATCTTATATGTGTTTTCTAAATCCAAAAATGCATTCTTGAAATGCGGGTGAATTTCATTAAAGTTAGGGTTTGCTGAAATTAGACTTGTCTCAAGCTGTGAAAGTAATTTTTCAATTGTTCCAAGTAAGACTAGGCCCTGGACATTGCTAAACCGATCATTAACATTGTGGCTTTTTTCAAATAAAAGAGATTCTAGTTTGAACGTTTGGACTAATAAATCCACAAGTGTATTTTGATATATATAAAGAGTCATAAACTTTTCGTAATTATTATCTACAAATATACCATTATGCTTTCCGATCAACTTTAAAAGCTCTCTTAGGCGAGAGGAGATGCTCTCAATTCTAAAATAAGCTTGAACTGGTGTAAGTTCTCTTGCATTAATATAATATTTAATTTCACGATCAAGTAGATTTAGTTTCTCTTCAACCAATAAATCATTTGGGTAATTAATTCTCATTTTTTTTATAAATTGGTTGCTAAGATTTTCTAAATCACTCCCATTTTTTATTAATTCACTAAGAATTTTATGTCCGCTATCTACAAGCATGAGTCCTACAAGTCTCTTTTTTTCGACCTCCTCATGGTCTTTCTCGATTTTTGTAATGTAAAAGCAGCATAAAATTATTGGGGTCAAAAGAAGAATACTGATCCCTAATAACTTATGACTGAATTTCAATTTGTCTAAAAAACTATATTTCATCTGTATGTATTACTTAATATTTGATCCCAAATCATCTTTCGCTTTTCTGGGTTATTTATTGGCCTCAACCATACAATTCTATCTGAGGAATTAAACTTATCCCCCTCAAGTAATGTATTGGGAAGACCATGTTTTAAAGTTAGATTTAAACTCATTTTTTTACTTAAACTAAAATTTATCCATTTATGGGCCAAATCTTTTCTTTTTGATTTTTTTAAAATCGCCCAACAATCAAGCCAAGCCAGAGCACCTTCCTTGGGAATAATATAGCCAATATTCGCCCCCATTTTCAAAAGAGACTCCACTTGTTGGTTGCCGTAATTTCCATAGATATAGGCTAATTTTTTTTCAAAAAATAACTTATTAACATCTCCAATACTTGTATAAAATGAAAGTGAATTCTGACTCAACTCAACTAATTTTTTTGCAACTTTTTTTAGTTCCTCATCACTTAGTATAAATGGGTCTTTCATTCCAAGTAAAAGAGCTGCAACTGTAAAATTGTGTTGATAAGTATCAAAGGGCAATACTTTTCCCTTGTACAACTTATCCCACATTGCTCCCATTGTTGTCGGTGGAGTCTTTACAATATCCTTATTGTAGATAAGCCCCATTTCTGAATATGCATATGGTATTCCAAAATACTTATTGTCACTGGCCAATCCTGCAATATCATCTAGCCTTTTAAATCGCTCACTTTGATTATTTCTATTATCAATCTTAGAAAGATCAATCTCACCTAAGAGATCATGTTTTTTAAACCGTGCAATTTCTGCCGTATTAGCGGCAATCACATCATAGGCATTGTCATTAGATATTTTTTGCCATAACTGGTCGTCATTATCTACATAGCTAACATTTACCTTAACCTTGTTTTCGGCCTCAAATGCACTTACAAATTCATGGTCGGCATAGCCTTCCCAAGTTAAGATATTTAATTCACTTAAACTTGGGTTTTCTTTTTCATTTTTAGTGCAAGAAATTAGGGTCAATGCGACGATAAAGACAAAAAGATTTTTTTTGTTCATGTTATATTATCCCTTAAATTTAGTTATATTTATTCTACTGGATTTAATATTTTTAGATATTAAGATAAGTTAAAATTTTTAGCTTAAAACTCTACAAATCCATGACAAAATTTGTATGATTTTGTCGTAGTATGGGCAAAAATCTAGGAAATAAATATGCAAAATAACAGCGAAAAACTATATACGCTTTTAAAAAAATATAATCAACCGGGGCCACGATATACCAGTTATCCTACCTACCCTGTCTGGAAAGGAATTCAACCCTCTGATTGGTTTTCTTCTTTTAAGACCGCTTTAAAAAAAGACGGAACTCTTTCCTTGTATATTCATGTTCCCTTCTGTCGAACATTATGTGCCTTCTGTGGTTGCAATAAACTTATAACAAAAGATTATAGTAAAGCTGATGAGTATATCGCGGCCCTTCACAAAGAATTTAAATTCTACGAGGAAATGATTCCAGAAAAAACAAGAGTATTTGAAATACATCTTGGAGGTGGTTCACCTTCTTGGTTAAATGCCAGCGAACTTAAAACGCTTCTTGCACCAATCTTAAACTCAAAAAAACTAATTATAGATACTAAAACTCTTGAACAATCAATTGAAATGGACCCGAGGACAACGACAGTTGATCATTGTGAAAATTTACGTGCTCTTGGATTTAATCGAATCAGCCTTGGAATACAAGACACAAATGACATCGTATTAAAAAGCATCAGAAGAGAGCAGCCACTTAGCCTTGTAACAAGAGTTGTAAATGACTTAAAGAAAAATGGCATTGAACTTCTCAATATGGATCTTATCTACGGCCTACCTTTCCAAACTCCAGAATCAATAAAGCAAACAATTTTAGACGTACTAGAATTTATGCCTACGCGTATTGCTCTTTACTCTTATGCACATGTGCCAACAATTAAGCCTGCACAAAAACTTTTAGAAAAAGATGGCCTTCCATCGGCAGAAGAGAAAATGAAAATTGCAGAAATCGCCAGAGAGATGTTGGTGGATGCAGGCTATATTGAAATTGGAATGGATCATTTTGCTCTAAAATCAGATACTCTCTATAAGTCTTATAGCAAGGGAGAACTTCACCGAAATTTTATGGGCTATACTGTGCAAAGATCTAACGTGCTCTTAGGACTTGGTCCATCGAGTTTATCTGATTCGTGGAATGCATTCTCTCAAAATGAAAAAGATTATGCCAAATGGGCAGAACTAGTTGAACAAAATTCCCATGCTATTATTCATGGCCATAAATTAGATGAAAGTGAAATAATAAGAAGAAGAGAAATTTTGAACTTGATGTGTGAGTTTAATTCGAACGTCAATTTATCAATTCTTTCTGAAAACCAACGCAATCAACTTCAAACATTAATTGAAGATGAATTGATTTTTATGACTGACGAAAATCACATTAAAGTTACTGATCTAGGTAAGCATTTCATAAGAAATATCTGTATGGTTTTTGATGAGTCTTTAGAGAAAAAAAATTCAAAGCCAACCTTCAGTCAAACCGTATAAAAACAGTGAGTTCGAAGGTTATCGCCTTAAATCTTAGGCGGCTTTAGTGCTGCAAATTTGAAATCACCTAGTTAGAAAAGAAAAATTTACTTTGTTTTTTTGTTTAGATAAGTCTTTAAAATAATTACATTTATTCCGACATGACAAGAATCATTTTAGGAGATTTTGAGTAATCGATTAAAATAGATCTAGAGATCAATTAATTTTTGGAGTAAGGCATGAATGAAGAACAACTAATGCTAGTAGAAGAAGGCTTGGCACTCCTTATGTCTCGCTTCAAAAAGAATAGCCAAAAAGATGATGCTCGCCGATTAAAGCTTACAACAGAAGCAAAATCGGCCATTAGAAAAGTCATTCTCTCTGTGGCCATCAAGGGAGATGTTAAATCAATTAACCCAATAGAGATTGATGGTGGAAAAAAAATAGGCTGGGAAGTGACTGACTTCAATAACAAGGTAATCAAATATTTTGGTTAATCATTACTTACAAGAAAGGTAAATCGGCATATGGTCAGACAATAACTCTTGGTAGACTTTGTAAAAATAACTATTCGTTAATTGCTGTAGGTACACTCGATTTTTAAACCCCATCAATCGCTCTTCGATTTGAAATTGATCATCTACGATTTGCCCATTCTTAACTGTTTTCTGAGTCTTTAATATTTTTTCAAAATCAATCAATGATTTTTTTATTCTTTCTTCAAATTTCTTAGTCAATGGATAATCAAGTTCAATTTCCTCATCAAGGTCAAAAGAATAATCATCATCATTGTCTCTTGGTTGATGCACTATTGAATTATGAATAACCCCTTCAAAAACTGGAAACAACTTCCGTATTAAGTAGTTCTCAGCAATATAACTATTTGTGAACGAACTAAAATAATTAAAAACTTTACCGTTATCACAATTACTAAACTGATTTTTTTCAAGAATAAAATGATCATAGGAATTAGCAGTTCCAAAAGTTTCCTCACCATTTTTAGAAAAACGCTGTGGAGATAAAGTTGTTGCCTCTGAAACCAGTAATGAATACTTACTTCCTAAAAGATTTTTCCAATATTCATTTTCTGCAATTAAATTAAGGTCTCCTAGAAAAATAATTTTTTTATCTAAATATTTAGCAGAATATTTATTGATAAACTCTAGACTCAGTTTAACTTCTGCATACCGAGCAACATTGATTGAATTTACCCCAGAACCTATTTCCTCAATCGAACTGACGCCAAAGACGTTTGCAATTAATTCGTCTAGATCTTCTGGCGTTCCACTATAATTATAGACGACATGAGAGGTTAAGAGTGTTAGGTCTTTATTGGCAATATTAAAACTTGCCAAAAATGGCCTTCTAGAAACAAATTTATTTTTTAAATTAAAACTTACAAGACAGGCATACGATTTCTCTTGTGATTTAAATTTATTTACCTCTTCACAGTACTTATTTGGCCTTAAGTTTGCGATCGATCCCCTGTAAAAATACCCTAACAACTCTTCAACTGATCCCGAGAGTGCTGAATCGCCTCGCGGAGACAGCACTAGTCCCCATGTGGAATCCAATTTTTTTAACTCTAATAAAAGCTTTAGGTAGCCTGGCATTCTATAAAGATCTTTTGCCTTTTTCTTTTCACTGTCAGTTGTTGCTTGATCATCAATAAACTCAGTCAAAAGCTCATTAACATCTAAATCATGACCGATTACCGACAAGACCTCTTGAGCTGAGACAATATCAAATTCATTAATAACTGAAGCCATCAATTTATAGTCTTTAAACAAAGTTTTAGAAGTTCCAGGATGGAGCAAATTATAATTCGCAATTTTATAACTCGATCGCATTAATTTATTTTTTGTCGTAGGAAGAAAATGAAGGTATTGAAAATCACAAACAGTTTGAAACTTTGATCCGACAATATATTCTTTAATCTTTAGACATTCATTTCTTACTAAATTAATTTTAGAACGATCATCTTCAGCGCTTTTAGGAACGTCTGCATTTATTCTTTCAACAGTGAAAGAACATGTAAGCACAAATGCAAAAACAAGAAAAAAGCTTCTATCAAGTTTCATTTAAAACCCGTCCAATTTTGATTACTACTATCGACTATTCTCCGCTACTTGGGAAGAATAAAATACCACCTAAACCACTGTAATAATTGAAAGTAAGAACATTTAAGGATGTAGGACTCAATGGATAATCCTAAAGAAAATATCAGAATTTCCGATAACTAGATAGATGCCTTAAAACTTGCGAGGAGTAATATGTTTAAGTATTTAGTTATTTTATCACTTTATGCAAACCTAGGCTTTGCATCTGGAACTACAAAACTAGTGGACTATATTGTCAGTGGATCTGGGGTTGTTGAATTACTAACAAAAAACGGTATCAAGAGTGTCGATGCTCAACAAGTAAAAAGCTATGTTGGTAGCGCTCTGGCTGCCCTTGGTGCAAAAAAAGCATTAACAAAAGATGAACTTTTAAAAGTACTAAGCTCACTTCCTGTCACTGGAAATGACTCTGCAGTTCGCCTAAAACTCCAAAAACTCTTAGACACTCCAGAAGGACAAATCAAAAAAGAAGATGTTGTTGAAGTTGTTAACAATCTTATTTATTTGGCCAACAGACATGGGAAATCTTTTATCATTACTTGCTCAGATTGTGTTAATGATGCGCTTTCAAAAGAAGGATTTAAATTTACGGTTGAAGTGGTTAAAAATGCAACCTCAATGGAATTATTAAAAAACGTCATCCCATCAAATCCACAAGACTTAAGTAAGTTTATTACCGCAAGAATGAGAAGATTGAATATGGGGGATTATGCCAAAGTAAGCCCTGACCTTGTCTCACCTTCCGAAGAAAAATCAATGGCACTTTTCTTGGCCCTTGCAGAGAATGGAACCAAAGAACAAAAAAGTTTTATAGATGCTATAAAAAAAGTTTCAACCACAAATGGAAAGATAAACGTAATTGACCCAAAGAATCCGCATAAATTCTGGAGAGAGCTTGCAGATGACATGAGTCCTGAAACAATGGAAGGGTGGACAAGAACCCTAAATGAAGTTGCAGAAAGAAGAGCAAAAGAAGGATTAAGTGCCGAAGAAGCATTTTACAAGACATTAAAAGAAAAGGCCGATGCCAATCCTGAACTAAAAAAACAATACGATATGCTTAGACAGAAACGTTGCTTTTTTAAATAAGTTTATAAGGCCTCTCTTTTTAGAGAGGCTTTTTTTTTACTACATTCCACAAAATTCTTCTAAAAATTCATAATGCTTAATCACTCTATGTGCATCTAGATGAGGGTACTTTTTAGAAATAAATAAAATCCCTAATTCTACTTTTCCTTTTTCAGAATCTTGAAATTTATTTACAAATGAAACAGTCTTCGCTTCTTTTAAAATTTTTAAATCGCTTGAATCAAAAATCCCCTTATTTAGATATGAATCTATTGATTCCCCGTTATCTGAAACAATAGAAAGAAAATTTTCAATAATCTTGTCACAGGTCCCATTTTTTAGACTAGCAGGATCACGAGTTCCTACATTCTGGTGAGAACAGGAGAAAAGTACAAAAAATAGCCCAAAAAGAGTATTTCGATTCATACCACCTATTCGTCTCATTTTAAAATAATTTTAACCGAATAATACAATGTGAAGACAACGATAACTCGACTAATTTTTACCCTCTTTTTATTGTGTGCAAACACCTGCCTATTTTCCAGTGAAACCGAGCTTGAAAATGAGTTAAAGCTCAAAATAGAATTTACCCGTTTAATGTACTCAGCAAGTATCGATATTTCACAAGATTTAACCGTCAAAGACTTGGAAGAAAATAATCCTCAAATAAGAACGATTCTCAAAAATACGCTCGAAAAATATCATCATTTCTTTGAGACTAAACTTGAAATTCCTAGCGATAAAAAAAATATATTTAAAAAAATGTTAACAGGTCTAAGCTATGAGAAAATTATTTCACTCATTAAAAAGACTACACTGCATATTGAAGTTATATTTAAGCGAAAAGGAATTGGATTAGGTATTGCAATGGTTGCTGGCATTCTCAGTGAGTATTTAGTACCAATTATATTAGTAAATATTGGACTTGCAAAATTAATCCCATTATCAATGATGACTCCATGGACTCTTATCTATTCAATCATTCCAAACAAGATCAATAAATTTTTAATCAACAAGGAACTTGAAGACATACTCGGGGGAAAAAATAACGTAAAAGCGTATTTTGCCCAACAAAAAGAAGTACTAAAAAAATTAAATCTCAAAAACTCTTCAGAATATCTGGCCCCGATAAAGTCAAATAGCGATAACATTATTTTAAATTTAAAACTTGAATCTAAACCACTCTGGAAAAAGTTATTATCTAAATTTGGGGCATTTAACAATGGACTTGAACTTGAGTCCATTCTAAGCTTCATCAAAGAAGAAAATTTAAATTCTTCCTATATTGATTATCTTTTAAACTCAGAAACGATTGAAGATAATTCAAAAAAAATATTGCTTGTAAATCATATTTTCAGTGTCGACAACTTAGAAATTGAAAATAAATTCATTAGTAAATTTCACTCTCATCTTGTGTTAGTTCATTCTTCAAAAAACTATGATGCGCATTGGAAGTGGGCCAATGAAATGCTTAAGAAAAAAACAATCGAGGATGTCATTAAAGGTATAGATCAAACACCTAAGACCATGACGGCCAAAGAGCTAGCACTTATCTGGGATGAAATACTCATTCCTGAATATTTAAAATACCTCGATTTATCTTTCTTTGAAGCACGAGAAATGATTAAGGAATTTGAAATAGTTAAGGCAAAACTCATCTTATTAAACGAAAATCAAATCGTTGAGGCAAAAACCCAAGAAGTTTATACCTTCCTAAAAAAAATAGTCTCAGGAAAAAGCTTTAAAGGCTGTAAAAATACACCCAGTAAAATTCTAAACTACTTAAAAACTTGACTTGCATCCGATTTAACGATAGCTTGCACAAAACGATCAACAGTACATATATTGAGTTTTAGGCATAGTGCTCATCATCTCTTTAGTACGCCCACTTAAGGAGATTTTATGGGAATTAAATTATACGTCGGAAACTTATCATTTAGCGTTCAATCAAGCGATCTTAATGAGTATTTTGAGCAATTTGGAACAGTTCTTTCTGCAAAAGTTATTTCAGATAGAGAAACAGGAAGAAGTAAAGGCTTTGGTTTTGTTGAAATGGATGACGAAACTGAAGGAAGAAATGCAATTGAACAAGGGAATGGCCAAGAATACCAAGGCCGAAATTTAAAAATCACAGAAGCGCTTCCACAAGAAGCAAAAGGTCCTCGTACTGGTGGATTTAATAAAGGTGCTGGTGCATCTCGCGGTCCAAAGCGCTGGTAATTAATTTTTGAAATTTAATAATGCAGGAGAAGAGATCAAAGCATTGATTTCTTCTCCTGAATTTTTTTTCAACGACTCATCTCTTACTCAAAGAGAGCATTCAAAAAAAATCGATCAATATTTAGGCTTTAGAATTGTTCGTATTGAACGAAAACTAATGCAGCAATATCGTAGCTTTTTTATTAACGAAAAAGATGAAACAAACAAACGACTTCATAGCGATCATGGAGAAGTTGGAGAATCATGGGTTGGACTAAACCCTCAAGTTCTACTAACTCCCTACTCTGAGCTTTATGAAATATTCAATCTATTACGTGACTACCCGGTGAAATCAATTATTGATATTGGATGCGCCTATGGACGAATTGGAATTGTTGCCAAAGCATTTTTTCCCGAAGCTACTTTCACTGGCTATGAGATTGTAAAAAAAAGAATTACAGAGGCTCAACGAATAAGTGATTTATATAATCTAAGTTTAAATATACTTGGCCAAAACGTCCTTGATGACGATTTTAAAATGCCCAAAGCTTCTATTTATTTCATCTACGATTTTAGCCACTTTCTCCACATAAAAAAAATCTTAAGCCAGCTTCAGCTAAAAATTGGAGAACATCCTTTCATTTTGATTGCGACTGGTGATGATGTTAGAAATATAATTCAATTATTTTTCCCAATATTTTTGGCAAAATGCACTCCGATTTATAAAAAGCATTGGAGTATTTTTATAATTAATTAGATTAGTCTGGTGTCACTTCTAGAAATAAATTTTTCTCTTCATCGTATGACCATAATTCACCTGATTCGATATCAAAATAGGCACCAATCAATTGCATATTTCTAGTTTTAATTGCTTCACAAACAAATGGAAATGTTTTTAAGTTCCCTAAAGAGGTAATGATTGATTCTTTTTCGCAATCTCTGCATAGAGTTTCAATATCGCTATGATTATTTTTTTGTAACACTCTCAACTTTGCATCATTTGCGATTTTCATCCATTGATGTACAAAACTGTTCTGCATTACAATTGCCGGTTGAAAAAGTGACCGAATACCGCCACATTGGCGATGCCCCACAATAACAATATTCTCGACTTGCAAATTTACGACAGCAAACTCAATCGCGGCACTTACCCCGTGAAATCCTCCGGCCTCCTCAAAAGGTGGCACAAGATTGGCAACATTTCTAACTACAAAAAATTCGCCAGGAGATGCAGAAAAAATAATAGCAGGATCAACTCGCGAATCACTACAGGCGATCATTAATGTTTTAGGGCTTTGACCAGCTTCGGCCAATTGATTATAAAGGGAATCATCATTTTTAAAATAGCGCTCTCTAAACTTTCTAAAGCCTAACAACATTTTTTTAATTTCGCGCCGACTTGCCAATAAAATATCCTCGTAATTTTTAAACTTAAATGGATTCTCTCAGATAATTTTTTTTTTGAAAAGCCGCAAAAGAACAAGCGAAGTTTGTTTATTCAAAATGCAATAACAA
>CAZOXW010000007.1:0-116220 GCA_964583925.1 uncultured Bacteriovorax sp.
AATCAACAGAATATTTAAACAAAACTTTTAATCGATTTATGATGAGCAATGAAATTCTTTTTGCTAAAGGAAATACGCTACAGTTCATTGTGGTTGATGATCCACAGATTTATTCATTTTCGCTCCCTGGAAATATCTATATTTATTCTAGTGGACTATTCAATAGGTTTCTAAAAAGCGAGGAATTGTTTTTAGCAAGTTTCTCTCAGGCCTTAGTAAAAAGCAATCGACTTATTTACAACAAGAATGAAATGTATCCCTATGGAGTAATTAAATTAGAAACAATATTAAAAATAGGTCAGGTCGATCTAGAAACAAAAAAGGGCATAAATCAGTGGGCCTATACAGTGTTAAAGCGAGCAGGTCACGATGGTACAACATATCTAAACTGGATTCAAGTACAGAACAGAAATGCTCTTGATTTTGCGCTTATGCTGGGAGAAAGTTTAACTATTTCACGAGAAGAGCAGGCCTTTAAAAATTTTCTAAGCAAGCAAGGAATATCAAGCTTAGAAAAAAGGTTAAGCGAATCTAATTCAACAAAAGAATATTATAGCCTACTAAAGGAATTAAAGAGAAATTAAATGAAACCAGAACAATCAGAAAGAATTTTAGTTGAAGAATTAATAAAAAAAACAGTTAATAAAAATATTTTACCTGACGATTTGATTGATAATATTGAAAAGTTAACAGGCGATGCCTCTACAAGAAAGTATTACAGGGTCTATACTGCAAAAACGAGCTATGTTGCTTGTCTTGATAACCCGGCCACCGAGGGGGCAGAAGAGCCAAACTTTTTACTCTTACAGCGTGTCCTAGAGGAAAAAGGAGTCAGAGTCCCTAAAATTATCGATAAAGATTTAGGAACAGGTTACATTTTAGAAGAGGATTTAGGAGATTTAACTTTTTTAAAAGAATTATCTCAGGTTAAGGATCAAAAAGAAGAGTTGTTGCTTTATAAAAAAGCAATCGATTTAATGGCAACGATTCATCAGGTTGATGTCACAAAATATAAAGCGAAACCATTTGCAACGTTGGCGTTTGATACAGAAAAACTTTATCAAGAGATGGATTTTACAAAGAAATATTTTTTAAAAATGCTTTTGGGGATAGAAATCGATTCTCAAGTAGAAACACTTTATAAAAAATTATACGACATTTGTTTTAAGATATCAGGAGAACCTCGAGTGCTTGTGCATCGAGATTATCATTCAAGAAATTTAATGATCAAAAACAATGAGCAAGTGGTTATCGATTTTCAAGATGCAAGAATGGGAACTCCTCTTTACGATTTGGCCTCTCTACTTGAAGATTGTTATTATCAAGTTGCAAAAGAAACAAAAGAGGAGCTTTTAAAATACTATTTTGATACTTATTTTAAAAATATAGACCCAAATAAATCATACAAGGAATTTGAAGAAATATATGACTTAATGTCAATCCAAAGAGTTTTCAAGGCCATTGGAAGCTTTGCTTATATTTACGCAGACAGAAAGGACATTCGCTACTTAAAATATATTGGCTTTGCGTTCGAAAAGTTACGCTTGATTATGCACAAATATCCAGAGTTCAGCAAAGAAAGAAAAATTTTATCAGGCCTGTATTATGCAAATTGATTATGCACTTATTTTAAGCGCTGGACTTGGGACAAGAATGGGAGAGATCGGGAAAAGAATTCCAAAAGTGTTGTGGCCTGTTTTTGGGGTGAAGCTGATAGATCTGCAAATTTTATATTGTAGAAAGCTTGGAGTAAAAAAAATTTATATCAATACGCATTTTCTTGCAGAAAAGATAAAAAAGCATGTTGAAAAAAATTATAAAAACGATGTGGAGTTGTTATTTGAAGACCCTCTTTTGGACTCAGGAGGAGCAGTACATAATTTGGCGTCTAAGATTGGATATCGAGGAAATTTGCTAACAGTAAATGGAGACCAACTTTATTTATTTAAAGAGGATGAAATTAGCACGGCCCTAAAAAAATTAAATAATGCACGTGCCGTTTTATTTTCTTTAAATGTAAAAAAGGGTTCGACTTATAACGAAACTGTCTCAAAAGATGGATGCTTGGTCGAAATTTGCTCGCCCAACAAAAACGACGATTATTTAACATTTTCTGGTGTTGGCCTAATCAAGCTGGATGGGCTTCGACCGGTTCCAGGAATATCAAAGTTTTTTACAACCGTTTGTAATTTTAAAGAAGAAAGAGTTGCATTGTATCAACCGCTCGAGGCCGAATATTGGGATTTTGGCACTTTGGAAATTTACTTTAAAAGCCATCAGAAAATTTATGATTTAAAAGAGGGGCATAGCTTGATTGTTAATTTTTTAAACGAAGCGGGTATAAGCGGTGCTGGGTTTGACAATTTTTTTTCTAAATCTACAAATAGTGTTCGACTTGAAATCGAGAGTTCATTTCGATCAGACTCGGTTGTATCAGAAGAAATTTCATGTAAAGTAAATTAGAACATTTTCTTTTTGTTGTTTTCTGTAATCATTTTTATGCAATCGAGTGGACAAACTTCAACACAAACTTGGCAAAGAGTGCAAGACCAAATCTCTATAGAATATTCATTATTTTTTTTTATAATCGAATTCTCTGGGCAAACAAGGTAGCAGTTGTCGCAAGAAATACAGAGTGAATTAATTTCAAGATGTGGTATCATAATGATATAATAGCGTTCGACGAGCTTTTTTAAAAGTGGAGTGTTTTTCCTGATGCTTATTTATAAAAAACAAGCTGTTTTTAGAAGTATTATTGTTTTTATAGTTCTTTCTATTGTTTTTTTGTTCACGGTAGAGGGCATTTCTAGTAATTATTCAGTAATTAGTAGAGATATAGTAATACTTTTAAAGAATAATTGGGCAATTGTTTTTATCGGTTTTTTAACTGCAATTTGGATCTGGAGTTATCGGCCGTATTCTCGCCACATTTTCGTTTTGTTTTGGCTAATAATAAGCCTTAAAAGCTTTATTCTTCTTTATGGTTCATTTAACAAGCTTGTAATTATATTTAATTTTGTCTATTTGTTTTTTGGCTTTTATTTTTACAATTCTTTAGAGGCCTTTGTTAAAAGTGCTGCGAACGTTCCTAACTACAGCACATTTGATATAAAGTGTGATGGGCGATTTAAAATCCAAGGACGACTTGATCTTAAAAATGGAAAAGAACATTTAGACTGTTTTCTTACAAACTTAGATAATCAGTCCTGCTTCATCATGCCCAAGGAGAAGCAAAAAATAAAAATGGGCAAACGGTACTCAGTTTCATTTATTCTTGAAGATGTCGAATTTACTTCTGAGGTGCTTGCGGTTTCAACATATGGGGATGGACTTGGGTTTGTATTTAATGAGGATAAAGACCTACGAAGTCTGTCGGGATTATATAAAGTTTGCCTAGATAGATCTATTTTTTAACGAACTAAATTATTTTTAATTTTCATCCGAAAAAGAGGCATGAAAAACGAAGAAGATTTAATAAAAAAATTACTAGAAGAAACTTGTACCGACGAAAAAGAGAGTTTTGAATCTTTAGAAAATGTGGCACATCTCTCTGACTATTTTGAAAAAAAGGTCAATCAAGTTGAATTTTTATCATTTGAAAAATACATCATTCAACAAGAAATTGAAGCTCATTTGGTTGAGTTTCAAAAAAGTACTGGGTGCTACCGCTTAGTGTTTAATCAGATGACGCTTGATTTTCCATCCAACTGGTCTGTCTTTGAAGGACTGTCAGTATATAAAGTTACGCTTGTAAATCATGAAAATGATCGAGAATTATTGTGTGATATTTTTTCTGAGGTCTTCGGTTCTTGTGAGTCATTTATCTTGATTAACAATGAAAATAAATTCAATTTTTTATTATTTCGAAACAGCGAGTATTTAGATCATTATCAATGGCTTCTAAATTATTTTAGTAAAAAAGAATTAATCCAGTTAAAACCAGCGGCATAAAAAAAGGCACCATTTCGGTGCCTTTTTTATTATAAGCTTAAGTAAAAATCTTTCATCATTTTTGCATCTTTTTCAAGATTTGGACTGTTACAAATCACGTAACCTCGACAGTCAAAATCTTTAAGAGCACGTAATAAGTCTTTCCAGTTGAAATCAGAGTCATCAAGATTTAAATGTTTAAGGTCTCCCTTAGAGTTTGAGCTAATTCCAGAAAGATGGATATGCATATTCTGAAGAGCTTTTTCACCTAAATCTTCTTTTAGTCGAGATAAAACATTTTTAAATTCGTCATAGTTATTATGTTCATTTGTTCTTGCATACAAGTGCGAAAAATCCATACATGGCGAACAAGAGTTTACAAGCTTTGTTAGGTCAATAAGCTCCTCAAGTGAGCCAAACTGAGATGTCTTCCCTGTTAGTTCTGGACGAAGTTCAATTTGTATATCAAGACGATTTAATCTTTCTTCGATTACATTAAGAGACTTTTGAACAAGATCAAAAACATCATAAGGAGAATCTTTCATGTAAAAAGCTGCATGGAATGTCATCGATTCAGCCCCACATAAATCAGAAATTTTAGCTGTTTGAATAATACGCTCAACAGAAGAATCAATTTTATCCTGCTCTCTTGCATTTAAGTTTATGTAGTACGGGCCATGACTCGTTAAAGGAATACCTAGTTCGTAAGAGATCTTTCTTAATCCAGAAGAAACTTCTTCCTTCATTCGAACTCCATGGGCAAACTCGAGTTGCATACAATCAAGTCCCAGATTGTGGACCTGTTTTACTCCTTCAATAGGATTATTTTTCTTGGCAGTAGAGTTTGGTACACCTGCAGTTCCAAATAATAATCGATCAAATTTCATTATTTATCCCCCGTAAAATTAAAAAGGTATATGCTTTCTACCACACTTTTAAATACAATAAGAGTCACACAGCGAAAAGGTCAACAATTGCAGAGCCTTAGGCGCCAGTAATGCTTTTGTGCTACTATATAAAAAAGCTAAAAGCCTTATAGCTTGAAGTCAGATTCTTGTCTATAATTTATAGTGAAGAGTGTAATAATGACACTCTCTAGACCTAGATTCATGGAGGATCTTTTGAGAAAACTAGAAGTTGTCTCATTCTATATTTTTTTTATTTTAGTTTTAGCACTTATTGGCCTTCTCTTTGACTTGCACGATGGGGCACTTGTTGGTCTAGTTGTGAGCCTCTTTATTCTTGGTTTCTTTTTTAAATATTCAGAAAAGATTGTACTTCTACTTTCAAAGGCCAGATACATTACAGATGACGAGGAGCTTGTTAATCAAGTTAAAAACATTTGCACTTATTTAGGCATTAAAGAGATTAAACTTTATTGGTCTGGTGTATTTGTTAATAACATTTACTTTGTTAATAGTTACGGGGGAACTGCTTCAATAATTATCGGAAAATCTGTTTATTATGAATTAACAAAAAATGAAGTGAATAGTCTTTTATATGCAACACTTTTACGAATAAAAACGGCAGAGTCAAAGCATAGAACAATCATAAACGTTGTTGTCTTACTTCTATTTTCCTGGGTTTTTATCTTTCATCGATTAATAAACAAAGAAGGAAGACTTAAGGGACTAATTCGATATTATCTCTATCCTGCATTTTATGTAAAAAACTTATTTTATATGCGGGCAGAAAACTCAGACTATTTTGATGAATTAGTTTTTAAGAATAGTTTTTTAAAGCGCGATTATGTATCTGCTATTTTTAAGGTTTCAAAGTTTGAAGATCTTTATCCCTTATCGGTAGGAGCATTTGTGCTATCTGGGCTTACACATGTTAAAAATAGTCAAAGTGATTTTATATCATATGTGTTGTTCTCAAGTGATAAAACAATTGAAAAACGTACGCAATCTCTTGTGAGTAAACTTGAATGAATTTAAAAAAATATAAATTTGATCTATCAGATTATTATCCAGTAATTTTCACAGTTATTTTTGTATCAATTTTATTTCAGTATCCCTTAGCTTCATTGGAGTCAATTTTTTATGACTTTAAGGTTCGCTATGATCTTGGAGTTCGAAGTTCAAGCGATATTGTTATTGTGACAATCGATGAAGAGTCTGATGATTATCTTGGAGATACTTATCCTTATTCTTATGCGACTCATACACGTTTTTTGGATAAGCTTATTCTTGGCAATCCCAAATTAATAAATTTCTTTGTAAAGATGCCTCACCAAGTAACGACTGGTCTATCTGGACAAAATTATTTATTTGATTTTAGAGATAAGTTATCAGCGTTTATTAAAAAAGGTGGGCGTGTAAATTTTTCGACAGAAATTGACGAAATCAGAGGAGAGGAACTTCCTCCACCCGAGCTGCAAAATTTTAATTATTCACTTGCACAGATAAATATAGATAATAGTCTTTTTTCTAAAGATGACGTGGTTCGAAGAGCGATTTTTAACGTCTCCGGAGAAGAAAGCTCACACCTTTGGGCCGCAAATGAATTCCGTGCTTTTAAAAAGAAGGCCAAACTTAAAGTCAACGATGTCTTGGGCTCATATTATAACGAAGAGGCCGATGCCAATTTTGTTCAGTTTAGATATCCGGCCTCTCCGGCGTATGGAAATTATAAATATAAAACAATTCCGTATCACAGAGTACTCGTTGGTACTTTTTCACCTGAATTTTTTAAAGATAAAATAGTGTTAATTGGCCCGAACTATACTTCAGAACGAAGCAATTTTTTATTAACTCCATTTAATACAGAGGAATATAGAGCACCAAAAATCGTTGTCCATGCAAGTATAATAGATGCGCTCATTCAAAACAAAACTGTCAGCCCTATTCCAAGAGTCGTTTCAAATATTTTGGCCTTTGTTATTGCCATCATTCTGTCTGTTTTAATTTCAAAACTTAAGCCAAAAGACGGTCTAATTATTACGGTACTTGTTTTATTATCAACCGTCTTTATTTCATATCTCCTATTTGTACTGCTTGGTTTATGGTTATATACATCTCACATTATTGTGACAATTTTTGTTGTTTACTACATTTGGATTCCATTTCGAGCAATTGGTGAATACCAAAGACGTTTTGCCATTCAAGAAGAAGCAAAATTGTTAAAAAAAGTTGAGAAGTTAAAACAAAATTTTTTATCTTTAATGAGTCATGATTTAAAGACTCCCGTGGCAAAAATCGCAGGAGTTGCAGATAATCTTTATCAACAAAATAGAGAAAACCCGGACATTAGAGAAAAATCACAACTAATTATCAGTTCGACAAAAGAGTTAAATAAATTTATTTCTTCAATCCTCGATTTAACAAAGATAGAGTCTAGTAACTTTGGTCTAACTAAGACTTCTAAAGATGTAAACCAGCTCATTGAAAGTGTTATTCGTGATTTGCAATATTCTGCCAATATAAAATCGATTCAAGTAAAAAAAGATCTCGCCCCCCTTTATCCGATCTCCATAGATGCCAATTTAATTACGCGAGTAATTTCAAACTTAGTTGAAAATGGAATAAAATACTCAAATGAAAATTGTGAAGTAACAATTCGCTCATGGGATGATGATAAATGGGTGTATATCGAGATCTCAGATAATGGCCCAGGCATTCCGGCCGAAGAGATTGGCAATATATTTGAGAAATTTTATCGGATAAAAAATGATGCAAACCACGCGATTAAGGGAACTGGTCTAGGATTATATTTAGTAAAATATTTTGTTGAATTACATGGCGGGACAATTGAGGTAAAATCAGAAGTAGGGGTTGAAACAAAATTTTTAGTTAAATTGATCAATCAATAGCGTAGAATAAGAAATGGAAAGATAGGAGATAAATATGCATAAAGTATTAGTGGTTGATGATGATAAAGTCTTACAAAATTCGGTAAAAGAGGCACTGTTATACCATAGCTTTCAAGTGGATGTCGCAAATAATGGGAAAGAGGCCTTAAATGCAGTCTATAAAGAAAAATATGATTTAGTTGTAATGGATGTCAACATGCCAGAGATGGATGGAATTTCAGCACTCACTGAAATAAAAAAAGTTGATCCATCTGTAATCGTTATTATCTTAACTGCATATTCCAATGTTTCTGATGCAGTAAAAGTTGTAAAAGAAGGTGCTTATAACTATCTTGAGAAACCAATATCATCAGAAAATTTGGTGGCCTTGATCAAAAGAGCATTAAAAGCGCGCTCACTTGTTGAGACTTCTGCATTTTCTTCTCCACGTTTATCGTTGGGGGGAGATGATCAATTCGTGGGAGAATCCCATGTCATGCAAAAAGTTTTTAATGTTATAGATAAATTGGCAAAAGTGAATACGCCAGTTTTAATTAGAGGTGAATCAGGAACAGGTAAAGAGCTTGTGGCCCGAGCAATTCATTATAATGGCCCTCGAAAAGATGGTAAGTTTGTGACAATAAATCTTGCGGCCGTTCCTGAAAATTTAATAGAGTCAGAATTATTTGGACATGAAAAGGGCGCATTTACAGGTGCAATTGAAAGAAAAATTGGAAAGTTTCAATATGCAGATGGGGGAACTTTATTTTTAGATGAAATTGGTGACGTCAGTCCAACAATGCAAGTAAAATTATTGCGAGTTCTTCAGGAGAAGTCATTTACGCCAGTGGGCTCTAATCGAGATATCAAAGTAGATGTGAGAGTTATTGCAGCTTCTCACAAAAATTTTGAGCAAATGATTAAAGACGGAAACTTTAGAGAAGATCTTTTCTATCGCTTAAATGTTCTGCCGGTTTATCTTCCTCCTCTGCGTGATCGCACTGGAGATATTCCATATCTTTTAGATTACTACATTAATTATTTTAATGGAGTCCATGGATTAAACATAAGCGGTGTTACTGAAGAGTCAAAAAATTTATTATTGAAATACCCATGGCCTGGAAACATTCGTGAACTTAGAAATGTCATTGAGCATGCATTCATTATTGAATCATCTGATATGATACAGGCTTCATCGCTTCCTCAAACATTAAAGCAAACGTCTTCTACAAAGGTTCCTGAGCCGGAAGAAAGTTCAGATCTAATGATTGATGTACGCGGAATTCAAGATTCTGTTTTAGACATGAAAAGTGATGAAGCGTCAGTACATACAGAAAATTTTTCATTTAATAATGTCTTAAACTCAAAAGAAATGGTGATGGATTTTCAATTAGCAAAAGATCTTTTTGAAAAGGAATTTATTGTTTGGGCACTTAAGCAAAATAGAGGAAAAATTAATCAGACAGCATTAAAAGCTAATATTCCTAAAAAAACATTATTGCGTAAAATTGAAAAATACGAGATAAATGCAAAAGACTATGTAAACGGATAATGCATTATGAATCGTTTTTTTAAAATGTTGGTGATGATTGCTGCAATCATTATCGCAGATCAGATAACTAAAGCTGTTGTTCAACAAAATTTTTCACTTGGTGAATCGATCCCAGTGATAAACAATTTGTTTAGTTTTACCTATGTGAGAAATCCAGGAGCGGCTTGGGGGATGGCCGGAAGCGCGCACCCATATATTCGCATGGTTCTACTTTTTATACTTCCAGTTCTCGCCTCGTTTTGGCTGTTGTACTCAGTGTGGTCTCATCGAAATAAAAGTTTAAATTTATCAGTGGCATATGCACTCATTTTTTCAGGTGCTGTAGGAAATTTAATCGATCGATTTTCCATGAATTATGTCGTTGATTTTCTGGATTTTTATTTTAATGGCCACCATTTTCCTGCATTTAATGTTGCAGACAGCTCAATAACGATCGGCGCATGTTTATTAATCATAGATATTATTTTTTTAGAAAAAAAACGTGCTGCCAATTCTATTTGAATCTACCCATTTTACTCTCTATACTTATCCATTGTTCATTGGCCTTTCATGGGGATTTGCCTACTTTTTTACTCTAGACCTATTTAAAGAAACTCAAAAAAATATTAAAGGTCTAAATTGGTTATTTTTTGGTGTTTTTGTTAGTTCATGGATTGGTGCAAAGCTTTTCTTTTTGTGGTTTTCTGCCCCAGATAAAATTCATCAGTATTTCTATGCAAATTATTTCTGGCTCGGTGGGGGATTTGTTTTTTATGGGGGGCTCGTTGGTGGATTTTTGTATTTTCTAATATACTCAAAATTACTAAAAAAATTTGATATAAAAAATGCCCATCTTCTTCTTCCCGGTTTGGCATTGGCCCATGCCATTGGAAGAATTGGTTGCTTTTTGACCGGATGCTGTTACGGTTCGATTACAAACACAACATTTGGAATCACATTTCATAATGAAACACGTTACCCTGTTCAAATATATGAAGCGATTGGACTAATTTTTATTGCACTTGCAATGCTAAAAATGATTAAAGTAAATTCAGCTTCAAAAACTGTAATATTGACTTATTTTGGGACATATTCAATTTTACGATTTTTTCTTGAGTATTTTCGTGGAGACGAGGTTCGCGGTATTTACTTTGGACTATCAAGTTCTCAATATATTTCAATTGCGATTTTTGTTTGTTGCATCGGCTATCGAATTTATAAAAAATAATGTCACAATTTTTTCACTAAACTTATTTTGTTAAAGTAAATATTCTATGATTTGATTAGAAAAAATGGGGGATTCTATGTCAAAATTTTACATAATCTTTTTTTTAATGGCCTCAATTGCGCATGCAACTCGTATAGATATTTCGAACATTAATGAGCTAAATACAATAAATAATTTTCTCGGCGTTTGTAATTCATCGCAAAGTGCGGAATTAAGATCCTACAATCAACAAATTACAAATTCACTTGTCTACAATTATTCAAATTGGCCCAAAATGAGTTTAATGTCACTTAAGAAAAATTTTGTAGAAGTAGAAAATAGAGTGTGGATTGATAATAATCCAAAACATGAAAACTATCGGCAGTACTGGGAGATCATGAAAGGAAATTTTGATCTAATGCTTTCTGATTCACAAAAAGGGATTAGTTTTCAATGTAGCACAAGTAGCGATCGTCGTTGTAATGATGGAGTAATTGCCTACGTAGTTTTTTTATTCAATCGTCCAATTAAGACGATTCATCTTTGTCCAATTTTTTGGAATGATTCCCATGATGGAAGACTCTCGACGCTTTTCCATGAGCTTTCACATTATTCTGCAAGTACTTTTGATTACGCAGGCGATTGGTGGAACGGAAAAGATAATATCAATGCAGTCCGAGGCGCAAAAGATGCTTATCACTTACAAGAATTCTATTATAAAAATACAGATATGATTTTAAAACGAATGATTTGGAATTGGTGGTGGCCTAAAAAATAATTTATAAAAAAATTTATTTAAAACACTTCTCTTTTTTTAAATCTTCGAGCTTTTTTTCATCGACATAGAGTTCAGAACTCAGCGTTTCATTAGACCATGCAGAAAATGCAGAATCATGCTCATACATCATAATAGTTTCCCAAGGGCAATCTTGAGAACAATTCTGGCACCCTATACAGCGAGATAGATCAATTTCCACCATTTGTCTAAAGCCTGGATTTAATGGATCTGGGCCAGGGACAAGTTCAATTGAGTCAACAGGACAACCTTGAATACAAACTTCACAACCTGTGCAACCAGACTGATGAACAACCGCAAGAAGCTTTGGTGGCCTTTTACCTTTTCGTTTTGGCTTTACGCGCGCTGGGTGAAAAGGGTTTTCAACGATCGTTGTATCAAAAGCTTCATCAATTGCATCAATATTATTTAAATTTTCGGTGCTCATAGCAAATTCATTTTGTTAAATTTATGTTAATAACTATTATTAATATAACCCAGATCACCCCTTATCCTCAATATTTAATTAGGGGCTAAATTCGAATTCGGGAATACGCTAGGATTTAATTAGGATTTTATGATGAAAAAACTACGATTTGTTACTGCTGCGAGCTTGTTTGATGGCCACGACGTCTCTGTAAACATTATGCGTCGGATGTTACAGGCCCGTGGAGTTGAAGTCATTCATTTAGGACATAATCGATCGGCCAAAGAAGTAGTGGATGCGGCTATACAAGAAGATGTACATGCGGTTGCCTTATCAAGTTATCAAGGTGGGCACATGGAATATTTTACCTACATCCGGGAACTCTTAAATGAAAAAGGAGCTTCAAATGTTCGTATTTTTGGAGGCGGTGGAGGAGTCATAACACCTAAAGAAATTATTGAACTTGAAAAAAGAGGAATTACTAAAATATATTCTCCGCAAGATGGTATGGAAATTGGTCTGCAAGGAATCATTGATGACATGATCAAAAGTGCAGAGCACTCAACTCTAAAGGATATTGATTTTAAAAAAATAGATTTAGCAAAATCAAATTATAGAGATCTATCTAAAATTATTACTTATATTGAAGACAATGGCGAAATACCGGTCGCATTAGAAAATAAATCTACCCCTGTTCTTGGAATTACTGGGACCGGAGGTGCTGGAAAATCATCTTTGATAGATGAAATTCTTTTGCGTTTTAATCGACATGCAAGAGAATTAAAAATTGCATTAATTTCAGTTGATCCAACAAAAAAGAAAACCTCAGGTGCTTTGCTTGGAGATCGTATTCGACTTGGCTCATCTTCATTTGATCAATTTTTTATTCGTTCACTTGCAACACGTGATTCAAACACTGAACTTTCACCACAAATTGAAAAAGTAGTAAAATTTATTCGCTCGCTCTCATTTGATTTGATATTGGTTGAAACATCTGGAATTGGACAAGCAAGTGATGAAATTACAAAAGTGGCAGATAAATGCATTTATGTCATGACACCTGAGTATGGAGCCGCTACTCAACTCGAAAAAATTGAAATGCTTGAGGCCGCAAACTTTATTGTTTTAAATAAATTTGAAAAACCAAGAAGTGAAGATGCACTCAGAGACATCAGGAAACAGTGGCGGAGAAACAACAACAACTTCATGGGGCACCCAGGTGCTTTATCAGATGAAGAGCTTCCAATTTACGGAACAATGGCATCAAAGTTTAATGATGAAGGAATTAATGCACTTTTCTTTGATATAATTTCTAATTTTAATATAAGCACTCATCAAAAGTTAGAATTAAAAAAAAGCAAAGTGCCAAGCACGAAAGAAACAATCATATCAGCAGACCGTGCACTTTATCTTAGAGATATTGCCAAGACAGTAAGATCGTACAATGAAAATGCAAATAGAGTCGCACTTAAATTTAAAGAATACGAAGCACTGTCAATTTGCAAATCAATCTTAAAGGATAATTCAGCTATTTTAGAAAAATTAAGTGAAGTAGAAAAAGAAATTCCAAGTAAGGCCTTTGATGAAATGAAGTGCTTTGATGATATTGTTTCGGCCTATCGTACAGGGCAGTATTCATATTTTGTTCGAGGAAAAGAAATTAAAGTTAAAACAAAGTATCAATCATTATCTCACAATGAGTTATCAAAAGTAGCATTCCCAAATTATCAGTCGCTTTATGAAAAATATCTTTTTATAAAAAACTCGAATCTTCCAGGTTTTTTTCCGTACGCGGCAGGAATATTTCCTTTTAAACGTGCAGATGAAGATCCTAAAAGAATGTTTGCAGGAGAGGGGGGGCCAAAGAGAACAAATAAGCGCTTTCACTTTTTATCTAAAGATGATGCGGCCAAGAGGCTCTCGACTGCTTTCGATTCCGTCACACTGTACGGCGAAGACCCAGATAAGCGACCAGATATTTTCGGTAAAATTGGGGAAGCCGGTGTTTCAATCGCAACATTAGATGATATGGAAGATTTATACCGTGGATTTAAATTAATCGATCCATCAACTTCTGTTTCAATGACAATAAATGGCCCAGCACCAATTGTACTTGCAATGTTTATGAATACAGCGATGAAACAAGTATTAAATGCAGACGATTTTTGGAATTTAGAAAAAAGAGTTGAGGTAATGAAACAGGTTCGCGGAACTGTTCAGGCCGATATTTTAAAAGAAGATCAGGCACAAAATACTTGTATATTCTCATTAGAGTTTGCATTAAAAATGATGGGAGATATTCAAGAATATTTTTGTCACCATAAAATAAAAAACTATTATTCTGTTTCTATTTCTGGATATCACATTGCTGAAGCCGGTGCGAATCCAATTTCTCAAATGGCCTTCACGCTTTCTAATGGATTTACCTTTGTAGAATATTATCTTTCAAGGGGCATGAACATAGATGATTTCTGCCAAAATTTATCATACTTCTTTTCGAACGGTCTTGATCCTGAATATACAGTAATGGGAAGAGTGGCCAGAAAAATTTGGGCAGTCACACTTAGAGATAAGTATGGTGCAAGTGAAAAGTCACAAATGTTTAAGTATCATGTTCAAACTTCTGGCCGATCACTTCATGCTCAGGAAATAGATTTCAACGATATTAGAACTACATTACAAGCATTTTTAGCATTATCAGATAATTGTAATTCTCTTCATACAAACGCTTACGATGAAGCAATTACCACACCAACGGAGGAGTCAGTAAGAAGAGCAATGGCCATTCAGATGATTATTAATCGTGAATTTGGTCTAAACAAGACAGACAATCCAATGCAAGGATCATTTATCGTTGAAGAACTTGCCAGCATCGTTGAAGAACAAGTATTGCGAGAATTTGAAAATATTTCTGATAAAGGTGGAGTTCTCGGAGCAATGGAATCAATGTATCAAAGATCAAAAATTCAAGAAGAGTCACTCTATTATGAAACTTTAAAGGATACTGGAGAGTTTCCAATAATCGGAGTAAATACTTACATTGCTCCTAATATCAAAGATCAAATGGCAAAAGAAATAGAAATTTCAAGATGCACTGACGATGAAAAGATGGATCAAATAAATAGATTAAACAATTTCAAAGAAAGAAATAAGCAAAAATCTGGAGAGGCATTAGTGAAACTAAAAAATGTTGCACTCAATGGTGGAAATATATTTGAAGAACTATTGGAAACAGTTAATTATGCATCATTGGGGCAAATTACAAATGTCTTATTTGAAGTTGGCGGAAAGTATAGAAGGAATATGTAATGAAGAAGGCCAAAATATATACCCGCACAGGTGATCAAGGGCTAACTGGCCTTGTTGGCGGAACTAGAATAAAAAAAAGTGATTCAAGAATTCATTTATATGGTGAAGTCGATGAATTAAATTCAATTATTGGTATGGGGATTTCAATTATTTCTGAAACATCTCAAAAAAAGTTTCTGTTAAATATTCAAAGTAGATTGTTTGATTTGGGTTCAAATCTTGCTTGTGAAAAAGAAAAAAGAACAGAGTTTATGTTGCCTACGATTACAGATCAGCACGTATTAGAAATTGAAAAAGAAATCGACAGCATGGATGAAAATTTAAACCCGCTTAAAAACTTTATTCTTCCGGGGGGAAGGCCTGATGCTGCTACCTTTCACCTTGCGAGAACTGTGTGTAGAAGAGTAGAAAGGCAGTTGATTGGCTTTGAGAGTGAGCACAATGGAGAGATACCATTAATATTTATTAGGTATGTAAATCGTCTTTCCGATTACTTTTTTACCCTTGCACGTTTTTTATCTTTTAAAAGCAATGAACCTGAGATTGCTTGGATACCTCAGAAAAAATAGACTATTTTTTAGTTTTTTTGCTTACATCTAGTTTTAGTAATTTGGTTTGACCAGAGCTCTCTTCTTGTTCTAAAAGATTGTCTTTGGCCGATACTTTCACTTCTTTATCGTACTTATTTTCTTTTTTTCGACTTCTAAGAAGTGAAACTTGTGATTTGGATTCAGATTTTGGTGGTGTAGGTACTTCAGGCAATTCAAGAGTTTTGTCCATGCTCTTTTTTTGAATTTTAGGACGATCGGCCTTAAGGCGATACCTTTCATCCATAGATAATCTTTTCTCGTCAATATAAACATAAGAGGAGCCAACTCTTATTCGATCACCAATTTTAATCAAATGGTGAGTAAGTTTAGTGTGCTCTAAAAATGATCCATTGGTTGACTCAAGGTCTTTAAATAGAACATTTCCTTCTTTGGTCAATTCTAGTGAAAAGTGAGTCCCACTAAGTTTTGAATCTTCAATTTGAATATCAGACTTGCTCGATCGGCCAAATACAGTCTTACCCAAAAGTGCAAGTTCTGTCGTTTTACCATCTGATGTTTCAAGTAGAATGACTATGGCCATAAATCCCCCTAAATTTAGTTTAGCAGGCATTTTAAAATATTCAATGGGATCGATATAAAAAGTAATAAATACCCCATTTTTAAAGCTCAAGTAAATGAACTTTATCATATTCATATTTATCAACTTCTAGAATAACGTTATAGTCATCATGCTCGCCAAGAATACTAATTTCCAAATTGAATTTATTAAAACATGCCTGATAGTAATTAAGGGGCATCGTAATTTTTAAAACATCACTATCATCATTTAATAAGACTTCCAGTGCCGTTTCAGGAAATATAAATTGCTCTGATTCAAATTTTAAAAAAGGCGAATTGGCCATAAACTTCTTTCCATTTTTAATCACTTCTTTTTGTGAACTCGTTAGATTTATATTCGCTTCAAAATAAAGAATTTCATTTTCTAAAAAAGGTATTTCGTGTCTTTGAAAGAGAGTTAGTAAATGCTTATACTCTTTTAAGGAAAATTTTTTCTTTTTTATTTTTTCAGCATAATCAAATTCATTTAGTCTTTGAAGTGAGGATATGAGTCGATTTTTATATAGAGGACAGCTTATCTGCCCTCTATCTTGATCAAGATGCCTAAAGCCAGAATCAGCATAAACAAACTGATTATAGGATAAAAAAGTAAAGCATGAGAGATAAATAAAGTTAAAATATTTTTTCATAGACTATCTCCCAAAACCCATGATGCCTGTTATTTCGACTGGTTTTTTTATTGTAACTTCTTCTTTTTCGCTGTGGTTATTCTGATTAATAAATGAGTCAGTTTTCGAAGTCCCTCCAAAAATAGATGAGCCAACATCAAGAACAACTGCGGCCACTTGGCAGTACTGATGAGCGCACTTTTTTAATTCTTTTGAGGCAACGGTTGCTCCATTTTCTCCTGGTGTAGGTGCTTCTGATGGATTAATAACAGTACCTATTGTCGAAAGTGAAATATTGCTTAATACTCTCTCAATTAAACGATTTTTAATTTGTAGTGCTGTCTCTTCTTTTGCAACTTCACACACTCTTTGGTCATCACAATCCATTTCAAGTTTAAACCACCCATCTGATTCAGATGTTTGAATTAAGCTTGACGTGGAGGATGTTTTAAATAAACCACCTTTTGTAGATACTTCTCTAATTTTTTTTGCCAACGTGGAAAGATTATAAGTTGCAGAGTACTTAAAAGTAGCATTCGTCTGAAATTTGTATACCAAGTTTGGTGTAATAACTCCTCTCAGTTGTCTTGATTTTATTTTTTCAGGGAGTGATCTAGTGAATGGATCGACTAAGGGGCATGCTCCAAACAAACTTAAATCCAGTCTTCCTGAAAACGAACCAACTCCCACGTTGGTATTTAAATCAAGAGGTATCGTTTTGTTAAAGCTGATTTTGGCACTAGGATCAACTTGATCTTTATTGTTAAAATAAATTTTCGCATCTTTGATTGTAACAGATACAAACTCAAGATTAGAGTTCGGATTTAAATCTTTAAAGGTCTGTACATTTTTTTCAATTTCTGAACTGAATGAAAGTTCGACAGATGCCCCAAGAGTTTCAGATAGATCTGAATACTGATCTAAGATCATTTGCCTTTGATCTAAATAGTTTTTTAGTTCTTGGTCGGATGACTTTTCTTTGATAGCGTTATTAATATTTTTATTTATTAAAGAAATAGATTTATTAAAATCTTTAACTTCAAAGCAGCGACCTAAGTCTCCAATTGTTCTACCACTCACTTCCATTGAGCCCTGAAGTGGTGGAAGGACATATACTTTTGTACAGCTAGTATCAAAATAATAACCTCCGGATCCACTTGGTACTTCTAAATATTTTCCAGCATCACAATTGCTCGATATAACTGGTCCGGCCAGTATGTTTCCAGAGAGAGAAAGACAAAATAATATTTTTTTCATAAATTCCTCAAATTTTTTTAATTTCAATTTTCATTTTTTTTATGATTTCCACTTTGGTTAAATCATATTTAATCAAGTCAACTGATAAAAGTAATGCATCTACATTTCTAATGTCTCGTTTTAATATTTTGGCAACATCGTAACCAATCTGTAGTGCGTCCAACGTTTGATTAGACTTCTCTTTAAAGTAGTTAAGTACCAATTCTTCGTCTTTTGAAAGTTCTACTTCGTTATCATGTTCCTTTACAGTATCCTCGGATTGTTTTGAAGTCACTGATCCAGATGTTTTGCCGGAATCGCCACAGCTAACGAAAAACATTAATAGCAATAAAAAATAAATGCATCTCATAGTGACTCCTATTCAGCTTTTAATACTTCAGCATTTCCTTGGATGAAGGGCAAGTGTCTTGTAATCGTTTTAACCTTTGGTACTTCGATTTCAAATGTTCTCCTCCAAGAGGTATCAATGCTTTCGCCTGCTCTATTTTTTTCAACTGCCTTTAATAAATCTAACCTCCTTGAGTCACTTTGAATCAGCTTTGGCATTATTGAATTTTCTTCTACACGCAATAACTGCTCTGCCATTGCAATTGACCAACCAAGAATTAGTTGGTTTTTTTCAAGTGCCTTGTTGTCATCAGACTTTATGGGATAATTTTTAGTCAAAGATAAAAAGGTTGTAGATATCTCAGAAAAAAGATCTTTCTTAAGCCAAAAGTTAACGACAGGAAGAGGTTTTTCTAGTGTGATATTCACAGTAATTTCTGGTTTAATATTTCCAAGGCCAATATCACAGGCAAGTCCATTTAAATGGCCAAGATCAATTTCAACATCTCTATCGCTCTCATTTTTGATTTGCGAATTAAATAAATTTACATAAAACTGATTAACGTCGCTTCCCATTTTCAATTTATCTGCGGTTTTTTCTATCCAAAGAGTCTTGTCACTCTGGCCTAAATCATTAACTTTTAATTCAGATACAAGAATGGGATTTTCAATCAACTCCTCACTCATTCTTGTACCGTCATCTAAAACAAAGTTGGAATAATTAATTTCTTGGTTTTTAGAGAACACAATTTTTGCTTTAAATGTCTTGTGGCTATAGAGGTAATAGTCACTACATAAATCTTTAAGATCTTTTTTACCTCCATAAATTAAAACAAGTGGAGAGCTTGGAGTGACTCTAAAGCTATCAATTCGATACTTCCCATTACCAAGATCAATCAGTTTCATTTCTGTTCGATTTTTTGCATCTGTTGCATGCACGTATTTGGGATTTATTGCAACTTCTTCTAAATCTTCCCACTTAGTTAAAGCGGATGCAGAATCGAAAAAATTAATTAATAACAATGCGAATAAAAATTTCATAAAATCTCCTAAAATTTACCAAAAGTTGAAGTGTGCTTAACTGAAAGTGTTTGGTTCGTTTGAATTAGCATTTCAGAGAGCATTTCTGTGTTGTCACTGTTTTCTTTTAAAAGTTTTGAAATACCATCAACTTTTACCGTCACATAAACAGGGTGAGTTGAGCAGTGACTTGATTTTTTTAAACCAAAAAATGAAGAACTCGATGTACAAACTTCACGATAGCCAGCAACCTCTGTTCTTGTACCAGCTTGAATTTCTTTTGCTCTTGCTTCGTTTACTTTTTCCAATAGGCCAAGCTTTGTAAGTTTGCTTTCAATGGTGTCTAAGTGTTGTTGAACAAATTTTCCAAATAGCATCCCAATTGTTGTCATTCCTTCTTCTTCTACTTCAGAGTCACTTTTTAATAACAGCTCTTTTAAGTCAATATTGCTTCCCTTATCGTCAATTGATATCTCTAGCATATTTGCAAGTTTTCCCGACATAAGGACACCTACAAATTCATCTCGTCTAAATTCTGAGTTGCGAATTTCGTTCTTTAATTCGGATAAAAAATCTAATGTTTTAATTCTAGAGATCATGTGCAACTTAACACCAGACTGAACTCGAACATTGTAATCATTATTTATCGCCACCGCCTTATGAAACACCTCTTTTAAATCTGATGAATCTGATGATGCGCTTTTGCCGAGCAATTTTAAACTGGTACAATAGGTAACAGCTGAAAGATCCACGATACCACTTAAGGCGCCATTCATTTCTAAAAAGGTTGTACCTGTGCTATAGATGCTTTTTTCATCTTCGGTGGGAATGTATTTTTTGCCAGGAAAATCAACATTTAAAACAGTTTCATCAGAAGTATCAACTTTTGAAATTGCTAAAATTGAATTTGTAATATGTGCAGGAACAAATCTGGTAGGAATAATTTTACCATCTGTTGAAATTGCATCAATGTTTGCAGTTTGAAATGCAGCAACTTCATCCATTTGATCTGAAATCGCTGTGATTTGAGTTCTCAATGCTCTTGTTTTAAAAAATGGCTCGAGTGCCTTGGTTTTTTCATCGGACCAATCTTTCTTCATTTTAGAAAGAAGAGTAATCTGTCTCTCAAGTTTTGTGATGACTTCTTCGTCACTTGCTTGTGCCAATAAATCTTGAAGTCTTGAAAGCTCATTGTCTAATTTACTTATTTTTGCATCATATCCCTCAGTCCTATTTAACACTTGCTCAAAGCGATCACAGATTTTATGATCTGCAGTTAAATATGGATTCATTATTGTTTTTTTCATATTTAACGATGGCAATACATAGGCAGTTTTGCAGTCATGACTAAAATAAACTTGCGAGGACGTTCTTCCTTGAGGAATCTTAACTTCACAGGCAAGTTCTGGCTTTAGCACGGCAAACTGTCCTCCTGTTTGTTGATCTGCAAAAGCAAATGAACTTGTTACTAGTAACACATTGATAATTAATTTTTTCGTAAACATATATTCTCCTTTTTAAATATGAGTAAGCCACCACCACCAAGATCTAATTCGATATTTAATGGGATGCTTTTTTACAAATTCTTCTCTTTCCTCACCGCACACAATCCATTTTTTAGTCGTGCGATTTTTGCGCTCTGTTTGACTGGAATGGCCAACTTCGATGTAGTCAATGTCAACTAGGTTTGACTTTTTTACGATTTCTAAGTCGTACCATTCATAGTTTCCGCTTCTGTCATCATAGTTTTTATCTTTGAAGCGATAAATAAATGAATTCTCGGTGCTCTTTAAAAGGCCGTGTGATTTTTCTATTTTTGATTTTAGTGAATAGATAGGGACATAGCGCTCATCTCCATCAGCATCAAGAATATAAACATCGCCAGCAAGTTTTGAATTGGCTTGATCATAAGTTCTGCATTTTTTGCAGTACTTAATTTCTACAAAACAGCTTCCGATTTTAAATTGCCCCTCAAGAGAAGCTAGATGCTCTAAGGCCGTTTCAAGTTCATTGCTCTCAAAAGATTCTAGAGTATCATTGGAATTACCACTCCATGCTCTTGTAAAAAGCAGAAAGAAAATTAGATAAGTACACATTTTCATAAAACCTCGCTTATTGTTGCCTTTGCTTTTCAAGTTACGTGCCAAGTAATTGCGTGTGTACTTACCAGAGGTTAGGTCGGGGGTTACCCGCTTTGGCGTATCTGTTTTGATTCGGTCTGTATTTATTGTGATACGGAGCCTTTAGGGGGTAAATATTTCATGAATCTATTAACAGCAACTGCAAAGTTGCGCTACAATGTAGCGATCGGATTTCAATTTTTAAATGCGCTCTCGAAAATTTGAGGCGAAAGATCACATGGTTTTAGGCGAGGTTTCAAATGTTGAAGGTATTAATTGTAGACGATGAAAAGATTGCAAGAATGCGTCTTAAAATGCATCTTAAAGATTTTGAAATCACAGAGGCGGATAGCTTTGACAGCGCATTGTTTGAACTAAAAAATAATTTTGATTTGTGTTTTATTGATTTGAATTTAGATGATCAGTCCACAGAACTTTTTGGCCTAGAGGTTCTTAAAGTATGTGTCTCAAAAAACATCTACACTGTCGTTATGTCATCTTTAAGTGATGAAGATATTATTGAGCACGCATATCAATTGGGCTGCAATGAATATTATAGTAAGGGCAAAGAAGAAAATAGTATACGAGATGTAGTGATTAATTTTTATAAGCACTCTGCCGGTGAAAATAGTACATTGAAAAATGTTTTATTTCATACGAACTCCCCCTTGCAGAAAAAAATTTTTAATACGCTTTATCCCTTTATTAAAACGGAAATTCCAATTTGTATCTTAGGAGAATCTGGAACTGGCAAGACATTTATTGCGGCCAAAATTCATGAATACTCTAATCGTGCTGGCAATTTTGTCGAAATTAATTGTGGTGCCTTAAGTGAAGAGTTACTTGATGCTGAACTTTTTGGACATGGAAAAGGTGCTTATAGTGGAGCTTCAACTGAGCAAAAAGGAAAATTGCTACTTGCCAATGGAGGAACTTTATTTCTAGATGAAATTGGTTCTATGAGCGAGAAAATGCAAGCCAAATTGCTAAAAGCAATTGAAGAGAAATCATTTTATCCAATCAATTCAGATAAAATTGTGCGCTCAGAGTTTCGATTGATTACTGCAACGTTAGAAAGTTTAGAAAATAAAATAAAAGCAGGAACATTTAGGTTTGACCTATTTCAGAGAATATGTGGGCATACAATAGAGATGCTTCCCCTGCGCGAAAGAAGAGAGGATATTTATCAAATTTTTAAAGATGAAATTCAGCTGAAGTTAAACAGTAATAAAAAGTTGATTTTAGAAAAAAGCGCAAAAGAATTTTTAATAAACTATCGGTGGCCTGGTAATATTAGGCAATTAAAAAGAATTGTAGATTTATTAGTTGCTATCGGGAAAAGTCATGTCTTAGAACCTGATCTGCAAAAATTATTGATCAATGAAGGAAATATTCAAATTGTTAATGATGACATGATTAGCATTGCACAAACAAAAGGATTGCAGTTTTTAATTGAGAAAATAGAAGAAGAGATCGTGTTAAAAACCTTGGCCCAAAATCAAAATTCAATCCGAAAGACGATGAAAGTATTAGCAACGAATCAGGCAAAAATATATAAATATAAGGAAAAAATATGAATTCATCATTGAGTCCGATAATGAAATTTAGACATGATACAGTTGGAAAATTTCAAACATTAAAAGAGCTAATCGAATATATCAATGAAGAAAATATGATGGAAAATGAGTCGCAAGAAATAATTGATGAAGTAAGAGAAGCATTTTATAAAATGGCAAAGGCCACAGAAAAGCTTAAAGAAGAATACGCTGATAAGTAATTTTTATCTTAGGCTAAAATTTGAACTCGCCTCAGCAAGTTCTTTTTTTAATTTTAAAACGAGTTCAATTGAGCCTTGAGGAAGAACTTTGTCATTTTCAATTGTACTAACATAGTTTGTATGCTCACTAAAATTAGATTCTAACATTGAAAAAAGTTCTAACCCTGCATCTGTAAATTTTTTAAATTTTTTTGCAGTTTGCAGGTCGGCATGTGAAAATTTTATTCGTTCAAATTGAACGATATAATTTAAATATTGATCCTCTTTTTTTAAAATCATTGAGCGATAAAAATTTAATAGATATAGCTCACGGAAAAATTCTTTTAATGTCTCATGTAGTGGATTTTGCTTTTTAGTCCATGGAGAATAGTAAATGATTTCGTCGTACGTATTGGTTAGCTCGTCAAAAGAAATATAACTATAATACATTTGTTCGGCACAGCTTGAAATTAGTGCATTTTGAAGCTCGCTTTTTTGAAGGCCAGCATTTATGCGCGTGTATTGGGGGATGGCCGGATGGGTCCAAAAATGATGTCCCTCATCTTTGTTTAAAATAAATAGACTGTGAAAATATAAAATTTGTTCATAAGTACTTTGAGAATATTTTTTTATGTTAGCAATTTCATTTAAAATATTTTGAGTTTGAATTTTCGTGCTATTGATAAATGAAAATACTTTTTTGGAAATACTGGCCTCTTCAACCTTTTTTTCAAGATTGATAATTTCTCCTCGGTCTTTGTATTCATATTTTATTTTCATATTGTCAGGATCAAAAGATAAAACAGGGAAACTTGGATAGGAGTCAGGTATTTTAGTTAAAGAAGCAAAAATTTGATTTTCTCCGAGATAAAACCCATGTTCACTATCACCTCTGAATAAAATCGGATGATAGATAATAGCTTCATCAAACTCTTGGCGAAATCGGTTTATATTTAATACATAAAACGAAATGATTTGATTTTCTAAAAGAGGTAACAGTTGATCTGAAATTTCAATTAGTGCGACTTGGTTTGATTTTATTTCATTAAAGGCCGTTTGAAATTCAGAGTTTTGCCAATAACTTAAAAGTTCTTTTTCTAATTCTGTATAATCAGAATGGTCTTCATTGTATTCGTCAGCAGATAAAATCTCATCATGAAGTTGAATGAGGTAAATAAGATCATCAACCAAGCTAATCCAATAAAATCGTAGCGGTGAAAAGGTATCAAAAATTTCATCATGAATAATATCTGTTAGTTGATCTAAAAAAAGTGGATCAACTATTTCGGTATGAAAACCATCGTTTAAATCAGTTCTAATATCCTGAATAAACGATTCATAATCTTTTTCTCTGTTTTTAAAGGCCTGAAGTGCACTTTTAGTGCTAAAAATTGAAGTCTCTTTTTGACTTGAAGTTGGTTTCATGAATGTTGCCTTAGTGCTCTAGAGTTAAATGGCTGGGAAGGTCGGGTTCGAACCGACGACCAATAGATTAACAGTCTACTGCGCTACCGCTGCGCCACTCCCCAGTATTTTGAATTAGCTTATAATTTATAAAAACGATGCTTCTAAATGTCTAGTTTTTTTTGCAAAATCTTATTGCTCTTTGCATTGAATCAGTTTTTTAACATTTTTTCCGAGATATTCAGCATCAATTTCCATTGTTAAAACTTCTTCAGGTGTTTTATAGATTTTAGTATCAAAAGAGCCTACATGGGCCCCTAGATAATAGGCCTTGCCTTTTGAGACAACACGATTGTCAACACAGTTTGCGCTACCAACAACCTTTACTCGAATACCGATAACAGGAACTTTTTGTTTTCTAGTCACAGTACTTCCATCAGTTTTAAATTCGTCTTCTTGAACACTGCCGTCATCATCAATATATTTTATTGCATAATTTTCAGTACCCTTCACTGTGTCCTGGTCAATGATGTATTCCCCTTTCATTTCTTTGATTTCAGAGTGACATTTTTTATAGTGTCCTTCTAGGTAAGGGCAAGCAAAAGATAGAGTGGGTAAAAGTGCAAGGATCGCAATAGTAGTTTTCATAAATAACCTCAATTACTTTAATTTTATAAGGATTTATTTCAAACTGCCAACCATAAGTTATTGTTATTTGAAAATAACCCCAATAGCCACCTATTTTTCTCAAGTAAATACATCATTCTGCCGATAGGTAGAATGCTATGGCAGAAACAACTCATTTGATTATGTCACTTCTTAGAATTATCACACCTGAAGAAATAGGTGAGATTACGACTAAGCATAATGGTGGACGATTTCAACCTCTCACTGATTTAATGAATGAACGAGTTCATCAACATATTTATCGCGATTTTTCTAGCTATCAGCCAGAGGGTTTAGACTCAAAAGAAAAAACTGCAAAAATTCTTCCATTCCCTTCTTCGCCAACAAAAAAAGAAGAAGAGAATTCAGTTATGGCCCAGGATAAAGATGTATTGTCACCAGAATTTGATGAAGAAAAGATCAAATCATCGTTGAATGAATTAGCGCAAAAGATGGCCCAGCTAGAAAAGGAAGAAAGGGAATTAAACAAGCATGCAGATGATGAAAATATGTCATCTTTTATTTTAATTGAAAAGATTCGTTTAAAAAAGTCTCAACAGGCACTTAAGGAAAAAGAAATTCTAGCTTTATATCAAAAAAATATCAGCGTTGATGTTGAGCAAATTCGCGGGCAAGAAGACAATATGGCCCAGTCAAAAGAGGCTGGCGTTTTAGTGAATAGGAAGCAATATTGATGAAGTATTTATATGTTCCATTCATAATTATTCTTGCAATTGTTTATACGAGTTTTGCACCTCAGTTTCTGCGTGACGATCAAAAGATTTCCAATCAAAAAATAATTTTTGAGCAAAAAAGAGCACCGGCCTCAGTAGAAAAGCAAGATCAAGGTCTTTGGGACAAAGTCAAAAGCTGTATACTTCCTTAAAGCTCATTCAAGGCCAATAATATTTTTAATATCTTCGACTTCATCACTAAGTACATTTAAAGACGACATCTGATAAACACATGCATCGATCGTTGTAAGTGCTGCTGGCCTGTAGTTGCCTGAATTTTTAACGCCTCCAAAAGGAAGTTTAGCAGAGGCCCCAACTGTCGATCTATTAATGTTTAGAAGACCTGTTTCGATTTCATCAATACACTTATTAATAATTTTTTCATCGCGAGAAAAAATTGCAGATGCAAGTCCATATTCAGTGCTATTTGAAATTGCGATTGCTTCTTCGATGGTGTCATAAGGAATGAATGTAACATTTGGCCCAAAAATTTCGCTTTGTAAAAAGTGACTATCGTTGTTCCAACGAGGTGCTAGATGTATTGACGGACTTACGTAATGGCCCTTTCTTGCTTTCTCTAATTGCTTTCCACGCATGACTTCTTCAATTCCTTCTCTCTTTGCCATCCCCATGAAAAGTAGATAAGCATCGACAGCGGCCTGATCAACTAATGGGCCCATAAAAGGTTCACGCACAAAATCGATTGGGTGGTCGATGATAATTTTTTTGGATAGTTCATGAAATTTAGAGATAAACTCATCTTGAATTTTTTTAGAGATGGCAATTATAGATGTAGAAGTGCAACGTTGTCCTGCTGTCAAAAATGAAGCTTTTAAAAGTTCTAAAAGAGCGTGCTCAAGATTGGCATCGCTGTGGAGTATGGTTGTATTTTTCCCACCAAGCTCGAGTGAAACAAGCTTTGAAAGATCGTGATGAGTAACATCTAGTATTTTTTTTCCAACTTCCTTTGAACCTGTAAAAAAGATTGCCTTAATTGCTTTTTCTTTTAATAGTCGACGAGCAACCTCACCGTCACCTTGAATTAGGTTGACGACACCATTTGGAAAGCCCGCAGAATGAAAACATTCTATTAAGAGCTGAGCGGAGTAAGTTGTTTTCTCACTTGGTTTGAAAATAATCGAATTTCCAGCAATCAGGCTGCTTAGGATTTGTCCATTTGCCAAGTGGCATGGAAAGTTAAAAGGGCCAATAATGAGTGAAGGGCCTAATGGCTTAAAATAAATGTATCCATCTGTCTTGGGCAAAATGTTTTCAATTTTTCTTTGAGCAATTCGAGGAAGTGAATCATTGATTGTAACATCTACCTTGGCGATTACTGATGCCACTTCTGTCTTGGCCTCCCAGAGTGGTTTTCCCGTCTCAAGTGAAATGGCCATTGCGATTTCATCTTTTCTCTTATTAACTTCATCTTGATATTTTTTTAGATAAGAATTTCTTTCAGAACAAGAAAGAATTTTCCACATTTTAAAGCCGTCTCTTGCAGATTCTACCACTCGATCGACATCCTTGTAGTCGATAGGTGTTTCTGATAATAGCATTGATATGTCTGCAGGACAGAATCTTTTAATAATATTTTCCACTGCAAGTGGACCTGTTGTTGGTGGTAGTTGAAATTTTCCGTTAAAATAGTTTCCCTTGATTTGGTATTTCATAAAGTTATTCCTATAAGTACGTAGCGAATGTTTTAAAGTCTTCTGTAAGATTTAATTTTTTAGCTTCTTCCGGGTCAATAATAAAGCTTGGATTTTTTCCCTTGTTTAGATTGCCAGAAATATAAGCGGATCGGAAAGTATTATCGGCAGATGGTAAACTTACTAAAATTGAAGTTATATCACTTTTAATGATTGAATTTCTTATAAGAACTTCTAGCTCAAACATTTCTTTGACTGGTTTAATATTTTTTAAATCGCAACGATAATGAGGGCCACCATCAAAAGGATCTACTTCATTGGTATATTTAAAACCAATACTCTCAAGCATCTTTTTTACTGGCGCAGTTTCTTCACCAACTTTTCCAACCGCATTTCTGGCCTCAATTGGTAGCAAGGTTAAATAAATTGTATCGGCCGGAAAAAGAGAAAGGATAAATTCTTTATTGCTACGTGAAAGTATGTCTGCATCAACATATTCCATATTTAAAAAACGTCTACCGATAGCCTCCCATAGTGGAGAATGTCCATCATTGTCAAACGGAGGCATTAATTCAGAATGGATGACGGGCTTAAAGCGCTCAGGAAACATTCCCATATAAAGAAAGCGCACAAATGAAAGCTGTTTTCCCAGTCTCTTTTCGTTGTTTCGATAGTCGGGATGTAAAATGAGGCCGCCAATTTCAGAAGGCCCATCGGTATCAAGTCCCAGTTTTAATGTACCGTGAATAAATCCAGTGTTTAAGCTTTGTGAAAATTTGTGTTCATTAGAAACAGAAAAATAATAATGTGGCTCATCTTCAGTTCCATGCTGTGAATGAATCATTGATGTGCCAATAATTTTTCCAGTGATGCGATCTTCGAGTACAAAAAGATAATGGTTTTTCCATAGCTTCTTTGAAGGCTTGGTAAATGCCAATATTGAACTTTCAATTTTACTTTGAATAATGGACTTATCTGGCGGTAGATTAATGAAGACCATTAATTGGCTTAATTCATATAAATCATCCAAATCTTGTAAAGAAGCCGATCTTAAAATAAACATATTACATCCTAAAGAGTTTCATCGATTGTTTTTTCAATAATACTAAAAATATCATCGAGGTGTTCGTCTAAAATGCTTAAGGGCAACAGAAAGCGAACTCGCATTGGATCTTTTCCAGCAGAAAATGTAATAATTCCATTATTAAATAATTGCTTAATAAATTTATTAGTTATTTCCATTGAGCCATCGCCAACTTCAAAAGAAATCATTGTCCCGATTCCGCCGAAATAAGGTATTTTAGATTTATATTTCTCTTTTGAAGTTAACGATTCAAATTTCTTTTTCACCTTAGCTTCGATTTCTTTAATTCTTCCATTGGCTCCATAAAAATTCCCTTCTGAAAGGTAGCGCACAATCGCTTTTCCTGCATTTAGTGCAGCTAGCGATCCGTTGAATGTTCCAGCAATAAGGCCAGGCTTTGGATTTAATTCTTCGGTGAAGAAAGTACCACATGCCTGTAACACTTTCCCAATCGTAACGACATCGACATATTGATCTAATTCAAACATTTGAAATGCAAACATTCGGTGTGTACGAGCAAATGATTGAATTTCATCAACCCAGATGTAAATACCCTTTTCCTTTGCCCATTTAAAAATTCCTTCATAATATTCTTTTGTGCCATAGATAAATCCAGCTTCACCTTGAATGAGTTCAATCATAATCGCAGCGTAGGTGTTTCCATTTTTTTCAATTAACTGGTTTAATGCTGTAAGCGTTTTATCTAAAGATTTTTCTGGGTCCTTGTAATCAAAATGTGGGACATGATCAACCTCAATCGCAGAAGGCATACCCTCGCGATAAGAAGCATTATATGTCACATCTTGCATAGCAACTGATCTACCTGCGAATGCTTTTTGAAAGGCAATCACTCGATAGTTTGGTGCCTTTTTTTGCCAAATAATTTTTAAAGCAGTGTCGTTTGAAAAAGATCCAGAACAAGAAAGCCAAAAATGCTTCAGTCTTGAGCCTTTTACTGTTTCTAAAATGGCGCGGGATAATTCATAAGGCTCTTGATAACTTAAAAGATTTCCACACATAATAGCGTCACCAGTGGCAGCTTCAAGATTTGCTTTGATGTAGAGAGGGTGAGAGTGCCCCAATAAGTTTACGCCTAATGCAGTGATGAGGTCATATTTAACCGATCCGTCAACAAGCTCTACGAAGGGCCCATGCCCTCGTCCCGACGACATGTAATGGAAAAAAAAGCCACGACCCCGCAAGGATTCATATTCTTTTAGTTTTTCTTCTTGCACTTTAACCTTGTCTGGATCAGGAGCTTTAACTTTATTAAATTTTTGTTGCTCAATTAAAATTGAAGAAAAGAGCTTGTTTAAGTTTTCATTAATTTCTGAGTTCTGTACTCCCTGGGCCATATACGTCCTTTCTTTTCTAGGGGAAATTCTTTTTCATACTTGCAAAGATATTTTCCCATGAGATAATTCTTGTATGGGAAATGGTAACACAGTCAAAGATGCAAAGTCATCAAACGCAACGTTTGAGTCGCTTTACCTTAAATCTGAATATAAGAAGGCAATTGAATTATTAATTCAAAATAAGGAACAATTTAGCTCGGGTAATTTTCATTATAATTTAGGTCTTGCTCATGCAAAATTAAACGATTTTGGACTTGCTCGCTTTCATTTTGAAAAAGCAATAAATGTAGGAATGAAGCATACTGCAGCCTTTAATAATCTAGAATATGTGAAGTCTAAACTTCAGGTTAATGATCTTTCGAATTCTGACAGATTTTCAGATCGCTTTGTAAGTGCAAGTTTAGATTTTCCTGTGGATGCATTTATTATGCTTTCACTCATTCTGGCTTTAATTGCTTTGTTGATAGTAAAAATGAAAAAAATTACAAGTAAGTTAAAAATTAGTCTGATCATTCTTTCGAGTTTTATTCCATTGGCTTATTATTTTCTTTTTTTAAGCAATATAAATTCTGCGATAGCACTAAAAGATATGCCTATCTATGAAGGCCCATCGAAAGTATTTCAAGAAAAAGGAAATTTAAAGGCTGGGGCTAAAATTATCGTTGGGGATTTTAAAGAAGGGTGGTTTTTTATTCAAAATCCACAAGATCTTGCAGGTTGGGTAAAAAAAGACGATTTGGGTATTTTTTAAAGGAAAAAATATGTCATCATATGAAAATGAAGTAAAAAACGCTGGCGAAAAAAAGATGAATCTCTTGAGTAAAATCGATTTTTCGATGATGAAATATCTCTGGCTTGCTAATCCATTAAGTGGGGCGAGAAAAGATTCAATTCCTCGCTTTTTACGAAATATTGAGCTTCTTAAAAATTTTTCAGATAACGAACTTCGAATCTTATCTAAATTTATGCACTCTAGGAAGTTTTCAGATGGAGAGAACATCTTTCGCCAAGGTGACATAGGAATTGGATTTTATTTTATTTATTCTGGTATTATTGAATTGAGATATGCTGATGAATCAGTAGAAAATAACAATAAAAGATTTTTAGAGTTAAATGAATTTAGTTATTTTGGTGAGCTTGCACTCTTACAAGAAAATCACCCAAGGTGGGCAACTGCGGTCTCTAAAAGTCGATCAGAGTTAGTGGGAATTTTCAAACCAGATCTCGAAACATTAATCGAATACCATCCAAGGATTGCCGCTAAATTAATACAATCAATTTCAATCGCTATTGCAGATCGCTTATATCATTTGACGGTGGAAGCATCAAAGTTGAATAAAAAATTAAAATCAATGGAAGAAAAAGATGCTCATTGAAAATAGTAAATCTGCCTCTCGATTGCAGCTGGTGTTTTTTGCGACAATTGTTTTTGTATTTTGCAGTTTTGTTCTTGGACTTCCGAGAATTTCGATTCCTTTATCGTTAGCTTATATTTTATCATTAGCACTTTCCCCATTTGTAAACGCCATCATGAGTTTTGGTATAAGTAAAAATCAGGCCATTTTTATTGTCTTTTTTACTTTGGCAGTGCTCGTGGGACTTCCGCTTATAAAAATTATTCCAGTTGTTTCAGATGAAGCACAAAATATTAACTATTCAATTCCAAAAATAGAACAATTCTTATATGGTCAATTTGAGTTTTTTAGAAATTTAATTAAAGAGAAATTTGGAATAAGCATAAGTGATAAATATTTATTTCAGGCCTTAACAGAATTAAAAGCTTGGGCCGAGCATGCTGTGGTTAAAATTCCAAACTATGCGGCCAGTTTAATTGAGTGGATTTTTCTTATCCCATTTTTTACAATTTTTATTATAAAGGACGCTGGAGCTTTTAAAAAACTACTTTTGTCTTTTACTCCAAACTCAATTTTTGAACGTTTTTATTATGTAAGTTATGCATTTAATCGACAGCTTGGAAATTATTTCTTTGCCAAGTTCGTTGAGGCATTCATTGTTGGCGCCATTATTACAACTGGCCTATATGTTATGGGCATAAAATATGCATTTTTACTTGGCTTTGTCGCTGGACTAACAAATATTGTCCCTTATTTAGGTCCGCTTTTAGGGGCAGTTCCGGCCTTGTTGTTTGGGGTTATAGAATACGGAATCAGTTCTCAGACTCTGGGCGCAATTGGGCTTCTCTATCTAATTGCAAATATTGTGGATATCTTTTTTGTTTTTCCATTTCTAGTTTCAAAAATCGTCAATTTGCACCCAATGATTGTTGCAGTTAGTGTAATTGTGGGCTCTCATTATTTGGGAATAACTGGCATGATTATTTCAATTCCACTAGTTGCGGCAATCAAGTTAATTATCACCGAAATATACAATGAAATTTACACAGAACGATCTCGATGATAGGATTTTAACACGAATCTTTAAGTCGTGGAGTCCTAGTGAAAAGTCTAATATATTTAATTTTTGTACTACTTCTAACTGCTTGTTCAACAAAACGACCAGAGGGGAGTACGGAAGCTGAAATTTTATATAAAGAAGCAAGAGAGTTAATTACAAAGTCGCGCTATATTCAGGCCACAGAAAAGCTTAATCAAATTAGATCGCAATATCCTTATAGTTATTATGCAACTCACTCAGAATTACTTCAGGCAGATGTATTATTTTTGCAAGAAAATTACGCAGAGGCAGCATCAGCTTATATTTTATTTCGAGACTTTCACCCTAAATATTCAGAGATGGGCTACGTCATTTTTAAAATTTCAGAGTCATTCTACCAACAACTTCCAGCAACGTTTGATCGAGATCTTTCAATGGGGGTAGAGGCCATTAAATATTACAATGAGCTTTTGTTGAATTATTCAAATACAGAATATGTTAAAGAAGCAAGATCTAGAATTGCAAAGATCGAAGATATGCTAGATAAAAAAGAAATCTATATCGCTGATTTTTATTTTAGAACTAAAGATTTTAGTGCAGCTAAAACTCGATATGAAGAAATTTTAAAAAATATAAAAGATGAAAGTGAGAAAGAAAGAATTTTAGGACAGATTGAAATCGCTAATAAAAATCTTAATCAATAGGAAAATAGCATGTATACATCTAATAACGAACAACTAATTAAGACAGCAAGAGAATGCTTTGAACGTCAGGAATATAAAAAAGCACAACTAGTTTTAAATGAAATCGTTGAATCAGATGACAAAAATGTAGATGCCCTCTTTATACTTGCCAATATATTTCACATCAACGGAGAAATTGGCAAGGCGATTAAGGCCTTTAATAAAATCTTGACCATCAATCCTGAGCACACTGATTCGGCAATAAGTCTTTCTGTTTTGTATAATGACATTGGTCAATATGAAGAAGCTCGAAAGGTTTTTGAAAAGGCCAATGAAAGAGTAAAATCAAAGGGGCGAGGAACTGGATTGATTGAAGATAAGCATATTAACAAAAAATTTGCTCTAAAGCATTTGGAGATTGCCGATCTTTATCTTTCATATAATAGATATGACGAGGCACTTTTTGAATATAATAAAGTGGTTGCTCTAGATGGTGAAAATTTAGAGGCCCGAATAAAAATTGCGAAGGTCTATGCCAAAAAAGGATTTATTGCCAAGGCAATTGAAGAGTTAAAGATTTTAAAAAATGAAGAGCCCAATTACTATCCAGCGCGAATTGCTTTGGGAGTAATTCACTATGGAAATGGAAACGTATTAGAAGCTCAAACAGAATGGGAAAAAGTAATCTTAAAAGATCCTTTTCATCAAGAAGCGAATATGTATTTGAACCTGTCTAAAACTGCAACTGAAACAAAGATTAGATCAATATAAGGTAAAGCTTAGAGTTTTGGAAAACCAAGTTGCTTTAAATTAAAAATTATCGCCTCTGATGAGGCCTTAAGTACTCCATTGACACTAGAAAGAGCAAAATTAAATTCATTTTCTGTGAGTTGCCCAGCCTGGCTGCTTGTATAAGCAAATAAGTAAGAATCGAATTGCTCATAGAGAAAAACACTTACAGAGGCCTGCGGATTGGGCATATCTCTATAAAAATATAAGTAATGTCGATAGGGTACTGCGAGTTTAGTATTTGTCTCTATTGATATATTAAAACCAATAAACCCAAGATTTAAAAGAGTAATCTCTTGCAGTTCTTTTCGCGTATTTTTTAGCAAAAGATTTAGAGATGGAATTTGAATTTCATATTCTGTATCTAAAGAAGAGGGACGAAAGCGCATTAACTGCAGGTCGAGAGTGTCCGATGGGGTAACACTTAGACCTGTTTTAATTACCCGATAAACAAATGGTGAATTTCCAGTAACAGAATAAAAGATTGTTTCAACTATTTGATTCTCTCTTGTTTCTCGGATAACTCTAAAATTAATTTCAATATTTTTATTAGAGTTATTGTTTTGGATTATGAATTTTTTTGTGTCGCCATCAAGATTAAAAACAATACTTTTATTAGGTATCAACTCTAAGTAGTTTTTAATCCCAGAAAAAATAGAGTTTTGATACTGATTAAAACCAGGGAATTTGCTATTAAAAAATTCTGGTTCTACTGCATGCAAGAAATTACAAATGAAATAAATGAATATATATATCTTTAGCTTCATTCTTTCTTTCGTTTATCTAGAATCGTTCCAGCATTGGCGGCTTCAATGTATTCTTGAAGTTGCTTTTTCACTAGATTTATTTCGATATTATTTTGCAATCGATTCATCATGATACGGAGCTCTTCTTTAAAAGCTTCATTCGTACTACTAGTTTTAACAGAGCTAGTCTCTGGGAAATAGTGCATATGATAATCAATAATACTTCTAAGTCTTTTGAGGGGGCCATTTGATAAATACATTTCTTGTCGACTTAAATAATCATTCTGACTGAATAGAACACCGTAAGTATTAAAGAAAAAAAGTTCAAAGTTCTTATCTTTTTTGATTAGTACAGAGTTGCTAAAAGGATCATAGTTGACGTTGAAATTCCAAGAAGCATAGGTGCGCTTATACGATCCAGTATATCCATTGTATTTGGCGATTAATCGAGTGCTTGTATCACTGAATTCATAGTTTAGGTTTAAAAAATTTTGCTCGACAAGATAAAATTTTGCAATTTTTCCATTGGGAGTTTTTTCAATAATTACTTTAAAAATCTCTTCATTATTTTCATTTGAAAGTCGATAGACTTTAGAATTTTCATTCGGTAATAAATCAACAGTTCGCTTAACTCTTAGAAAATCAGAAAAACTTATCGGCTTTAAATCTGTGCCCTTAGTAATGATATCCTCTACCAACGTAATTTGCCCATGAAAACCACGATAAATTACTTTTTCAAATAGTTCATTTTCTTTTTTGTTATTTGAAAATTGCATACTGGAAATAGATTCGCCAACTTCAATAGGTGTTCCGTAAGCATTTAAAACAGTGTTACTTGAAAATGAAACAGAGTTTTCAGAAATCTTGGTAATATAGTTTTTACCTAAATCTTCAATTTTTTTTGAGAGTATTTCTCTAAACTCATTAACAATATCATCGATTGAATAAATGGCCTGTGGAAGTGGTAGTTCAGACCTAGAAACATTACAAAAAAATAACAAGGCAAAAATTAAGTATTTTTTCATTCAAGAAAACTATTTGTTTCAGGGTTGAAGAACAATGTTTTCTCGTATTTGATGTCGGTATTAAATACTTTTAATTCAACATTAATTTCTACGACAGCTTTTTTTAATGACTTTTCTGGAAGAGGAGCAAACTTAAAACCTGTCAGCATTAGATTTTCAATTGGCAAGATAACTTTTTGATTAATTCCTTTTGAAAAAAGAGAACCACTTTTCACTACGACTTCAATATTTTTCTTTATATTATCGAGGCGAGCAAGTTTAGGATCTAATTTAAATCCAATTACCCTATCACCTGAAGTTGTAAAGATTGCCATTGGCCGTATTCCTTTAAGGACATCAAGAATATTCACTGGAGTACTTGGTAGTTTTTCGCGCTCTTCTTTTGAAAATTCTTTATGCAATTCAGTTGATCTCAGTTGTTTCATTTCTAGAACATAATCAGCAAAGCTTATGGCCTCTGCTTTTGTAACAACCATAATCTTGTTATGAAAACGCTCTTTCTTTTTTCCAAATGATACAGCAGAATATTCAGTTCTGTTTCGCTCTTCTGTCATGACAGAGCTGACGACTAAGCTTGAAGTACCCTTCACAAGGTAGAGTTGAGGGTTGTTGATGCTTAAAACATTTACTCGCTCACCGGCAGTAATATTTTCAATTACTCCATAGGTAAGATTATAATCTTTTATAAGAACAAGATCATTATCGTTGGCAGAAACTGAAACGGTCCCACCTACAGAGAGGCCGGCTGATTCTTCTTTTACAACACCACTTCCTGATGGAGAGATATATACCTTAGAAGTGTTAGAATAATTGATTCCCGACATATTCGGAATTAACTGACTTATGGTTGTTACTTTTGAGCTTTCTTCTTTTACTTTGCTAGAACCTAAAAGCGAGCTCAATAAGTTAGTTCCAATTTTTAAAGCAATTCCTGTTGGGCCACCAAATGCAGACGAGATCACCCATTCAGCAATTTCAGAAGCTGGATCGTTGGCGTTAACAAGTGATGCCTCTAAGTTTGAAAGACCAATTTCTGACATAGAATAAATATCTGTTGTCAAAAGCACTAGGTCGGTTGGATCAAACTCTTCTAGTCTATCCATAAGTGGAATGACCGCGATTACCTTTTTTCTAAGCTCCTCAGTAAAGATATAAAAATTAATTTTTTTTAATCCATCTGCAACAATAAATCCCTCACTCGGAGAGAGAATGCTCGCGGGAAATAAGTTGGCATTTATTTTTGAAATTAATTCTCTAGCTGTAATATTTTGGGCCACATAAGTACAAATTTTGACTTCTTCATTACAATTAACTTTTTCCGGAACTCTATTTAAACCTTTATCATCGGCCGATAGATTGAGGGCCGAGAGAAGGTTTAATGTTAAAACGAGTGCAAAGAATTTTTTCATAAAAACTCACATTTTAAATATTTAATGTGTGCTTTTAGCTCAAAATTAGAAATTTTTCGATACGGATTATTAGATAGTGTAAAAAGGATAGGAATGCCCCAGAAAGTCTGAGGCATTAAAGTTATTCAGCTTCTTGTAAGTTATTAGATTTGTTTGTATTTGCTTGAGAAGATTTAGTAAGGTTCTCTGCTTTTGAAACAGCTGCAACATTAGTTCGTTTTGAATCATCAGAAGTATAATTAACAATATACTTCTTTAAATCCATATACATTTTATATCTAACTTCAAGCTTTGAATCTTGAAGTACAATTTGGCGAGCAGCTTTTGTCTTATTATTAATAATGATTGGAGCCTTTAAGTTTGCTGACATCTCAGTAACATTTTGAGGAATTGTCAAAACAGTGTAGACAGAGGCATTTGATAAATTTTCTAAGCTCAAACTGTTTAATTCTACCGGTAGAAGTTTTACCATATAGTTTGGTTGAAAAATTTTTGGTTCAATAATTGGAAATGCAGTCTGAGCATTGTCGACTGACTGAAGCCATAAAATAAGAGTTTGGTCACCTGGATCAACTACAAAAAATTTTGTTAGATTTTCAAATCCAAGTAGTCCTTCAGCGAATTCGATAATGTCTTTTTTATCAACTTCTAATTCACCAAATCTAGTAGTATTTATTTTCACTCTTGGGCCTCCATAACACGGCAGGTTAAAATACCCGACTTAACTTAGTTGATTTTAGCAGTCGTAGGGGCAAAAGTGCAAGTGGGAAATTACTTCTTGTTTAACTCATTTGCTAAATTTGAAATTGAACTTAAATCTGCCTGAGATGCCTCAGTGTTTTGGTCTTGGATGGCCTTATAGACCTCTTCTCTATGAATCTTGGTTTCAGGCGGCGCCTTAATCCCAAGTCTAACTTGCTTACCTTTAATTTGTACGACGACTATTTTTATATGGTCATCAATTGCGATGCTTTCGCCTAGCTTCCTTGTCAAAACCAGCATATTCAACCTCAAATATCACTTTTCAGAACCTTCCTGATCCAGTTCGCAATGCTTCATATATTATTCTCAGCTCAAAAAAGCAAGAGAAAACTAAATTATTTTAGTAAATTATTCTTAGCGGTGCAAGAAGTCCATTAAAGTTTGATTCATTAAGCCCTGAGTCGATTGATAGGTGGTCTTTAAGATCGATTGTTGTTTATTGATATCAGAAAAGAGGTCGAGAACATCAGCATCTAGAAGGGCGCTTCGTCTGCCTGTGTTGTCGATTGATTCTTTTTCTACAACAGAGCGAGAAGACTCAACAGAATTTGTAATTGATCCAACTCGAGTTCTAAGAGTGATCAGGCGTGTAATCGAATTATCAAATTTTTCAAGCAGGCCTTGAATCATTTTAGAGTCATTGTTCTCAAGTGCTGATGCTAATGCATTCAATTGAGAAAATAAATTATCGCGAGTTTTAAAATTTTCTTCATTGTCTGAGGCAAGTTCACGATTGAATTTGTTGACCGGCTTTTTCTCAAAATTATCAAAATTTTCAAGAGGGCTTTTAATCTGTTCTCCCTCTTCATCGCTAAAAAAGACTTCTTCACCAGTAAGATTTGTTGGAACGAAAAAATCTCGAGCTACTTCTAGTGAGATATGTCCTTTATCTCCGCGATAATTTCCATCACCATCAAAAGGTACGGTAAGAGTATTAAAGCCAGAGAAGATATGTTTAAGTCCAACTTTCTTATTTGCAATGGCCAAGGTTTGATTATAGAGCTGTCTAATTTCGTTTGAAACATTTTTTCTTACGTCGGCATTAAAAAAATCAGAAGCCTGAGCTATTGCAATTTCCTTAGCTTTAGACATAATGTCTGTTAATTCTTCAAGTGATTTTTCTGTTACATTTAAATTTAAAAGCGCGAAGTCGGCATTTTTTAAAAATTGAGTATTGTCGTTATTGGTTGATGTTAAGGTCATGGCCTCAACATTACTAACTGGATTATCAGAAGGTTTAGTAATATTTTTTAATGTAGAACCCTTTAATTGTAAGTCCTCCATCTTCTCTTTGGTTTTATTAAGAGAATATTTTAAAGCGGCAGTTGAACTATTTTCAGATACTCGTGTCACTTACTTACCTCTTCAAATCCAAAACTGTTTTAAACATCTCATCCGCCGCTTGCATCATCTTTGCCGAAGCTTCGTATGCATGTTGGTAGCGAACCATGTTGGCCGTCTCTTCGTCTATAGAAACACCACTCAGTCTTTCTCTAAAGCCATTTGTCTGTGCTAAAATTCCAGCAGATTGCTCAGCATCTAATCGTGCTTTACCTGCTTCAAGGCCGATATTTCCAATTGTCTGAAGATATTTTTCTTCAAGGGTAATTGATTTATCTCCAAGGATTCTTTCATGTTGAAGTTTTGAAATTGCAATTGCAACCCTGTTGTCACCTGGAGAGTTCGGGGCCATTCCAGCCGCAATATTGCTGAGGTCATCATTAATTGCAGATGCAATCTCGATCTTTGCAGAGGCACCGTCTCTAGATAGTGGCAGTTCAAAAAAATCTAGGCCAGTTGTCGGTCCATACTTATCAAACAAGTTAGGCTTTCCTTCTTCTGACATTTCAATTTTGCGATTTACAAAACCTTGACGGTGAATGCTGTTTACCGAACTAGCAAACTCATATGAAATATTATCGATATCATCTTGAAGCTTTCGCAAATCAGAATTTCTAGTTTTAATGATTGAAGCAAGTGATCCAGATTGAAAGGTGTCTGTAATTTTTTGAGAAGGTCGATCGCGCAGTACAATTTCAACAGAGCCACTCATATTATTTGAAGAGTTTTCTTTATTTTCTGCAATTGTAGCAAGCTCTTGTACGTTGGTTCCTGTGACAAGCGTTCCAATCCCTTGTGCCGTTACAACAAAACGATTTTTTTCATCTGTATATGTATGAACTTTAAAGTGCTGAGCGAGGTTTCTTAGTGCTAGATCTCGTTGGTCGCGATAATCTCCAGTTTCACCCTGTTGTGCTTCAAGTGCTGTAATTTTTTGATTTATATCTGCAACTTGGTGAAGAATTTGATTTACTTCACTAACTGCCGTGTTGATTTTTTTATCAATATTTGTTGCTTGCGCATCTAGTGTTTCACGAATTCGATGAAAATCTTTGACGACTAATGAGGCATTGTCTTTAACCACTGAGCGTATGGTTTCATTTTCTGGCTGGTTTGCAAGCTCCCTGAATGCATTAAAAAATTTATTTAATGTTTGATTTAATCCATCAGAATCAAGTTCGTTAAAGATGGATTCAATCTGTGCGAGTTGTTCGGAACGACTCTCATAAAACTTATTACTGGCAATAGCACCATTAAGTCTTTTTTCAATGAACTCGTCATTGTAGCGTTGAATATCTTTAACTCGAACACCTGTTCCTTGTACAAAACCACCAGTAGAGACGGGGACAGCGGTTCCTTGCACTACTTTTTGTCTTGAGTATCCTTCAGTATTTACGTTGGCAAGGTTGTGACCTGTAACCTCAAGAGATTTTTTTGAAGCGAATAATCCAGATTTCCCGATGCCAAGTAAGTCTGCCACTATTTCACCTTAGGTACTTTTTTCAACTGCCGAACCTTTGGCAGTGTATATTGAGTAATTCTTTTTCCCAAGCGCTTCTGTTCGAATATTTTTAAGCGATAAAAGTGCTTTATTGATAAAGAGTTGATTGCGTTTATTTTGCAGCTGTAATTTTTCGATAATATCAATTAAAAGGGCATTAAATCGAAATAAGTGTTTTTCTTTTTTTTCTACATCATACTTAGACATGAAAGCGAGTAGACCATTTACTGATTCAATATTTTCATTTGGAAATGCTTCATTTATATTTGTGATCAATTCACGACGGACAATTTCCAAGTGATGGATGTTTTTTATAACAGCTTCCTTGTCCGCAATTTTTTCTTCAAGAAGATCAAGTTCAGAAGACAACAGTAAGCTATACTCATCACAGGTTAAATCAAAAAGAATACTATGTTCTTCACAAAATCTTTTCCATAGATCTGTAATTTCAAAATAGAAGAGTGCTAATTTTGTTTCGTTCTGGTTATTCATTCGTTAATCCATCCTAGATTGCGAATAATATTAAAATTCTTGTTCAAGCATTTTATCTGCAATCGCACCAGCATCGACTTTGTATGTTCCAGCTTGTATTTCAGATTTAAGTTTAGCTATCTTTGCTGAGTTATCAATTTCTGGGGCTGCGTCTGCAACTTTTTTAATTCGTGAAAAATCTTTTATCGCTTCTGGAATATCGACTTTAGAATCACCAGAAGAAAATGATTCAAGCTCACTTTTTCTAGCATCAGAATTTCGTTTAAGAGCATTTATCCCAGCTTTATTAGCTTCTTTCGTGCTTTTTCCTGGGAGAAAAATTGATCGAGTGTTTGTACTATCGATGGTGCTCATTCTAAGCCTCCTTCTTTTGTTTTTTGGGCCTTGGCTTCTAGGCCACTAAGTGGGGCAGATTCATTCCGTCCCAGTACAATTGTATCATTTTTCCTAGAAGCTTCAAGCTTCGGCAAATTATGATTAATTCTATCAACTTGAGCTTCATATTGCTTCAGTGCAAGCTCGTTTCTAAGTCTTTTTGGATAAATTTGGTCAAGTATTACATCTTGAAGGCCCAAATTATTTTTTTGAGACAATATCTTCGCCTGTTCAGCAACTTGCAACGATTTATAATAATCCATGCCCGCCGAATCTTCTGATTCACTCGTTGGAATCGATTTGTTCATTTGATTAATCATGAATTCAGCAAAATTTTGCTCCATGCCTTCTGCGACGTCTCTAAATTTTTTAGGTATGTATTTTTTATCATCTATAGCTCTATTATTGATATCAATAGATTTTTGAGAAGGAATTGGGATTGAATTTTTAATATCCATAACTCATTCCTAAATTAATTCAATATCGCCAACCAAAGCACCATCGCGCTTTAAAGCTTGAAAGATTGAAATTAGATCTTCAGGTGTAACACCAAAAGCGTTTAAGCTTTTAACGAGATCGTTTAAGCTTGTGCCTTTCTCCATATAGTAAATCGTGTTTGGCTTCCCACTTTTATCTCCACCGCCGTCGCCTTTTATTTCGATAGTTAAATCCCCATGGCTTATAGCAACTGGTAAAACATTTACTTCACCGCCAGCAATAACGGTTCCAGTTTTTTCATTAATTACAATTTTAGCAATGCTGTCTGGATTTACTTTGTAATTTTCAATAATCGCCATAAGCTGAACAATGTTTCGTTCATAAGTATTTGGAACAATCAGGTCGATTGTTGTTGAATCTTTTGCACTTGCGTATTTACCACCAAGTCCTTCATTTACAACTTTTTCTATTCTGGCAGCCGTTGTAAAATCTGGATTATTCAAGCTTAAACGAAGTGAATTTTTCTTTTCAAATTCAGTTACAATTTCTTTTTCAACAATTCCACCATTTGAAATTAGTCCAGTTGTCGCAAATTTCGCGCCCTTTTTGAGGCCACCAATAGAAAGTGGGCCAGAAGCTACAGCATAAATTTGGCCGTCACCACCTTTTAAGGGAGTAACAAGGAGTGTTCCTCCTGCCAGAGAAGATGCATCGCCAATTGAAGAGATAGTAATATCAATTTTTTGACCAACACGTGCGAATGGAGGAAGCTTTCCCGTAACAACAACCGCAGCGACATTTTTTGATGTGATGTCGGTCTTAGGATTTAATCCAAGTTTCTCAAACATCTTTTTTAATGACGTATTGGTTATTTCGCCACCACCATCACCAGTGCCATTTAATCCAATGACGAGACCATAACCAATGATAGGATTTTCTCGAACACCTTTGACTGTAACTAGGTCTTTTAGTCTTGTTGGAGCAGCATTTATATTTGTAGCAAAAAAAATGAGAGCGATTAAAAAGATTTTATTCATATTACTTCACCACCGAAACACTTGTTTCTAAAATTGTATCTGAGTTTAGAACATCGTCATCAGAAATATCTTTTCTAGAGACTAATGCTTGTACCTCAACCATTCGTTTTCTATTTTTATATAAAACATTTTTTCTACCTTTAATTAATAAGTGTTCACGATTGATTTCTTCGACAACAACAGAAGAAATTTTATCTTTAATATCATCAGAATCACTGGCAACGGATGCAGGTTTTTTGCCAGCAGATTCTGCACCTGGTTTTTCACCTTCTTTTTGCGCTTTAACCTCATAAGGATTATCAGGAAAAGCACGCTTAAGTTCCATTGTGATTTCTTCTTTAAGTTTAGGGCCAACATTAATTTGAACAATGTCTCCGTGAGATTTTGTTCTATTTGTAGAAAATAAAAATGCATTAGGATCTGTCCCGGCCCAGAGAGAGCCATCTGAACCGCTATCTGTAAGATCACTGGCGGTATAGCGTTTTAAGACAGCTTTTTCTTCTTTATATTGCCGTCTCACTTGTGGCTCTAATACTTTTTGATTGGCCGAAGTGATCATTTTATTAGGCTTATTATAGACAGAAGACGTACGACGATTTGGTTTGCGATATTGATCAAAGTTATCTGCAACATCAATTTCTGTGTTATCTCTGTCTTGGCTTTCAAAGTCACGATACATGGAGTTCATATATGTTGAGCAAGAACATAAAAACAGTGAAAAAATAAGGACTGAAATGTTTATTTTCATAATTCTATTACCACTTGGTTAAAATCGATGGCCTTACCCATGATTGTTTTATTTTGATCTATTCGTAGCTCAACTGTTTCACCGAGTTGAGCAGAGCGAGTCGGAACGGCCATCTTTGTAAGTGAGAGATTGCTAGTTTTAAGAGTAACTCTCGCAGGAATGCCATATTGAATAACAGGTACAGGCATAATATCAGTCGAGTTTACAATCGCACCGGCCATAATATTTTTATTGGGCTTGAAAAATCGAATATTATCAAGGCTTGTAAGGATAAAATCGGGCTGAACTGTATAGATTTCATCTTGGATGAAATGCTCAGCATTTAACTGATGGGTCTGAAAATTAATACTATTTTTTGCACGATAAACTTTTAATTTTGCAAAAATTTTTGAATTCACCCATAGAGTACTTATTTTATTATCAATTGGATTTTGAATTTCAATTTTAATGTTTCGATCGCCAACTGAAAAACAAGATTCGCAAATCGCTCTTATAATTTCATTTTCGTTGAGTCCAATAGCGCGTCTTTCACCAATTGTTTTTGAGTTAAAAAAATACAAATTTGTATCAGCGGTAAGCTGCTCTCTTAAGAAATTATTTAACTCTGTGATAAAGATTCTTCTAGGGGTAATATGTATTTGATCATCTAAAAACATCTTCTCTATAGATGAGACTTGGATTTCGCCAATGGTTTTTCCAACAGCTTCAATAATTAGGGCATTGGTTTTTTGACTACATTCACTGTGCTTAATTAACTCTTTGGGTGCTAGAGTAAATTCCTTATCCGTTTTTAATGTTTTAGAATAAAGCTCAACACTGCAAGATTCAGCATAAAGATTAAAAGATAAAATAGAGAGAGTAATTAACAATAGTTTCATTTACTACCTAATATTATTCATCGTCTGCATCATTTGATCGGCCACACCCATTACTTTTGAATTCATTTCATATGCTCTTTGAGCTCTAATTAAATCTGACATCTCGGTCATAGGAGAAACATTCGAAGCTTCAAGAGCTCCTTGCAATAATCCTCCGGCATTATTTTCGCCAGGAATACCTTGAGTCGGAACACCGCTAGCAACTGTGACTTGATATAAATTTCCACCAGAATTTTTAAGTCCAACTGGATTTATAAATGTAAAAACTGCAATTTGACCAACACTTGAAGCTTCAACTTGCCCACGTACATAAGCATCAACTTTTCCTCCATCAGTGATTGTTACACTTGAAGTATTTGGTGGGAAATTGATACCTGGAAATAATCTGTACCCTTGCTTATTAACCAAAGTACCCTGAGCATCAACATTAAATGCGCCATCTCGAGTATATTTCAACTCCCCATTTGGCATAATAATTCCGAAAAAGCCTTCGCCATTAATCATTAGATCAAAAGGATTGTTTGTAATTTGAGGTGCACCGATTGAAAATTCTTTTCTAATTGCAGAAACTCTGGCTCCGGATCCTATTTGGGTCCCGACATTATAGTTTGTTGTACTACTTGAGCGTGCACCGGCCTCTTGAATTGTCTCGTAATTTAAATCATCAAATTCAGTTCGTGCTCTTTTATATCCGACAGTATTAACGTTAGCGATATTGTTTGAAATGGTACTGACATTGGTTTCTTGAGCGGCCATTCCGCTTGCTGCAGTATGAAGAGCTTTCATTTGGCCAAAAATATTAGTTGTGAATAAAATTGTTGGTAACAGTAATAAATATTTCAATTAAAAACTCCTTTAAAATTTACCAATTTCGTTTACCGCTTTTCCACTCATTGAATCGTAAGTTTTTATCACTCTTTGAATTGTCTCAAAATTTCGATTGGCATTAATTAATGAAGACATTTCTGTGACAGCATTAACATTTGATTGCTCAACAAAACCTTGATGGACTGAAGTTTTTAAATCACCAACTTTGATGTTTTGTTGATCTGGATTAATAAAAAGCGAGTTACCTTCTTTTTTTAAACCATGCAGGTCATTAAACTCAGTGATAGCAAGGTCTGCAACCTTATTGGCCCCACTAAATACTTCACCATTTAAACTTACGGTCAGTTTATTATTTCCTATTTGTATAGTTCTTGATTCAGGCGGAGCTGACAATGTGAATTTTCCATCTGCTCCAATCGTTGGTGCGGCACTTTTTGATAGAATTGGAAAACCTTGATCGCTCACAAGCTTTCCTTCACTGTTAATACTAAAGGAACCTCGTCTGGAATAACGAATTCCATTAGGAGTAAGAACTTCAAAGAATCCCGGGCCATTTAAGGCATTGTCAAAATGATTTCCGGTTGGAGTTAGTTGGCCTTGTTCGTGAGCAGTGTAAGTTCCATCTATCTTAACATAGGCATCTTCGGCGTTTTGACTATGATAAAAGTCTTCTGGTTTCCATTCGCTTTCAGGCAAAGAGTTTCCTGATTGCTCACCTTTTTCAATGGCCGTTAAGTATTCCTTAAATACAACCTGATCGCGCTTAAAGCCCGGGGTATTTGCATTGGCAACATTATTAGCAATTGTCTCTACATTTCTTTGTTGAGCAATTGCGCCAGATAAAGGAACCCATAACTCTCTCAAAAAAACCTCCTATTCTTTTGAGAATACTCTTACTAATACTATAATTCCCTAAGTGCCAAAATCTCTACATAGGCAAAATTGTCTCACTTAAAATTCTGGAAAGTAAGTTGTTGATAATGTATCTTAGTGAGTAATATTTACTAGGAAAAAAAGAGTCTTGTTAGAAAATTGACGCAGGCCCAACTAGTTGACAAAAATCATAAGGTAAAGTTATGGCACAGAAAAAAAAATCATTTGAAGAGTCATTGCAAAAATTAGAAGAGATTGTTTCAAAACTAGAAACAGGGGAAATGAACCTTGAAGAAAGTTTAGAGCGTTTTGAAGAAGGCACTAAATTATATAAAGAGTGCAAAGAAATGTTGAATTCTGCTGAAAAGAAAATTTCAACTCTAACAGATAGTTTAAAAGAAGAAACAGTCTAAGATGAAAAAGTATTTATTTTTGATATGTCTTTTGATGACTAGTTCTTGCGGTGGAATTAAAACGCTCAACAGAGTAGATGTTGCCATTGATGAAACCTCAAATACTCGTTCATCAGATAAAGTAGCAAGTGAAAATCGTCAAGAAGTAAAAATAATCAAAGACGACACTGTAAAAATTGGAGAAAAAAGTGGAGAAGTATTTGAGGGAGCAAGCCTTGATTCTTCTGATCGTCAAAATTTAAGAAAATTAAAAGTCGGATTAAGTTTGGGGCCAGGGTTGCATAGAGCAATTGCCTATATAGAGCTATTAAAAGAGTTAGAAAAAAATAATATCAAATTAGAGGTCATAACTGGAACAGAAATGGGTGCAGTTGTGGCCGCACTTTACGCCGCAGGAACAACCCCTGAAGCAATTGAATGGATGTTTTTTAAATATTTCAGAGAAGAAAATCGTGAAAAATATTACGAAAAAAGCTGGATAAGTTTAATTGATAAGCATTTTTTAATGAAAATAAAAAACAAAGAAATTAAAGAAACAAGAATCAAATTTTATATAACTCTTTTTGATCATAATACTAAAAAAACGTACTTTTTTGATAATGGAAATTTGCGACAATTAGTCCTGCTAAATTTAAGATTGAATAATAACCCTTTAAAGTTTTCAAATGGCGTAAAGTATTCAGGCTCGATGGAAAAAGAAATATTCAACTCAAGATTATTAAATAAAATAGGAGCAGAATTTACAGTGTCTGCAGATGCAGTTGGAAAAAATATTGAATTTAATGAGGCAAATGATTTTTTAATTGGGGTTTTTGGAAAAATATCAGGACTAAGAGAAAGTTCAAAAAAAGCATTTAATCATAATATTTCGTTTAATAGTAATGGTATGACATTAGATGGTTTAGATGTGAGTAGTTTTGTTTCAGATTCCAAAGAATATTCAACACTACAGATTGGTGTGCTGAAAAAGAAAATGAATGCAAAGTTAGATGAGTATAGAGAAATTGAGAGAGCGAAGGAAATAGAATGAAAGGTTTATTTTTTAAAATAATTTTAACACTGACGGTGCTTGGAATTTTGGGAGCGGGATCTATTTTTGCAGTCTTTTCATTTTTAAATCTAGATCTTCCCAAAATAGATAAGCTTCAGGATTATAAACCGGCCATGACTTCTCAAATAATTTCAAAAGATGGAGTCATATTAGCAGAAATTGGAAAAGAAAAAAGAGAAGTGGTTGACATTAAGGAAGTGCCCCAGAAGGTGATTGATGCATTTTTATCTGCCGAAGACGATAAGTTTTTTGAACATAAAGGTGTTGATTATTTTGGATTAGTTCGCGCGATGTTTGCGAATTTTAAGGCCGGTAAAGTGGTTCAAGGTGGTAGTACAATTACACAACAGGTGGCAAAGTCACTTTTGCTTACTTCTGAGCGCTCACTTGCAAGAAAGGTAAAAGATTTTATTTTGGCCCAAAGAATTGAGGAGAAGTTAAACAAAAATGAAATTCTTCATCTCTACTTAAATCAAGTATATCTTGGAAATGGATTTTATGGAATAAAGGCTGCCGCACGAGGATACTTTAAGAAAGATTTAAAAAACATGACAGCGGCAGAAGCCGCAATGCTTGCAGGCCTTCTCGTTGCGCCAGGAAAATATTCTCCTTATGTAAACCCAGTACCCGCTAAAAAAAGACAGGGCTATGTTTTAGAGCGTATGTATAAGCTAAATAAGCTTACAAAAGATGAGTATGAAAGTGCATTAAAAGAAAAGACAGTTTTTTATTTAAATGAAGATGAATTAAAGGCCGGCTATTTCACTGAGTGGGTAAGACAAAAAGTTGTAGAGACAGTTGGAGAGAAAGAGTTTTTAACAAATGGATTTAGAATTAAAACTTCTCTTGATTGGGGTCTTCAAAAAATTGCAGAGAATGAAACATTAAAAGGCGTAAAAGAGATTGATAAAAGACAAGGCTATAAGGGCCCTTTTTCTTTTACTGACAATATTTCAGAATTTGAAAAGGATTCTAGAAAAAAAATATTCAAGGCCAAATCTAGTTATTTTATAATTGATGAAAACCATGAAAAAAAATATGAATATCACTTTGATGAAAGTTTATTTAACATTATAAAAGATGAGCGAATTAAAATCTCTGACTCTGCCAAGGATAGTAATTTTATCCCAGGCGTGAATGATAAAGATGATTTACTTAGGCTGATTACGATTGGTGAGCAGTTTGAAGCAGTTGTGACATTGGTAGACGATACCGCAAAAATTATCCACGTAAGTGTTGCAGGCACTCCAGGAATAATACCTTTTGATTATTTTAAGTGGGCACACAAACGAAGTGTTAGTGAAAGTACTGCTTATTATCAAGAACTAACAAGGCCATCGACAATTTTAAAAATCGGTGATCTGATTTATGTTCAAATTTTAAAATTGCCAGCACCAATCTCAACTTATCTTTCAAAAGAAGCAAATCTTGCATTAAATAAAAATAAAAATGCAGGTCTTATTCGAACTCAGAAATATCTCATTTGCCAACTTGATCAATTGCCAGAAGTTCAAGGGGCCCTTTTTGCAATTGATGCACGATCGGGTGAAGTAATTAGTTATGTTGGTGGAAATAATTTTGGAACAAATAAATTTAATCGCGTTATTCAGGCCAAAAGACAACCAGGATCCTCTTTTAAGCCTTTGCTGTTTGCAGCTGCTTTAGAACAGGGATACACACCAAATACAATTATTATGGATACTCCTGAAGCGATGCCGGGCTTTGATTCTGCTTCAAGCTGGAAACCCAAAAATTATGATGGTGAGTACAAAGGACCTGTAACATTTAGAGTTGCTCTTGAACAATCACGAAATATTCCGACAATTAAAATTGCAGACAAGGTTGGAGTGAATAATATTCTAAAATTTACGGATCGAATTGGTTTTAATGCCAAAATTGAACCGAATCTAGGCCTTGCTTTAGGGACATTTGGAGTAAGTCTTCGCGATTTAGTTTCAACTTATGCCATATTTCCAAATGGAGGTAGGCGAGTAATTCCAAGAGCAATTTTAAGTGTAATTGATCGAGATGGAAAAAAATATTCAATTTCTGAGATCGAAAAAGATATGAAAAACGCACCAGAAGATGAAGAGACATATTTAGACTCGGGCACTGAAAATGTATTTAGAAAAAATTTAACGAATACCCAGGTCTATGATCAGAGACTGAGTTTTATAATGACAAATGTAATGAAAGGAGTTGTGACTAGTGGAACTGCGACTGCCGCTCGTGAAATAAGTTCCAATATTGCTGGTAAAACAGGCACAACAAATGATTATGTCGATGCGTGGTTTGTCGGTTTTACTTCAAACGTTGTCACTGGAGTTTGGACTGGGTTTGACGATAATAGAACGCTTGGATATGGAGAAACAGGGGGAAGATCTTCACTTCCCATTTGGAAAGAATACATGCGGGCAAATATAAAAAAATATGGAGATCAACCTTTCGACGTACCTGTAGGAATTACATCGAACTGGATCGATAAAGCATCTGGAAGAAAAGTTAGTCCAGGAACTAGCGGTGGAATCCTTGAGTACTTTGCTGAGATAAAAGATGTGATGGCCGGTAGTGAATCAATCGATCCAAATAGTCCCCCAGAGGCAAGTGGAACAAAAACAAGAAGTTCGTCAGGCGATGATGAATACTACGAAAATCAGTAGCTGAGTAAAAAACTCCATTGATTTAATGAAGATTTAATATTTACGTTTATAATTTTCAGACCGAAAAGACTTTTGTGCTGTATAAAATGGAGTATGCATGTCGAAGGTCAAATTAATAAAAAATAATTACTCTTTTGCGATTTCAATTATATTGCACCTTTTGATTATTTCGTTTTTTAAAACTCAATATAAATCAATGGATGTTCCAAGTATAAATGCTGAAAAAAGCTCACAAAAAAAGAGAGTCGTTTTAAATCTTAATCAATTTAAAGATGTCAAAATAATTTCTAAAAAAGAAGTAGACCAAATAAGAAAACAAATTGTTCAAACAAGAAAGAGCGACAATGATAGTATTGACCCTAAATCAAGATTTAGTGGAGAGCATAATCAAAGTTTTTCTCGTCAAACAGTTGCAAGAGTTGTGGATACATTTAACGAAGGAAAAAAAGGGGAGTCTTTAAAGAAAAGCACCACTCAAAAACAAAAAGAAGTATCAAAATCTATTTCAGGTATTAAAAATTTAAGTCTAGAAAGTTTAGGTACTTTTGAAATAAAAAAAGATGAACTAAGTGCAAAAGAAATTGCTGAAAAACTAGAAAAAGAATTGGAAGAGGGATCATTAAATGGAAGAGAAGGAGCAAGAAGAGTTGCTAGCTCTAATGATTTCATCGAAGATATTCCACTTGGCGATGTTACCAACTTAAATACAACTGAGAACAAGTATTTTGGATTTTATTTAAGGATTAAGCAAAAATTGGAGCAATATTGGGGAAGCAATATTCATTCTAAGGCCAAAAACCTCTATAAGAGCGGCAGAAGACTTCCAGCGAGTGAAAATTTAATCACGGCCATTACAGTAGTTTTAAACGATAAAGGAAGCATTCTCGATATTAAGATTGAAGGTACAAGTGGCGTTAGAGAATTAGATCAAGCGGCCGTGGAGTCATTTAACAAGGCCGGACCATTTCCAAATCCGCCAAAAGGTCTTTTGGTTGATGGAAGGGCGGTTATTTCTTGGGGATTTGTCGTAAAAAGTTAATATTTAGCTAAAAGCGACTATTTGCAATACTAACTTTAAGCGTTCTACCATCTACGATTTTTCCATTTAGTATTTTTATTGCCCGTTCCGCACTTTCAGAATTGGACATCTTAACAAATGCGACTCCGGATTTTAACTCTGTCCCTTCGTGATAGAGAATTTTTACACTTTCGACTTTACCAAACTTTTTAAAAAGTGCTTCTACGCTGGCCTCATCTCTTTTGTAGTTTAGATTTCCAACATAAATCATAACTTCTTTGCTTGTTGGATGAGCTGTCTTTGCGATTTTTGTTTTTGTTGATTTTTTGGCCTTCTTACGAACTGGCCCAAATTGTAATTTTACCATAGTGTCCACCTTCGGGGCGAGATTAGCAGATAATAGGAATAAATATCTAAAATTTTATTTTGGAATGTACTAATTACACGATTTAATAAAAAACTAGGCCCAAAAACATAGTAAACCCTCCGAAAGGTTTTTTGCTTGTGTAAAGGGGCCTTGAATTTTAGTGAATTTTATCTTTTAGAATTTCTTTTAATTTCCCAATCCCTTCCATCAAAACGTAGTCGTTCCAGATTGAATCTAGTTCACGAATTGTTTCTACGATTTGAATTGCGGCGTGATCTTTAGAAATTTTTTGAGTTTCTGATAAGTGGTCAATGGCAACAATTAGCGAACTCATAACAGGCGATGCACATACAGTAGTTAACTTGCTTTCAAACGAAGTATTAATCTTCTTTTCTTTGCTTTTAATGACTGCTGTATTTAGAAGCTGAATTGCGTCCTGATTTACATTCAACATATTATTGTAGATTCCTAATTTAAAGTTTAAATAAAAGTGTGAAATGAAGTATTAAATTTTTGATAAAATTCGTAAAGTTATTTTTAAACAAAATTTTTTTTTAATAAATCAATCATTCATAATAGATTTTTTGTAAAAATTACTTCATTTTTTGATCTTTTTTTATAAAAAAAATGTAATTTTTTGCTTGCATTGAAAAAAGCACCAGCTATTTCTGGTGCTTTTTAATATTTCACAACGAATTTAAAAAGTTTTGATAATCACTTGCAGATAATAGATCTTTTAGTTCATCAGTTTTTGAAAGCTTTAGTTTAATCATCCATGCATTTTGATAAGGAGATTGATTACACATTTCAGGAGAATTTACGAGAGAAGAATTTGATTCCAGAACTGTCCCACTAAGTGGTGAATAAAGATCACTCACAGATTTAATAGATTCAACAACTCCGAAAGTTTGGTGAGCATTAAGTGTTTTTCCGACCTCTGGAAGCTCGACAAAAACAATGTCCCCAAGTGCTGACTGAGCAAAGTCTGTAATTCCAATTGTGGCAATATCACCATTGATTTGTGCCCATTCATGTTCTTTGGTGTACTTTAATTCATCTATAATTTTACTACTCATTTATGTCCTCCATTAACAAATGGTTTAGTTGTTATCGTTGCAGGGTAAAGATTATTTCTAATGTTAACAAAATATTGCTTATTAGCAGGAATTTTTGATTTTAAAACGAGTGCTAGGGCCACACCTTTACCTAAGATGACAGACATCGTCCCAGAAGTAACTTTTCCAATTTCGTTGTTTTCATGGTCGTGCACAAGGTATCCCTCGCGAGGAATGCCTTTATCTAAAATAAGTTTTACCAATTGATATTTCGGCTTATAAGCTTCTAAGCTTGATTTTCCAATAAAAGAAGATTTGGAGAGTTTAACAGTCCAAGAAAGTGTTGCATCAAGAGGTGTTACAGAGTCACTTAGTTCATGTCCATAAAGTGGATAGCAAACTTCTAATCGCAATACATCTCGGGCCGCGAGTCCACAAGGAACTACTTTTTTTGCCAGCAATTCTTTCCATAATTTTTTGATCGTTTGATGACTAGAAAACACTTCAAAACCATCTTCACCGGTATAACCAGTTCGCGCCAAAATAAGCTTACTTCCATTCCATTCTCTTTCCGTAATGGAATAATAAGGAAATTCACTTGAATCCAAGATATCAAGTTCCTTAAATATTTGTTCTGTCTTTGGCCCTTGAACAGCAAGCAGAGAATAATCATTAGATGAATTTGTAAGCTTACAGTTAAAGTTTGAAACTTTAGAGCTAATCCACTGCCAATCTTTATCTATATTAGAGGCATTTACACAAATCATTACTAAATTATCTTTTAATTTATATGCAATAAGATCATCGATTATTGTTCCATCTTCTCGGCATAGCGGAGAATAGACCGCTTTTTTCATTTCGGCATTTGCAAAATCATTGGTAATTATAAAATCAACAAAAGTAATCGCATCAGGTCCTTCAACAAAAAATTCTCCCATGTGTGAAACATCAAATACACCACAATCATTTCTGACTGCTAAAACTTCTTCTTTTACAGAAGTATATTGAATGGGCATATCAAAGCCAGCAAAAGGGGCCATCTTAGCATTCAAAGAAATGTGTTCTTCATGCAATGAAGTTTTAAGTAGTTCCAAGCTAAACTCCTTTAGTGAATTAATTGAGCTTATTTTTTAGCGCAAATTTGGCAGCTTGTAAAAGATTTTGCATTAAGGAAATAATTGTCATTGGGCCAATTCCGCCAGGAACGGGAGTGATGGCATAAACTAGATCGACGATATTATTAAAATCAGCATCTCCACAAGTGTTACCAAGTTCATCTTTATTAATTCCAACATCGATGATTATTTGATTTTTGTTCGGTCCGATAAATTCTTTTGTCAAAAAATTGGCCTTGCCAAGGGCGCAGATAATGATATCAGAATTGCGAGTAAGTTCTTTTAGGTTTTCAGTTTTAGAGTGAGCAAGTGTAACTGTGGCATGCTCATTTGTCAGCAATAGTGAAAGTGGTTTCCCAACAATCATGCTGCGACCAATAACAACAATTTTTTTTCCAGATAAAACAATATTATATTCTTTTAAAAGTGTTAAAATGCCCTTCGGGGTACACGAAACAAAGTCTAAAGGAGTGTATTGACCTCGCATTACAGAATAAAGATTTTCAGGATGAAATCCATCGACATCTTTTTCTTTGTTAATGATTGTTCCTAAATCTAATTCTTTAAACTGTGGTGGAAGTGGCAACTGGATAATACAACCGTGGACCAGCTTATCATTATTTATATCATCAACAATGTTTAAAAATTTTTCGACAGATATATTTTCATCCAGTTCAATAATGTCGCATTTTGCACCAATTTTTTCGCAATATTTTTTCTTGTTCTGAGTATAAACAATACTCGCAGGGTTATTTCCAACAAGTAAAACTTTTAAGTATGGAATTAGGTTATGACTAGATAAAAGCTTGCATTCGGCCTTTAGTTCTTTTGTTATCTTCTTTTTTACTGGAGCGGCCGACAAAATAGTGGTCATGCCGAAATCATATTAGATCAGAGTTCTTTTTACAAAGAAAAAAAAGTTAAGTAGCATAATTTAAGATGAGGGAATTGAAATGTATTTCTATACAGGCTTAGGATTGCAATTGGTTGGTTTTGCGTCAGTTGGGCTATGCTTATTTGCAGGACTAACAAAAGGTGATTACGGACAGTTGGAATTATTGCAACTCGTATTTGGTTCATTGTTATTTTATCTCGGAACTTTTGTTAAAAACCGCGGAGCAAAATGAAAATTTTAGGCATAGACCCTGGATCGCGTAAAACTGGCTGGGCCCTTATAGAAGTTAACGGTAAAAAAATTACTTATATTAAGTCTGGTGTCTTACGATTTGATCATGTTGATGAATTTATTGATCGACTTGGATTGATTTATAAATCATGTCACCAACTACAAATAGAATTAGCTCCGAACGAAATTTCTTTTGAGTCACTCATTTATGTAAAAAGTGTAGAAGCATTATCAAAGCTAGCACAAGCTAGAGGAGCCATGGTTGCTGCATTTATGCAAGATTATAGCGGGAGAGTTTTTGAGTATTCTCCCAATTTAGTTAAATCGTCTGTAACTGGCCACGGTCACGCAGATAAAGCTGCAGTTGAAAAAGCAGTTCAAATGATGTTTGGCAAGCTCTCATTTAAATCGGCAGATGAATCTGATGCGATTGCAATAGCCGTTTGTCATGCCTTAAATAGAAATATGAATAGCAAGATTAAAGATGCGATGAAGGAAAAAAGATTATGATTGGATTTGTTTACGGTGAAGTTTTGTTTAGCGATGGAAATGAAGTAATTCTTCAAACCAATACAGGCGTAGGCTATCAAGTTTTTTATAATCAAGTATTAATTGAAGGGTCAGAGGCCGGTGTTTACATTTCACACATCATTAAGGAAGATTCAGAAACAATGTATGGATTTCATTCTCTTCGTGCGAAAAAATTATTTGAAATGCTTTTAACGGTTAAAGGTATCGGGCCCAAATCAGCTTATTCATTAGTAACGAATTTAGGAGTGAATGAAATTATTACTGCCGTTAGCTTAGATTCAAAAAACATTTTAACAAAAGTGCCAGGCCTTGGCACAAAAGGTGCAGCACAGATAATTTTAGATTTAGGTACTAAAATTGATAGAGTAAAGATGTATAGTGATTCTCGAATTATGTATAAAACAAAAGCAAAAGTTGTTCACAGTCAATTAGAAATGATTACGGTAGATGAACCGATTTATATTGAAGAAACCATCAAAAAAGGAACACTCAATAATCATGAAATAATGAATGATGCAATTATGGCCTGTAAAGAGCTAGGCTTTAAGGAAGAAAAAATTATTCCGATTGCACAAAAGATTTTGAGTGTAAGTCATATAACAAAACCAGAGCAATTAATTCATTTGGTTTTAAAAGAGATTTAATATGGAATTTGAGAGCGAAAATACTGAACGCATTTTTGATACTGGCCCAAAAGAAGAAGAATACAAGCATGAGGTTCTTTTAAGACCAGTAGATTTTAAAGAATACGTTGGTCAAAAAAAAGTTGTGCAAAACATAGAAGTAATGGTTGAGTCAGCAAAGTTGAGATCACAGGCAATGGATCACGCACTTTTATCAGGACCTCCGGGACTTGGGAAAACTTCGCTAGCGATGATCATTGCCAAGGCCTTGGGGAGTGAACTGCATGTCATATCAGGTCCTGCCATTGAAAAAAAAGGAGATCTTGCTGCAATTTTGACAAATTTAAATCCACGCGATGTTTTATTTATTGATGAAATTCATCGTATGCATATTTCGGTTGAAGAAATTTTATATTCTGCGATGGAAGATTATCGATTAGATATTGTCATCGGCCAAGGTCCTGCAGCTAGGACAATGCAAATCCAAATTGCGCCTTTCACGCTCATTGGAGCAACGACACGATCTGGACTTTTATCAAATCCATTGCGCGATCGATTTATGGCCCATCTGCATTTTGATTTCTATCAACACGACGAGCTTGCAAAAATTGTAGAAAATAATTCACATAAATTAAATTTAGAATTGGAAACAAATGCGCTAAAACTTATAGCCGCATGTGCTCGTGGCACACCACGAATAGCCAATAGAATCTTAAGGCGAGTCCGCGATTTCTCCTTAGTAAAAGGAGAAACAACAATATCAAAAAACTCAGTTGAAAAATCCCTGTCATTAATGGAGATTGACCATTTTGGACTTGATCGAATGGATAGAAAAATTCTTCAAGTGATTGAGGATTATTATAAAGGTGGCCCAGTGGGAATTGAAACTCTTTGTGCAACTCTCTCTGAAGATCGAATGACAATTGAAGATGTGTATGAGCCGTACCTACTAAAAGAAGGTTTTTTACTTAGAACTCCGCGTGGCCGAGAAATTTCAGAAAAAGGAAAAGAGCATCTTAAAAACGGCAATTTATCATGAGAAATTTGATTAAAGATTCAAACACCATCCATATAGAGCAAGTTCATGAGAAATGGGAATTGTTAGGTTTTGAAACTCGAAATAAATATCGAGTGCTCGATGAATCTAAAAATCAAATAGCTTATGCCGCTGAAAAATCCACTGGAGTTGGTGGGGCAATATTTCGACTAATGAAGACTTAAAAGTATTGATGCTATCAACTTGTATAATGGTCGATATTATTTACTTTGAAAATAATAAGACCGATGCCGCGGACTTAATTAGCTAGTTTTTATAATTGCCATTAATATTTTTGAATCACAAACCAGCTTATTGTCTTCATTGTAGATTTCAATTCGCCATAATTGTGAGGTTTTACCCTTGTGAACAATCTGTGCTTTTCCTGTAACTTTTCCACTTGAAACCGGTCGAAGATGAGTCGCTTCGATATGCTGACCTACGGCCCGATGGGTGGAATTATCTAAGGTTAAATTCGCGGCTATACTACCGAGCGTCTCGGATAAAACGCAACTTGCCCCACCATGAAGGAGTCTAAAAGGCTGTACAGTACGATCATCTACGGGCATTGTTCCAGAGAGAGACGATTCATCAAAGTGAGTAATTTGTATGTCGAGATGGGATACAAGCGTATCTTTATTTAACTGATTTATTTTTTCGAGAGATAACTCTTTAAACCACAGTGTTTCCATTGAATTCCTTTTAAATAAAGCGCGAAATATTTACATATCTGTTAGTGAAATATTCTCATACTTATGTCGAATTGATAAATAGAAGTGAAATAATTGAGTAATTCGATGGGGAAAAATAGGATTTGTTATGTCCTACTAAGGAATCGATTTATAATAAATCATGGCTTGCCATTTAAGTCATTGGAATTTAGAATTTCAGGCTAGGCATGAAAAATGGGAAAAAATGTTAAACCAAAGAACGATTGCAAAAAAAGTTTCAGTAACAGGTATCGGAATACACTCCGGCAAGAAGGTTACGTTAACTCTGCATCCCGCGGCTGCTGATTTTGGAATTAAATTTAAAAGAATAGACATTCCGAATGCTGAAATTTTAGAGGCAAATGCTAAAACGGTTGGTGCCACTGAAAATAATACAACAATTGGCTCTGGTTTAAATGCCGTACATACTGTTGAGCACTTGCTGTCTGTTCTTTATGGTTTTGGGATTAACAATATTTTATGTGAAATAGATGGCCCAGAAGTTCCAATTATGGATGGATCAGGAGCATCGTTTGTATTTATCTTAAAAGAAACAGGAATTGTTTCGTTAAATAGATCAAAAAAATTTCTCGTGGTAATGGAAAAAGTTAGAGTGGAAGTAGATGATAAGTGGGCCGAAATAGAGCCAGCATCAAAACTGATTATCGATTCCACAATTGTCTTTGCTCATCCCACAATAAAAATGCAACGAAAAACATTTGAATTTACCTGTGAAAATTATATTAATGAAATTGGACGAGCGCGAACATTTGGACTTCTCCGTGACGTAGATGCATTAAAGCGAAAAGGCCTAATTAAAGGAGGCTCTCTTGATAATGCAATTGTCTTAGACGATTTTAAAGTTGTTAACCCTGAAGGCTTAAGGTTTGCTGACGAATTCGTACGTCATAAAATTCTAGACACTGTTGGTGACATTTCATTGTTAGGTTTTGAAATCGCTGGGAAAATAACAACGTATAAGTCAGGACATAATTTACATAATTTACTTTGTAGAAAACTTCTTGAGACTCCGTCTGCATTTGAAATTGTCTCCGCAGCATCCTTAGAGCGTGAAACAATTGAAGCATTTGCTCTCCCCCAGGCCTTGGCCCCCGCATTTCATTAATAAGAAACTTATAGTAGTATCCGATAAAATTTAATAAATAGAGGCAAATTATGAGATTATCCAAAGGATTTTGGCAGACATATAAAGAAGTTCCTAATGATGCAGAAATTGCGTCTCATCAATTAATGGTTCGTGCAGGTTTAATTCATAAATCTGGAGCAGGTCTTTATAATTATTTACCAATGGGACTTAGATCAATTCGAAAAGTTGAAAATATTGTTCGTGAAGAACTTAATAAGAAAGGTTGTTTTGAAATTACAATGTCTGTCGTAACTCCAGGCGAATTATGGCAAGAAACTGGTCGCTGGGACAAAATGGGCGGCCTAATGCTTCGTTTTAAAGATAAAAAAGATTCTGATCTTTGTATCTCTCCAACTAACGAAGAAGCAGTAACAGATATTTTTCGAAAAACAATAAAATCATACAAGCAATTACCAGTAAATTTGTATCAAATTAATACAAAATTTAGAGATGAAATTCGTCCGCGCTTTGGATTGATGAGAGGCCGTGAATTTACGATGAAAGATGCATATTCTTTTCATATGGATAAAGCATGCTTAGATCGAGGCTATCAAGATATGTATGATGCTTATACAGCGATCTTTACACGCTTGGGCCTGGAATTCATTCCTGTAGAAGCTGATGGTGGAGCAATGGCAACTTCTGATTCAAAAACTCATGAGTTTCAAGTCGTGGCCGATTCCGGTGAAGACTTAATAATTTATTCTAAAGAAGCCGGATATGCTGCCAATAATGAAAAAGCACAAACGATAAGGGCCAAATTAGATTTCGATTTAAATGAAAAAACATTAACAGAAGTTGAGACATTGAAAAAATTTACGATTGAAGATGTATGTACCTTTTTAAATTGTCCTCAATATCACAGTTTAAAATCTTTAGTTTACAAAGTGATTCAAGGTCAAAACGAATTTTTTGCAATGGCCCTATTACTAGGCGATGATTCACTAAATGAAATTAAACTTCAAGCTCACTTTAAAGCAGATCATTTAGTTGCTGCAACAGATGAAGAAATTCAAAAATTAGGATTACAAAAAGGTTTTATTGGACCAATCGGTGTAACAAATTTAAAAATTGTCTTCGATAAATCAATCAATGAAAATGCTTATTATGTAATTGGTGCAAACAAAAAAGACTTTCACTTAAAAGGTTTTAATTTAAAACGAGATATGAAAGATATCACTTTGGCCGATTTAAGAATTTCGAGATCTGGTGATTTAACTTTAGATGGAAGATATACCGTTGTTGAAAAAAGAGGAATTGAAGTTGGCCATGTTTTCCAACTTGGTGATAAATATACCAAAGACATGAAAGTTGGAATTTTAGATCAAAATGGAAAACTTTCAACTCCACTTATGGGCTGTTATGGCATTGGAGTAACTCGTGTCGTTGCTGCTGCGATTGAACAAAATCACGACGCCAATGGAATTGTTTGGCCGAAGGCAATTGCCCCTTATCAAATCTATTTCGCAACAATCGTCAAAACTGAACAATATGAAAATGAAGCAAATTCAATTTATGAAGAACTTATAAATGAAGGCTATGAAGTAGTTTATGATGATAGAAATGTAGGGCCTGGAGTAAAATTTAAAGATTCAGATTTACTTGGTCTCCCATTTAGAGTTGTTCTTGGTGAAAGAGATTATTCAGCCTCTGGAGAATTAGAAATTGTCGACAGAAAAACAGGCATCGTTTCAAAAGTAAAAAAAGATCAATTAATTTTAACTTTAAAAGAGTTACTAAAGTAGGAAATATGGAGCAGGATTTAGTCATTGGGATACACAGCATCGCAGAAGCATTAAAAAATCCTGCGCGTACAATTGTGGAATTAATTGGAACAAAAGAAGGATTTGATGAGTTAAAAAAACGGCAAATTCGCATTGATAAGATACCGACTGATAAAATTCAAGTTCTCGACTCACATAAAGTTCAAGAGTACGCAAAAAAATGGTACCAAGAGCTAGGTTTTGAATTTTCACGCGTTCCATCTGGTATTTTTCTAGTTTGCAGTCCGGTGGAACAAGAAGATCCAACCTGGCTTTACGATTTGTTACTCAAGGGAAGGCCGGTGAATATTTTGGCGCTAGATCAAGTTACAGATGTTCACAATGCAGCAGCGATTATGCGTACAGCTTCCTTTTATGGAGTTGATTGCATTTTAATTTCGATGAAAGGAAATTTTGGTACAGGGCCGAACTTTGCAAGAATCGCTTCTGGTGCACTTGAATATGTGAAAATTGTACGATGTTCATCATTAACTAAAACAATTACGAAATTAGTTGAAATGAAAGTAAATGTAATTGGTTTATCAGAGCATGCTTCAGAAAATTCAATAAAGATATATCCTGAAAGTTCAACTTGTTTGATTTTAGGAGCTGAAGATGAAGGAATGTCTCATGCTGTAAGCAGGATAGTCCCGCAGACAATAGCGCTACAGGCACAGGGTAATATTAAATCTTTGAACGTATCTGTTGCTGCCGCAGTCGCAATGGAAAAAATTTTTGGAAACCAGAAATAACGCATACATGCTAATGTTTTTCTCAAAAATTTTAAGAATTTTATTGCCTTTAAAAAAAGTTCAGATTATAAATTAGCTCCAGCATTAAAGCTTAGATTGTAGGCTGACTTAGCTCAGTTGGTAGAGCATCGGTTTTGTAAACCGACGGTCGTAGGTTCGATTCCTATAGTCAGCTCCAGATCTAGGACTGAATGTTAGGGAGAGATTGCCGAGCGGCCAAAGGCAACAGACTGTAAATCTGTCGGTTTATACCTTCGAAGGTTCGAATCCTTCTCTCTCCACCATTTCTAATGCTTTTTCGTGCGGGCTTAGCTCAGTTGGTAGAGCGCCACCCTTCCAAGGTGGATGTCGCAAGTTCGAACCTTGTAGCCCGCTCCATTCTTTACACAATCACTTCGATCAATTAACTTAATTTTATTATGCTCTCGTGGCTCAGTGGTAGAGCACTCCCTTGGTAAGGGAGAGGTCATGGGTTCAATTCCCATCGGGAGCTCCATTTTTCCCCTTGTCAGCAAAAAAAATCGAAGGCATACTGTTGACTTAATTTAAAAGACAAGATAATCCCAATTAGATAATTTTTTTCTTGTTTAACGAAAGAAGGAGAATGCCCCATGGCTAAGGAAAAATTTGAGCGTAACAAACCGCACGTAAACATCGGAACAATTGGTCACGTTGACCATGGTAAGACAACTTTAACAGCTGCTATCACTATGACTATGGCAAAAAAGTTTGGTGGAACAGCTAAGTCATATGCTGATATTGACTCTGCTCCAGAAGAAAAAGCTAGAGGGATCACTATCAACACTGCACACGTTGAATATGAAACAGCAAACAGACACTACGCTCACGTAGATTGTCCAGGTCACGCTGACTATGTAAAAAACATGATTACTGGTGCTGCTCAAATGGATGGCGGTATTCTAGTATGTTCAGCAGCAGACGGACCAATGCCTCAAACGAGAGAGCATATCCTTCTTGCTCGTCAGGTTGGTGTTCCGGCCCTAGTCGTATTTTTAAATAAAGTAGACATGGTAGACGACGCTGAATTACTTCAGTTAGTTGAAATGGAACTAAGAGATTTATTATCTTCTTATAATTTCCCAGGTGATTCAATTCCTTTCGTAGCTGGTTCAGCTCTTGCTGCAGTTGAAGGTAGAAATCCAGAAATTGGCGAAACAAAAATTATGGAGCTTATGGATGCAGTTGATTCATACATCCCAACTCCAGTAAGAGATATTGATAAAGATTTCTTAATGCCAGTTGAAGACGTTTTCTCAATCTCTGGACGTGGAACTGTTGTTACAGGAAGAGTTGAAAGAGGTATCATTAGAATTAACGACGAAATCGAAATCGTTGGTATTCGCGATGCTCAAAAGACAACTGTTACAGGTGTTGAAATGTTTAGAAAACTTCTTGACCAAGGTCAAGCGGGTGATAACGTTGGTCTATTACTACGTGGTACTAAAAGAGAAGATATTGAAAGAGGTCAGTGTTTAATTAAGCCAGGGTCAGTAAAGCCCCATGCTAAATTTGAAGCTGAAGTATATATCCTTACAAAAGAAGAAGGTGGAAGACATACTCCAATCTTTAAAGGATACCGTCCTCAGTTCTACTTCAGAACTACAGACGTTACAGGTTCAATTGAACTTAACCCTGGTGTTGAAATGGTTATGCCAGGTGACAACACTAAGTTTAACGTTGAACTAATTGCTAAAGTTGCAATGGAAAAAGGACTTCGTTTTGCTATCCGTGAAGGTGGTAGAACAATTGGTGCTGGAACTGTTGCTAATATCTTAGACTAGTTTTTTGATTTTTAATAAATGAGGGGTCGGTTTTATCCGGCCCCTTTTTTTGCTCATTTTGGGTGTATAGCTCCAATGGTTAGAGCGAGTGATTCCAAATCACTAGGTTGTAGGTTCGACTCCTACTGCACCCGCCATGCATCATCGATTTTTTTCAGTTTTGAATAGACAATCTGGTTTTTTTCTTGCATATATTTTATTTCTGCATTCATTGGAAAGGTAAATATGTCAATAATCAAAAGTGAAGATTCTGGAAAGTGGATTAATGCCCTTGTTGCATTGTTCTCAGTTGTTACTGGTTTTTTATTTAAAAAATTTATTGATCAACTTGCTCTATGGTTTGATCTAGAAGCAAAAGTTTCAAGTATACATTACCTAGCTCAAGGAGCAGGAGTTGTCTTAGGTTTTGCATTGTTTATATATATTTTAAAAAATGAAAAAACTGCAAGCTACTTAGCTGAGGTCTACGATGAATTGGTAAAGGTTGTTTGGCCATCAAAAGATGCAACTTTAAAAATTACAGTAGGCTTGGCAATAGCACTTGTTATTCTTGCTGGCGTTTTTGTAAGTGTTGATTTTATTTTTAAAAACATTCTAAAGTATCTTTATTAAGATAAGGTTAAATTAATATGTCAGATGCAAAAAATATCAATAGCGAAGAAATACAATTAGCAAGTGGCGATACTCCAGAATTTAAATGGTATATTGCCAAGGCTCAGACCGGTCAAGAAAACAAAGTAATGAAGTCTCTTAAGGAGAATATTGTTAATTATAAGATGACTGAGTTTTTCTCTAACATAATGGTACCAGAAGAATCTGTCGTAACAACGGCCAATGGGAAAAAGAAGACAATTAAAAAGAAATTTTTTCCAGGCTACGTCTTGATAAAGATGATTATGAATGATAGAACGTGGCACCTTGTGAGAAGCACGGATAAGATTACTGGCTTTATTGGAGGTACTCCAGATAAACCAGCGCCGATTACAAACGAAGAAGCTGCTTATATGACATCTCAAATGGAAGATGGATTTAAGAAGCCTCGATCTTCAGTTAATTTTGCTGAAGGTGAATCGGTAAAAGTTATTGAGGGGCCATTTGCAAACTTCGTTGGGACCATTGAAGCTGTAAGTGATAAGGGTAAAGTAAAAGTAAACGTATCAATATTTGGACGTCCAACACCTGTTGAGTTGGATTTTTCTCAAGTTGAAAAAGTTGTAATGTAGGAATTTAGGAGAGAGATATGGCAAAGAAAGTAACTGGATTTATAAAATTACAAATTGCTGGTGGGAAAGCAAATCCATCACCGCCAATTGGACCAGCACTCGGTCAAAAAGGTGTTAATATAATGGAGTTCTGTAAGGCATTTAACGCGAAAACTCAGCAGCAGGCCGGTGTAGTTCTTCCAACTATTATTACAGTCTATTCAGATAGATCTTTTACGTTTGTTACAAAAACTCCTCCAGCAACATATCTGTTAAAGGATAAATTAAAGCTTGAAAGAGGAGCTCAAAAGCCAGGAACAGAAGTTATGTCAAAGAAAGTTCCTAAAAAAGTAGTTGAGGAAATTGTTGAAGCAAAAAAGGTTGACCTTACTGCAGGAACAAAAGAAGCAGGAATGAGAACAATTGAAGGTTCAATAAGATCAATGGGTCTAAAATTAGACTACTAGTTCTATAAATAATAATAAGCGGGAGATTTACAAATCGAATGAACCGCAAAGGATTAAAAAATGAAAAAGGCATCTAAAAGATACCTAGAAGCAACAAAAAAAATCGACCGCCTAAAGCTTTATACAGGTGACGAGGCAATTGCACTTGCAAAGGCTACAAAATCAGCAAAGTTTGATGAGACTGTTGATTTGGCATTTAGACTTGGGGTTGACCCACGTCATGCAGATCAAATGATTAGAGGTGCGATAGCGCTTCCTGCTGGGACAGGAAAAACAGTTCGAGTTGTTGCGATTACCTCTGGGACAAAATTAACTGAAGCAGAATCTGCTGGAGCTGATTTTGTTGGCGGTGAAGATATAATCAATAAAATAGCAGGGGGCTGGCTAGATTTCGATCGAGTTATCGCTTCCCCAGACATGATGAGTAAGCTTGGTAAGATTGCTCGTCTTCTTGGTCCACGTGGACTTATGCCGAACCCAAAATTAGGAACTGTAACAACTGATATTGCTTCTGCTGTAAAAGAGCAAAAAGCAGGTAAGGTTGAGTATAGAACTGAAAAAAATGGTATCGTTCATATTCCAATAGGAAAGTCATCTTTTACTGTTGAGCAATTAAAGCAAAACTATGCAACGGCTGTTTCTGCAATTGTAAAAGCAAAACCAGCGAGTTCAAAAGGTGCTTATATTAAATCACTTACAATTAGTACTACAATGGGCCCAGGGATCAAGATTGATACAACTGAGGCGATGAACGGTTAATTAGGGGTTGAAGAAAGCCGGTGTTGTACCGAAGGTACAAGTAAAGCCTGCCGAAGTCCCCCTCCAAATATAGGGAGGAATTATGCTTGAAAGATCGGAGAAAGAAGCGATTATTCAAAATCTTAAAGTAGATATTGAAAAATCAAAAGCTATCTTTCTAACAAATCTAATTGGCATCAGTTCAAATGATGCGGTTAAGATCAGAAAAGCTGTAAGAGATGCAAAAGGTAAAATGGTTGTAACTCGAAACACACTTTTCAAAAAGGCAGCAGCTGGAACAGCAGCGGAATCGTTGGTTGCAAACTTAAGCGGTCCACACGCGCTTGCATTTGCATTTGATGATGCAGCAGCAGTTGCAAAATGTCTAAAAGAGGCAGGTAAAGAATTAGAGCTAGTAAGCTTGAAGGGAGGGGTTTTGGATGGTCAACCACTATCAAAAGCTCAAGCTCAGCAACTTGCAGATTTACCATCTCGTGATCAAATGCTTGGAACATTGCTTGCTACATTTATGGCACCTGCTTCGGCTTTTGCTCGAGTGTTGTATGCGATACAAGAAAAGAAAGAAAAAGGCGAATTAGCTTAATTTAATTTATTTTATTTTATTTATAGGGAGAAAATTATGAGTATTACAAATGAACAAATGATTGAACATATTTCTAAAATGACAGTATTGGATCTTGCGAACTTGGTAAAAGAATTAGAGACTAAGTTTGGTGTTTCTGCTGCACCAGTTGCAGTTGCTGGAGCTGCTGGTCCTGCTGCTGCCGCTGAAGAGCAAACTGAATTTACAGTTGTTCTTGCAGATGGTGGGGATAAGAAAATTAACGTAATTAAAGAAATTAGAACAATCACTGGTCTTGGGCTAAAAGAAGCAAAGGATCTTGTTGAAGGTGCACCTAAAACTGTTAAAGAAGGAATTTCTAAGGCTGATGCAGAGAATATCAAGAAAGTTCTTGAAGCTGCAGGAGCTAAAGTTGAGCTTAAGTAATTTAGCTTTTTAGGTTTAATTGAATTTTTTTAGGTATGCAAGATAATGTCTTGCATGCCTTTTTGTATTTTAGTAGTTTAGTTTTATTTTATCTTAAATTAAATATTATATATCTTCATACAGGGAGACTGAGATGACTCAGGTTTTTTCACCTAACGAATGGTTCCGTAAAAATTTCTCAAACACGCCGGTCGTTTTAAATACGCCGCCACTAATGAAGTTACAAGTTAACTCATATGAGGACTTTCTTCAAAAGGATGTACCAATAAATAAAAGAACAGACACTGGCCTTCAGGCAGTTTTTAAGTCTGTTTTCCCAATATACGATTTTAACAAAACGGTTTCTTTGGAGTTTGTGAGTTACTCACTTGAAGAGCCAAAATATACTGTCAAGGAATGTAGACAGCGAGGCTTATCGTTTGAAGCACCTTTAAAAGTAGTTGTTCGTCTAGTGTTCTACGATGTGGCACTTGATAAAGATTCAAATGAACAGAGAACTGTATCATCAGTAAAAGAGCAAGAAGTTTATCTTGGAAACATTCCATTGATGGCCGAAACGGGCTCGTTTGTATATAACGGTACCGAGAGAGTAATTGTATCTCAATTACATAGATCACCGGGGATTATTTTTGAACACGACAATGGAAAAAAACATTCTTCAGGTAAGCTTTTATATTCTGCTAGAATTATCCCTCACAGAGGATCGTGGTTAGATTTTGAATTTGACCATAAAAATATTCTTTTCGCTAGAATTGATAGAAAGCGTAAGTTACATGCAACGGTTGTTTTAAAAGCAATGGGGTATTCAACTTCTGACCTCTTAAAAGAGTTCTACAAAATGGAAACTATTTTATTAGGAAAGGATGGAGCTTTTGAAAGAAAGCTTGATTTCAATTTAATGATTGGAACGAGAGCGAATAACGATATCCTTGAGCCTAAAACAGGAAAAGTAATAGTTAAGAAAGGAAAAAAATACACAAAGGCATCAATCAAAAAGATGGAAGAGTCTGGAATTAGTACACTTTCAGCTGAGCTAGATGAGGTCGTTGGTAAAATTATTGCTGAAGATATTTTTAATGAAAAAACTGGAGAAGTTCTTTGCCTTGCAAATGAGGCTTTAACAGAGTCAAAACTTCACGATCTGATTAACTCTGGTATTAAATCAATTCAAGTTCTTTATATTGATATGATCAATTTTGGAGATCAAATTAGAAACACGCTTCTTTTGGACAAAACAGAGTCAAGAGAAGATGCACTAATTAAAATTTTTGAAAGGCTAAGACCAGGAGAGCCTCCTTCGGTTGAAGCCGCCGCACAACTTTTTGAAAATTTATTTTTTAACAAAGATAAATATGATCTTTCAAAAGTTGGAAGAATGAAGATCAATTATAAATTTGGAATGGATATTCCAGTTGAAGAAACGGTGCTGACAAATAGAGATATTCTAACAACTGTGCAGTATCTAGTTGAATTAAACAATGGAAAAGGAAAAGTAGACGATATAGACCATTTAGGTAATCGTCGAGTTAGGGCAGTTGGTGAATTGCTAGAAAATCAATTCAGAGTTGGTCTAGTAAGAATGGAAAGAGCCGTAAAAGAAAGAATGGCTATCCAAGAAATTGAAACAATGATGCCATACGATCTTGTTAATCAAAAACCTGTTGCGGCAGCTGTAAAGGAATTTTTTGGTTCATCTCAATTATCGCAATTTATGGATCAAACAAATCCTCTTTCTGAAGTTACACACAAAAGACGTCTTTCAGCTTTGGGGCCAGGTGGATTAACGAGAGAGAGAGCTGGTTTTGAGGTTCGAGATGTTCACGCTACTCACTATGGTCGTATGTGTCCGGTTGAAACACCAGAAGGACCAAATATTGGTTTAATTACTTCCCTAGCAACGTATGCGAGAGTGTCTGAGTATGGGTTCATCGAAACTCCATATCAGGTAATCAATGATGATCGATCAATTTCTGCACCAAAATACTTTTCAGCTTTTGAAGAAGAAGGAAAAGTAATTGCACAGGTTGACCCGAAATATATTGGAAATGGTAAATTAATTGGTGATCAAATTGCAGCTCGAGCATCTGGAGAGTTTACTCTTGTGCATGCTAATGAAGTTCATCTAATGGACGTTTCGCCAACTCAAATGATTTCGATTGCAACATCTTTAATTCCATTTCTTGAGCATGATGATGCAAACCGTGCACTTATGGGATCAAACATGATGAGACAGGCTGTTCCGGTTGTAAGGACAGATGCTCCAATTGTGGGAACAGGTGTAGAGCAAATTATTGCCCGAGATTCTGGTGCAATTGTTTATGCAAAAGATGCAGGAAGAGTAATTTTTGTCGACTCAAATAGAATTGTAATTCAAAGAGATAATTTCTCTGAAGGTGAATCTGGAGTTGATGTTTATAAGCTTACAAAATATCAGAGAACTAACCAGAATACTTGTAACAACCAAAAAGCACTTGTAAAAGAGGGTGACTTGGTTACGAAGGGAATGGTAATCGCTGATGGACCAGCTACTCACTTAGGTGACTTGGCCCTTGGGCAAAACGTCCTTGTGGCATTTATGCCATGGGGAGGATACAACTATGAAGACTCAATTTTAATTAATGAGCATATTCTTGCAAAAGATGTCTTCACTTCAATTCATATTGAGAGTTTTGAAATTGAAGCTCGAGATACGAAGCTAGGCAAAGAAGAAATAACACGAGATATTCCAAACGTTTCGGAAGAAGCTTTAAAAGATTTAGATGAAGCTGGGATTATTCGCGTAGGAGCAATAATTAAGCCTGGTGATATCTTGGTTGGAAAAATCACTCCAAAGGGAGAGTCCCAACTTTCTCCAGAGGAAAAATTATTAAAAGCAATTTTCGGTGATAAAGCTGGAGATGTTAAAGATACTTCTCTGAGAGTACCTTCGTCGGTGCGCGGAACTGTTATTGATGCAAAGGTTTACACGAGAGAAGGTGTTGAATTAGATCCACGATCAAAAGAAATTATTGATCATGAGACTACTCTTGTAAGACGAGATGAAAGAATTGAAGTTAAGGCAATTCAAACTTCAGCAATTCAAAAAATTGCAGAAATGTTCAAAGGTGCAAAGACAACAGATAAGTTAATTTCAGAAGATGGAACAACAGAACTAATTGGAAAAGGCATCACAATTTCAGGAGAGCTGCTTTCAACAATTCCGTTTGAATTGATTGGATATCTACCACTAGAAGCCGCTCTTGAAGAGAAACTTTCTGAGTATTTTGCTGATGTAAGAAACAGAATTACTCGCGTTCGTCAAAAAGCAAACGAAGAAATTGCAAAGTTGCACAAAGGTGACGAGTTACCTCCTGGAGTTATTAAAAAGGTAATGGTTTATGTAGCAATTAAAAGAAAGCTGCAGCCAGGTGATAAGATGGCAGGAAGACATGGAAACAAAGGTGTAATTTCCAATGTTGTTCCAGCAGAAGATATGCCATTTTTAGCTGATGGAACGCCTGTTGAAATCGTATTGAATCCACTCGGGGTTCCTTCACGTATGAACATTGGTCAGTTACTTGAGCTTCATCTTGGATGGGCTGGACGTGGACTTGCTGAAAAAATCAAAACAATGATGGAAGAAAAAGCAAAAATCCATGACCTAAAAGATTTTATTTATAAGATCTATAAAACAGATGAAGTAAAAGAATGGCTAAAAAAGGCAACAGACCAAAGAGTAGTTGAAGTTGCTGAGCAATTAGCGACAGGTGTTCGTTTTTCTACAAGCGTATTTGATGGTGCGTCTGAAGACGACATTCGTGAAATGCTAGAGCTTGGTGATTTAGATAAGTCAGGTAAGACAACTCTATTTGACGGAAAGACTGGAGATGTATTTGCGGAAGACGTAACAGTTGGAGCAATGTACATGCTAAAACTTCACCACTTAGTAGATGAGAAAATTCACGCACGTTCTACTGGTCCATATTCTCTTGTAACTCAGCAACCATTAGGTGGTAAGGCTCAGTTTGGGGGACAAAGATTAGGAGAAATGGAAGTGTGGGCCCTTGAAGCTTATGGTGCTGCTTATACATTACAAGAATTCTTAACAGTTAAGTCTGATGACGTGATTGGTAGAACGAGAATGTATGAGTCAATAGTTAAAGGCGAGCAAGTGCTAGAGCCAGGATTGCCAGAATCATTTAATGTATTAATCAGAGAGCTTCAGGCCCTATGTTTAGACATTAAGCTTGACGAAAGCACAGAAGAAGAATCTTTTAATTAAGTTATAAAACACAAGGAAATAAAAATGAAAGACTTGTTAAACTTTTTTGATAAACCTAAAGATCCAGTAAGTGTTGAAGCTGTTTCAATACGAATGGCATCTCCTGATACAATTCGAGAGTGGTCTTTTGGTGAGGTTAAAAAGCCAGAGACAATTAACTATAGAACATTTAAACCAGAAAGAGACGGGTTGTTTTGTGCAAAAATCTTTGGCCCGATCAAAGACTATGAATGCATTTGTGGTAAATACAAGAGAATGAAACACCGTGGTGTTGTGTGTGAAAAGTGTGGAGTTGAAGTAACTCTATCAAAAGTTAGAAGAGAAAGATGTGGCCACATTGAATTAGCTGCACCTGTTGCCCATATTTGGTTTTTAAGATCTCTTCCATCAAGATTAGGCGCACTTCTTGATTTAACACTTAAAGAGCTTGAAAGAGTGCTCTACTATGAAGCTTATGTTGTAACTGCTTCTTCTACTGATAATTCTGAAGGCGGACTTGAAGTAGGAAGAGTTATTACAGAACAACAATACCAAGAATTAAAAGAACAAGGTGTTGAGTTTGAAGCGGGAATGGGTGGACAAACAATTAAAGAACTTCTTAGAAAATTAGATCTTGATATTATCAACAAAGAGTTAAGAAGAGCGCTTGCTTCGGCCAATACAGAAATGGCAAAAGCAAAAGTTATTAAAAGACTTAAAGTAGTTGAATCAATTTTACGATCAGAAAACAAACCTGAATGGTTCATGATGGATGTAATCCCTGTATTGCCTCCTGATCTGAGACCATTGGTTCCGCTTGAAGCTGGACGTTTTGCAACATCAGACCTTAACGATCTTTATAGAAGAGTAATTAATAGAAATAATCGTTTAAGAAGATTAAAAGAATTAAACGCACCAGAAATTATTATCAGAAACGAAAAGAGAATGTTGCAAGAAGCAGTAGATGCTCTATTTGATAATGGCCGCCGTGGAAAAGTATTTACTGGAGCAAATAAGCGTCCGCTTAGATCTCTGTCAGACATGCTAAAAGGTAAGCAAGGACGTTTCCGTCAGAACTTACTTGGTAAGCGTGTTGACTACTCTGGACGTTCTGTAATCGTAGTAGGCCCAAATCTAAGATTGCATCAATGTGGTCTTCCGAAATTAATGGCATTGGAACTTTTTAAGCCATTCATTTACAACAAACTAATTGAAAAAGGTCACTGTACAACTATTAAAGTTGCAAAGAAGATGGTTGATCAACAAAAGCAAGAAGTTTGGGATATCTTAGAAGAAGTGGTCCAAGAGCATCCAGTTCTACTAAACCGTGCACCAACTCTGCATAGACTTGGTATCCAAGGTTTTGAGCCAATTCTAATTGAAGGTAAGGCTATTCAGTTGCACCCACTAGTATGTACAGCTTTCAACGCAGACTTTGACGGTGACCAGATGGCTGTTCACGTTCCACTTTCAATTGAAGCACAAATTGAATGTAGAATTCTAGCAATGTCTACAAACAATATTCTTTCTCCAAAAGACGGAACGCCAATCATCGTTCCTTCTCAAGATATCGTTCTTGGTCTTTACTATATGACAAGAATTAGACCTTTCGCTCGTGGATACAACAAAGTATTCGCTTCGAAAGAAGAAGCACAATTTGCTTACCACTCAGGTAACTTACACTTGCAATCTCCAATTAAAGTACGTATTGACGGAAAAATGATTGAGACAACGGTAGGTCGAACTTTCGTATACGATGCAGTTCCAAAGTGCTTAAAGTATTCGGATGTAAACCAGGTTTTAGGTAAGAAAGCATTGGTTAAGTTAATTGACCATGCATATAGAGTTGGTACTGAAAAAGATACAGTTATGCTAGCTGATGCTATCATGAGACTTGGATATGAGTACGCTACAAAGGCGGGTATCTCAATCAACGTTCATGATATGACTATTCCTGCTGAAAAAGCATCAATCCTTGGTGAAGCACATAAAGAAGTTGCAAAAATAACTGAAGAGTACAATGAAGGATCGATTACTGATGGTGAACGCTATAACAAAATCGTAGACGTTTGGGCTCAAACTAACGAAAAATTAACTAAAGTTGTTATCGAAAGAATTTCAACTCAAAAATTTACATCAGAAGATAAGAAAGATGAAACAAATGCTCCATCTTTTAACTCTCTATTCATGATGGCAGACTCTGGAGCCAGAGGTTCTACTCAGCAGATCAGACAGCTTGGAGGGATGAGAGGTCTTATGGCGAAACCATCAGGCGAGATTATTGAAACTCCAATTACATCTAACTTCCGTGAAGGTCTATCTGTACTAGAGTACTTTACATCAACACACGGTGCTCGTAAGGGTCTAGCCGATACTGCTTTAAAAACAGCTAACTCAGGTTACTTAACGAGAAGATTAGTTGACGTTGCTCAAGATGGTATCATCAGAACAACAGATTGTGGTGCTACAGATGGAATCACTTTAACATCAAGAATTGAGGCGGGTGAAGTTGTTGAACACGTTGCTGAAAGAGCAATGGGAAGAGTAACTGCTCAAGCTATTCTAGGTGCAAGTGGTGATGAATTATATCCAAGAAACCACTTATTAACTGAAAAAGATTTAAAAACTTTAAAAGATAACGAAGTCGATCAAATTAAAGTTAGATCAGTTCTAACTTGCAAAGAAAGACATGGTTTCTGTGCACACTGTTTTGGACGTGACCTTGCAAGAGGTAAGTTAGTATCAATTGGTGAAACTGTTGGAGTAATTGCTGCTCAGTCTATTGGTGAGCCAGGAACTCAGCTTACAATGAGAACCTTCCACGTAGGTGGAACTGCAACAGCAGGTGCTCAAGTAAATAAAACAGAAGTTAGAACAGCCGGGATTTTACACTTAGAAAACGTTGTTTATGTAACAAACGCTCAAGGTGAAAATATTGTTATGAATAAAAACGGGGAAGCAATTGTAAAAGATGCTAGGGGAGTTGAAAAAGAACGATACCCGGTGGTTTATGCTTCTCGGATTTTCTTCACGCATGGCCAAGAAGTTTCTGTTGGTGATAGAATTTTAGAATGGGATCCATTCGCAATTCCTATTCTTACTGAAGTATCTGGTACAGTTAAGTATGAAGATTTAATTGTTGGTTCTACAGTAAATGAGCAAGTGGATGCTGTTACAGGTCTTGCTCACAAAGTTGTTACTGAATCTAAAAACCCATCACTACAACCTAGAATTGTTATTGTTGATGACAATGGAAATCCAATCCTAGTTCCAGGAACGAAGCGATACGCTAGCTATAGACTACAAGTTGGGGCTAACATTATTGTAAATGATGGGGATAAGGTTGATGTTGGTTCTCCTCTTTCAAAGGTACAAAGAGAAACGACTAAGACAAAAGATATTACAGGGGGTCTACCTCGAGTTGCTGAATTATTTGAAGCAAGAAAGCCAACAAACGCTGCTCAGATTGCAGATATTTCTGGAACAATTGAATTTGGTTCTGAACTAAGAGGAAATAGAAGAATTATTATTAGACCAGAAGATGGATCTGAACCAATGACTTATGTTGTACCGAAAGGGCGATATGTAGTTGTTAACGAAGGTGACTATATCAGAGCTGGTGAGCCAATTATGGATGGGCCATCAAATCCTCATGATATCCTAAGAGTTCTTGGCGTTAAAGCTCTTGCTAGATATATCGTTGATGAAATTCAAGAAGTATACCGCCTGCAAGGTGTTAAAATCGATGACAAGCATATTGAAGTAATTGTAAGCCAAATGCTAAAAAAGGTAGAGATCGCTGGGCCAGGAGATTCACATTTGGTTAGTGGAGATTCAATCACACGAGGCGAGCTAGCAGAAATTAACGAAAAGTTAATTGCAGCAGGTGAGCAACCAGCTGAGGCGGCACCTTTACTTCTAGGTATTACAAAAGCTTCTTTGACAACAGATTCTTTTATTTCAGCAGCATCTTTCCAGGAGACTACCAAGGTATTAACTCAGGCAGCTCTTGAAGGAAAAAGTGACGAGCTAAGAGGATTAAAAGAAAACGTTATTATGGGACGCTTGATACCTGCAGGATCTGGTATTCCGCGCTATAGAAACTTTGAAGCTGTCGCGGTTGAAGATGAGTTAGTTAAAGCAGCAACATTATCATTTTAAAAAAAACTTGTATTAGCTAGTTTCTTTTGTTATAGAAACTAGCTAGTTTGTAGAAGTTGTATAAAGTTAAGGAGTACAAATAAAATGCCTACAATTAATCAATTAATTAGAAAAGGTCGCGAAGACAAGTATAGCAAAACAAAGTCACCGGCTTTAAAGTCATGCCCACAAAGACGAGGCGTTTGTACTCGTGTTTATACCACGACTCCAAAGAAACCAAACTCAGCGATGAGAAAAGTTTGTAAGGTTAAGTTGACTTCTGGTTTTGAAGTAATTTCTTATATCGGGGGAGAGGGACATAACCTACAGGAACATAGTATCGTGTTGATCCGCGGGGGAAGAGTAAAAGACCTTCCAGGGGTTCGTTACCATACTATTAGGGGTGCTTTGGATGCAACTGGTGTTGATAAAAGAAGACAGGGCCGATCAAAATACGGTGCCAAGAGACCAAAAAAATAGTTTAGTGTTTAATTAATAAATCTTTAGGATGTTAAATTGTCCTTTAGAGAGTAATCCCAAATAAAGGGGTGAATTAGGAGAATTATTATGAGTAGAAAGCATAAAGCAGAGATTAGAGAAGTATTGCCAGATCCAAAATTTCAAGATGTTGTTGTTTCAAAATTTGTAAACACACTAATGATCGGTGGAAAAAAATCTATAGCAGAAAAAATTTTTTATGGCGCTTTGGATGTCGTTCAAGAAAAAACAGGTGAAGAGCCATTGAAAGTATTTAAAAAAGCGCTTTCAAACGTGAAGCCGGCTGTAGAGGTAAAATCAAGAAGAATTGGTGGGGCTACTTATCAAATTCCTGTTGAGGTGCGTCCAGCTAGAAGGCAATCTCTTGCTTTGCGCTGGTTGAGAGATTATGCTTCTGAAAGAAGTGGAAAAACAATGATCCATAAACTTGCAGATGAAATAATAGATGCGTCTCAAAATAGAGGCGGGTCAGTTAAAAAGCGTGAAGATGTTTATAAAATGGCTGAAGCAAATAAAGCTTTTGCACATCTTAAGTGGTAGTTCGATTTTCTAGAACTTCCTCATGAGTAATAATCTAGATAAAATTCGTAATATCGGCATCATGGCTCACATTGATGCCGGTAAAACAACAACTACAGAAAGAATTCTATACTACACGGGTAAAAACCACAAAATAGGTGAAGTTCATGATGGAACTGCAACCATGGATTGGATGATTCAGGAGCAGGAGCGAGGGATCACCATTACCTCTGCAGCTACGACATGTCATTGGAAGAATAAAATTATCAACATCATAGACACGCCAGGCCATGTGGATTTTACCATTGAAGTTGAAAGATCTTTAAGGGTGCTAGATGGTGCAGTTGGCGTTTTTGATGCAGTTTCCGGTGTAGAGCCACAGTCGGAAACTGTGTGGGCTCAGGCAGATAAATATAACGTCCCAAGAGTTGCATTCGTCAATAAAATGGATCGAATGGGTGCGGATTTTGATAATTGCGTATCAGAAATCAAAGAAAAATTAGCTAAAAAAGCCGCTGCTATTCAAAGACCGATTGGCTCAGAAGAAAATTTTGTCGGTATTATTGATCTAGTTGAGATGAAATCAGTTACTTTTCCTTCAGAGTCACTTGGCTCAAAGGTAGAGGTTAAGGAAATTGATTCATCGCTAGTAGAAGAAGCCAAAATGTATAGAGATGAATTAATTGAAGTCCTTTCTGATTTTGACGATACTGTTGCAGACAAGTTCTTAAATGGTGAAGAGATATCATCAGAAGATTTAAGAGTCTCAATTAGGACATCAACTCAAAAGGGATTTATCCCAGTTCTTTGTGGCTCGGCCTTTAAAAATAAAGGTGTGCAACCGTTACTGGATTCAATTGTTGATTATTTGCCCTCGCCTTTAGATAGAGGTGAAGTTTCAGGGCATTCGATTAAAGATAAAGATAAGCTTGAAGCTAGAAAACCTAGTGATACTGATTTATTTAGTGCAATTGCATTTAAGATAGCAACAGATCCGTTTGTTGGAAGCGTAACATATATAAGAATTTATTCTGGAAAACTTGAATCAGGACAAACAATATATAATTCTTTGAAAAAAAAGCGAGAGCGGGTAAATAAAATATTTCAAATGCATGCAGATAAAAGGACTGAGATCCAAACCGCATTCGCAGGTGATATTGTGGCGATTGCTGGATTTAAGGAGACTGTAACGGGAGAAACTCTTTGCACCGAAAACAAACCAATTGTTTTTGATTTAATGGATTTCCCAGAGAGCGTAATTTCTGTTGCAATTGAACCAAAGACAACTAATGACGAGAAAAAATTGATCTCAACACTTGATCAATTAAAATTAGAAGACCCTTCGTTTTCTTATTCAAATAATCAAGAAACTGGGCAGTTGCTAATTAAGGGAATGGGTGAACTGCACCTTGAAATTATTGCAGATCGACTGCAGCGAGAATTTAACGTTGGAGTTAGAGTAGGAAAGCCACAGGTAGCATATAGAGAGTCAATATCATCTAGGGCCGAGGGCGAGCACTTGTTCAACAAGGAAATAGCTGGAAAAATTCAATTCGGCCACGTGGTAATTTTAGTGGAGCCAATTGAAGATCAAACAATAGTTGTTGACGTAAGTTCACATAGTAAAAAGTTGCCAGGAGAAATTTTAGAATCAATAGAGAAAGCTATTAGAGATTCTGCACCAGGCGGCATTGTTGCGGGTTATCCTGCCATTGCGATTAAAGTATCGATGGTGGATGCTAAATTTAACGAAGAAGAAGCCAGTGCTGTCGCGTATTCAATTGCAGCATCAATGGCATTTAAAGAAGCTTGCGCCAATGCCTCACCGGTTCTTATGGAGCCAATGATGGAGCTAGAGATCTCTACGCCGCAAGATTATACTGGCGATATTATTGCCGATATTAATTCTAAAAGAGGAAAAATTATTAATATGGGACTAAAGCAAAATAAAGATTTAATACATGCAGAAGTACCATTATCTGAATTATTTGGATATAGCACAGATCTTCGATCTCGATCACAAGGGCGTGCTAGTTTTTCGATGAAGTTCAAGAAATATGAGCCAATGCAGCACTCGCTTGCAAAAGCCCTGCTTGAGAAAAAAGGTATTTATATTTAGAAAAAGTAAAGGTGGAGCTTGACAAAAGGCCCCGCACAAAATAAAACGCTACAAAAGCAAAAGTTGAGGTTGGTATATTTATGAAAGCTACTAGATTAAGAATTAAGCTTCGTGCTTATGATTACAAACTGTTAGACAATTCAGTCAATGAAATAGTACAGACTGCAAAAGAGACTGGTGCAAGAGTAGCAGGTCCAATACCGCTTCCAACTGAAATTAATAAATTTACAGTTCTTAGATCTCCCCACATTGACAAGAAATCAAGAGAGCAGTTTGAAATGAGAACTCACAAACGCCTTGTGGATATTATAGAGCCGACTCAGCAAACGATTGATAGCCTGATGAAGCTAGATCTTTCTTCTGGGGTTGATGTAGAAATTAAGTACTAATAAAAAAATAATAATAACCATGTATGCATCCCTTAGAGTGGGGTGATGCTGTGGAGGTAAAATGTCAGAGCAAAAAGTATCTATTGACTCGTTCTATGGCGTTAAGTCTGGGATGACGAGAATTTTCGACGAAAATGGAAATCATGTTCCTGTAACTGTTATCAAGTTAATTCCGAATGTAATAACACAAGTTAAAACAAATGAAACAGATGGTTATAGTGCTTATCAGTTGGGCTATGGAGAAAAGAGAGAAAAGTTAATAATTTCTCCAATTAAAGGACATCTTAAAAAAGCAAATATTGCTTTAAATTTGTCTAAATTTTCAGAGGTTAAGGCTGAAAATGCACAGGTTGAAAATCTTGGAAAGCAAATAGCAATTGATTCTTTTACGGCAGGGACTTACATAGACGTAACTGCTGAATCAAAAGGTAAGGGCTTTGCGGGTGTACAAAAAAGATATAACTTTGCAGGTGGTCCTGCTTCACACGGCTCTCATTTTCATAGACGAGTCGGTTCAATTGGTAACCGTGCAACTCCAGGGCGTGTTTTTAAGAATAAGAAAATGCCAGGCCATATGGGGGTTGAAGTTGTTACTTTGCAAAATTTAAAAGTTGTTGAAGTTAATCAAGAGAAGGGGTATTTGCTTGTAAAAGGTTCAATTCCTGGTGGAAAAGAAGGATTTGTTAAAATAAGCAAAGCTCTAAAAAAGTAAACCAAAGTAAGGTGAGAATGTTATGACAGAAATAAATATATTGAACGAAAAATTTGAAAATAAATCAAAAATAAAGCTGGAAATTGACTTTAAGCCTGAGCTTATTAATGTTCCAGTGGTCCACCAAGTTGTTAAGGCAACTTTAGCCTCGAGAAGGCAAGGAAATGCATGCACTAAGACCAAGGCGCTTGTTCGCGGTGGTGGTAAAAAGCCTTTCAAGCAAAAAGGTACAGGTAATGCAAGACAAGGGTCAAGTAGATCACCTCTAATGCCGGGTGGGGGAACTGTTTTTGGGCCAACGCCAAGATCTTATGAACAAAAGCTTAATAAGAAGGTAGCACTTGTAGCTACAAAATCCATCATCACAGATAAGTTCCTTGCTGGAAAACTTCACGTTGTTGAAAGTTTTAAATCAAATGGTAAGACGTCTGAGCTTTTTAAGGTTCTTAGTGGTAAGGGGCTTCAAAATTCATTAATCGTTACAAGTGATGACTCTAGCCTGGTATTAAGAGCTGCGAGAAACCTTGAAAAAGCAAAAGCACTTGGCTGCGATCATTTTTCTGTTTATGAAGCAGTAAAGTATGAAAATTTAATAATTGAAAAGCTTGCACTAGAGAAGCTTTTGGCAAAGTTGGGGTAATTTTTTATGGCAAATATAAATGAAATTATAATAAAGCCTCTAATAACTGAAAAAATATCACTTGGATCTGAAAAATTTAACAGATACGGATTTGTGGTAAACAGATGGGCAAATAAAAATCAAATTCGCAATGCGGTTGAGTCTTTTTACGATGTAAAAGTTGTTGCAATAAAGACAGCAATTATTCCAGGCAAAGTAAAGAGGACTGCGAAATCTTATAAGAAAACAGAGTCTTATAAAAAAGCAATTGTTGATCTTGCTTCTGGGCAAAAAATCGAATTTTTTAAAGGTATTTAATTTAAGGAAATTTTATGGGAATTAAAAAGTTTAAACCAACTACTCCGACTCTTAGAAAAAAGCAGGTAATGGACAGTGCTGACCTAACTAAAGGTGTAAGTGTTTCTAAAAAATTATTTGCAACTAAAAAAGTAAATGCAGGACGTAATAATGCAGGAAGAATCACTACTAGACATAAGGGTGGTGGTGTAAAAAATAAGTATAGGATCATTGATTTTAAGAGAAATAAAATGGATGTACCTGCAACGGTAAAGGCTATCTGTTACGATCCAAATCGGACATGTAATATCGCCCTAATTGTTTACGCCGACGGAGCTCAGTCTTTTATTTTGTCTCCGCTTGGTTTAAATGTTGGAGACACTGTTATTGCTTCTGCAGCAGCAGATATAAAAGTAGGGAATGTAAAGCAATTGTCTGAGATTCCTGTTGGAACACTTGTTCACAATGTTGAACTAAATCCAGGCGCAGGTGGGCAAATTGCAAGATCTGCAGGCTCATATGTGCAAGTAATGGCAAAAGAAGAAGATATTGTTTTATTGAGAATGCCTTCAGGCGAGCTGAGAAAAGTTAAAGCTAATTGTAAAGCAACTATCGGCCAAGTTGGTAATCTTGATCATGAAAAAAGAAATCTTGGTAAGGCTGGGATTTCGAGAAAGCTAGGGATTAGACCTACTGTTCGCGGGGTGGCAATGAACCCTGTAGATCATCCACTTGGGGGTGGAGAGGGAAGAACATCTGGAGGTAGACATCCAGTTACTCCTTGGGGACAACCAACTCGAGGATTTAAAACTAGAAAAAATAAGAGAACAAACAGCTTTATTGTATCTAGAAGAAAATAATTTTATTTAATAGGAGTAATATATGTCTCGATCATTGAAAAAGGGACCATTTGTTGATAATCATTTGTTTAAAAAAGTTGCGGCCATTCAGGGCGATTCAAATAAGGCAAGCAAGGTAATTAAGACGTGGTCTAGACGTTCAACAATAATACCTGAGTTTATTGGGGTAACGTTTGCAGTACACAATGGGAAAAAGTTTATTCCTGTTTATGTTACAGACAACATGATTGGCCACAAGCTTGGAGAGTTCGCCCTAACTAGAACTTTTCATGGCCATGGCGCTGATAAAAAAGTTGCTAAGAAATAATTTTGGAGATTGATATGTCAATTAAAGTTAAAAATAATAATGTTGGTATTGCGCCTAGAAAAGTCAGACAAGTGTGTGATCTGGTTAGAAATAAAAAAGCCTCTGATGCACTAAAGATATTGAGATATTGCGAGAAAAAAGAAATCGCGATTGTCCTTACAAAGCTCATCAATAGTGGATTAGCAATCGCTAGTTCGGACAATAAATATGATTTGGAAAATCTTGTCATTGGTTCAATTTTTACAGACGAAGGGCCAATGCTTAAGAGAATTATGCCTCGAGCTCAGGGGCGAGCGTATAAAATTAGAAAAAGAACAAGTCACGTAACTGTAGTTTTAAAAGAAGCATAGGAAGGAAACATGGGACAAAAGGTACATCCATACGGATTCAGATTGGGATATATTAAAGGCTGGCATTCATCGTGGTATGCAAAAGATAGATATGCAGAGCTACTTCATGAAGATCTAAAAATGCGGACATATATTGAAAAAGCTATGAAGGCTGCTTCTGTTGCGAGTATCGATATCTCAAGAACTTCTGATCAGGTGAAGGTAACAGTAAACACAGCTAAGCCTGGTATTGCAATTGGAAAAAAAGGGACGGGTATCGAGAAGATTAGAAATGATCTTAAGAAAATGACCACGGGAACGTTGATATTTAATATTGCAGAAGTTAAAAGACCAGATGCTGATGCTAAATTAATTGCAGAATCGATAGCTGCACAATTAGAAAAGCGAGTCGCATTTAGAAGAGCCATGAAAAAAGTGATGCAATCTGCTTTTAGAGCAGGGGTAAAAGGTATCAAGGTAAGAACATCAGGTCGCTTAGGCGGAGCTGAAATGGCAAGAACAGAGGGCTATGCCGAAAGAAAAGTGCCTCTTCACACACTAAGAGCTGATATTGATTACAATACAGCAGAAGCTGCAACCACATATGGAATCATTGGTGTTAAAGTGTGGGTTTATAAAGGCGAAATATATAAATAAAGTGTAATTAATAGGAAGAATAATATGTTAAGTCCAAAAAGAGTTAGATTTAGAAAGCAACATAAAGGGAAAATGAGAGGAGCTGCCGTTAGGGGTAGTACGCTTATTAAGGGTGAGTATGGGCTGCAAGCAGTTAATTGTGGATATATTACAAATCGACAGATTGAGGCTGCCAGAATTGCAATCTCTAGAAAAATGAAGCGTGGTGGAAATGTTTGGATTAAAATTTTCCCAGCAAAATCTTTAACCAAGAAGCCGGCAGAGGTTAGAATGGGTGGCGGTAAGGGATCACCTGAGACATGGGTTGCCGTTGTTCGACCTGGAAGAATTTTGTTTGAAATTGGTGGGCTAGACAAAGAAACAAGCACGGAAGCGTTGCGATTGGCTATGTATAAATTACCTGTAAAAACAAAAATTATAAAAAAAGAATCTTAGTCCTTTTCAAATTTTTAAAATAAATATATAAGGCAAATTCGGAAATTGTATGAAAAAGAATAAAAAAGAAAATGTGCTATCTGGAAACGTAAATGACTTAAAAAAGCAGCTACAGTCAATTCGTATTAATCACGCTGTTTCAGGACCAGATAAGACTCATTTAAAAAAATTAGTTAAGAAAAATATTGCAAGGCTACTAACTGCAAATAAAGCTTAGGTTGGGAATTAATATGGAAAAAAAATTTAAAAAGACATTAGATGGTGTGGTTGTTAGTGATATCAATGATAAGACTATTGTAGTTAAGGTTAGTCGTAAATTCAAAGATGGTGCCTATAGTAAATTCGTTAACTCATCAAAGAAGTTTCACGCACATGATGAGAAAAACTCTGCCAAAAAAGGTGATGTTGTTACTATTATAGAGTCTCGTCCATTTTCGAAGCAAAAAAAATGGGAATTATTAAAAGTTAATTAAGGTGGTTATATGATTCAAATGCAAACAAACCTAGAGGTTGCAGATAACTCTGGTGCAAAGATAGTTAAATGTATAAAGGTACTAGGTGGATCAAAGAGAACGTCTGCTGGTATTGGCGACGTCATCGTGGTGGCTGTTCAGCAAGCAGCTAATGGTGGAAAAGTTAAGAAGGGCGATGTAAAGAAAGCAGTTATAGTAAGAACTGTTTATCCTGTAAGACGAGAGGATGGGTCATATATTCAATTTGATACCAATAGTGCTGTAATTATAAATAATGCAAACGAGCCAATCGGTACGCGTATTTTTGGTCCAGTTGCCCGAGAGCTTAGATCGCGCAATTTTACAAAAATTTGCTCACTTGCTCCTGAAGTTTTATAGGTGTTGAGGTTTTTATGAATAAAATTAAAGTTAATGATGAAGTAATTGTGCACACAGGTTCAAATTCGGGTAAGTCGGGAAAAGTTACAAAGGTTAATAGTAAAACTAGTATGGTTTTCATTGAAGGCATAAATGAAGTAAAGAAAGCAGTTAAGCCCACTCAGCAAAATCCACAAGGTGGATTCGCTACAAAGCTTCTCCCTGTTCACATAAGCAATGTTTCTTTGGTAAGCCCAAAGACAAAAGCAATTACAAAGGTAAAGATTGCAAAAGATGCAAAAGGTAAAAATACAAGAGTTCTAAAGAAGTGTGGAACTGCTTTAAAGTAAGAGGATTTTATGAGTAGATTAAAAGCAAAATATACAGAAGAAGTTGTTCCTGGTTTAGTTAAAAAGTTTAACTACAGTAATAAACACATGATTCCAAAAATTGAAAAAGTAATTGTTAATTGTGTGACTAAAGATGCAGTTTCAAATGCAAAAGTTGTGGAGTCTATTGTTGCAGATCTTGCAGCAATAACTGGGCAAAAGCCAGTTATCGCAAGAGCGAAGACATCGATAGCTTCATTTAAGGTGCGTCAAGGGATGCCTCTTGGAGCTTCTGTTACCTTGCGTGGTGAAAAAATGTACGAGTTTCTAGATAGACTCATCTCTATTTCTCTTCCAAGGGTTAGGGACTTCAGAGGGGTTTCATCTAAGGCTTTTGACGGCAAGGGAAACTACACATTAGGACTTAAGGAGCAAATTATATTCCCCGAAATAAATTATGACAAGATAGATAAAATTAGAGGAATGGGGATATCAATTGTAACATCTGCAAATACAAACGAAGAAGGAAGAGAGCTTTTGACTCTTCTGGGAATGCCTTTTAGAAAATAGTTGGAGTAGAGATGGCAAGATTAGCTAAAATAATTGCGAATAATAAGAAACCTAAATTTAAAGTTAGGCACAGAAATAGATGCGAGCACTGTGGAAGACCGCGAGCGTTTATTGGACAATTTAAACTTTGTAGAGTTTGCTTTAGAGCTTTAGCTTTAAAGGGAATGATACCAGGTGTAACAAAATCTAGTTGGTAATAGTAGGGGAAAAAAATGCAAACTGATCCAATCGCGAATATGTTGACAATAATTAGAAACGGAAATGCGGCTAACCATGAAAAGGTGGAGTTTCCAGCGAGTAAGCTTAAAGCTGCGATTTGTAAGGTCCTAAAAGATGAGGGCTATATCAAGTCATTTAAAATTATTGCCAAGGCACAAAATGACATAAAAATTAAAGTTGTTCTTAAGGAGCATGCGATATCTGGAATTAGTCGGATTTCGCGTCCAGGCTTGAGAAAGTATAGTAGCTATGAAGATATGACTCGGGTTATGAGCGGTTTGGGTGTGTCCATTGTGTCAACTTCGCGCGGGGTAATGTCTTCAAGAGAAGCTAAAAAAGTTAAAATTGGCGGAGAAATTCTCTGCAATGTTTGGTAAGAGGTTTTTATGTCAAGAATAGGAAAGGTTCCGGTTAATGTTCCAGATAAAGTTGAAGTAACAATAAAGCTTCCGGTTATTACTGTTAAAGGGCCAAAAGGTACACTTACTTCAACCTTGAACTCTCTTGTTGTTGCAGAATTACAAGGCAAGCAGATTAATGTAAAGCCCATTAATGAAGAGAGAGCATCTCTAGCGCAATGGGGTACGGCAAGAACTGTAATTAGCAACATGGTTGTTGGTGTAAGTTCTGGTTTTATCAAGTCTCTTGAGTTTAACGGAGTGGGTTACAAGGCTTCTGTTTCAGGAAGTGTTTTACAGTTAAGCTTGGGGTACTCGCATTCAATTGATTATCAATTGCCGGCTGGGATATCTGCCAAGGTGGTAAAGAATCAAATTGATATTGAAGGGGCGGATAAGGAACTTGTAGGTCAAGTTGCAGCCAAGGTTAGGTCATTTAGAGAGCCTGAGCCATATAAAGGCAAAGGGTTGAAATATACAACTGAAACAATTATCAGAAAAGCAGGAAAAGCTGGTGGTAAAGGGAAATAATTAGGATTTATATGAGAAAGTCATACGAAAAAATTGTAAATCAAAAAGAAAAGCAAAGAGTGAAGCGTAGATTGACTATAAGAAAAAAAGTCATCGGAACAGCTGTTAGGCCACGAATTTGCGCATGTAAATCAAACAAGCACCTTTCAGTTCAAGTAATTGATGATGCTTCAATGGTTAGCTTGTTAACAGTTTCAACTTTTGGAAAGTCTAAAGTGGATGGAGCTTGTAATATAGAAACTGCAAAATTGGTCGGTTCTCAGATTGCAAAAAAGATGCTTGAAAAAAATTTAAAAGCAGGTGTTTTTGATCGAGCTGGGTACAAATACACGGGAGTTGTTGCAGCGCTTGTTCAAGGAATTCGTGAAGGCGGAGTTCAGGTTTAATAAAATTCAGGAGTAAATAAAATGTCAGAAGAAATAGCAGTAATCGAAGAGTTGGAAAGTGAAGATTCTGTCGAAACTAAGAAGGGTGGAAAGCGAAAAGCTGCACCTGTAAAGAAAAAGGCACCAACAACTGGAACTGAGCTCGAAGAGAGGGTAGTTGCTGTTAGTCGAGTTGCAAAAGTTGTTAAGGGTGGACGTCGTTTTTCATTCTCAGCTCTAATGATTGTTGGAGATAAGAAGGGAAAGGTTGGCTACGGTCTTGGCAAGGCAAAGGAAGTTCCAGAAGCTATAAGAAAAGCAACTCAAGAAGCTTACAAGTGCATGATTGATGTTCCTTTGGATAATGGAACAATTCCACACGAAATTATGGGTGAATATGATGCTGGAAAAATTTTATTTAAACCAGCAGCTGAGGGGACTGGGGTTAAGGCTGCAGGAGCTTGTCGGTCTATATTGGAGCTCGCAGGGGTTAGAAATGTTCTAACGAAATCGTTAAGAGGTAACAACCCACACAATATTGTAAAAGCTACTTTTAAAGCCCTTAAAGATTTAAGATCTGTTGAAAAAATTGCAGCAGCTAGAGAAAAGTCAGTCAAGGGACTTAGAATTAAAAACGTAAAGTAATTAGGAATTAAAATGAGTGCAAAAAAAATTACAGTAAAACTTATAAAAAGCATTGCAGGTAGAACAGATGCTGTAAAAGCAAATGTAAAAGGTCTTGGCTTGCGCAAGACTGGAGATTCTTCAACTCTTGAAAATACTCCAAGTGTACGTGGAATGATTAAGAAAATTATATACATGCTTGAGATAAAAGAATAATTTAAAATTTAATAGGTGAATTTATGTTAACTCTTAATAATTTAAAAAGTCCTGGTGCAAATAAGAATACAAAAAGAATTGGACGAGGTCAGGGGTCTGGTCAGGGAACACAGGCTGGTAAGGGGCACAAGGGGCAAAAGGCTAGAAAAAGTGGCCATGTTAGAACTGGTTTTGAAGGAAATAACTTGCCATTATATATGAGACTACCAAAAAGAGGGTTTAATAATGTTGAGTTTGCAACAAAAGTAGTTGAGGTTACTCTTGAGCAAGTAGAGCTAAAATTTGAAAATGGCAAAGTTGTCAGTAGAGAATCTTTGATTGAGGCGGGAATTTTATCAGGAGCTAAAAAGCATTCATGCATTAAGGTGATTGGAAATTCTAAATTAACTAAGGCATTAACTTTTGAAGGTATTAAATTGTTTTCAAAGGGAGCAAGGGATTTAATTTTAGCCAAGTCTGGAAAAATAAATTAAGCAAATTTTAGAAGGAACACGATGTCTGGATCAAATTCAAAGATTGAAGAATTAAAAAAGCGAGTATTCTATACATTTCTACTTTTGGTTGTTTATAGATTGGCAGCGCAGGTGCCTGTTCCTGGTGTTAATGCAACAGCAATTTCAACGTACTTTGAAGGTAATTCGGGTGGAATTTTTGACTTGATAAATACTTTTAGTGGTGGGGCGTTTAAGAGATTCTCAGTCTTGGCTCTAGGAATTATGCCATATATAACCACTTCGATTATCTTTTCACTTTTGGGTGAGGTGATTCCACAGATTCAAGAAATGCAAGAAGATAGTGAAGGTCATAAAAAGATTCAAAAATGGACACGATATGCGTCTGTCTTGCTTTGCTGTATCCAAGGTTATGGAATGGCGGCTGTGTTTGAGGGGTTTAAAAGTCCTTCAGGCATTTCTGTTATCAATGAGCCGGGAATGTTATTCCGACTAACGACAATGATTACACTTGCAGGTGGGACAATGTTTTTACTTTGGCTCGGTGAGAGAATTACAGAATATGGCTTAGAGAATGGTGTAAGTTTAATTATCTTTACGGGAATTGTCGTTGAATTGCCGTCTGAGCTTATACAAAAACTGACACTTTACAGAAGTGGGGAGTTGAGTTTAATTTCCGTGCTTTTAAGTGTGGCTGTGATTGTAATTTCTCTTTATGTCGTTTCTTTTATAGAGAGTGCTTTTAGAAATATCCCAGTCCAGTATGCAAAAAAAGTTGTGAACAATAAAGTCTATGGCGGCTCGCAGAACTTGCCACTTCGACTAGACACAGGCGGCGTAATGCCACCAATTTTGGCAAGTTCATTACTTGCTGCGCCTGCAACTTTGGCAAATTTTATTCCTGCGACGAGCCCACTAAAACCTTATTTTGATAGTATTCATAATTCATTAATGCCAGGCCAATTATTATTTAATGTGCTATTTGCGGCATTGATTTTTTATATGTCATTTTTCTATGCTCCAATTCAGTTTAAGACAAAAAAAGTGGCAGACATGTTACAAAAAAACAACGCTTTCGTACCAGGTGTGAGGCCAGGTCAAAAAACACAAGAGTACCTAGATTTTGTTCTTAATCGGGTTACGTTTTTTGGTGCACTATTTTTAATTGCGGTTTGTATATTGCCATCAGTTCTAACAAATTCTCATAGCAGATTTGAAGGAACATCTCTTTTGATTATGGTAAGTGTTGCAATGAGAGTACTTCTAAATGTTCAGACTTTCATGTATTCAGATAAGTATGAGTCAGCTTTCAAGTCGCGCGGCAAGTATAATGGCCCCAATCGTAGGTTTTAGATGCAACTACCAAGCTTAATAGTATTGGGTGCACCCGGTTCCGGGAAAGGGACTCAGGCTGAGAAAATATCTAAGCACTTTGGGTACACTCATTTATCAACTGGGGATTTGCTGAGATCTGAAATTGAAAAGAAGACAGAGCTTGGAGAGTTGGTTCAAGGGATAATATCAAAGGGAGACTTGGTTGGTGATGAAATAGTGCTGGCACTGCTAAAAAAGCACTATGCTGGTATTGGGGACACTGTTTTGCTAGATGGTTTCCCAAGAAATATCCAGCAAGCAACAATGTTGGATAGAGATTTATTTACTGATCCTTCTATTGTAAGAGCAATATATTTCAAGTTAGATCTTTCAATATTAAAAGAAAGAATTATAAACAGAAGAACATGTAAAGATTGTAATGAAATTTATAATTTAATTACAAAACCCTTATCAAGTGATGGATCTTGCTTGAAATGCGGAAGTAAAAACATTGCACACCGCAAGGATGACACTTCTGAAGTTGTCGAGAATAGGCTTAAAGTTTTTTCTGAGACATTTGATCCTATTTTGGATTATTACCGGCAGTCAGGGAGATTGCTTGAGGTGGACGCTCAGCAGGCTGTTGATAAAGTTTTTAATGATTTAGTTAATTTAATAAGTATATAAATAATATGCAAATATGTGCTTGCTTTTAAAGCTCATGTTCGCTATAAAAACTCGTTTAAGGCGGATATGTCAGACAAGGATATAATTGAAGTGGAAGGAGAGGTAACAGAACTACTTCCAAATACAAAATTTAGAGTGAAGTTACCTAATGGCCATATTGTAATGGCTCACATTAGTGGCAAAATGAGAATGCACTTTATTAAGATTTTGCCTGGAGATAAGGTGTTGGTAGAAATTAGTAAGTATGACCTAACTAAGGGTCGAATAACCTATAGAAGTAAGTAGTTGTAGAAGAGGAAATGGTTTATGAAAGTAAGAGCTTCGGTTAAAGTGATTTGTAAAGACTGTAAAGTAATTAAGAGAAAAGGCGTATTGAGAGTAGTTTGTAAAAGTAGTCCAAAACATAAGCAGAGACAAGGTTAATTAGGGGAAGGATATATGGCACGAATTTTAGGGGTTGATATTCCAAGAAATAAAGCAATGAGAGTCGCTTTGAGATCACTTTATGGAGTAGGTCCAAAGGTTGCGCTTGAAGTACTAGAAAAATCTGGAATTAATCCAGACAAGAGTTCTAATGATTTGACAGAAGAAGAGGTTCAGCAAATTAGAAAGCATCTAGAAGAAGGCTATATGGTAGAGGGTGATTTAAGACGTGAAATAGGTCTTAATATTAAGCGCCTAAAAGATATGGCTTGCTATCGAGGTGTTAGACATAAAAAAAGCTTGCCTGTGCGTGGACAAAGAACTCACACAAATGCGCGTACGAGAAAAGGCCCAGCTGTTGCGATTGCTGGTAAAAAGTCAATTAAGTCTTTAAAATAATAAATTAGTGTAGGAATTTTTATGGTAAAAAAAGTAGTAAAAAAGAAAGTAAAAAAGAATGTTAGTCATGGAATTTGCCATATTCAAGCATCTTTTAATAATACAATCGTAACTTTTACAGACCCGCAAGGTAACGCACTGGCTTGGGCAAGTGCTGGTCAGCTTGGTTTTAGAGGATCTAAAAAATCAACACCGTTTGCAGCTCAAACAGCTTCACTTGAAGCAGCTAAAAGAGCCGTTGAGCATGGCTTGAACTCAGTTGAGGTTCGAGTTAAGGGACCTGGAGCAGGAAGAGAAAATGCTATTAGAGCGCTTCTTGGTGCAGGATTGAGAATTGTGACTGTATCGGATAGAAGTCCAATTCCTCACAATGGTTGTCGAGCTCCAAAAAGAAGAAGAGTTTAATTAATTAAGGGGATTGAAGATGGATAATTTCACAGCTAAAAATTGGACTAGCATGATTAGACCAGTTGCTCTTGAGTCAGAATCTGAAACACTTAGAAACGATTATGGAAAATTCGTAGCAAAGCCTCTTGAGAGAGGATATGGTCAGACTTTAGGGAATTCATTAAGAAGAGTTTTATTATCTTCACTTCAAGGTGCTGGTATTGTTGCCATTAGAGTTGAAGGTGTTGAGCATGAATTTGGTACAATTAATAACGTTAAGGAAGAAGTTTCAGAAATTATTTTAAACTTGAAAGAGGTTAGATTTAAATTAACTGGAAAAGAGGATTCTGTACTTATTCTTGAAAAGTCTGGGGAAGGACCAGTTCGTGCGTCGGACATACATACAAATGCTAATGTAGAAATTTTAAATCCAAGCCACGTAATTGCAAATATTTCATCAGGTGGATCTTTAAAAATTGAGTTAAAAATTTCTAGAGGAAAAGGTTATGTTACGGCAGTAGACAACAAGGAAGAGTTTGACTTACCTGTTGGTTGGATTTATTTGGATACCTTATTTTCTCCAGTGTACAGAGTAAATTATTCTGTAACAAATACTCGGGTTGGAAAGAGAACAGATTTTGATAAGCTGACATTAGAAGTTTGGACTAACTCTGGAGTAAATCCAGCAGATTCAATTGCATTTGCTGCAAAAATTCTAAGAGATCAGTTGGCTGTGTTTTTAACTTTTGAAGACGAAGAGCAAATCGTTAAGCACGATAGTAAACCAGTTCAAATGGCATCACCTACCAACAATGCACTTTTAAAGCCGGTTTCTGAGCTTGAATTATCAGTTAGATCGGCAAACTGTTTACAAAATGCAAATATTAAATATATCTATGAATTAGTTTCTAAAACTGAAGGCGAAATGTTAAGAACTAAGAACTTTGGTAGAAAATCACTTAATGAAATTAAAGAGATTTTGACTACTATGGGACTTGGTTTAGGTATGAAAGTTGATAGTTTGATGAAAGAAATTCAAGATCAAAAAAAATAGAAAATTAAGAGTGGGATAAAGTTATGAGACACGGTAATCACAAGTATAAATTAGGCGTAAATCCAGCACACAGAGCTGCATTAATGAAGAACCTTGCCATTGAAGTAATTGAGCACGGAAAAATTAAAACTACTCATACAAAGTGTATGGCTGTTAGAATTTTTGTTGAGAAATTAATTACTCTTGCAAAAGAAGATACAGTTGCAAATAGAAGAACGGCTTACTCAAAATTAAACAATAGAAATGCTGTTAATTTTCTTTTTGAGAATGTTGCTCCGAAGTTTAAAACACGAAATGGTGGATATACTCGGGTAATCAAGACAGCAGATGGACGAGTTGGTGATAATGCTAAAATGAGCTATATTGCCCTTGTAGACTAGTTTAAATAGAATTTTACTTAGTTCCCCATGAAGCTCAGAAAAAGAATTTCATGGGGATTTTTTTTATGACAATACAAAAGCGTGTTTTAGTTTTACTTTCAATCCTAACCTTCACTGCACTCTATATTTATTTTTCAAAAAAAGAATCAGAGTCTATTGTTTCAACCAGCGAATCGATACAATCACAATTAATTTTAAAGAAAATTCCAAAATTTATAACCTACACACTGACAGGTGATGTTGTTGATTCAGTGGCCTTTAAAAATAATGCAAAAGGGTATTATGTTCATATTTGGGGTACCTGGTGTGGCCCTTGCGAGACTGAGTTTGGGGTTCTTTTAGATTTTGCTCGTAGGTTTGAAAACGCTGCGATTAAATTCTACTTGATTGCAGTAAATGATGAGGTTGTCAAAGTTCAAAAATTTCTATCAAAATACAAATTACCAGCAAATGTCATAATCTTAATGGACAGAAACAATCAGGTAATGTCTTTGCTTGGAACATATAAGGTTCCTGAAACTTTTCTTTTTGGCAATCTGGATCAGACATTGAACAAATATTCAGGGCCACAAGAGTGGCTGCAACCTATTTATACAGAACATCTATCAGATTTTCTTAAAATCAATTAAAAACATTTATAAATTTTCAAATTGACTAAAATATTTAGAAAAAAATTTAAGTATCACAAAATTCTGTCGAAAAGTTATACAGCAATGGCGAAGAATCGCCTTAAAGTTTATTAGGAGAGTTGTATGATTAATTGGCAAGATATGGGAAAACTTCATGTTGTTTCAAAGCTAGAGGCAATCCTTGGCAAATGGTTTGGTGTTGAAATGTTTTACACTGACTCTCATGGAAAACTTTGGTCAAGTCATACTGACAAAAATTATGCATTCAAGTCACACTTTATGAAGGTGCAGGCACAGATGCCTTATGGATTTGATTTTTTAAATGAAGACATCGAAAAAGTGACAGAAGAATTTTCGAGCGGAAAAACTGATATTAAAATATATGATTCATACTTTAAACATGTAAAGGGAGTGTCTTTTCCTGTTTGGTATGAGGGGGAATTTGCAGGATCTGTTTTTGTTTATCCATTTGTATTAGATTCTGTCACGTCGGCCGAGATGGGAGAGTTAAAAAAGCAGATGATGGAATGTGGAACTACTGAAGCGGATGCAGCTTCTGCTTGTGAACGAGTTAAAAAAATGTGGCCAAGAGAGATGGAATACGTGAAAGAATTGACGGAGTTAATGGCAGAAGAAATGCGTTCATTTCATGAAGAAATTTCAAAAAGAGAAAATCAGATTCAAGATCTTTCTTCACAAGTTGGAGAAAAATATAGATATCATTCGATGATTGGTAAATCAAAAAAGATGCAGCAGATCTATGCCTTGCTTGAAAAAATTTCAAATTCAGAATCATCAGTTTTGATTCAAGGTGAAAATGGAACAGGTAAAGAACTTGTTGCTAAGGCAATTCACTATTACTCACCTAGAAAAGAAAAAATGTTTTTAGCAGTAAACTGTTCAGCATTTAATGACAATTTACTTGATTCTGAATTGTTTGGACACGTAAAAGGGGCATTTACCGGAGCAGTCAAAGATAAGAAGGGCCTATTTGAGACAGCAAATGGCGGGACGTTATTTTTGGATGAAATTGGGGATACATCACTTTCTATGCAGGTAAAACTATTGCGGGTATTGCAAGAAGGAACTTATTTACCAGTTGGTGCAACTGCACCTAAAAAAGTGGATGTGAGAATTGTTGCGGCAACAAATAAAAATTTAAAAGAAATGATGGCCAAAGGTGAATTCAGAGAGGATTTATACTACAGAATTAACGTCATAAATATTGGGCTTCCGTCATTAAAAGAAAGGCATGAGGATATTCCATTACTAATGGATTATTTTTTGAAAAAAAGATGTGATGAGTCTGGAAAACCGTTGAAGCAATTTTCAAAAAAATGTATGGAAAAAATGTTGGACTATCCATGGCCTGGAAACGTCAGAGAGCTTGAAAATGAAGTAGAGCGATTAGTGGTCTTAGCAGGTGACGAAAAATCAATAGCTCCTGAAAACTTATCGCCAAGAATTTTAGACTGGGGAGCAAAAGACGAGCCTGCCTTTAAAGGGGTCAATACTGAAGGTTCACTAAAAGACGCAATGGAACAATTAGAAATTATGATGATACGCGAAGGTTTGAAGCGTTGTAATTTTAACAAATCTAAATTAGCAAAAGAGCTAGATGTATCCAGAGCAAGTCTAATTATGAAGGTTGATAAGTATGGCCTAGATAAGAGAGTGAAAGCAGCTTAAAAAAAATGATAATAATGACGCACTAGGGGTAGCCTCCTAAGGAAACAGGGATTAAAATTCCTTTTCTTTAGGAGGTTTTTTTATGACACAAACCCAAACGCTTGAATCAAAGCGAGAGCTACTACTTAAACTTAGAAAAGAGTCAGAGTTAGGTGGTGGTGAGACCAGAATTAAAAAGCAACACGAACAAGGAAAATACACAGCAAGGGAAAGAGTTGAACGTCTCGTTGACCCAGGATCTTTTTTAGAATTTGATCGATTTGTTGTGAGTAAAATCTCAAAAGATTCGACTGGGCATGGTGACGGAGTAGTCACAGGGATTGCGACAATAAATGGACAAAAGGTTGCTCTATATTCACAGGATTTTACTATCATGGGAGGATCTCTTGGAGCGGCCCATGCTAAGAAAATTTGTAAAATTATGGATTTCGCTTTGGAGAATAGAATTCCTATTATTGGAATGAATGATTCAGGTGGGGCGAGAATTCAAGAGGGTGTAGAAGCACTTGCTGGATACGGTGAGATTTTTTATAGAAATGTAAAGTGCTCGGGAGTTATTCCACAAATTTCATTAATCATGGGGCCTTGTGCCGGTGGAGCTGTTTATTCACCAGCATTAACTGATTTCATTTTTATGGTTGATAAAACTTCATACATGTTTGTAACAGGTCCAGATGTAATTAAGACAGTTACTCATGAAGATGTAACTAAAGATCAATTAGGGGGAGCAAAAACTCACTCTGAAACATCTGGTGTTGCTCAATTTAATGTTGCAAGTGAAGATGAATGTTTTGAAAGAGTTCGTGAACTATTAAGTTATATTCCAAATGCTAACTTCACAAAAGCGACTCCAAAATACACATCAGATACAATTTATAGAGATAACGTAAAAATCAAAGAAACAGTCCCAGCGAATCCTAAAAAACCATACGATATGAAAGAAATTATTTTTGATATCGTAGATGATGCTCAGTTTTTAGAAGTTCATAAAGACTATGCTAAAAATATTATCGTTGGTTTTGCATCTGTTGGTGGAATTAAAATTGGTATCGTCGCAAATCAACCAGCAGTTTTAGCTGGGGTTTTAGATATTGCATCTTCAGAAAAAGCAGCTCGCTTTGTTCGTTTCTGTGATGCTTTCGATATTCCTATTTTAACTTTAGTAGATGTTCCAGGATTTTTACCTGGAACAGTACAAGAGTATGGTGGGATTATTAAGCATGGATCAAAACTTCTTTACGCATATTCAGAAGCAACGGTTCCATTAATTTCAATTATCACTCGTAAATCTTACGGGGGTGCTTACTTAGTTATGGCATCTAAACATATTCGAACTGACGTAAATCTTGCTTACCCAACTGCTGAAATTGCAGTTATGGGTGCAGAGGGTGCGATTAATATTGTTTATCGACATGATTTAGAAGGACTGACTGGAAAAACTTATGAAGATAAAAAAGCAAACTTGATTTCAAAGTATGAAGACGAATTTGCAAACCCTTATAGAGCAGCAGAACTTGGATTTATGGATGCAGTAATTCTTCCAGAAGAAACTAGAAAGCGAGTTTATGAGTATTTGGTTGCATTAAGAAATAAAAAACAAGAAAAACCTAAGCGTAAGCACGGTAATATTCAGTTATAAGTCGGAGAATACAATGAAGGGAAAAAGAATTCTTATAATGAATCGTGGCGAGATTGCTGCTCGAATTGCAAAAGCATGTCGAGAGTTAGGTCATGTTGCTGTTGGTGTATGGACAGACAATGAAGTACAAGCAAAGCATTTAGAAGTATGTGATGAGTGGATCCACTTAAAAGGGACTACAAATGCGGAAACATACTTAAATATTCCAAAAATTTTAGAATTGTGTAAGCAGTACAAAATTGATGGTGTTCACCCAGGTTATGGATTTTTATCCGAGAATACTGAGTTTTCAAAAACCTTGGTTGATAATGGGATAACTTGGATTGGGCCACACCCAGAAGCTGTTAGAGTCATGGGAGACAAGGCCGTATCTAAGGAATTTGCAAAAAAATGTGGAGTGCCTGTTGTTCCTGGTTCAACTGGAGCAGTACCAACAATTGCTGATGCATTAAAAATTGCCGCAGAAATTAAATATCCAATCTTGCTTAAAGCTGTTGCTGGTGGTGGTGGACGCGGTATGCGTGTTTGCCATAATGAGGCAGATGTAAAAGCTAATTTTGAAGTTGTGCAAAGAGAATCAGCGGCTGCGTTTAAGTGTGGTGATCTTTTGGTTGAAAAATATGTAGTGAATCCACACCATATTGAAGTTCAAATTTTGGCCGACAAAAAAGGCAATGTGTTTCATTTTTTTGAAAGAGAATGCTCGATTCAGCGCCGTCACCAAAAAATAGTTGAAGAAGCTCCATCGCCTTTTATTGGCGATGATGAAGATTTGCGGCATCGAGTATGTAATGCTGCAGTTAAATTGGCCAAGGCAATTAAGTATGATTCTGCTGGAACTGTTGAAATGGTTATGGGAGAAGATAAGGAATTTTATTTCTTAGAAATGAACACTCGTATCCAAGTTGAGCATCCGATTACAGAAGAAATTACAGGAATTGATTTAATCGTTTGTATGATTCAATCGGCATTTGGTGAAGACTTACAAATTCCAAATCAAGAATGGATTAAAAGAACAGGGCATGCGATTGAATGTCGAATTTGTGCCGAAGATCCAATTACAATGCTCCCAGCTCCAGGAATAGTTACTGGGTGTGAGACCAACTTTCCGCAAGGGATTCGATTTGATAACTGTCTATATAAGGGACTTAATGTGACCCCAGACTTTGATCCAATGGTTGGAAAATTGGTTGCAAAAGGAATCATTAGAGAAGTTGCGATTAGAAAAATGAGAGCTGCACTTGATGGTTTATTGATCGAGGGTTTGAAAACAAATATTCCATTACATAAAGTAATTATGAATGAGGAATCATTTATTGCTGGTAAATATTCAACTGCATATATCGGTACAATCAAACCTCAGGAAAAAATCAAAACTGAGATGGATTATACTTCAATTTATAAAAAAATTGCTGGTATTGAAGCAAGAAGAATGGGGTTGTAATCTATGCGAACATATTTAATTGATAACGACAAAAATGAATATATTATCGACTTAACTAAAACTCGTGCTCATTCTGCTGAAATGGTTGAGTTTGAGTTTAGAACAATTAAAGATAATAAAGAATTAAATAAAGAAACAGTTTTTATTAGAAAATTGGCCGATCAGTATTTTGCATCGACTGATGGAATTCATTGGAATAAGCTTGCTCGTCAAGACTCACCATCAATCATGTTGAATGTTGATAAAGTTTTTAAACTATACCGAGGCTACAAACCTTCTTCTTTGGGTGGAGATAATGCTGGTGGGTTATTTACTCAAATGCCGGGAAAAGTTGTAAAAGTAAATTCTAAAGTTGGTGACAAGGTTATTAAAGGTCAAACATTATTAATTCTTGAAGCGATGAAAATGGAAAATGAAATCAAGTCAGGAATTGATGGGGTGGTAAAGGCCATTCATGTTAAGGCCGGAGACGCCCTTGAGAACGGTGTTCTCATGATGGAAGTTGAAGCTGAATAGCGATGAATTTAGTTGGTGCTGAAGAAATTGAAGCGATTTCAAAAGTAATCAATTCACAAAAACTGTTTCGCTATCAAGGTAAAAATGTCGAAACAGAGTCCAGTTTATTTGAAAAAGAGTTTTCAAAATATATTGGGACAAATTGCTCAATTTTAACTTCGAGTGGAACAAATGCACTAGTGAATGCATTATTTACTTTAGGAGTAAAAAAGGGTGATGAGGTTCTTGTTTCTGCTTATACATTTTTTGCTACAATAGCTGCAATAATTGAAATTGGAGCAACTCCAGTTTTTATAAATGTATTAAGCAATTTAACAATTAATCTCAACGAGGCCCAGGAAAAAATCACCACAAATTCAAAGGCACTAATTTTAGTGCATATGGATGGCTTTCCAGAAAACATTGCTGATGCACAAGAATTTTGCTGTAAAAATAAACTGCTTTTAATTGAAGATGTGGCACAAGCAGTCGGTGGAGAGTTTAAAGGAAAAAAACTTGGCAGCTTTGGACAAGCTGGATGTTTTTCTTTCAACATGGATAAATTAATTACTTGTGGTGAAGGGGGAGCTGTTTCCTTCTGTGATGAGCACCATTTTTTAAAAGCGATGATGTACCATGATACATGCAATCAGTTTGGGCCGACATTTAAAGAAAGTTATGTGGATAATTTTTTTGTTGGAAAATCTATGCGTGTCTCAGAGATACAAGCAGCAATGATTAGAGTTCAACTTTTAAAAATTGAGAAGATAAAAATAGAGCTTCGCTCAAGGTATAAAATATTAAGAGAGCATTTTTTAACAATTGGATTAGAGTTAGTTGAAAATGGAACTGAAGCAGAGTATTGCGGAACGCATTTACGTTTAAAAATTAGAGATTCAAAAAAAATGGCAAAGCTTTCACTTGTATTAAATATGTTGGGGCTAAAGGCCCTGCCATTAAATCTAAGAAATGGGCATAATCTAATTCATTGGGAAAAGGTGCTTCGTGCTTCTGATGTTAATTTTGATCAAAATAATTTTTCTAGTACAACAAAGTTGTTAGGTGAAATTCTTTTGGTATTTATTGGAACAGATATTGAAATTGAAAATCTAAATAGAATTAAAAATAAAATTATTTTTTAAAAATTTTATCAACAAAAAACTGAGCAGCAGAAAAAGGCGTTTCTTCTAATGCTGAAATCTTTTTTTTAAGGGAGTCAATTTCATTTTTAAGTTCAGGTATTGTTTGAATTTTGTAATCAATCATATTTGTTATTATCGATTTAAACCATTTTTGGTTTTGAATTGCTCGTGTTTCTTTAAGTCTTTGAGCTGTAAAAATTTGGCGATAGTTTAAAATAATATTAAAGATAGCATCGATGTTTAGCCCTGTTGATGAAGATGCTTCGATTGCTTTTGTATCCCATTCTGGCCGATGCTTAAAAAGCTCTAGGGCACTGGTGATTTGTGCTAGCGATAATTTAGCTTGTGCAGTGTTTGGGCCATCGGCCTTATTAATAATAATTAAGTCTACCAGTTCTAAAATTCCTTTTTTAATGCCTTGAATTTCATCGCCAGAGTTTGGAAGCATTAGCATGAGGTAAAAGTCTACCATATTTGAGACTTCAAATTCACTCTGACCAACGCCAACTGTTTCAATAAGAATATAATCAAAGCCAGCAGCTTCGCAGAGAATACTTGCTTCTCGTGTTTTTTGAGCGACTCCTCCTAGAAATCCGCCTGAAGGTGATGGGCGAATAAAAGCATTTTCATTTTGAGATAGTTTTTCCATTCTTGTTTTGTCCCCAAGAATAGAGCCGCCAGAAAGTGGTGAGCTTGGATCTATGGCGAGAACTGCAACTTTTTTATTTTGATTTATTAAATACTGACCAAAAGTTTCAATGAAGGAAGATTTGCCAACTCCTGGAGTTCCAGTAATTCCGATTTTAAAACCAGCGCCAGTTTTTTTAAGGGCACTTTGAATGATCGACTGAGCGAGATTTTGATCTTCGGGGCGTGTACTTTCAACTAATGTAATGGCCTTTGCAAGAGTTCTTCGATCACCGTTAAATAATTTGTTTAAATCAATATTACTCATAAATTTATTTTTTTAATTCGGCGTGAGCGTTTAATAGTTCTTCGGCACAGTAAAGAATGGTTGTTCCTGGCCCAAAGATTTTTTTTACACCTGCATTAAATAAAAAATCGTAGTCTTGCTTTGGGATAACTCCACCTGCGACAACTATTATATCTTCGGCCTTTTGGTTTTTTAATTCTTTTATTAATTCAGGAATTAAGGTTTTATGTCCTGCCGCCAAGGATGAGCTCGCTACGAAATGTACGTCATTTTCAATTGCTTGTTTTGCAACTTCCTTTGGAGTGGAGAATAGGGGGGAAAGATCAACATCAAAGCCAAGATCGGCCAAACCTGTAGCAACTACTTTTGCCCCTCGGTCATGTCCGTCTTGTCCCATTTTAGAAATTAATATTCGAGGTCGCCGTCCTTCTGTTTTTATAAATTGAAGAATTCGTTCTTTGATCATTAAAAACTCCTTATCTTCTTCAAATGTTTTTCCATAGACACCACTAACTGTTTGTGTATTTGCCTGGTATCTTCCCCATATTTTTTCGAGTGCAGAAGTGATTTCTCCAATCGTTGCGCGGTTTCTTACTGCTCTAATCGCAATCTCAAGTGCATTTCCGTTCCCATTTTTTGCATAATCAGTAAGTTCATTAAGTATTTCTGCAACTTTTTTGTTGTCGCGATTCTTTTTTAATTCGTTTAGGCGATTTATTTGTGACTGTCGTACCTTTTCATTGTCAATTTCTAATATTTCAATTTTCTCATCGATATTTGTTTTGTATTTGTTCACGCCAACGATAACATCAATACCTTTATCAATACGGGATTGTTTTAGTGCTGCTGATTTTTCGATGTTTAGTTTTGGTATTCCTGATTCAATGGCCTTAGACATTCCGCCTTGTTCATCAATCTCTGAAATGATTTCCCATGCTTTATCTGCTAGGTCGGATGTTAATTTTTCCATCATATAAGATCCGCCCCATGGATCTATCACCTTTGTAATTTGTGTCTCCTCTTGAATAATTATTTGAGTATTTCTTGCAATTCTTGCAGAGAATTCGGTTGGTAGAGCGATGGCCTCATCAAAAGAATTTGTATGAAGAGATTGTGTGCCTCCAAAAACGGCCGCCATGGCCTCAATTGTGGTTCTAACAATATTATTATAGGGATCTTGCTCAGTTAATGACCAACCAGATGTTTGACAGTGAGTTCTTAAAATTTTTGAGTCTTCTTTTTCTGGATTATATTTGGATACGATCCTATTCCATAGAAGCCTAGCTGCTCTAAGTTTGGCAATTTCCATATAGAAATTCATTCCAATGCCAAAGAAAAATGACAAGCGTGGAGCAAAATCGTCAATGTGCAGTCCATTTTTTAGCGCTGTTTCTATATATTCTTTTCCATCTGCAAGCGTATAGGCTAACTCGAGAGCGGCATCCGCTCCAGCTTCTTGCATATGATAGCCAGAAATTGAAATGGAATTAAATTTAGGCATGTGCTTTGATGTATATGCAAAAATGTCTGCAATTATTTTCATTGATGGGGTTGGTGGATAAATGTATGTATTTCTCACCATAAATTCTTTTAGAATATCATTTTGAATTGTTCCAGATAATTTATCGGGAGTAACACCTTGTTCTTCAGCAGCAACAATATAATTGGCAAGGATTGGCAGTACGGCACCATTCATAGTCATAGAAACTGAAACTTTATCGAGTGGAATTTCATCAAATAATATTTTCATATCTAAAATGGAGTCAATGGCTACTCCCGCTTTTCCAACATCTCCAGTTACTCTTTCATGATCTGAATCGTAGCCCCTGTGAGTTGCCAAATCAAATGCGACAGATACACCTTGCCCACCGGCCTTAAGGGCTTTTTTGTAAAATGCATTAGATTCTTCGGCCGTAGAAAATCCAGCATACTGTCTAATTGTCCAAGGTCTTCCAGCATACATTGTTGCTTTTGGGCCCCTTACAAACGGAGCAAGACCAGGTAGTGAATCCTTAAAGGAAATGCTTTTAATGTCGTCTGATGTATAGAGTGGTTTAACTTTAATATTTTCAGGTGAAGTCCAGAAAATATCATTAGCACTTTTCCCCTTGGACTCTTTTTCTGCAAGCTTTTTCCATTTGTCATAATTGATGTCATTCATTGGTCTTACCTTAGTTTCTTTAGGAAAATATTACCTAGATTTTAATGTGAATCTTAAATGAAGTAAAATTTAATATGGTGTATTAAGATTTGTACACCTTGCGATGTCTCTGACTAAAATATTGTTAGGAGCACTTTGAAATGAAATCTCAGATAGTATTAGAATCAAGCCTGCAAGTCTTTTTTTATGATCTATTAACTGGTATTAACAAAAAACTGACCAGACCTCTATCAAATGAAACAATTTTTTATTCAAGCCTGGTGATGGATAAGTATGGCGAATCTAGCCAATTTTTTGAAAAAGTCGATGGTAAAACTAGAGATAAGATATTGGGTATTAAACTTTTAGAATCAAGTCAGATGCCTAAAGAAAAAATGAAAGCAACGATAAAAGATGTAGCTGAAACTTCACTACTTGTATGTGGTTTTTTTTCAGATTCTTTAAATAGAAAAATAATCGATGTAAAATATTATCAGGATCTGGGACAGATTGCCTATTCAAAATTAAATACATTAGAACCAAAGGCCTATAATATAAATTCTTTCTATTCAAAGGTTGCTCATTCATTTCCTGAAATTACAACCGTTATGAGTATGGCCGCACTTGAAAGCGCTAATGATATGGAAAGTCCTTTCCTTATTTCTTTAAAAGAGATTGCTTAAAGCTCTCTATATTCTGGTTTAAAAACTGCTCAACATTTTCTTTTTCAATAAGAAAAGATGCATTTTTATCAAAATTTGAACGCAATTTTGCTTCATTGATTAGACCTTCAGCAATAATGATTCTATCTTCAATGCTGTAAGATTGATGAGTGCGAGTATCCCAGAGCACTTTTCGAACATCCCATTCTCGATTTCTAATTTCAATATTTTCTGCGGGATCTATTGTTTTTTTGTTCCAAATTTTTTTAGATATCTCACACCACTTTTCGTCTTTTATAATTTGTAGCACATGAAGGTATTCATGAAGAAGCGTAGAACGTGGAGCATCGGCATTTAAAATAATATTGTATTTCGACTTGGCAATTTTGATTTCATCTTTGCAAAGGGTTTTTCCCATTGAGGATTCAAGATGACTAACTTCATTTAAATTTCCACGGTCAATTCGTTCTTTTTTCCATTGAAAAAAAGGTGAGCTCAAAGGACGACTCGAATTTAAAATAAGAACTTGAATTCCTTGGCCCTCAATTTTTAATAGTTGTTCTTTTGGGGATAGCTCTAAAAATAGATGAACTTCTTTTTTAATTTCTTGATCTTCATTGATGCAGAACTTGCATTCACTTCCATAAAGATGATTTATTGGAGTCCAGAATAATAAAAATAAGATTAGGATCATATCTCTTTAGTTTTCGCTTCACTTCGCCCAACAATAATTGTGCTCCATTTTTTACTAAGTATTGCCTTAATGTTTTTTTGAAATTCAGCGTGAGTTAATTTATCGATTTCAATGTTTTTATTGTGATAGTAATCCATTCCCTCACCTTGAAGAATCGGTACAGAATAAATGCTTGCATAATCTTCGTTTGTTTGGATATTGACTTGGTTTTGGCCTTTGATCATATCCTTAATTCGATTAAAATATTCTTCTTCTAGGCCATTGTTTTTAATTTTTTCGAGGAGTGAATTAATCGCGAGAATTGCTTTTTGGACTTTGTCATGTCCGGATGCCATATAAATTCCAAAATAACCACCCTCCAAGGCAGAGAAATGGATAGGCTGTGTACTATAGCAAAGACCTTGGCGATCTCTGACTTCAACAAAAAGCTCAGAAGATTGTCCACTTAAATGAGTTGTTAAAAGTTTTAAATAAAAATTTTCTTTATCTTTCATTGTGCCACAAGGAATACCGATAAAAATTTGAGTTTGCTCTCTATCAAATTGAATATGCTTCATTTCAACTAGCTTTGGTTTATACTTTTTAATTTTAAGCTTTTGAGATGGGCGAGAAGGGAGTTTTTCAAAAAGAGGGGCCAAGATACTGAGTACATCTTCTAAGTTATCGCTACCACAATAAGTGATAAGAATTTCCTTCTTTTTTAAATTTCCCTTATGGATGTTTTTGAGTTTTGTATCTGTGATTGTCTTAATAGAATTTTTTTCGCCAAGAGGATTTAAAGAATAAGGATGATCATTAAAGAACGTTTTATTCACTTCCTTAAAACAATGTTTAGTTGCATCTTCTTCTTGGTTGGAAAGAGCTCTTAATGTTAAAAGTTTGTCATGCTTCAAATCTTTAGAGCTTATATTTGGAGTTAAAAGAGAAGACGTAAAATGGGCAGATAGTTCTGTGAAGTTTTCTGAAAGTCCATGCATCAGTATGCCGTAAGCATTCTTGCCAGAAAAACCATTCATGGAGGCCGATTTTTCTTCTAGATCTTTTTTTAATTTTTCATTGGTAACTTTCCCATAGCCCTTTGTGAGTAATCCATTAAGCAAGTGATAACTTCCGTTGTTTTTTGAATTTTCTTCTGTTAGGCCACCTCTAAGGTATGCTTGTAGGACAAAAGTAGGAGTAATTGAATTCTGCCGATAAAACAATGAGACACCGGATTTAATTTTTACAAGCTTAGCCGCTGGATCAAATTTAGATTCAGTAATAGAGGTGCTTAATTTATTTTTCTTTAATGCAAGTGTTTTTAATGCGACTAGATTTTTTTGAAGCATTTTTAGCTGCTCATTGGCCTTTTTCTCATTTTCATTTTTGGGAATTTGAAGTGAAAGGTGAAAAACTTTTGTAAAGATATTGCCGAGGGCCTTATTTACTTGAAATGGGGTGCAGGCCTTAATTCTATTAATAAAGTCATCATCAGCGTTTATATTTCCGGTTTGAGCAAACGAATGACCAAGTGAAAATGAATAGGATTCAATTGACTCGCGTTCATATATTTTTGAAGAGAGATACTGTTTTTTTATTTTAGAAATTTCTTCATTTGAAATTTCAGTATTAGAAATATTTTTTAAAATTGTAATCAATCTCTTTGAAACCTCTTGGAAACTTTCATGAGGAAAAGATATTCTAATAAAATGAGCTCCACCTTTTGACATAAACATTGTAGAAGCGGAGGCTGAGTTGGCTAAGGTTTTTTCAAGAACAAGTGAGCGATACAGATGTGATGATTCCCCAAAGCCAATGCAGTTAATTGCCAAGTCTTCTGCTGCAGCTTTTGGGTCCTGATAATCCGGTGCCTCTGTACAAATTGTAAGGGTAGACATTCTAACTTCTTTAGTGTGCACATTAACATTTGATACTTTTTTTAGTGAAAATTCTGGGAAAGAGCTGGCATTTCCCTTTGGAAGATTGAATTTTTCAATAGATTTAATTAAATCTTCTTTTTCGCTTAAATTGCCAGAAACAATAAGTAGGCAATTTTCTTTATTGTAAAAATTGTTTCTAAAATTTTCTAATTGGTCTTTAGAAAAATTTTTAATCGTATCTTCGTTGCCAAGAATCGGGTGAGCGTAGCTCCCGGTAAAAGCAGTATCCTGAAGTTTTTTAAATCCGAACTGATTTGAGCTGTCGATTGATCTTCTATATTCTTCAAAGACAACTCCGCGTTCAGGAACTAAATCTGATTCTAAGAACATAGGATTTGCAACCATGTCTAATAAAATTTCAGTAGATGTTTTTAAGTGATTGCCAGGACAGTTTATGTAGTAGCAAGTATAATCAAATGAGGTAAAAGCATTTATTTCTCCACCAAATGATTCAACATCATATGCTATTTTAGCACCAGGTCTGGTGTTTGTTCCTTTAAAAAACATGTGCTCTAAGAAATGTGCAATTCCTTCATTTTCGCTTGTTTCTAACGCACTTCCAGCACGAAACCAAATTTGAACACTACCGGAACTAGCTCCCTTGGAATTGACAAAAAGTACCTTAAGGCCGTTTTTTAAAGTCGTTAAATCGTTTTGCATGCTTGAATTTTCCTTAGTATTGTTAACAAATAAAGTTATAATGATTATATACAAGTAAATTAATATGCACAAAAAAATTGAGTCTTTGTATCTTCATTTTCCATTCTGTTTGCACTTGTGCAATTATTGTGATTTTTTCAAGAGCAAAACAGAAGATATGGGAAAAGATTTAGTTGAATTTCATAATTACTTGAGTACTTCATTTGATGAGCATGATAACCTGATGAAAAAATACGGCTATTCATGGGGGCCGTTAAAAACGATTTATCTAGGGGGCGGGACTCCATCGCTTTGGGGGACAAGTGGAGTTCATTTTTTAAAAGAGGAATTACAAAAGCGAGAAATTAATTTTTCAGAGAATTATGAGTTTACTCTTGAAGTAAATCCCAAAACATGGACCAAGGAAGTTTTGGATTCATGGATTGAATTGGGAGTAAATAGATTTTCTATCGGAGTGCAAACTCTTGATGTGAACTTAGTTTCCTATTTAGATCGATTGCATTCCCATGAGGATATAGTTCAAATTTTGAGCTATTTTCATACTAATCAATTAAATTTTTCTGTCGATTTTATGCTGGGACTTCCAAATTCTGAAAAATATAAGAGAAACGTTTTAGAAGAACTGGAATTAATTGAGAAATATTCTCCAAGTCATTACTCGGTATATATTTTGACAGTTAAAGAAAATTATCCACATTTAAAAGCAATTCCGAGTGAAGAATGGATCGAAACCGAGTATCTTAATGTATCCAGTTTTTTAAATTCTATTGGATATGATCATTATGAAATTTCAAATTTTTCAAAATTAAATAAACAATCAAAGCATAACATGCGTTATTGGGAATCAAAGACAGTTGCGGCACTGGGGCCCTCGGCCACAGGGTATTTTAGAGAAGAAAAGATACGATATAAATGGCAAACTAAAAATCCATTGCCAACACTTGAATTTCTAACTGATTCTGAGTTGCGTATGGAAGAAGTATATATGTTGCTACGAACTTCTTTAGGACTTGATTTGAAATTAATGAGTCATGAGTTTAGAAAATTGGGAGAAGCTTGGGTTGGGCGCAAACTTGCTCAAATTAAAGATGATAGGTTAAGACTAAACAGTAGTGGTTATTTAGTTTTAGATTCTTTAATGGGAGAAATATTTACTTTGAAGATGCTTTGATTACTGTTTAGTTGTGATTAGGAGAGCTTGTGTGTCTATTTGATTTTTACGGAGTTACAGTCAGAGTATCGAGTAATTGGCCCGAACTAGTAGATTTAGTTGCAAAGGATTTTAGCTATTTCAAAGTTGATATGGATGCAATTTTGCCGAAAGTTGCAATTAATATTGAGTGCTTGCAGGAAAAATATCAATTTAATGCAGACTTATTAAATTTAAAAAAAATATATACATCGAAAAATTCAATTACTTATGAGTGCAAAAAAATTAGATACAATGATTACTATGGTGATGTCTTAACAATTATTAACTATGAAAATGAAAATTGTGAGTTGAGATCAGTGGATATTAATCGTGCCCATGAAGTATTATATTTATTAATACTTTCTAGGGTAGGAAAGAAGTTAGATTTATTAAAAATCCATAAATTGCATGCGTTTGCTATTTCATATAGAGATAAAGTATTTGTTTGCATGATGCCCTCCAAGGGGGGGAAAAGCACTTTGCTATCACATTTACTCTGTTATGAGGGGGTAAAAATGATCTCAGATGATATTCCTTTGTTTGGAAGCGATGGGATTATTCTTCCTTTTCCAATTAAAATTGGATTGGTAGAAGATGCAAGTGTTCCATTTAATATTGAGAATATGAATTCTAATCTCTATTTCATGGATAGAAAATTTTATGGAAGAAAAAAATTAATTTGCGTAGAGGGAATCAGGTCAAGGGTTGAGACAAGGCCTTTTAATTTTGACAAGGTGATTGTTAGTTACGGAGTTAGAGACAGTGGCAATAAAATAGAATTGCAAAAAATTGGTGCGCTCCATATTTTTTCGCAATTTTTTTACCATGGAATTATTGGGGTTGGTCTCCCGATGATTTTAGAATATTTTTGGGAGACAGGGCCAAGGGACTTTTTAGTAAAAGCAAAAATTTTTCTTAATAGAGTAATGGTGTTTGCATCTCTTTCAGTTAAGGCAAAAAAATATCGCTTAAGCATGAGTAATGAAACGAAGAAAACGGCAAGTTACATAATAAACTTTTTAGATCATGTTTAATTGCTTGGCCTTTTGTTTAAGTTCATTTATTTCGGTCTTAATTTTGTGATTCATTGAGGAGTTCAATAATTTTTCAATGTAGTTTTTGATAGTTTTTTTATCAGTGAGGTAATTATGGGCATAACACCCCCAAATTTCCCACTTGATTAAGTCTATAAGGATTTTTAAATTTTCATCTGTAAAATGCTCAGAAGAAATTGTATCTGGGTGGTGAATAAGTTTATTAAAAAAAACAGCATCTATCTGTGAATATAAAGGTTTAGTTGGAAGTTTGTTATGGAGGTATAATTCTAAAGATGAGCCATCTTGCATATCTTGGCCGATAATAAAGTTCTTTATATCAGCAAGAGAGTCAATTTTTATTAAAAGAGTTTGCTCGAGATAGTTCTTTTTTTGGGTTCGGGTATTAAATTTATCAGGCGCCTTATCGTTTGAGATCAAGTATTTTGATGCAAAAATTAATTTTTCAGCATTGGAAGTGCTCTCAATTGGACCTAGACATAAAAATTTTACTAAATTTGGATCACGACTAAGTTCAATAGGATTTATAATTGAAGAAATTATATCTAAGTCTTCAATAGTATAAATTGAGACTTCACCAATAATTTTAATATACTTTCTGAAATATGAATGAGCTTTATAAATATGTTTAATGGATTTAATATTTTTTTTTTCAATTAAAATAGTTATATCAATGTCACTTCTTAAAAAACTCCAATAACCAAGCTTAAAGGAATTTCGATACCATAAAAATTTAATTTCAGGCCTAATTGCTCTAATGATGAATTTGTATAAATAAAATACTAAAGAATAAACCAGATAGAACAAATTATTCTCCTTCATCTTTAAAGTGCTCAAAAAGATAATGTTTTCTAGTCAATTCATAAAATGGTTTGGCCTCTGGGAAGGTTTGTAAGAAGTTTAATTGAAAACGTCTGTCATATTCTGTGATAAACGAGTAGAAGTCAGAACGATAAAGAGACAGTTGTGTCGACGGTGATTCAATTGTCTTTTGCAGTAGTGATGTAATCATCGCTAGTTTTGATTTTTCATAGTTTGAAAATATGGTTGATTCTTGCATGTAATTATTCGCAGTAACTATATGTTGAAATTCTTTTAGGGTGGCAAGGTCGGCACTTAAAAATTCTGGGCGTTCGAGATAACTTATATCTAAGATTAGATTTGGGTATTGATTTTTTAGTCCTTCAATCCAAATTAAAAAATCTTTAAATTTGAAAATTGAGAGGATATGAAATGTACTCATGATCACAACTTCTATCTTGGGATTTTCTTCAAGGATTGTGGTTAGATTTTTCTTAAATAGAGAAATGTTGAGCCCATGTCGGATGTATTTAGCTTCTGTCAAGGTCGTTTCAATGCTTGTATAAATTGAAAATTTTTTAATCCTGATTTGCTTTAAATTATTTATCAGGCTTACAGTCTTTTCATGAGGAACACTTAAGTTTGAGTTAATTGCTAATTCAAGGTCGGGATTTGGATTAACGCTTATATATTTTAATACTTGTTCCAGTTGATTTGAAAGTAAGGGTTCTCCCCCTGTGATTCGAAGAGTTTTAAGTTGCAGGTAGCATTTTTTAAAAAAAATCCAAAATGATTCAAGTAATAATTTTTTTTCATCTGATGTTAGAAGCCCCTCTGGATTTCTACCAAAATTTGAATGAACCTTGTAAGGCCCAAATTTTTTAATCTCTTGTGCAATAGAACTACTAATCGTACCAGAGCAATAGCTACAATTGAGATTACATAAATTATCGAAATTAACTTCTAAATATCTTGGGAAAACAATTTCATTGCCATTAAAGAGCAGTGTTTCTAAAAGTAGTTCTTTTGCCCACTTATCAGATGATTTGATATGTCTTTCTGAAGTTCTTTCTGGATTAGATTCTTCCATTTTCCAGCAGTATGAACATTCGGTCGGCCTTTGTCCCTGGAGCATTTCTTTTCTTTGTTTAATGTTATGTTTTGAATTGTGAATACTATATTCATTGCCAGGGAGTTGTTTTAGATCAATTTTATGTTCCGGTGGGTGATAACAACTATGTGCTGTGCCAGTATTTAAATCAACAGATAAGTAATACCACTTGGCAAGACAAAAACCAGGTGGGGCGTTTTTCAAAATGTTCAAATACTACTCCACCATTTAGCATATTCAGGAAAAGTTTTTAAAAAATCTTTTCCTCTGCGTTTATCATATTGAGTGAAAAAACTTTTAAAATCTTTTTGGCGTAAATTTAAATCAGAACTCTTATGATGTCCTTTATCAATTTTTCTAAGATAGGTAATTAATCGTAAAATATTTTCTTTTTCCCATTCATTAAAGAAGACATGAAAATTATTTTTGCTAGATTTAAACCATTCTTCAATAATATCTGAAAAATGAATTCTTATATCCTCTGGAAGAGTTGTAACAGACATAAAAGAGGGAAAGCGCAATATGTTAAATGAACAAATTGGAAATTGACCTTTTGATTTTTCTTTCACTTTCAAAATTTCTTCAAGAAATATTGTAAGAGTCGTGAGTGATAATGCATTGATTGTCAGCATGCAATTGACTTCATTTACAGATTCATTTTCCACCAGAAAGTTCAAATTCGAAAGCCATTCTTCAAAGTTTAGGCCATCTCGTATGTATTCAGCCTGAAGGCCATGGGCCTCACAACTGGTGTATATATTTAATTGATTAAAGTTTTTACTATGATCAATCAAGCGTTTTAAAAGTTGGCGATTTGTCACTAAGTTTGTATTAATTGCTAGGTCTGTTTTTAACTTTTTATCTTTCTTATTTACCCATTCTAAAAAAGCCCAAAAATTTTTTGAAGCAGTAGGCTCTCCCCCAGTTACTCGAAACTCTATTAAGTGATCTGATAATTCAGTGTCCCACCATTCGTAGAATGCATCTAAGTAGGGATTGCACTCAGCTCCTTCTGAGGACTTAAATTTTAAAAGTGGATCTTTTTCCGTGAAGTGTTTACCTCCATCAGAATTTAGATTCTGGTAAGGTCCAAGTTGCTCTAAATCTTTTTTCCACCTTGTTGAAAAAGAAGTATTGCAATAAGAACAAGCCAGATTGCAAGTTGAATCAAATGCCACCTCTAAAGTTTTAGGAACAACAGATACTTCTGCTTTATATTCTAAAGCAGCTTTTTTTAACTCTTCATCACTGTAAATAACAGATTTGAAAACGCGATCAGAGACACTGTTTTTTCCGCATGCTTCAATTTTCCAACAATACTCGCATTCAATTGGCTTTTTTCCCTCAAGCATTTCCTGTCTTATTTTTTTTTTGAATTTTGTATTGTGGAGAGCTCGAAAATCTAAGACTAATTCATTTAAAGGTATTTTGTGAAATGGTGGGTGATGACAGCTTGCTGTTTGGCCTGTTTCAAGCCATACAGTTGCATTGTACCATTTGGCACCACAAAAGCTTTTTGAGATAGGATTAAGTACTCGATCACGGTACTCAACAAAATTTTCATGCTCTTTTTTGTATGACTTAACCATCACTATTTATTATGGACTAACAAATTCGATTTTAAATCTATTTTTTAAATTCAGTAATTAGCAAAAATTATGGCCAGTTTAGCCCCCCTATATAACTGAAAAAAATATTCTAACATGCTGAATTTGCGAAGTTTACAAAAATATCAGCAAAAAACTAGGTAAGGTACCGATTATAGGCTATAATTTATTTAATTACAGTTAATCTAAGGAGCCATTTATGAGTAATAATGATTCAAAAAAATCGATTGAAAAAAAAGATTATAAATTTGGTGAAGTAAAAGAGTACGACCTCGAAAAAATTGAAGCAGAAGTTCTGCATGAAAGCGTTTATTTAGATGTTTTTGCAGGGTCGGATGTTCGCTTTAAAGAGAATGTACAAGAATTAAATTCTCGCGATATTTTAAATAAAGTAATTAATTTGAATGCATATCAATTTGACTATAAAACAAATGAATTTAAAAACGAAAGCTTTCCAGAAGGAAAGCAGATCGGATTTATGGCCCAAGAAGTAAATGAGCAATTTCCTGAGTTAATAAAAAGAAATAATGATGGAATGATGTACGTCAACTACATGCAAATGGTGCCACTGATGGCCGAAACAATCAAAGAATTAAATTCTAGAATTGAAATTTTAGAGAAAAAATTAAAAGACAAATAATTTATTTATTGCACGACCTGTAGGTTATTGCAGGTCTTGCATACTTCATATTTTGAGCGCATTCCCTTTTTTAAGTCCTCTCTAAATTGCACATAGTCTGGTTTCTTCCAAATCTCGCGGATGTGCTCAGAAAAAATATTACCGACTATATTTTTTTCATGATAATCCTCGTAACAAGTTAGAACATTTCCGTTGACCGTTATTACAACGGTGCTAGTCGGGATAAGACAAGGCCTGTGAAGAGGTGAGTCTATTTTTTTTCCAAAATCAACAAGGCCACCACGATTTGAATATACTAGACCTTGGTAGTTTAAATATTTAACATGGGAACGCTCAATTTCGCTTAAAGAATCAAATACAGAATCAAAAGCAATCGTCTTAAGGCCAGAGTGCTTTGTAACGGTAAACTTATCAACTCCTGCAGTTCGAAGCTCAAAAAAACGTTCACGAGTTAGATAGGTGCCATTAGTAAATATTTCTGAAAAAGATTCTGGCAATTGTTCTTTAGAGTATTTTACAAATTTGTCTAACTCTGGATGCAGCAAAGGTTCATTGTAGAAGTGGTAGCAGATTCGGCCCTTATAGTTAATGTCATATAATTGATTAATAATGATCTCAAATTCTTTAAAACTCATTAAACCCGACGAATTTCTTTTGGTATTTGAATTTGGACAGTAAGTGCATGCCAAATTGCAATGGTGATTAATTTCAATTTCAACAACAAGAAAATACTTTTCCATATAACCATCATAATGCCTTTATTTAAAATATCCAGTGAACTTGACGTCTAAAATCTATGTAATGCATAATTTATTTATAAAATTGGAGATAATATGTTTGAAAATAAGTATGTAGTAGAAGAAGGGATAGTTTCAAGAACTAACCAAGACGGAACTGTCATTATCATGAAAATGGATGAAGGTAATACTTTTTTCAAAATCAATGGAGTTGCAGCAGTTGTTTGGAAAGAACTAGCGCTAAAAAAAGATATTAACGATATTTATCACTCAGTATTGGCAGAATATAATGTAACTGAAAATCAACTAAAGAGTGATATTCAAAATCTTTTGGATTCACTATTGGCCAAAAGCTTAATAAAGAAAAATTGAAATTACCAGATGTCGTCTCTTACAAAAAGAATTGGCCTTTAAGCCTTAAAATTTTAGAAGATCAGGTATCTGAATATTTAGCATCAAAAAATATTTCCATTGAAAAAATTTGGTTTGCAGATATTGAGTTTATCTTTCCAGAGCGATTGCGATCTGTAGAAGAAATTTATGTAGTGCTTTTTGGCGGCTATCTTGAGCGAATTTTTGAGAGTGGAAATTGGCCATCTAAAAAATATCATTTCATTTGCTTATCAAGCAAAGTTAAACGAGTCGTTGTTGAATTGTTGGGATTAAATCCTGATTCAATAAGTGTCATTGCTCGTGAAAATCTGTTTCCAGTGTCTTCACAGTTTTTAGATTTTAATACTAAATCAAAATTACATCTATTTTATTCAGGTCGCATTAGTTCTCAAAAGAACTGTGAGTTAATACTTTATTCTGCTTATGTTTTAAAAAATGACTATAAACTTGATATTGAAGTACATTTTTTTGGTAATTTTGATAATACTGCTCCTAAACATAGAGGAAGATTTGTATTAGAGTCTTATGAAAGTGATTTCAAGAAAATTGTTAGAAATTTGAACTTAGAAAATATAGTAAAGTGGTATCCAGATTTAGACTCAAAAAAATGGCAAGATTTAATTCCTTCAAATTCGTTGGCCTTGAATTTTTCGACTTATATCTGTGAGGATTTTGGAGTTTCTCTAGCACAAATTCAAGGAAAAGGAATTCCCATGGTGATCTCAAAATGGGGGGGGCATTCAGATATTGCTGGTGATAATGTAATTAAGATTGATTATATAAAGCTTGCTGAAACTTTTACAGCTAGTCATGATGATTATTTAGAATGTGCTAAATACATATCGAAAAAAATCGTTGCGAAGGAATTTGTTGAGATATGCGATGAGAATAAAATTGATGGCCAACATAGATTTGGTGATATTTTTTTGAGTCTTTGGGATTTGCATGATTTAAGATTGCACAATATAAAAAAGTATGGGTACGAAGTTTTTTTACTAGGGCAAGATAAAATGAGCATTTTTTCGAGCACCGAAAATGGCAAGATGTTTTTTTCCTCATTAATAGAGATTTATACAGAATAAAAATGATTGATAAAAAAAAATTGTTAAATGATTTAAAAGAAGAAGTTCATCTAACATTAGAAATGTTTGAAAGATTTGACCTTAAAAATGATCAATATTGCGTGATGCCCTTTGCAACATTAATACTAGAACCCAATGGAGATATTGGAGGATGTCGCCATAAGGGAACAGAGTTTGTTTTTGGAAATATTACTCAAAATACAATTGAAGAGATATGGACTTCAAAAAAAATGCAAGATTGGAGAAATGAGTATTTAGATGGGACGCCTATTGCTTGTAAGACAGAATTAGTTGATCGTCGATGTAATCTCTGTCCAGAGTTAAATAAACTATTACCTCATGCCGATAGAAAAAATATAAAAAATCCAAAGGTGCTTAGGTTCACTGCCAATATGAATGGGAAGTGCAACCTTGAATGTCAAATGTGCCATGTATGGAGAATGCCAAACGGTTTTTATACTGAAGAAAATTTTTGGATACCAGCAAGGAAAACAATTTTTCCAGAAATTTTAGAAATGGATTTACTCTCAGGTGAGCCATTCATTCAAAAAGACACATTTCGTTTAATAGATGAAGTATCTGCGTTAAATTCAGAATGTGTGTGGACTTTTACGACGAACCTTCATTGGGTCTTAAGTAAATCCATTAAGGCATCTTTAGATAAAATTAAAATTAAAAATATAATTGTTTCCATAGATAGCTTGGAAGAGGAAACATTTTCTAAAATCAGATTGAAGGGTGATTTGAAATTTGCACTCAGAAACCTAGAGGCCTTGATTGAGTATGAAAAAGAGCGACTAGAGCGTGGATTAAGCGGAATAAATATTCGCTTTAATTGTTTGATTCAAAAAGATAATTGGAAGGAAGTAAGAAATGTGATTAATTACTGTCTTGAAAAAGAAATACCTCCCTTTTTAACATTTTTATATGAGCCGCTCCAATACTCACTATTAGACTTGGAGTATGAACAACGTATTAATATTTTAGAGTTTTACTTTAAAAATTTATCTAAAGATGAAATAAACTTTAATCTTAGAGTAATCAAACCATTAATTAGATCACTAGAGCGATTTGATTATATTTATTATCTCAACAGGTTAAAGGAGAATCTTGGTGAGTAAGTCAAATTTTTGTTCTGCCCCTTTTTCAACTTTAATAATAAATGCAGATGGCAAAGTCGGTTGTTGTCGTGAATTGGGAACAGAGCATTCTATTGGTAATGCCTTTG
>CAZOXW010000008.1:0-94715 GCA_964583925.1 uncultured Bacteriovorax sp.
CACCCACCAAATAAGGATCAGGTTTTCCAATACCAATACAACCATTTGATCCGTTCGTACAATTTGTTCCAGTCGAAGTAATCGTATATGGGCAACCAACTTCAACTAAATCCACTAATAAATCAGATCCATAATCATAGTACCCTGCATTTGTTCCAGGGCCATAATATGGACATCTAAAATTGTGAGATGGGTCCACTTTATTTGTAGTTGAAGTCGTCATGTGCATTTTATTACAAATTTCTTGATTCACCATCCAGCGATGAACAAAAGCATAATTTCTTGGAGGTGCAATCACTCGCACTTCTGAGAAGACTTCAGGAGTGTAAGTTGCAAAACTATGCTTATTATCAACCGGACGAACAACATAATAATAAACTCTTCCCGCTTCGGCCGTCGTATCTGTGTATTCTAGTGTTGTACTTCCAGAAATTGTGGCAATAGGTGAATTATAATCATGATCTGTTTGAGCTTCCCTTCTAAATACTTTGTAACCAGAAATATAGGCCCCAAAATCTGCACCTGATCCTGAAATGGTATGCGCTTTCCAGCTTAAATTTACTTTGGCCGGATAATAGGCGCTCGCGTCCCAAGAAAAAGTTGATCCACTTTGACGACTCTTGTGGCAAGTATTGGCCGCACGATTATAGTAGTATTGATTGGTCGCTGTAGGTGCCACCCCTAAGACTCCATTTACAATACAATTTTCACCACTACAAATACTTGCTGTTCTTGTAATCGGACAACTCGTATTAAATTCTGTCCAAAGTTTTGTACCTGCAGAATCATAACTTCGATAACATTTTTTATTCGATGAATCCCAATATAAAACATTTTCTGCTGTAACTGTCGCATATCCAAATGGAGCAACAGTCCCTGTACAATTGCTACTCGAACCACTTATCGTACATTTATTTGTGTCAGCAGTTGTATTGTAATTACACGCAATCTCTGATCGATTGGCAGGCACTCCATACTTATCTGTTTTTAAACCTGTGGCCGCAATATTATCCCAGCCGCCATGAATGGCCGCAACAGGGTTTACGACAAAAGAAAAAATATGAGTTGATGTTTGTGCAGGGGCCACAACGGCAGTTCCGTCAGTTACTGAAATTGTAATATTGGCGCTTCCAGCAGTCCCGCCTGTTGGTGTAAGCTTTAGATAAAAGCTATGGTCGCGAGAATCGTCTGCATCGAGCGCTTCTAAAGTAGCACCATTTGCGCGATATTCTGCCACAGGGCTTGAATCCTCAATCCCATTGTCATTTAAATCATAATAAATTCTAATTGCTGAATCCATCAAAACTGACTGATTGTCTGACGATACTGAAATTTCAATTCCATCTTGATCTTCATCACCTGAATTTGCTGTATCTTCGTCAACTGTAAATGGCCCAATAATAACATGGCCACCTTCATTTGATTCAGAAAGTGTTGGGGCAGTACTAAAATAAGGAGCATTGTTTACTGGGTTAACAGTAATATCAGTGGTGTAATTTTGAGTATTACATCCAGGAATTGTTGTACATCCTGTCGTTCCGCCATCATCAGTTGCTGTGATTGTAATTGTAACAGGCCCACCAGACATATTGGCAGTTGGTACAACATTTAGTGTTCTTGAAGTTCCACTACCAGTAAATGTAATCGCAGAATTTGGAATGAGAGTTGTATTGCTTGAAGTTGCAGTCAAAGTAATCGACTGACTTGTTTCAAACCCTGCACCACCTGGATCTAATGTTATTGCATCCGTATAGGTATCATTTTCATTTACAGTGCCAGTTGCAGATAAACCAGCAATGGTTGGTTGATCGTTCACTGGAGTTAAGTAGACATTATATGTTGTCGTCGATGTGCATCCACCAAGTGAACAAATTGTATATTCAAATGGAAATGGCGCCGAACCTGAAGCATTGGCCACAGGATAAACAGTTGCGGTACAAACATCGGCCACACAAGCGCAAGTAGGAGGACTTGAAGATAAGTATGAACCAACCGATGTATCTGTAATCGTACACGATGTAGCACCATCTGTTTCAGTATAGGTATAAGTTAAATCGATATTTGTAGTCGCAGTATCATTTCCTCGACTTGCTGTATTTTCATTTATCGTAGATGATCTTGAAACGACTAAATTGATTTCAGGAATGTCTGTCACTTGACTAATATCAATTGCAGCAGTTGTCGAGTTAGTTGAATTTGATATTCCATTGCTGACAGTATAAGAAAAAGTATCATAACCATTTGTTCCACCTGCCAAATATTGTGCACTTCCTGCAGTGGCAATCAGAGCGGCGGCGGCAGAACCACCAGTTGGAGTTACGAGTGTTTTAGAAAGGCCGTCATTATTTATTGCAGTAACAATTTGAGCGGTTGTAGTAATTCCCGGATTAAAAAAGACATAAATTGAATTTCCGTAAGTACGAATATAAACTTCACTGCTATCGATCATTCCGTATTTTGAAGCTTCCTGTGAATATGGATCAATCGCTGTTAGATCATCAGCAATGCTTTTGTATGTGACATTAATATTATTGGCAAAACTTCCTTTCGCCTTTGCTTTCAAAGTAATGTCGGCAAGTGCAAGTGTCGCTTCTGGATTTGCGGCAGACGCACTAAATGCATCCCCACTGTTTGGAATATAAACACAAGATTTATCTGAAGTACTCGATCCTCCAAGCCCAAGACAAGCAGTAACTTTCCCAAGACCTGAATCCGAATTTACATAAGTAACACTGCTACCACTATATCCTGGAATTATGGCAGAATAAACTGTCTTGTTGTGAGCATAAGTAAAACTTGTGGTTCCAAAAAAATCGCGAGCAGTTCCAAGAGTAAAACTATAAGTTCCAGGAGTACTAACATTACTTTCAGCACCAGATGCAAAAACCGATTCTACTGCAGGAGTTAAATGAGTGGCCGTTTGTGAGTATGGATTAACAGTAACACTAACACTTTTTAAATTCGACTCTCCATCTACATCAGTAATAGTGTAACTAAAACCACTTGTTCCGTAATAATTTTTTACAGGAATTAAATTTGTTGTACAGACCCCACCAGAACACATACATTTTTTTGCAAGTGAATCATTATAAGGTGCAAAATCAGAAAGTCTTGTCTGAGATAAGGTGTAATACGTATTGATAACTGGATTTGCAATGTAAGGTGCCGCTTCTAAAATAAGTGAATTGGCATCTGAAACCATATCACTTGAAGCATTCTCAATTGTGGCCCCATAATAAGACTGATCTAATGTCGCATAATAAGTATTAATATTTGAAAGATAAGTTGAAATTGCAGTATCGGCCGCCAATGTCGTGGCATTTATATTCGCAAGATAGTACGTGTGATAGGCCGCTTGTAAATTAGTAAGTGCTGTCTTTAAATCATTTGCCTTGGTTGACAGCGATCCATTTGTAACAACCGGAGATAACATTAAAAAGTTTGATGATACTCCACTCACGCTGCAAGCTGTGGCAGTATTTGAATTTTTATCAGTGTAAGTTAAAGTTAGTGCTGTTCCAGTTTCTTGTGTTAATGTTTGACTTGCTAGCGTTCCAACTGGAACATAGCGACCTTCCGCTATAGAATAACAAGTACGAGTAACTGAATTAAAAGCTTGATTTGTTCCACAGACAGCTTTTTTTTCAGTGGCCTTTGGAACACATGAAAACGCCAAAACTAACACTAGTCCAAGTATTAAATTTGACAATAGATTTAATATTCTTTTTCGATCCATGAATATTCCTCATTTCACTTATCGATTAAATCTCTGATATCTTTATCTTTTCTTTACTATTTTATACCCAAGTACAATTGTCTCCTAAGTTTAATCACTGAAGTCAAGGAAAACGGTAAAATTGAAAAATATCAACATCTTAATCGCTTACTCCAATAACGTACTTTTTTAGGCCATTTTTAAAACTGCCAATAAATGTTGCCCAAAATTCTTCCTCTTGATACCCTTTTTCTATGCTTAAGTATTTTCTCCTATTAAATTTGTTTTTTATTTTTGATGCAAAATCAAAAGAAGAATTAATTGTAGTTAAAACGAGTTCAACCGATGAACGAAGTTTTGTATTAGGAAAAGGCATCAAAGATGGGATTTCAAAAAACCAAGAAGTCATTTTTTCTAACGATAATGTGAGTATTGTATGTAAAGCAAGTCAGCTCTCCCGCGATTACTCACTTTGGGTTCCTGTTGATCCCAATATTAATATTCCCTTTAAAAAAGATGATCTCATTTCAATGAATACACATGCCTTTGGTAATATTGGAATTGATATCGGTGGAAGTTCTTTGAAACTAACTCCAGAAATTGATTTTAATATTGAATACGGAAAACTTAGAAAAGAAAATAGTATCACTCTTCGTTACTCTTACGGAAAGGCACTATCGGAATCTTCATCATCTGTTGGATCAGACCAAACTGGCAGTAAAACGGGACAAGACTTTAGTTTTGAGTATGGGTATCGCTATTCGCTTCCCTTTGAATTTATAATTGGAGGTCGACTTGATTATGAAATTTACCGCCTCCAAAATCCCGAACTAGACATTCCAACCGAGCGATCAATGATACTTTTTGGAATTACTTATCATGCCGTTTCCTTTTCAAAAGATGAAAATAATTTTTATGCAAGTGCCCTTTTAGGAATCGGAAAATCAACGACAACCATTGATGAAGAAACAAGTTCCGGTACGGCAACTCTCCTACCTTTAATTCGCTTTGGTTACCTTAAGCCAATGGCAAAGTCATGGGCCATTGTCTTTGAAGCACAAGTAGAATCTATTTCCGCAAAAGAAAATTTTACCAATGGAAACAATCAAGAGACTACTGAAATTAACTCAAAAGCATCAATTGGAATCCGGTTTTAAAAATGAATCTAGCTTATTTTATTTTATTTCTCTTTAATTTTAATATACTCGCCATCGAATCGACCTATTCTGACTATGAAAAATATTTACATAATCAAATTAAAATTGAATATTCAAATATTTTAAAAGCAACTGATCTGAAGATTAATCAAGAAAACTTACCGTCGATTACTCAAAAAGAGAAAAGCATAAAAAATGATGTTGTTAATTACACCCTTCATGGCTTTATGGGAAGTCCTTATGAAATGAAAGTCATATTTGACCAAAATTTAGAAGAAGGCGAAATTGTCTTTAATGATCTCATTTTAGGACATGGCCTTAATGCGGATGTTGCAAATAAATTTAAATATGAACTTTTTTATAAGCATGCTGAAAAAAATTTAAACTTCGCCTTTAAAAATGCCAAAAAAGTGCGACTCTCTGGCTTTTCTACTGGTGGTTTAATCATATCAAACTATCTTTATCACCATCCTGAAAACTGGAGCAAGGTTGAATCAATAAAATTAATCTCTCCGTATTTTATTCCTCATTTCAGCTTTACGCCTTATTTCGGCCATTTTATAAGCCTATTTACCAAAAAAATTAATGCCGATTTTTTTTATCGTTATACTCATTATCCAGATGTAGAAATTATTACGCTTTTAAAAGATAATTACTTAAATGACATTCCTCTTTTATCAGCTCTTGAAATAAATAGTCTTGCAAAAAAATTTAGAGAAGATGTAACAACTTCAAATTTTATTTTTAAAGATTTAAATAATGTAGAGATTTTTTTGACTGAAAATGATGAAGTTTTAAATCCTGAAAAAAGCTATGAGTTCCTAAAAAAAGTTTTTCCTAATGCAAAAATAAACTATCTAAAGGGAGATCAACTTCCCCACCACCTAATGGCGCCACTCGTTTCTAAGCTTAGATTTTAATTCTTGAATTGGCCTTACGAAGTCGATCAGTCAGCGTATGAATGAGTGCTTTAAACCATTTCGGATGCGAGTTTAAAAGTTTATCAAATTTCTCATGAGGAACAACGACTAATTCACATTCAGTCATGGCCTTTACAGTTGCGGAACGAGGATGCTTATCTAAAAATGACATCTCTCCAACGAGTTCCCCTGCAATGATAGTACCGATCTGGCTTTCTTTATCGCCCTTTCTCTTAAAGACTGCAAGCGTGCCCGATTGAACATAATACATTTCAAACGAATCCTCTCCTTCGTGCATTAAATGTTCACCGGGATTTAATCGTACAATATCTGTCATAAAAACCTCACCTCTAATAGAATAACATAGAGATGAGGTTTAAAAAATAATATTATAACCTGACAAAATCAATTGGCGATAATTCATGGCCCGACTTTTTAAGAAGATAATTTCCTTTCACAAGCGTACCATCAAGTATTTTTCTTGATAAAACTTGTGTTACGGATTGGTTAAACACATTTCTTAAAGGACGAGCTCCAAACCGCTCATCATGGCCCTTTTCTGCAATATCGGCCTTAAAAGCATCGTCAATTGAAACCACAACTTCTTTTGATTTAAGTCTTTCATTTAAAAGCTTCATTTCTTTTTCCACCAAATGGCCCATGATCGATTTATCTAAAGGTTTGTAACTTAAAATTGCATCCATTCTTCCTAAAACTTCTGGCTTAAAATCGCTTTCGATGTTTTTAGAATTTGTTGTCATGATGATAATGGTATTTTTAAAATCGATAGTCCGCCCTTTATTATCAGTTAAACGTCCATCATCAAGAATTTGCAGTAAAATATCAGAAAAATCATGATGTGCCTTTTCTATTTCATCAAATAAAATTACAGAATAAGGTCTTCTTCTAATTTTCTCTGTCAAAATACCACCTTCTTCATACCCCACATATCCAGCTGGGGCACCAATAAGCTTACTGACTGAATGTTTTTCTGAAAATTCTGAAAGATCAAAGCGCACTAAATTATCTTCACTATCAAAAATAAATTCGGCCAGTGCTTTTGCAGTCTCAGTTTTTCCAACCCCTGAAGGTCCTTTTAATAAAAAAGATCCCAAAGGCCGATTTGGCGACGTAAGGCCGGCATGTGTTGTTATGATGACTTCTGAAATTTCATGGATGGCCTCATTTTGTCCAAATACTCTCGACAATAAATCTTTTTCTAATTCTAAAATATTCTCCTGTTTTGATTTTAAAATCTTCTCAAGGGGAATTCCTTTTTGTCTTGAAATAATTTTTGCCACATGCTCTGTTTTTAAAATAAAGTCATGGGCCGAGCCTTCAATCTTTTTTTCAATCTCAGGAATTAGTGAGTACTTTAATTTTGATGCCGTTTCATAATCCTGCGCTCGCTCACTTTGTTCAAGTTCAAATTTATAGCGATCTAATTGATGCTTTAATTCTGAAACTTTTTTAATCGATAAAATTTCCTTTTCCCACTTTTCTTTTTTCTCTTTAAAATCGTGTTCTAAATTGCTTATTTCATCTTCAAGTAATTGATCTTTTGTCTGAGTCTTTGCATAGATTTTTTTAGTTCTAATTTCGGCCTCAAGACCGATCAGCTCAGCTGGCATGGCCTCGGCCGAAAGCTTTAAGGCCGAACTTGCTTCATCGATTAAATCAATCGCTTTATCAGGAAGATTTTTATCAGTAATATATTGGCCTGATAAAAAGACCGAATTATAAATAGCATCATCAGAAATTTTTATCCCATGATGGATTTCTAATTTCTCTCTGATTCCCATTAAAATCTCGATTGCATCCTCGTTACTTGGAGCAAGCACCATTACAGGCCTAAAGCGACGATCTAAAGCAGAATCACTTAGAATATATTTTTGGTATTCATCTTCAGTCGTTGCACCAATACAATGCAATTCCCCCCTTGCAAGAGCTGGTTTTAACAAATTGGCCGCATCCATTGCACCATCTGTTTTACCGGCACCAACTAACTGATGGATTTCATCAATAAATAAAATGCCATTTCCATCAAGACTTTTAATATACTTTAAAAGTGACTGCAATCGTTCTTCAAATTCTCCGCGATATTTTGTACCGGCCATTAGTGACCCAAGATCAAGCGAGTAAACCGTTTTTCCTTTTAAAACTTCTGGTACGTTTCCTTTGACGATTTCTCCTGCCAATCCTTCAACAATCGCAGTTTTACCAACACCTGCTGGGCCCACAAGGACAGGGTTATTTTTCCCACGTCTTCCTAAAATCTCCATCACGGCGCGAATTTCTTTTGTTCTGCCGATGACAGGATCAAGTTTTCCAGAAGAGGCCTGTTCGTTTAAATTGATGAGAAAATGAGGGCACTCAACTTCCTCATCTAATGAATTTGGATTCAAGCTAGTGTAATCAATTTTAAGTTCTGGGAGGACTTGCTCTAGATACTTTAAAAGATCTTTTTCCTTAACCTCACTTCCTCCACTTGAGATGGCATTAGTGCTTGCATAAGTAAGCCACTCTGAAAGCTTACTACTTGGCCTTATCTGATCAATACTTAAACCCTCTTTTGTTTGTGGTAGCACTTTTAATTTTTTTACAACTTCATCTTTATATTTTTTAAGTGCACGACTTGAATAACTGCTAGGATTAGAAATCAAACCAAATAAAATATGCAGAGGAGTTATTTCCGTATGCTTATTTTTATGGGCCTCACTTTGAGCAATACTTATGGATCCTTCGACGATTGTATCAAATTTATTCATACCCTACTCCTGTTATTAGTTACTTAACTTCCACTCATAACATGTAGGTGAATTTAAAAAGGTCAAGACTACTTTTGAAGTGCCATACAACAATGGGGATGGATAATTTTTCGTTTTTGAAAACAATGATTGTTTTTAAATACCTAGCTAGCTCGACTAATCATTTGAATACATCGTTTTTCAAATGCCTCAACGGACTTGCTTATTTGGTTGGCCAACATCTTGAATAAAGACGATATTTTAGATAATTTGCCTTATTTTATCCCCATTGTTGTATGGCAGTTTAGACTACTTTTGATCTTTCAGCGCTTTTAAAACGCGATCTTGAAATCCGGCCTCATCAAAGGGCTTGACAAGAAAAAGTTTGATACCAGCAGCGATAATATCAGCAATCGCATCTTTGTCTAAAGTACCTGAGACGATGACGACTGAGTTTCTCTTATTAAGTGAATTGGCATCTTCAAATTCTTTTAATAAATCAAGGCCAGTTTTTTTGGGCATGTTGATATCAAGTAAAATAAGCGAAAATTTTTGATTACGAAGTTTTTGAGTTGCTAAAATTCCATCGTGAGCAAAAACGATATTTTTGAAACATCCCATGTTGATGGCATATTCTTTTAATATTTCGCAAATGTTTTTGTCATCATCGACAATAAGTACATCGCGCTGTTGTGAACTTTTTAATGGCGAATTCATAATTAAATATTATCTATGACTTTTTTTCTATTTTCTACTTCAATTTTATCTAAATTTCTATCTTCAAAAACCGAGTTAAACACTCGAGCAAGTCTTAACCCAGCTTTTTTAAAACGCTCTTCAATGATTGGCTTCATTTTAAAACTATATTCATATCCTAGGTTTTTATTTTCAGGAAGGTCATAGACTTGTGCTCTGAAGCTCATCGATTCATTGGCCCAATCAAGATAATTGCCAAGTGACCAATTCTCTTTTTCAGCTTTATCAAACTTGTTTAGATATTTGGCATACTCTGAATAGGACAGTTGTTCAAAATCCACAATGTCCTCATCCCATACTTGGTGAAGATTTTTTTCATCTTTAAACCATTTTACTTTTATCATATTTCCACCGCGATCTTCAGCAAGTCCAACATGCAGTGGTTGGTGGAGATCGCCAACAAAGTGGACAATAAATTTTAATGCTTCTATTTTTTTTTCTTTGGAAGCTGTCTTATCTCGCAGCACATCTTCTAATCTATACAATGCTTCGATGACATCTCCATCCTTATTTCGTTTTTGATCAAAATATGTTTTTCCCGTCGGAATTGAAACATAATGCCAAGGAGAGCTAAATCCCCACTTCGGATCTGAGCGAATTTCATCGGCCCATGTGGAAGTATGCCAAAGTGGTTCCTCGCCAATAAGATCTTTAATTTTTGTTTTCGCTTTTGTTGAAAGATTAAGCTCTGCAATTTCACCAACAATTCGATGCCCTGTTTTTCCCCAAGCATAGGCATTGTTAAAATTAAAAACGGTGAGAGTTAAAATAAGTAATTTTTTCATAAATCGCACTTTGCTCCAAATAAACATTTTTTCTTAACGGTTTTAGAAACTGAACTCGGGACTAATTTTTCCCAGCCTGGCTCTCCGACTTGTATCATTTGCAATACTTTTCTCGACCAGATATGAATAACTTCTTTATTATAATCACTAATATCTTCAATTAATGCGTTCTCCTTTAGGTATAGTAGTACAAACATTAGAGAATCATCAATGTTGATATTGGTAATCGTTTTAATCTCTCCAGTCTTGTCATCAATTGCTGGGTAGACAAACAACTTCGTCTCAAGGCCAAATAATTTAGATAAAACTGTTAGAACTGATGAATTTTTTTCTTTATTGGTATTTAAAATTTCTTCTAGAACATAGCTTGGCACTACAAAGGCCACTTTCTTTTTTGAGTAAACATTTATAAATGAGCTTAAATCGCCATACGACTCAGAATTAGATATTAATACTTTCTGTCCTAGTGAACCAAGGAGATCAACTCTGGCCAAAAAATCTTCGCTATCAACTTCTCCACGATCGAGAAGTTGCGACATCGATATTTCTGGCAGGACGATAATATTCTCTCTTTCTTCTAATGAAAGTTCTGATTTAAACTTTCGAAGTCCCGCTTCAAGCATATCTAAAGATAGATTCGTTGGTGGACGATATCCTCCTCGTAAGACGAGGACATTTTTTTTATAGAGCACATCACTTGCTTGTAGAACTTCTCCATTAGATTCAAAAATAACAGCTTCACACCATTTCTTTTTTACTAGTTCAAGGCATAACAATCGACTATCAACATTTAAAAAGGCAGGCCCATCCACTCTAATCATATCTATTTCAATTCGACTAGTAGTCAAACCATCCATTAAACTTGAAATAAAAATAGAACGATCAGATCGACAAAAAAAGGCAGAGTGAATTAAATTAACTCCCAGTAGTCCTAAAGCTTCCTGCTGTTGTACATTTTCTGCATCATGCATTTTTACATGAATAATAATTGATGAAGGTGAGGCATTGACTTTGTCTTGAAATTTTATCCCCATCCATCCATGATTTTCGCCAGTACCTCGATAGCTTTTAGCTGCCACGGTGTCTGCAAATGCAAAAAAACAAGTTTCCTTATTTCGTGTTTCTTGTAATCTATCTAGTAAAATATCATATTCAGTATTAAGCATAGTTAAGAGACGGTGCTTACATACATATCGACCTGATGGCTCTCGTCCATATATAGCATCACTCATCGTCATATCGTAGGCCGATATGCTTTTAGCAATTGTCCCGGCCGCCCCACCGGCCTGAAAAAAATGACGGGCCACTTCCTGTCCTGCACCAATTTCAGCAAACACTCCATAAATCTTTGAGTCCAAATTCACTTCAAGTGCTTTCTGACGATGAAGAACCGCTCGACTGCTCTGTCCCATCTTTATCTCCGTTTAAAATAATAATTCTTATGATATGATAGCTAAGCTTTAAAGTTTTGAAAATGAGGATTGAATTATATTATGGAAAAGAAAAATTATTTGACTCATCTTTTTGTATGTACAAGTTGCGGTAAAGAGACTCTGGATAAAAACAGTCAACCAATAACCGAAGGAATGACGGTTGCCAATGAACTAAAGACCTGGATTAAAGAAAATTGTAACCAAAATGGTGAAAAAGTTCGGATTTCCAAATCTTCATGCCTAAAAGAATGCGATAATCCAGTTGCGGCCGTGCTATACCCTCAAAATGAGTGGCACTTAGGATTAGGTACTGACTCTATAGATAAATTAAAAGTAAGACTCAAAGAAATATTAGAAACTAAATAAATTAGCTCAAGTTTTTATCTAAATTGACGATAGGTCATTAACTAATAAGGAGTCTTTATGTTAATGACCGATTTATTTTTTCTTGCTTTAACTTGCACTCTCACCTTAATGGTTTTTGTAAACAACGTTAATCTTAAAAAAGAAAAAATTAGAGTGAGAATCAAAAAATAATTACTAGTTTTTTCCAATCTCAATAAGCGCATTTTTTTTTAATGCTACTCGATCAATCTTCCCATTAGGCAAAAGAGGAAACTCCTTTAGTCTTTTTACAAAATGTGGGTGCTTATAGCGCGACAACTTATCGTTTAAAAATGCTTTAATTTCGACTAAGTCAAAATCACGGTCGGCCAGAATAAATAAAAAACCAACTTCGCCCCATTTTTCACTTGGAACAGAAACAACTACTGCACTATGAATTTCTGTGTTTTCTAAAATTACTTTTTCGACTTCACCGGGATAGACATTTTCTCCACCTGATATATACATATCTTTTATTCTGCCCACGACATAAAAAAATCCATCGCTGTCAAATCTCACTAAATCGCCAGTTTTAAAATATCCTTCATATAACGAATCTTCATAGGCCTTATGATTTTTATAGTATGTTCTGGTTAAGTGAGGGCCCTTTAAAATAAGCTCGCCTGTTTGATTGACCCCACAATCAGAACCATCCATTCCAATTACTCGAACTTGAGTATGTGGCATTGGCCTACCAATAGATCCTATTTTTAAAACTGCATCTTTAGAGTCGAGCAAAAAACAGTTCGGCCCAATTTCAGTTAATCCAAAACCTTGTTTAAATAAAATATCGCGCTTTTGGTATGCAGTTATCATCTGCTCAGAACATGCAGCTCCACCTGAAATAAAAAAACGAATTGACTTAAAATTTGTTTCTATAAAGCGCGGATGATCCAAAAGAATTTGAAACATAGTGGGTACACCGAAATAAACTGATACTTTCTCTTCTTCTATCATTTTAAATACGTTTAGTGGATCAAAGTTACGTGCAATAATCGCAGTTCCTCCAATAAACAATAAAGGTAAAAGAAGAACGTTATGGCCGCCGGTATGAAAAAAAGGAGTCTCAACTAAAGTTATATCATCAGTTACAAGCCCCCAATTCTTGCAAGTTTCACGCATGTTCGTTAATAACATTTCTCCATGAAAAGTTACTCCCTTTGGCTCCCCTGTTGAACCACTGGTAAACAAGACTAAAATAATGTCGTCCATTTTTGAGTAATTAAACTCAATAGGTGAAAACTCTAAAAGCTCTACATTTCTATAATCAATTCCTTCATTTGAATTTACAAAATCAAAATAATCTTCCCCATCAACGAGTAAAAGTTTTGGCCCGCCCTTTTTTATTACAGCATGCAACTCATCTTTTGATAGTCTAAAATTCATAGGAATGAAAACGGCACTAATTTTTGAACAGGCCAAAAGCAAAACTAAATGCATGTGTCGATTACTTGCCAAAAACATGACATTATCATTCTTATTAACACCGCAAGAAATTAGATATTGTGCCCATTGATTGACTTCATTATTTAATTCAAAATATGTAATTTTTTTATTTGAGCGTTGATCAAAGACAGCAACTTTGTCTTTATATTTTATTGCATTAACTTCGAGAAACTTTATCCAATACTCTTGCATAAAACCTATCTCCAAACCCACGGTAATATATAACGATCGATAATATTTGGTCTCTCAATTACAGAAGCATGGCCACCTGGAACAATCATTAACTCTCCATCTGAAATTTTTTCTAACATTTTTTTATGTAGAAAAACAGGAGTCAGTAAATCTTCTTCACCAACGACTAAAAGTGTTTTAACTTTTAACTTACACAGATCAATATCTCCGGTGAGGGCACCATCAATTAAATTGATAAAAGCGTGATTTAAAATATTTTTTGCACGCTCCCGATATGCGATAAGAAGATCACTTTTTTCATTAAAAATTTCTTCTCCCCAAATCCAAGGAGTGGCAACATCAAACCGATGCAAGGGCCCTCCGACAACATGGGCCACTTTAAACGAATTAAGCTTGGCACGAATCATTGGAGTAACGACATCAAAACTGTCTAAGACAACCAAACGAGATACCAACTCTGGATACATTATCGAAAATTGCATCGCAATTCTTCCACCATTTGAAAGACCTAACAATATAACTTTTTTAAGATCATGTTTTAAAAAGAGAGAAAGTAAATCACAAACGTGCTGATCAAGTGTATAGATTTCATCGGGCATAGATGACTTTCCTTGCCCTCTACAATCGTAACGTAAAATTTCGAAATGATCTCGCAAAAATACACAAGCAGCATCATAGGAGCTTAAATCGGCAAAAAGCCCATTAACTAAAACGAGAGTGGGATCACTCTCGTTTTTTTTCTTACCTTCAATTTGTGAATAAATTTCTACCCTAATATTGTACCACCATCAACATTTAAACATGTACCAGTAATAAAACTTGCATCATCAGAGGCCAAAAATGTGTAGGCAGCAGCAATATCTTCAGGTCGCCCCAATCGCTTCAATGGAGTTTTTTCTTCCATCATATTTAAAACTTTTTCCGGCATTTTTTGAACCATTGGAGTAAGAATAAACCCCGGAGCAACAGCGTTTACTCGAATCTTATCTTTTCCTAATTCTTTTGCCATGGTCTTAGTCATCGCAACAACACCGGCCTTAGTAGCTGAATAATTTGTTTGTCCAAAATTTCCATAGTGAGCAACGACTGAAGCTGCATTTAAAATAACTCCACCATTTCCAACTTCTTTCATTTTTGTTGCTGCCATTTTTGACAATTTAAAAATCGAAGTTAAATTTACACTAATAACTTGATCCCATTGTTCATCAGTCATTTTAAGTAAGGTTGCATCTCGTGTGATGCCTGCATTATTAACTAAAACATCTACCCCTAAATTCATTTCCTTTAAAATTAATTCTAGTATTTCTTTTTTTGTAATATCACCAGAAATATAAGTCATTCGATTTGGGAATTGGGTTTTAAGCTCAGACTCTTCTAATGTTGGAATATCAATTAAAATAAGCTCTGCTCCTTCTTGCCAAAAACGTTGAGCTGTCGCCCTTCCAATTCCACTTGCGGCCCCAGTAATAAATACTCTTTTATTAATTAACCCATTCATGATTTTCTCCTTTTATTAATTTAATTCACTATAATCTTTGAAACTATTTGTATGAAAAGTATTATGATCAAAACGCATACTCATTGCACACCACATGTAGCCAATGCCGGCCGAAGCAAAAACGACATGATCACCTTTTTTTAAAAGGCCTCTTTTTTCGGCCAGACCTAAAGATAAAATTTGATCAGGAGCTCCAAAATGACCATAATGATCAAGATAGATCGACTGACTCATATTAAGCTCCAAGTTTTTTAATATTTCATCATGAGCAGATTTCTTCATATGTAAAAGTGAAAGATAATCAATTCTTCCAAGTTCTGAATTATCTTTTGCAAAATTGATTGCCTTCAAAAAATTTGAAATCGATCTTTGTTCTAAGCGCACTCGCATTCCTTCGATGTCGGGAACTTTAAGAAAGGTATCCTCAAGTCTTACCCCTTCGCGCGCTGGATTTTTTGTTCCACCAAAAGGAACAATTACATCATGGGTAAACTCTCCATCGGTAATAATATGTGCCGGATATATTGGATTCTCATCTCCTCTTTCCAAAAGCACCGCCGAGCCACCATCGGCCAAATTGTTCAAAAATCTGGCATTTGGATCTTTGTAGTTAACGAGATCACCAGTCTTATGTCCTCCGGCCAAGAGTACTCTTTTTAATTTTGGATTGGCGAGCATCATTGATCGAGCGATTTCCATTCCAACAATTTTATTTCCACAGCGAGCTGAGATATCAAAAGCAAATGCATTTTTTAATCCCAATTCTTTTTGTAAATAAATTCCTGCCGTCCAGACGATATAATCTTTGTATTCACTTCCTGTCCAAATAACCATATCGATTGAAAGTGGATCAACTCCCTCAAGAACGATCTTGGCAGCATTCACTGCCATTTCTCCCGGGTGCAAATTTTTAAGGGCCCGACACTTTCTAATAATTCCCATTTTTTCTTTTACAACTTTAACTGGTACTGCTGTTTCACTTGCAATATACTCCGCGGTTTCAAAAGTTTCTGGTAACCATACAGCGGCCGATTTTAAACTGACGTTTTCCATTTTACATTCTCTCTTTTAAAATTTTGAAAAAAAATTCTTTTAATTTAGAAGCAACAACCTCTGGCCTTTCCATAAAAAAATAATGATCAGCCTTAGAAACAATAAAATTGATTGCGCCCTTAATGTGTTGGCAAAAAATATCGACATTTAATGGATTGACGAAACGATCATTTTCTCCGGCCATAATAAGTGTTGGAACTTGGATTGATTTTAAATCAAATGTTGACTCTAAAAATTTTACAGCTGCTTTGTTTTGACGAATTAATTCATCTAATGAAACAACATGATTCATCCGCATTTCAATAATATGATTAAAAATTTCAGGAGAATTTAGTGCTAGCTCAGGATGAGTTGTGGCCATTGTGCTATAAGTTGCCTTTGTTTTTAAATCGTACTGATCAAACAAGCGCAGTCCTTCTTCCGTCAATGCCAATGGGTGAATAAAATCTTTATGATTTGAAAGTGTACACAGTAGAGAAAGCCCGATAATTTTCTTTTCATCAATTCGATATAACTCTTGTGCAATAAATCCGCCCATTGAAATACCAACTAAAAAATACTGGGCAATGCTTAATTCTTTAAGTGCCGTTTGTGCATCAAGTGCCAAATCAGAAATTTCATATTCACAAAGAGTTGGATCTGAAATGCCAGTACCACGATTATCTATAACGATGAGCTTGAAATCATTTTCTAAAAGTTTGCCTAGATCATCGTAGATGTAATAATCACAACCAAACCCCGAGAGACAAACAATGGGGAAACCATCTCCGTAGATATGAACTCCTATCTTTCTGCCACCGACATCAATTAATTGACTCTTCACGCAATTTTCCTTCGTTAATTTTCTCTTAAAGTATCTCCAATAACATTTTATTTATGTCAAGATTTAAGATATCAGAGTTAACTGATTTAAATTATTTATTTTTGAAGTTAAAACAATAACAGCAAGTTAGCTATACTCTATAACTTTATCTTGCTTTTTTTACATAGGTCTCGACTTACAAGAGAGTTTTTTTTAATATGGCAGAACTAAATTTTTTGGTGAGTAATCTATGAAGTTTTTTCCTTTGCTAGCTATCGCATTACTTAATTTGACTGTAAACGTCTATGCTCAGGGACAAAATCTTGTCGCGGGAACATATGAGCATTTTACAGGTGATCGTAAGTACCTGCTCTATTTTCCCAAGAAATTATCAAATACAAAAATACCGCTCGTTATAATGCTTCACGGTTGCGATCAAACGGCCGAACAATTTTTTATAAGCTCAAAGATTAAAGATGAGGCCGATAAATTTAATTTTGCAGTTCTTCTACCAGAGCAAGAAATTTTTCATAATCCTTTTAAATGCTGGAATTGGATCATCCCTGCCAATAATTCAAGGCTTGGTGAATCTGAAATGATTGTCTCAATGTATTTGGAGTTGGGAAAAACTTATCCTATCAACACCGACAAGGTATTTGCCGTAGGCATGAGCGCAGGGGCTTCAATGGCCCAAATTTTAGGGAACTGCTACCCAGAAAAAATTAAGGCAGTAGCAAGTCATGATGGAGTTCAATTTCTCCCAACTTTAGTATGGGCAGACTTTGCGACAGTTGTATTAAATGGAGCAACAGTCCCACCAGAGCAAGCAGGTTACTACGGCCACTTATGTTCTTTAATGCACAATCCTCCTAAGAAGATGCCAATTATTATTTTTCAGGGACTGGCCAGTCCACTAATGAACCCAATGCATGCATTTCAAGTAGAAGACGAGTTTAAAGTATTTAACGATTATTTAGATAATGGCCGACGTGATTTTTCAATATTCAAAGATAAAGTTATCGAAACTGTTCCAGATGGCGATCGCTATGGATTTACCAAGTATTCTTTTAAAGCAAAAAATGATGAAATATTTATTGAAAGATATATGATCAATCGACTCAACCATGCGTGGAGTGGAGGAGATGGCCGATATAAATACAATGATCCAAAAGGCCCTTCTGCAACTAAACTTATTATTAATTTTTTCAAACGCTTTGGACTTTAATTTATTTTGCCGATAAGATTGTGTTAATACAATTTTAGGCGAAAATGAAAAATAGATTACTAATCCTATCCAATAACAAAGAATTTAAAAGAGAGCTAGTTGCAGAGGTTGAATCTCTCTTAAAAATTGACTACAAAACCGTCTCAACAAGATCTGATGCAATTTCAGAATTAAGCTCTAATGATTTTAACTGTATTGTCATTGATTGTACTCTAACAAATAATGATCTTGATCTCATTTTGAAGTATTTATCTACCAATGAATACTATTTTTGCCATATCTTTTTTTTATCCGGTAACTTTGAGGTTTTTGATGAAATCATCAAACAATTAAATTTCCCTCATTTAAACTTGATTGGTACTCCATTTAACATTAAAGAATTGGCCGAAAAAGTTTCACAAAAACTAGTGCTTAAAAATACAGTAAACCCTGATGAGCATTTAAAAATAAATCTTGAATTTTTAAAAGTGTTTATTGATAGTGCCAAAAAAGTTTTTAAAGATTTCTGTAATCTTGAAAATATCCAGCATCAAAAACCATTTTTAAAATCTGATAAGTTTCTCGTAAAATACAAAGTTTCGGGGGAAATTCCTCTCAAATCAGAATCATTTGATGGAACTTTTAAAATTGGCTTTGAAGAAAAAATATATTTAGACATCATTAACCAAGTATTAATGATAGAGGCAGATAAAATCGATGAAGAGATTTTAGATTTTTCTGGGGAACTTGTTAATATGATTTATGGGCAATCAAAATTAGTCTTAAACGAAACGGGCCATAATTTTTTAAAGGTACTTCCACGCTTTGATCTTGATCCTAAAGATCCTCTTACAAAATTCCACACAATCGTAGTTCCACTTTCTACTAACCTAGGCATTATTTACCTGGAAATCATTGTCAAAACCATTAAGGGTGTTAAGGTTGTCTGACAAATGACGATAACTAGCTATGAAGCATTTTATCGCCTCATTTACTCTTATTTTTATTTTTTTAGGCCAGGGGTGGGCCCTAGATCAAGATAAAGATGGAACAATAAATATCGGAGCTTCTGGTCTCAAAGATTTCAAGAATAAGTTAAAAGAAATTCAAAATAGAACCCCTGGATTTGATGTCAAACCAATTAAGACACAAGTAATAAATGAAAACTGTTCTAACTGCCCTCCCCATTTAAGCTTAGTTGATAAAGTAAACACAGTGCTAGCAAAACTTGCAGAGACCAACCAAATCCAGGGAACAGAACTTCCTTCAGAAATAACTAAACTAAAAATGCTCTATTATGTAAGTTATACAAAAAGCGATACAGGGAAAGTAAATTGTCAAACATTTGATAATGGAAATTTTTTGTTTGATAAACAAAGTAAAATGGAAGGCAGCACTCAGCTAATCGCTGAAGAATTTTTTTCAAATACCCACATTGAAAACTTATTACTAAGTAATCCACAAAAAGAGCGCCAAGTGTATTATTTCCGTTCCGACGAAGCCGATAACATTTTAATCAAGATAACAGCGCAAAAAGGGACTAAACCTACGATTAGTTACTATGAATATTTCCCCACGGAGAAAGAAAAAAATCCATATAACCTTCCCGACTTAGGAAGTGATCATAATTCTCAAAAAAAGAAGATTCAAAACATTTCAGAAACAGGCCAAACGACTCACTCCGAAGAAGAAAAAACGTCAATTGGAAGCTCCATTAATTTTGATGGAAAACTTATTAAAAAAGGAAAGCTACCACGTGACTATCAAGTCATGAGTGCCAATTTAAATGAACAAATCACAGAAGATCTGGGGATACAAATCGATCAAAGTTTATTGCTTGCAAAAGGAAATCTTATTAATGTCGGACTCATTCATCAAGGAGATGCAATGGTTCGTTTAAATATTCGAACGAAACTTAATGGAGAGACAGAGCATGAAATCACGGTGCCAGTTAGTCTAGATATTGATTCCGATTTGAATCTTTCAACGAGAGGAGAATTGATGGAATCTTCATCAAAAAGAGGAATGTCATTGGCCTTCTTAAAAACAGACTCTGAAATTATTCGCACCAGTGTACAGGTGGATAAGGCCACCAATAAACATTCACTTGTGTTTTCAAAAGATTTTATGGTCGATTCTAAGTCAAAAATCAGCGTCGATGTTGGCAGAGACAGTGAAAAAGAAAATTTTGTTAGCATTAGACAGCTTCGAGAGATAAATAAAGGAACTCATATGCTCTTAGAAGTAAAATATGATGATAAACAAAAAGGTAGTATTTATTATTCTATCAATTCTAGATTTTAAAATTCTTGCCCACCAAATTATCAGCGAGCAAGAATTAGATATTTAATTATTTATCTAAACTAAAAATTCTTCCATCACCTGTTACGTGAAATGCTTGAGTTGTAGTTAACACTCTTAGAACATTTTTAACTGTGTATGAAATTTCAATCGTAGCTCCGGCAATTACATTTTCAGGTGTGCCAAGGTTTGATATTTGAATAAGTTCTGAAGTTGAATCTAAGTCAAAACCAAAATCAACTTTAATGTCTCTAGCCGAAACTCTAACTCCAGTTAGATACTTTCCTTTTCCGCCATAATTACCACTATGTTGAAATGTTACTGAGTAAACAAATGAAACAACATTCATTCCAAAACCATTTGTATAATTTACGCGATAATGTTTTGTCACAGGAATCGACCAGTTCCCCATATCGTGCACAACTGGATCTTTAGCATCAATTCTTGGTAATACTGATATTGCGGCCATATGTTTGTTTGTAACCGCAGGTCTTCCCTTTTCAATTAATGGCCAAACTTTTTCTCCGATCGCAACCAGTTTTTCGATGACCATTAAAACGCTATCAAGACCTTTAGTCACGCTATTTGGACTTGGATCGTTAGGATTGATATTTCCTCCAACGCCAACTCCAAGACTTAGTCCACCTGTCGCATTTGTATCTTCTTTTGTTGGCCCTTTATCATCAACTGAACCAATTGAACCTTCAGCAATCCCAGGAACTCCACCTGGAATTTTAAATTTGTCGCCACGAACAGTTATTTGTCCGTTGAATGATAAATCTTTAGTATTTGAATTAACATATTTCAAAGCTTCTTCATCTGTTAATTCAACAATTGACTTTAGTCTAAGTTTAAATTGAGGATCAGATAACTTACTTTCGTTGTGACTTAAAAGTGTTACTTTTGTTTTAGGTAGTTTTGCCTCAGAAATTAGTGGTAATACAAGGCCAAGTGAAAGAATTAAGTTCAGTGAAAATTTTTTATAATTCAAAGTCATCAATCTATCCTCCCCTAAGGTTTTGGCATGATTACCACAGTTTTAAGGACTACAGTTTATTTATGAAAAATTTACATGGAGAAAAAAGCTTGACTTACGCAAATTATACGCTCAAACTAGAAGTATGGGATTAACAAAAAAACAAAAAGAATTTTACGACTATATTTCACATTATATAAAGAAATATGGACACTCTCCCACTCAAAAAGAAATGAAGGATCATTTCAATCTCAAATCTTTTGGCTCAGTTCAAAAATATCTTCAGTACCTCGAAAAAGAGGGACTCCTATCAAATCACTGGAACCAAAGGAGATCTATTGAAGTCAAAGATCCAAATAGAATAGACTCTGACAATGAGTATGACCAAATTCCACTCTTAGGAATGGTTGCAGCAGGAAACCCTATCGAGGCCATTGAAAATCCAAATCATTTAATTTCAGTACCAAAACACTTTATCAAAGGTGCTCATAAATATTTTGCCTTAAATGTAAAAGGCGACTCTATGATTGAAGCTGGAATTTTAGAAAATGACATTGTTATTTGTCGATCAACTAACGATGCTCGATCTGGTCAAATTGTTGTTGCAGTCTTAGACGGAGAAGCAACTCTAAAGACCCTACACTATCAAAAAAAGAAAATTGAATTAATTCCACACAACAAAAACTATAGTCCAATTGTGATTGATATGGCCCAAGAGTCTTTAGACTTCTCGTTTAAAATAGTAGGTGTCCTCGTGGGCCTAATGCGGTCTTACGCTTAAAATGGAACTTAGAAAAATCGTTCATATTGATATGGACTGTTTTTACGCTCAAATAGAAATGAGAGACAATCCAAAGCTTAAAAACCTTCCAGTTGCAGTTGGAGGGCCTCCAAATACGCGATCAGTACTTTGCACTAGTAATTACGTCGCTCGAAAATTTGGCGTTAGGGCCGCCGATCCTACAGATCAGGCCATTAAAAAATGCCCAAACCTTATTGTTATTCCACCAAATTTTAAAAAATATGAAGAAGCTAGTTTTTTAATTCATGAGGTTTTAGAAAAATATACTGATAAAATTGAGCCACTCTCATTAGATGAGGCCTATCTTGACTTATCAGTTGAAAATAATGTTTCAAAACTACTGCCACAAATAAAAAATGAGATATTTAAACAGACCAAACTCACCTCTTCCATTGGGCTTGCTCCTAATAAGTTTTTGGCAAAAGTTGCAAGCGATTGGAAAAAACCAGACGGGCAATTTATCATTAGGCCTAGTGATGTAAAATCTTTTGTACCAAAACTTGATGTGCATAAAATTCCAGGAGTAGGAAAGGTCACAAGGGAAAAATTAAATTCTCTTGGTATATTTAAATGTCATGATGTTTTAAATTTCCCCCCCAATCTCTTAAAAATGCACCTAAAATCATTTGCTGATGATCTCATTTTATATGCAAATGGTGTCGATCATCGAGAAGTTATAAGTGCCTGGGAAAGAAAATCTTTTAGTGTTGAGTCCACTTTCATTGAAGATATTTCAACAATTGAGGAACTAGAGGCCAAATTTGAAGAAGTCTATGAAGAACTACGAGGACGTCTTTTAGATTATTTAGATAATTCAGAGACCAGAGTAAAAAAAATCAAGGCCACTTGTCGCTTTGATAACTTTGCACGTAAGTCAAAGGAAATTACGATTAATTATCAATCGCCCTTTTCTTTAGATATTTATAAGGCCAAATTAAAAGAACTGCTCATTCTACTCTATACATCTCAAAGTCGGCCTGTTAGACTCATCGGACTCGGCGTAGGATTGGATAAAGAAGCTACAAAGCATTTTTATCAACCGACTTTATTTACCAATTTTATTTTATGAAAAATAATATTTTATCCTATCTTGAAACAATTAAAGAAAATATTTTTTTTTCATCATGTTCGTATGGCGACTTAAAATATCAGATTGAAAATTTAAAATTGGATCATTTTCTTTTTCAAAAAATCTCATCAAAAGATCCCATTTATTTTGCAGCACATTTTTTTAAGTCAATCATTGAAAAAAAAATCCCAGTAATATTATCTCCAGACCTTGGGGATTATGAGATTAACAAAATCCAAAATCAAATAGATTTTACTCAGTGTTCACATCAAATTAGTGATCTTTTCCCAGGCCTAAATTCACCATTTATTATTTTTAGCTCAGGCACAACTGGAGATCGCACTGGAATCGTTCATGAGTTTGAGAGTATTCTAAAGCATTGTGAAATTTTTAATCAAATTTTTCCTATCAATAAAAATGAAACATTTGCTCAGCTCATTTTACCTTTTAGCGTCGGCGGTTTTATGCTTTTGATGCGTGCATTTTATAGAGGTTCAAAAGTTGAGCAAGAACTAAATTCTAGCACTCATTTCGTCTCGATCGTTCCAACCCAAATTTTTTGGGTAACAGAACTCTATCGCTCTAGTTTTATGAGTTCTAACTTAAAAGGAATACTTATTGGAGGGGCAAGTGTCCCTAAAAACTTGGAAGACAGCTTAATCAAATTGAATCTCCCTTACTTTAAAACTTACGGGATGACAGAGACTCTAAGTTTTATAATGTTAAATGACAGACCGATTTCAGGTGTAGAAATTAAACTAGAATCTCCCGGTTGTACTCTAGCTGTAAAGTCTCCTTCAATGCTAAAAGGGAAAATGATAAATAAATGTTTTATTCCCTTTATCGAAAATTTTTATCATACTTCAGACATTGCAAAAAAAGTTAATGATGATCATTTTCTCGTTCTTGGAAGAGCTGACGATACAATCAATTCAGGTGGTATAAAGATTAATTTATCTGAGCTTAAAACCAAAATTGCCGCTGAAATTGGAAAAACCCCTTTTTTAATTTTTGGAATAAAAAATGAATACTGGGGCCAGTCTCTGGCGCTCTTTTATCAAGCAGATTTAGAAAAACCTCATTTTAAAACCCTATTAAATTATGAGATCCCAAAATTTGTTTTCACAAGGCCTAAAAGCTTTTTTTCTAATAAGCCATCCCAAAGCCGATTAGAAAAAGAACTTTTCCAGTCGCTATTTGAATATTTTTACGTCGACAGAGAAGCGGAAAAAACGGTTATCTTTTTCCATGGTTTTATGGAAAACTTCTTGGAATGGAAGGAATTACTCTCAGAGACAATTCAAAATTCAAACTTACTTTTTATAAACCTACCTGGACACGGCAATTCAGACGTCCAAAGTTTTAGAAATAGTGCTGAATACTTGGCCCTTTTGTATGAATTTGTTTCCTCATTCAATATTAATTCTAAAAAGCAAAGCTTTACACTTATGGGCTACTCGATGGGGGGAAGGATTGCGCTTAATCTATCCTTTCGTTTTAAAAATCCAAATGTAATTCTCATCTCTTCCTCCGTTGGACTAAAAAAAGAAGAAATAAATATGCGTGAAAATCTCGATAAAAATCGTTTTCAAGCTGTAAAATCAAAATTTGACTTCTATCATTTTTTAAAAACTTGGTATGAAAACCCTATATTTGGAAATTTTAAAAATGAAGTCTATTTTGAAAACTATATTAGTGATAAATCACAAAGTAATTATCTTGGCCTACAAGCATCCTTAAACTTATTAGGGCCTACAAAGCTAAGTGATTTTGAAGGATCAATATCTAAGATGTTTGAATCAAATATTAATTTAACATTAATAGCAGGACAAAGTGATTTAAAATATTCAACAGAAATCGATGAAATAAAGACAAGAGGTCTTAATTTCAATTCTTATAAAATTGATAATGCTTTTCACAAATTGCACATGACTCACAAATTAGAATTGCAAAAGTTACTAAAGACTCTTTTCTAAGCTTTCAAGTTCATTGATTAATTTTTTTGACTCATCAACAATTTGATTAAATAAAGTTAAAAGATCAGACGGATCGCTATTTGCTCCTTTTTTTTCTAATTCAAAAGCAATTAGTCTTACTTTTTCTGCATAGAAATTTGAAACAACTCCCTTATAGGTATGGGCATGCAACTTTAACTCAGAAAAATTCTTATTCTTTATGCTGTTATCTATCTGAGCTAAGATATCACTATATCTCTTAATAAATTCTAAGATCAAATCTTTGAGGATGTCTTCATCACCTGAAAAATTTTCCATTAGTTCTTTATGATTAAAGGCCTGATACATTTTAATCTCTAACTGTTTGTTTTTATAATATATCGGCAAGCATTCTTTTTTACTTGAGCCTTTTTCTAAAGTATTTTCCTTGTGCTGCCGAAAGGTAAATATGAGTTCAGATTCAATCAAAAGATTAGATGCTTTAAGATCGATGTACAAGGCAATAGAACCGCAGTCAATGAGTTCAGATGCTAGAGTTTTAAACAACATTAAAAATGAGCTAATGATTTTAAATGATGAAAATGCATTAGAAGAAAGAAAAATTACAAATGCAACCGGTTCTCCTTATCTTTCAGATGCACCTTTCTATCTTAAAAATGTACTCTATAACTCAGTGAGAGAGACTGAATGGAAAGAGGTAAAATCATTTGAAGAAACCTACAACCGTCAAGTTGAGTTTAATTTAAAAAAATTGAATATTATCTAGTGGGATAATCTATGTCGACTTCCTCTGCGATAATTTTGATAAACAAAGATATCGTTAGTTGGAAAAGACAAAATTGGAATGTAAGTCACTGTCTCATCAGTCTTAAGTTCTAATGATATAACAATATAATAAAAATTTTTAAACTTTGGATTAGAAAAAGATCTTAAAAAATAAAAAATCTTATCTCCCTCAATATCAGTCATTGAATAAACCTCATCAGGCAAATCCATCGTCTCACTGATAAATTCATCAAACTCTGAAAAAAATTCTATTGGTATATCACTATCTTTTCTCTCAATAATTACTTCACTTAAAAGTTGCGACTTTTTGTTTTCAAGAGATTGAATTAGTTCTGCCTCTACAGTGCTCACCTCTTCATTTTGTCGTAGCTGCATCTCTCGTTTTTCACCAATTCGATATGAATTAATAAGATCGATATTCTCTGTATGGAATATATTAAATATAAATGCTGGCGTTTGATTAAATACTGAGCAAGTCATAACAGAGGTTATCTTACCTACTTTTTTTATATAAAAATAAACTTCTTCGTTTAATTCGTTCGAAAGGCAGTAAATTTCACTAGGCCCTCTTGATAGTTCTTCTACTAAGTCGTCATCATCTTTTTTAATTAAAATAGACTCATCAAGGCCCAATCGTTGAATTTCATCCTGCAATTTTTTTTTATAGTAATTGACATAGATTTGATAAAAATCAAGGATGCAATCCTCAGAACAAAAACCACGATTTGAACCTTCTTCTACAAATAGGAGTTGATCTAAGTGCTGCAGTTCTTTTTTACATTCAGTGCAAAAATATGGGTGAACAATACTCATAGAGTAAAATTTAAACCTGCAAAAACTGAACTTCCATAAGCACCGTGATAATTAATTAACTTTGCCTGCGAAAGATTTTGATCACTCTTGGCCTTTTTCATTGGATAGCGTGCACCTAATTCAAAATTAACAGCATTAAAGATTTGAAGATTTAACTTAGGCGAAATAGTTGAAAAACTAAGTTCTTTCTCTAATCTATTTGCAAAATCAGTCTCACTACTTCTTTTAATTCTAAAGTTTTCAGCTGTAAGCTCAAACTGGATATCATTAGTCGCCATCCAACCACCACTTACTTCAATTCGATGAACCGCCCCTGTGCTCATATCTGTTGCACGATTAGGCCTTCCAACCAAAGTTGCATCAAAACCAATACCAAGCCCCATGGTCCCAAATTTTTTAGTGGTTTCAACTCCAAATATCTTATCAGTGTGGGAGCTTGCTATCTGTGAATTTGATTTTAAAATAGTTCCACCATAAAGATTCAATGAGGCCATATCACTTTGGTTTCCAACTCTAAACCAATTAAACCCTAAAATTAACTTAGGATTCCCAGAATAGCTATTGCCATCGGATTTTCCCTGCCAAAAGCTCGCATCAAAATAAACATTAAAAGGAGTTTGAAAATGAGTCCCAATATTCATTAGGCCAACTTTACTTGTGTCAATTTCTACAATTTCATAATTCGTATCGATACTAAAATCAGATTTCCATATCAACGCCGTACTACCACCACTACTGCCTTTTGCACTTTCTTTTGGAGGACGCACTTTAGTTTCCGATGTATCAGTATAATCGACAAGTGAGTATGCACTTAACGAAAAAACTGAAATTAAACTAATGAGTGAAAAGTATTTAAATTTAGACATGTTCATCTCCAATTCATTATTACTTATAAATCTTAGCACTAATCAATAAAATTTTGTAAGAAGAAATAATTTCCGATCCTGCCACTCGGCTTTCCGGTGTAAAAATATTCTTTTCACTTTCCTTAAATATTCACTATTTGAGTTATTGGGAAATGCTTACCCTCTTATTTTTAAAGATTAATCCTTGATAGTATGGATAAGTAGATCATGTATCAAGGAGAACAATTTGGATATTAACTATCGCCCAGAAGAATCAATGAAGGCACTTATCAATCTAGGAGTTAGCGGACATTTCCCACTATTTTTAGATATATGGTTAAAGAATTCCTCACTAAAAGATATTCGATTTTCAAAAATTACAGGTGTTGAACGAGCAAAAGCGAAAAAACTTTTTTCGCGCGTATCAAAACACCGAAGTCTTGAGCATAAAAAAGTAGTTGTGCAGTCAATGTCAGAAGATGAGCGTTCACTATTTATTAAGGCCTTTTTAAAATTAGTTGAAGGAAAAATCTTAGATCAACGTCCGGAGCTCCATTGAAATATATTTTGGGATTTATCTCATTAGTTATTTCGCAAAATATATTTTCAGAATATCGTGTATATCAATACTATGTTAGATCAAAGGTATTAAATTTAGCACCCACGACAGCAACCCTGGTCAACTCTACACTAGATCCAAAATCCTATGTTGCATATAATGGCGGCCGAGATGCAATTGAAGTTAGTCTACTTAGGTCATGGATGTGCTTAGGTGATACATCAAAAAAAAATATTTGCGAAATTGCTGACAATGAAATCTTAAAAGAGGTTGTAACTAAACCATGAAGATTGAAAATGAAAAACTCCCATCATATGACCATTTAAATAAATTAGATCAAGAACTAAAAAGAAAAATAATTCAAAAAGAAGCAGAAATAAAACGAGTAGACAATCTCTATGATAAAAAAATAGATGATGAATATAAAACTGGAGAAGAATCCTACATCAACCAAATTAACCTTAATAAAGAAAGATTAAATACCGCGAACCATCAAATGGAACAAAGACTAAAGGACTATTCCGACCATTTATCTCAAACAAAAATGGATTTAGATCGACAGGTTAAAAACCTAGAAGAAGACAATCAAGTTAAAAACCATGAATTAAAATCTCAATTTGAAAATAATTATATTGAAATAAATGAAAATGCTAGAAATCAAGAAATCAACTTATCAGAACGCTCAAAAAATAGCATGAGAAATATCGACGGTAAGTCAAAAGATGAAATTTCAAAATTAGAAGATCAATCGAGAAGAAGAATCGAAAGCTTAAATTCTAGCTATAATCAAAAATCTGTTGACCTTGAAAGAGATTTTAGAACCAAACTTGCAATGGATATTAGAGATCATCAAGCTGAATTAGTAAAAAGCAAAGATGAATTCAAAAAAAATGCAGAAATAACAACTGAAAAAAATAAACGACTTGAAAGTGAAAAACTTCGCGTTCAGGCCGATGAATTGAAGTATTTAGATGATTACCATAAAAACCTAATGGAACAAAAAAATAAAGATTTCAAAATTCGCTTTGAAAATCTAAGTAAAGACCATGAGGCCACTTTAAAAAATATTAAAACGAAACTAGATGAAGAAGTTTATAAATTGCAACTTTCAACTTCAAAAGATAAAAAACTTATTCAAGATAAAAAAGAAGACTCTTTTTATAATATTGAAAAACTAAACCCACGAGTTAGCGATATTGGTAATTCGTATGTGATTGAATTAGAAGTAACTCCACACGAAAAAGAAAATGTCCATTTGGTCGCAAATGGCCGCAATTTAAAATTAACTTTAAATCGAAGATTTAACGAAACAATTGTTGATGAAAATGGAGTCATTGATCAATCCAGTCGAAATCAACTTTATTCAAAAGAAATGAAAGTCGCTGATCTATTAAATCCTAAAAAAGTAGAATCTAGTTACGAAAATAATATTTTAAAACTTAAAATCGCTAAATTATAATTTTTAGTAACGATACTCAAGCTCTACGTAATAATGCCCGCCATTGTCAATATAATCGTATTCTGATGTAAAAATAGATACTAGGTTATAGATAAATCCATCACGTGCAACTGATTCATATTTTAATTTCTTTTCTAATAATTTCATTGAATCAATATCCAATACATAGTTAACATCAGACGATGCGATTGATGAACCTGCAATTAATCCTGACTTTGTTTTACATTCTGAAATTTTAGTTAAAAATGCATGAATATATAAGTGGCCATCTTTTTCTTCTTCTTCGTATTTAGTTAAATATCGCTTTTCGGCACAACTTACTTTAGAAGGAATTCCTGTTCCTTGTGAGCTGTCTTTTCTTTTGATGATCTTTGATTGAACAATTGTACTATTTCGCTCCAATTCCAACACTTGCTCATACTTTTCAACTAGCTCGTCTGATACTACTTTTTTAAATGGATTTCGATCTATAATTCCCGCTTGTAGACCTGTTTGAAATAAGAAAATTAAAATTAATAACTTCATCGTATTTTCCTTTTTTAAATTACTATTATTTTATGGCCCAGAGATAAGTCTTTAGAAGTAGGAGGATAGTATTTACAAGTGTGTGTACAATTTTTTGACACTTTAAAAGAAAATTTATTCCAATTTATATGCTAGAATTATAATGTATGATTTTAATAAAGGCCCTCACACTTCTACTCATTGCACTCCCCTTAAATGCTGGTGAAGTAAAACTTATTTATGATGACATCTGCTACGGCCAATGCTCAACTGAAATCCGCAAAAATAATTATGATTTTGAATATGCCGGATTTCCCCAAATAAATATAAATTTTTCAGATGGCCTCTATAAATTCTCTAATAAAAATGGGAAAAAAATTATAACCGATTCTCTCGATGAATTCTATACCCAAGTTAGTGAAGAAATATCTAATTACCCACAAGCAGAAATTGAAAAAATCGGAGAAACTATTGTCTTAATCGGAAGTCATGTTGATCTGGCCGAAAAAAATTCAAAACAATCACTAGTCCAGGGACTAATAAGGGCCAATAATCAAAAGAATTTTTGCGAAAATAATCCCCTTTTCAATATCTGTAAAAAACTTCTTCTAGAAATCCCACAACGAATTAAAAATCTAACAAATGAACTTAATAATTTTGAGGCGAGGAAAAATAACTGTTTTAAAGAGCACACGATTAGTTCAATTGCTAAAAATGTACTTCCTATTACAAATGCAGTAATCAATTCCTATCACCCAGGAAGACAAAATCTATCAATTGCAGGCCCTTATTGTAATATTGGTGCTGGAATTACATCGGCCGTCTTAGATGAACTTGGTTTTGAACGTGGTAAAGACTATTTATTTCAGGCCGGAATGGGACATGTTTATCTTACTCTTCCAAAAGAAAACAAACTTATAGATCCTACATTTGCTCAGTTTTTTATTCCAAATTCGAAGACTCAAAATCAGATTTTAGAAAAAAGTGGTTTCATTGGAACTCCTGATGAATTATTTTCATATCTTTATGACCATCGCGAAGATCTACAATTTTGCCGGAAGAAAGACAGCACTTGTCACGTAGACAATTTCAGCAAAGAGATGCAAAAAATAGTTGAAATGAAAAGTGAACATGATGGAAAAAAAGCGATCATAAAATTATTCTCATCGATGTTTTACTCCAATGATTGGAACCCAGATGAGCGCTTCTTAATTGAAACGGCAATTTCAACGTCAGACTACTTTGGCAAAAAGAAAGAATTTCTTCTTAATTCAGGTCGACCTGAATTAAAAATTCTAGAAAATAAAGTTTCCAATATTGAGTGTGCTTCAAGCAACCAAAAATCGTCCCCCAAATGCATGTACCAACCTCAAATAGAACTCCCAAACGCTGTGGAATTTACAAAAACGCTGGAGTTTATAGAAATTATGAGCATAAACAAAATTGAAAACTAAATACTAAAAACCCCCTTCTAAAATATAGAAGAGGGCTTCCTTTGATCTAATTCTTTTTATCAAAAAAATCAGCAATATGTCTCAATAGTGCAGAAAGCTCTGCTCGCGAAAAATTACAGCAAGACTGTTGTTTTTCATCACAACATTCAATTTTTTCCTTTTCTTTACTCATGTTTTTCTCCTCTTTTAATATTGTTATCCTGGCATGTTGATGAATCTAAAATGTCTGCCAGTTCCCGCAAACGTTTAGCTAGGCGCTTGTGGTTAATGGAATAAAAGACTTCTTTCCCTTCTTTTTTAGCATCCAACACATCGGCATCTTTGAGGATCGAAAGATGCCGTGATATTACTGATAAATCCAAATCGCAACATGTTGATATTTCTTTTACATTTGCATTCTTCTTTTCCTCAGAAGAACAACACAAAATGCGAGAGAAAATGGCCATACGACTTGAATCACCTAATGCTTTAAAAAGTGAAATATAGTCTTTTAAATTTAGACTTTTTCTAGACTTCATTTTGTTATAATTGCATGAAAATGCAATCGTTGCAAGCTGATAATTGCATCTCTATGCAAATATCTTCTACCTTTTCAAAAAATTCTTATACATATCATAGCGGGTAGTTTTACCAAGATATTGACCAGAGGTATTTTCTAAAATAGGCCCTGCATCTAGTGGCCTTTTTACTACAATCCTATCCTTTACTAAGTCCCTCACCTTTAAGATAAATTCACGCTCTTTTAAGGTTAATAATTCAGCACTAAATAAATCTTCGGCCAATAATTTTTGAAAAATTTGCATTTCTTTTCTTGGAAGGGCCGATTTTTTCTTTTTTTCTGGGTACATTGGATCAAAATAGACGGCATCAAACTGGTTAAAATTATCACACAGCAAAGAGTCTCCGTAGATTAGGGTGATAGGGAGATTACTCCGAATAAGTGCATCTTTTGCTAAGAGATAAATAATGGGATTTTTCTCATAGGCCGTTACACTTGCGCCAAAGGAATAAATTAAAATTGCATCTTTCATTGTTCCTGCAGTTGCGTCAAGTACCTTTAAATGATTGGCCTTTTTTATACCTAAAGCGCGCGCAAGAATTTCATCAGACAATTTATAATTTTTTTTCCTGTGGTATTTTAATTCAGCATCAAAATCAAAAAAAAGCCTCCCAAAATCTGGATCATAGTAAAAAAGATGATTTTTATCGCGATCAAAGCTTAGACAAGCCTGGTTATTTCCGGCCTCTTCTAATACAAAATAATCTCGGTTATTAGTAATAAATTCACTAATTTCCCCTGGTAAAAAGTCCAGCATTTTAGAGTCAAAATTTATCTTTGTTAAAGCGGTCATTTTAAAATACTATATCAAAAATTATTATTTCAAAAGGATGTCATCATGGGACAATATTCAAAATTAAATTACGATCCAACAAAACTTGATCGCGAGCTAAAAAAATATTACATTGCAGCTTCTCCGAGTGATGAACAAGAAATGTTAAAGGCCCTAAACATTAAATCACTTGATGATCTATATGCTCACATTCCAGAAGATATTAAATTTAAATCAGCTCCGAAAGTTTGTGAAGAATTAAGCTATGACAATCTTATCTCTCACTTAGACGAAATATCGAAATTAAATAAAGTTTGTCCATCATTCATTGGGGATGGTTTAAAAAATTACAAAGAAACAGAAATTGTTCCCTTTGTTTTATCTCTAAGAAATTTAACAACTGCTTATACCCCATATCAACCAGAAAGATCACAAGGAACACTTCAAACACTGTGGGTCTACTCATCAACAATTTCAATGTTGACAGGATTTGAGGCCGTCAATGCCTCATTCTATGACCGATCAACTTCTGCTTTTGAAGCGATTAACACTGCAATACGCCTAGTAAAAAACTCTGATACTGCACTCGTGTGTGAAAGCATTTATCCTGGGGATATTGAAGTTTTAAAAACCCACGCAAAACATACACAACTAAATATCGTTATCATACCAATTGATAAAAAAACTGGTACGACTTCAATAAGTGAATTAAAAAAATTGACTGAAAAATATGCAGGAAAATTATCTTGTATTTTATTTCCTCAAGTAAATGCGCTCGGAAATCTTGAAGACGTCAATTATCTTACTGATTACTGTAAAGAACTCAAAATTCAATCGATTGCAATGATTGACCCAATGTTGATCGCGACTGAAGGCCTTCTTCCTCCATCTCAATATGGTAAAGATAAAGCTGGTGCCAATATGTTTGTGGCCGAAGGTCAGCACTTGGCAATTGCTCCTAACTTTGGAGGCCCAGGCCTCGGTATTTTTGGAATCAGATATAATGAAAATAATAAAAATGACATACGATCTACTGCTGGACGCTTTGTTGGAAAGGCCAAAGATGAAGATGGTAAAGAATGTCTGTGCATGGTTTTATCAACACGTGAGCAACATATAAGACGAGAAAAGGCCACTTCAAATATTTGTTCTAACCAATCCTATATTGCAACGGTGGCCGGTGCATCTATCCTTGCAAGAGGTGAAACAGGCATGAAGGAATCTCACCTCATTGCTCGCGATTATGCCATTCAGATGGCACAAACATTAACTGAGTTTAAAGGTGTAAAATTAGCATTTCCAAACACTCCATTTTATAACGAATTTGTTTTAGAGCTTCCAATACCTGCGAGTGAGCTAATAAAGAAAGGAATCAATGCAAATCTTGAAATTGGTGTTGATGTATCCAATCGAGTCAATGATGGCAGACACCTTCTCCTATTATCTTTTTTTGACGTTCACACTGATGATGAATTAGATACACTATACAACTTTTTTAAAAATGAATTTGAATACCTTGAGAACGATGAAGCTCTTTGTGAAATACCACAGGAATACAAAAGAACAACGGCAGTAATGCTCCCAGATTTTTCAATAGAAGAATTAAAAAAATACTATCAAAAATTAAACGACATCAACGTCTCACCAGATGATAATATTTATCCTCTTGGCTCATGTACAATGAAGTATAATCCGTATATCAATGACTGGGCCGCAGGCCTTTTAGGATTTACACGTGTACATCCCGAAGCCCCTATCGAAAATGTACAGGGATCTCTAAAAATACTTTTTGAAATTCAAGAAATTTTTAAATCCATCACAGGTCTACCTGCGGTAACGACTCAACCTGTTGCTGGTGCTCAAGGCGAACTTGTTGGCCTAAAACTTTTTCAGGCCTATCATGAAGACCGCGGTGAAGGCCATACTCGAAATATTATCCTTATTCCTAAATCTGCCCACGGAACTAATCCGGCCACAGCAACAATGGCAGGATACCGTACTTATACTGAAAATGGGGTTTCATACGGGATCGTAACAATACAAGCGAACTCAGAAGGTCAAATCGATATGGAGCAAGTTAAAAAACTTGTAGAGGAATACGGTAAAAGAATTGCGGCCGTAATGGTGACTAATCCAAATACTTCAGGAATTTTTGAAACTGACTTTAAAAAAATGAGTGACCTCATTCACTCAGTCGGTGGACTTGTGTATATGGATGGAGCTAACATGAATGCCATCGCAGGATGGGTTGACTTAAATAAAATGGGAGTCGATGCTGTTCATAATAACCTCCACAAAACATGGTCAATTCCTCACGGTGGTGGTGGTCCAGGAGATGGCATCGTTGCCGTATCAGAAAAATTAATTCCATACCTTCCAGGACACACTGTTATCTTAAAAGATGGAAAATACAGTCTGCATAAAGCACCTAAATCTATTGGTGAATTTCATCGTCATTTCGGAAATTTTGCGCATAAAATTCGCGCTTATACATACATAAAAGCACTTGGTGAAGTCGGTACGAGAAAAATGTCCGGTATGTCAGTATTGGCCGCTCGCTACTTATACTCTAAACTTAAAAATTCTTTTCCAATTCTTCCTGAAAATACAGATAACAACCCTCGCATGCATGAATTCATTTTAACTTTATCAAAAGAAACTTTTGATAAAATTGAAAAATCAGGAACTCCAAAAGCATCAACGATTGCACGTGTCGGAAAACTATTTTTAGACTTCGGAGGACACGCCCCAACAGTTGCATTCCCAGAAGTTTATGGATTAATGATCGAACCAACTGAAACCTATAGCAAACTTGAATTAGATAAATTTGTAGAGGTTGTAAACTCAATCCTATCTCTTATTAATGAAAATCCAGAGGTTTTAAAAACGGCCCCTCACTTCACCCCTGTGAAAAAAGTTGATGAGGTCTTCGCCAATAAAGAATTAAAATTCATGGACAATATCACAGAACTTTTTACAGTTTTTGATAATATAATAGATCCAATAAAATTATCTAAAATGGAAACTTTTGAAGTGATAAGAAAAATTAGAAATGAAAATAAATCAAGGCTCCACTCATAATGAGGGAGCCTTAAGTGCTTCTGGAGGCAAATCAACAAGTGGCTCTACTATTTGTTTATTTGTCTCTGGATAATTTTTTAAAGTAAACTTTGAGCGCTTTAATTTTTCTTCAAGTGCTTCCCAAATTTTTACACTGGTTTTTTTAGGATTCTTTAAAAGTGCAAGCGTATAAGGACTAACTCCCTCTGCTCCTCGAACAATTCCTTCTGTAAAGCCTACCGTATACATTTTAAAAGGATTAATTTTTTTTCCGTTGACCAAAATATTTTTTACTTTGAGGCCAATGGGAAGTTGTTTATATTCGACTGTAATTCCAGAAAAAGTTAAAGGCTGTCCAAAAAGTGCCAATGCTTCAAAAACTAAACGTAACCACGCTCCTCTAATCTGAGTGGTATACATACTCCAACCAAATTTATCATCAATATCAAATACGCGTGGAATAGAATTAATAATATCTCGACGAGTAATTTCTCCAATCGGATACTCTTCACCATTCATTGGCGGTGTATGAATGGCAATATCTGCGTGAGTTTTTTCCTTTAAAACATCAGTTATAAAATAGGCCCACTTGCGAGAACCTAATTCATCGTGCTCTTTTAAGTCTGAGTACCCTACAACTTCTGCTAGCCATTCTTTTCCGTATAAAGAATTGAGATCGTCCTCGGCCTCTTCTACTAAGGCCTTTACTTTATAATCTTGTGCCTCATACTTTGTTGGAACTAATTCATAACTAATAACTTTTACTCCTTGCCCCTTCTCATAATCAACAATTAATCGACCGAGGTACTCGGTGTGCTTACCTGCTTGAACAATTGGTATTTTCTTTTTTGATTTTGAGTCAACCATAATCGGTCGAAATAAGGTCGTGTGGGAATGTCCTCCAACCACAATATCGAGATGTTTTGAATCTTTTGCAATTTTCATATCGTTTTTATAACCGATATGAGTTAAAGCAATGATGATATCATTTTTTCTTTTCTTTAAAACTTCTTCATATTTTAAAAGTGCCTTTTTAGGAGAGGTAATTTTCCCCCCTTCAAATCTCCATGTATAAAAAATTTCATTAGTTGTAAGTCCAATCACTCCAACTTTTATGTCATCTAAAGAAAACTCTTTATAAGGAACCAATTTTTCTACTAAGTTTTTATGATTTGAATTGATCTGAACGTTGGCCAAAACAATTGGATGAGTAAAATCAAGCTCACCAAATATTTTATTTAATTCATCAGTGCCCATTAAATAATCATGATTGCCAAGCACCCCAGCGCTATAGCCCATGTTCATATTTAGTTCAAAAGATTTGCGTGCTCGATTGGCCATATAATAGGCATTGCCTTCAGTAAAATCTCCACCATCTAAAGTAAGTGTTGGCATTCCCTCGCTCGTGCCTTTGTCTTGGTAGTACTCAATAAGGCTTTTTAATCTTGCAGCTCCACCACGAGTTTTATCGTGAGTTGTGCCATCTAAGTATGCATGTGTGTCGTTAGTATGGAGGATTTGAATTTTTCGTGCATCGGCATTTTTAGAAAGTATAAGTCCAAATAGGCCCAATGCAATAAAAGTTAACTTATTCATTCTCTTTCCCTGAGTCATAAAATATCCTTGTCTACGTCCATGTAAACTAAGATCGGAGTAATCGCTACTTAGTTAAATTATACACAATTTTTTTTAACAAAGTAAAAAAGACCGGAAAATTTCTCTCCACTTATGACGCTCAATGTGCTAATTTCTCGTTCACATACCCTACTAATTAAATCGGAACAAATATGAGTGAACAAAATCTAAATGCAAAGCGCGCGACCTTTGCCATTATCTCCCACCCAGATGCTGGTAAGACAACTATGACTGAAAAGCTGTTATGGTTTGGCCAGGTCATCAGAGAAACTGGTAAAGTTAAGGCCAAAGATGGGAACTACGCCAAGTCGGATTGGATGGAGCTTGAAAAAGAAAGAGGTATTTCAATTTCATCCTCTGTTATGAGTTTTCCCTATGCTGACCGTGCCATGCACTTACTAGATACTCCTGGACACAAAGACTTCTCAGAAGACACTTATCGTACTCTTACCGCAGTTGAATCTGTTCTCATGATGATTGACTCTGCAAAAGGTGTCGAGGCCCAGACGATTAAACTTATGGAAGTATGTAGGATGAGAGATACACCAATCATCACTTTTATGAACAAGTATGATCGCGAAGCAATGGATCCTTTCGCTCTTTTAGAAAATGTCGAAAAAATTTTAAATATCCAATGTGTGCCCATGACATGGCCGATTGGCTCTGGTGTTGATTTCAAAGGCGTCTATGATTTGCGTAGAAAATCAATTTTAAGTTTTAAAGATGCCAAAGATCCATTTAATCCTAAAATAATTGAAGCTTCTGATTTACATTCAAAAGAAGTTGAAGATTTTATCGGTACGCGCTTGCGAGATACTCTAATTGAAGAACTTGAAATGGTAGAAACTTTAATTGGAGATTTTTCTGAAGAAGAGTACTTACACGGAATTCAATCTCCAGTTTTTTTCGGATCAGCGTTGAATAATTTTGGAGTCAAAGAAACATTAGATATGATCGCAAGCCTTGCCCCTGGCCCGAAAAAAAGAGAAGTTAAACTGTCACCTTTTGATGAAAATTCAAAATGCATCATGCTTGATCCAAAAGATGAAAAAGAATTCACAGGATTTATTTTTAAAATACAGGCCAACATGGATAAAAAGCACCGTGACCGAGTCGCATTTATGCGAGTTTGTTCAGGGGTATTTTCTAGAAATCAAAAAATTTATCACGTTCGATCCGATAAAGAATTAAAAATTGCTGCCCCATTAATGTTTCAAGCACAGGATAGAGAGATCACTGAATTTGCTCTTCCGGGAGATATCATTGGATTGCACGATACTGGTAAATTTCAAATCGGTGATACATTTACAGAAAAATCAAAGTATATGTTCACTGGTATTCCTTCATTTGCTCCTGAAATCTTTAATAAAGTCGTCTTGAAAGATCCCATGAAGGCCAAACAACTTGATAAAGGTTTACAGCAACTTTCTGAAGAAGGAACTGTTCAACTTTTTACAAGGCATACTTCGGGAGAAAAAATTTTAGGGGCCGTTGGAGCGCTTCAATTTGAAGTCGTAAAATATCGATTAGAAGACGAGTACAATGTCAATGCTGACTATGAACCCTATGCATTTGCTGGCGTCAGATGGCCAAAATTTGAAAATGAAAAAGACCAAGAGTCTTTTATTTCAAACAATGCTTCAAATATTGCCTATGATAATAAAAAAAGAGTTTGCTTTACAGTAAGATCTGAATGGGATTTAAAACTTGTTCAAGAAAAAAATCCTAAAGTTACCTTCTACAAAAACTCGGACTATAGATAATGAAAACAAACTCAGAAATACTTGGTGACTACACACTTTTCTTAGAGAAAATCCTTGGTATGGTTGAAGAACTTGATCTTCTCGTAAAAACAGAGTGCATCGATCATATTTGTTTTAGAGTTAAAACATTTGATGAGTATCAAAATAAAAAAATTGAATTTCTCGACATAGCAGATCTCTTGGTTGAATCGCTTGTTAATGGAAGAAATATTTCAACATTTCGCTTAAAAAATCCAATTACCTTTAAGGACAATACAATTTCACTAGTAGAGCTACCCGCCCCAAAAAAATCTCATAGCTACGAGTCCGGCCTTGAACATTTAGAATTTGTGACAAAAGAGCCTCTGCAAAAAATTGTTGACCGTCATCCGCATTTAAAATTTGAGACATTTGGAATTAATAAGAAAATAAATCCTGATATCACACTAAAACTAGGTGAATATTGTATTCGCTACCACAATAGCTCTCTAGAGGACATCATCAAGTCCGAGTTGAAGCACAAGAGAAGATAATGGATCATCAAGCAATTAAAAATCGTTTAGAAAAAAATTTTAAACATAAAATGAAGTGGGCAAAAAGAGAAAACATTAATGCTTTTCGAATTTATGATCGCGACATACCCGAATATCCCTATATCGTCGACTACTACAACTCTGAAATTTTAGTATTTGATAAAACTGATAAGATAATTGATGAATTTAAATCCGCCCATCTCGACCACTTGCTTTCTGCTATCTCAGAAATATTTCAGATCAAAACTGAAAACATTATTCTAAAAAAACGTTTCATCAGAGAAACCAATCAATATAATAAATTAGAGAATAAAAATAAATTTCTAGAAGTTTCTGAGCATCAAGCCAAATTTTTAGTCAATCTTTACGATTATATCGATACAGGGTTATTTTTAGATCATCGGCCACTCCGCCAATTAGTTTTTAAAAACTCCAAAAATAAAAAAGTGCTTAATCTATTTTCCTATACTGGAACTATTTCAGTTTGGGCTGCAATCGGTGAAGCAAAATCTGTTACGAGCGTGGATCTTTCCAGTACTTATATGGAATGGGCAAAAGATAATTTCAACTTGAACAATCTTCCTCTCAGATCTCACAACTTCATCGTTGAAGATGTATTTAAATATTTAGATAAATTAGAAAATAAATTTGACCTCATTGTTTTAGATCCACCAACATTTTCCAACTCAAAAAAAACAGAACATGTGCTCGACATTGAAGAAGATCATATTGAACTCATCACCAAATGCATGACGGCACTCTCGCCTGATGGCGAACTCTATTTTTCTTGTAATAAGCGAAAATTTAAACTGGCAGATCAATTAAAAACTGATTTTCTAGTTGTTGATATCACCAAGAAATCAATTCCACTCGACTTCCATGATCAAAAAATTCATCATGCTTATATTTTTAAAAAAAGGCAAAGCCCATGAGCGAAAATGTAATGTCATCACTTTCAAAAATACTAAATGACAATCTAGAGAAAATGGGAGTCCATGAATTAAATCAATTACAAACGGAAGTAATCCCCCAAATAATTGAAAATAAAAATCTGATTGTTTTGGCCCAAACAGGTAGTGGAAAAACACTTTCTTACTTAACACCAATCATTCAAAAAATGATTGGCCATAAAAAAGGAGAGATTAAAGCTCTCATCATTGTTCCCACAAAAGAACTTGCTCTTCAGGTAACTGAAACCAAAAAAGAACTTTCAAAAAATTTGAACATCTATTCATACACACTAATCGGTGGAGAAAACGTTGCAGAGCAATTAAGAAAAATAAACAAAGGAATACACCTTTTAATTGCAACCCCAGGTCGAATAAAAGATCTTATTTCAAAAAGGGCGATTGATTTAAATCAAATCGAGCACCTTATATTAGACGAATTCGACATGATGATGGACATGGGCTATCACCCTCAAATCGAAATGATTTTAAATGCAACAAAAAATAGACTATCAACTCAATGTCTTTCTGCCACGATGAGCGATGATGCACTCGACTTAATTACTAACTTCATACATGAACCAGTCACATTAAACTTTAGTGCAAACAGTGTGAATAAAAACATTGAAGAGTTTTTCTGTGACGTTAAAAATGAGCATAAATATTCCTTTTTAAAATTTTTAATTAAAAAAGAAAAAATTCGTTCTGCAATTATCTTTTGTAACACAAAAGATAAAATGGAACAGCTCTCTTCTGATCTAAAGAAGGACAAATACAAAGTGACACACATTAGTGGTGATATGAGCAATCATGCTAGACAAAAGGCCTTTAAAGATATTAAAGAAAAAAATGTGCAATTTCTAATCGCCACCGATCTTGCATCACGTGGAATAGATATACCTCATCTCACTCATATTATTAATTATGAAATTCCCTTAAACAGTGACTCTTATATCCATCGAGTAGGTCGAACTGCGCGCTTTTTAAAAACAGGAATAGCACTCACACTTTGTAATATAAAAAAAGATGAAGCTAAAATTTTAAAAATAAAAGATGAAATTAACCTTAAAAAATATACTGACTTTACACCACTAAAAAAAGCTAGGCCGCGGACTTAGTTGGAAAAAAATCCCACCACTCAATAGGGTCATCATCTTTAAGCCTTAAACAAAGCTCGGCCGACCAAGAGGGCCTTCTCGGTTTTGTAAGCAGCTTCATTTTTGCCTCATTTAAGCTTTTTGCACCTTTTTTAAAATTACAAGACTTACAACTTGTGACTACATTTTCCCAATTTGTCGGGCCACCTTGAGAAACTGGAACAACATGATCAAAAGTTAATTCGCCAACGGGAAGTTTTATACTGCAATACTGACACTGATAATTATCGCGATAAAAAACATTCATACGAGTAAATTTAACATTAAAGCAAAGTCTATGATTTTGAAACAGTCGTAAAATTTTAGGGAGTGGATAAGATGTTGAGACTGTCCTGATTTTTCGATCATGATACTGGTCAACAAGCTCTGCTCTTCCAGTCAAAAATAGTATCATGGCCTTCTGCCAACTTATTATTTTAACCGGAAAATAGTTGCAATCTAAAAGCAACGTTCTCATTAAATAAAATTATAGCATAATTTTAAGGGTTTGATTGATTGTAAGAAAATTAAACATTTTTGCCGGGTCAATACTGTCAATAATTATTGCCAGATAAGGCCCATATATGCGGTTGATGCCAATTTATAAGTCATTAAATCCACTATGTTTTAATAGTTTTATCAAAAGTATTCAAGGCCCTGTTAAAATAATGGGTATGGATATTAATTTTAAGACCCAAACACATTTTAAAAGTAGTTTAAAGCATGAGTTAACAGAAAATGCAGTGACGGGTTCTGATCAAAAAAATGCTAAACTTGATCTAACAGACGAACAGAAAAACCAACTTATTTTAAAAAAGAAGAAAAAAGAAGAAGATAAAAAAGAAAAAGCCAAATGCATTGAAAAGAAAGATTTAACTAACGAAGATAAAAAAATCGATAAAAAAAATATTCTCTTTATTATTTAAGAAATATATTGATAGATCTCTTTAATTGAATCAATCGCCCGTACATCTGTCCTCTTAGTCAATTGATCATCAATAGGATACTTTCCGCGCAAAATAAAATACTTTGGCCCCGAAAAATTTAGAGCATCTGAATCTTTATCCCCAAGCATAATGGATGTGTTTAAGTCTATTTGGTGTTTATCTTTTGCCTTTATAAGCATTCCTGGATTTGGCTTTCTATCCTCAGAATCTAAACTAGAGCAATAAAACCAATCATCTATAATCGCCCCTTGCTCCTTTAGATAATTTGACATCTTCTTATGTAAGCTTACAACATCTTCCTCATTATAATATCCACGCTCTATGCCTGATTGATTCGTTAAAACAATAACGAGATAACCTTTTGACTTTGAAAACTTTATCAAATCAATGATTCCTTCCATCCACTCAATATCCTCATATCGATAGACATATGTTTTATCGACGTTGAGTATGCCATCACGATCTAAAAATAGTGCTTTTCTCATTTTAGTTCCTTAATTGAACAATTAATTTTATAGGACATTGTAGTAAATTTATTCATTGGCTTTATTCGAAGTTGCAAAATTAAATTATGGTACTCAATTTCTATAAAATGAGAATTCTCCCTCTGTGGGCGAATTGAAAAATTAATTTGCTGATTTTGATTTAGACAATTAATTCTAGTACTCTCATACTCATGATCTCTATGATATGTTATTACCTGAATAAGATCATTATTAGAATGCCCAATTAGTTTAATTAGTGAATTATAAAATTTTAATGAATCAATATTCTTTAACTCTAACAAAATATTATATAATTTATGAGACGTCTGTTGATAATTTAAAAAGACAATACTTCGAAGCTCGTCGTCTAATTCTCCTGGAAGTTCAGTAAATTGTCGATTCCATTCTGGGCCAAATTGTCCGTTAAAATGTAAGCCTTTTTTTTCATATAAGGCCGCGCCCATTTTTAAAAATTCAAATTCAACTATTTTATTTAATTCCAACTGAAGTTGCTCTGCTTCTTTGAAATCATCAAAATATTTTGAAATAAAACTTTTGATCCCTGCACTTTTAGTATTTGTATATGTATCAATCTTTGACAACTTAAGACTTATAAATTCTTTAAAAACTTGATGATTTTCTTTCATAACAAGCACGATATCTGCCTCTGCTATTTGTGAAAAACTCTTTGAATTCGAAATTTTCCCCACCGGATATATTCCATTTGGAATAAACTTTTTTTCTACAAAATAGCTCTCCATTTTTTTTGCAGTATTCGTTGCTAAATTTGTAAGCTTATAAATCAATTCAGGAGCATTAAAACGCAAAAACTCCTCATAGTATGTTAAACGCTCCTTGTAATCTACATTTAATGATTGATAGAACTCCAACTCAATCTTAAAAATCTGCGCCAAAATTAACGCAGTTTTGAATTCAAAAAGATTTCCTTTATACTCATTTATTAGTGCTATGGTCTGAATCTGATTATTTGAGTCAAGTATCTTCATTTCTATTAACTTTCGCTTGAAAAAGAGTGACGAGATTAATAAACTAATCAAAATCTATTCGTCATCTTCGAGTATAACTCAGGATGCATAAGGAAGAAAATGATTTCATTTCCTTCTCTCCTTCTTTCTATCGATGATCTGAATAAAACTCAGATTGACTCCCTACTCTCTCTTGCAACTGAAATTAAATCAAACAAGTTTGATAAATTCTTTGAAGGCCCACCAAATATAAGGCCTATCATGGCAACGAGTTTTTTAGAAAACTCAACTCGAACTAAACATTCTTTTGAAGTGGCCATCTATAAACTCGGTGGCTTTTTTTTAGATTTTAATGCCGAAACCTCTTCTTTAAAAAAGGGAGAGACATTGCTAGATACACTCATTACCTTAAAGGCACAAGGAGTCGATCTTTGCATTATAAGAACATCCATTTCAAATCAATTAGATGAATTTAGGAATTCTCCGCCAATTAAAATTATAAATGGTGGAGACGGCGTCAATGAGCACCCTACTCAAGCACTCCTCGACCTTTTTACATTAATTGAACTTGCTGGAAGTGCAGCAAACTTAAAAGGAAAGACCATGACAATTGTAGGTGATCTTATTCACTCTAGAGTTGGCCATTCCTTGATAAAATTATTACCTCAGTATGGGATGTCACTTATCCTTTGTGGACCGCCTGAGTTCTTACCGGCCTTTGAACTCCCAACAAACGTAAGATTAAAAACTCATTTAGATGAGGCCATTTTAGAAAGTGATTTTCTCTACATGCTACGAGTACAAAAAGAACGTCATGAAAAAAATTATGAACATACTTTTACAGATTATATTAAAAATTATGGAGTAAGCTTAAAACGACTCCAAGACTTAAATAAGTTAGTTCCTGTCCTACACCCAGGCCCTTGTAATATAGGAGTCGAACTTGACTTAGAAATCACTAAATCTAAATTTTACCAGGCCCATTTTCAAGTTGAAAATTCCGTACCGATGAGAATGGCCATAATTCATTCGATATTAAATAACGAACACACACATATTGGGAAAAAAAATGGAGCATTCACTTAAAAAAACGACCAATGGAACAATTGCCTATTTACATTTTGAAGACGGAACAAAATTTAAAGGCAGAATAAATCTTAATCATTCTGATCCCCGACTTATAAAGGGTATTTGGGGGGAAGCTGCATTTACGACAGGGATGTCGGGTTATCAAGAGACGATTACTGATCCTTCTTTTTTGGGCCAGCATATTATTTTTTCAACCCCACATATTGGGAACTATGAATTTGACGAAAGAGTATCACAATCCAAAAAAGCTCACTGTACCTCAGTTATTGCCAAACACTTTTCAAAGAATTCATTTTTATCAAAACTTGATGTCCCACTTTTTGAAATTGTAGACACCAGAAAATTAGTTAAATTTTTGAGTAAAGGCCATACCTCACATAAATCAGTCATCACGGCCAGTGAGCTAACTCCATCGTCTTTAAGTTTTCAAAATGAAAAACTTATTACTGATGATTTGCATTTGGTCTCTACCGAAAAAATCTATACCGTCTCTAATGGAGAAAATCCAATTGTGCTTATTGATTATGGTGTGAAACAAGCAATTATCGATAATCTAAAGTCTATGGGATTCCCTTTAGTAGTTGTCCCATTTAATACAAGTGCAGAAAAAATATTGAGTTTTAATCCCAGACTAATCTTTTTATCAAATGGCCCTGGTGACCCTAGAAATTATCATAGCGAAATAAAAGTGATCAAAGAGCTTTTAAAATCAAAAACTCCAATGCGAGGAATTTGCCTTGGTCACCAATTAATCTCTTTGGCCCTTGATATAAAAGTCATAAAACTTCCCTTTGGGCAAAGGGGAATTAATCATCCAGTCATTGACCATACTACCAATAATATTGTCATCACCTCTCAAAACCATGGCTATGCGATAGACTCAAATTCCTTTGCTTCTAAAAAATTAGAAAATGCTTTAAATCGTGAATTGTTTGTTTGGTTTACTTCTTTATTTGATGACTCAATTGAAGGTATTTCTTCGGCCGATCACTTTATAAAATCAGTTCAATTTCATCCTGAGTCCAATCCTGGGCCAACTGATGCTGCATTATTTTTTGATGAAATCAAAGAATATTTAATTAATACAAAAAGAGCCGCTCAAGACACTTCTAAATTATTTCCTTTTAACAAATTAGTAGAGCGGAAGAAAAAAAATATTCCTTATAAAAAAATTCTTCTTATTGGCTCAGGCCCAATCAAAATTGGACAAGCATCTGAATTTGATTATTCAGGGACTCAGGCCTTAAAGTCGCTTAGAGAAGAAGGAATTGATGTCGTATTATTAAACTCAAATCCAGCGACAATTATGACTGATCCTGAGATGTGCACCAAGACCTATATTGAACCAATTACAAAAGAATCAATTAAAAAAATTATCGAAATTGAAAAAGTTGATGCTGTACTATCAACAATGGGTGGGCAAACAGCACTAAATTTATGTGTGGCCCTAGAAGAAGAAAATTATTTAAAATCAAAATCTGTTAAGCTACTTGGTGCCAATGTTGAAACCATTAAAAAGACTGAAGATCGTGCCCTATTTGCTAACGAGTTATCAATACTTGGGTACCAATCAGGTAAGCGCTTTATGGCAGCGGACCACCATCATGCCCTCACCCTTGCAAAAAACGAAGTTGGTTTTCCACTAATCATTCGACGCGATTTTGCACTTGGTGGAAAAGGTGCCGCACTCATTTATAACTCAGAAGAACTAAAGGACGCACTTAACTCTGATATTAAATTTCCAATCACCATGGAAAAATCGCTGGTCGGACAAAAAGAAATTGAATTAGAAGTCATGGTTGATTGTGATAAAAATGGAGTTATCATCTGCTCAATTGAAAATATTGATCCATGTGGCATCCATACTGGAGATTCAATTACAGTGGCCCCGGCCATGACAATTAGTGATCGCTGCCTTCAAAAACTTCGGACAATGAGTCTCACAATTGCAAAACATATGGGAGTTGTTGCAGGAGGGGCCAATGTACAATTTGCCATAAATCCTGACGATGAAGACGATATTACAGTTATTGAAATGAATCCTCGTGTATCAAGATCAAGTGCTCTTGCATCAAAAGCAACGGGTTATCCAATTGCTAAAATTTCTGCTCTGCTTGCGATCGGTTACACTCTCCCAGAAATTTTAAATGATATTACGAAATCATCACCTGTTTCATTTGAACCCAGCCTAGATTACGTAGCTCTAAAAATTCCAATTTTTCCTTTTAATAAATTTCCAAGCTCAAGCAAGATCCTTGGGCCACAAATGCGCTCAGTTGGAGAAGTTTTAGCAATTGGTGGCAGTTTTAATGAAGCATTCTTAAAGGCACTTCGTTCGCTTGAAATGGGGCTTGAAATTCCTAGCCTTTCACAATTAAAATCCGCTCCTATTGAAATAGATCGAGAATACATCATCGACAGATTAAATAATCGAAATGAACTTTCCCTGCTTACCGTTTTAGAAGCTAAAAGATTGGGCCTAACAACAAAAGAAATATTTAACATTTCAAAAATTACACCATGGTTTATTGAGCAAATGAACCTAGTATTCGAGGCCGAAAAAGAGATTACTAAAAATTGCAATATATTCAACGATCCTGAATTATTTTTTAAAATTAAATCAATGGGGTTCTCCGATAAATATATTGCCCTTCTCTGCAATACAACTCAAAAAGAGGTTTTAGAATATCGTTTCAAAAATAATTTATTTCCAGTGTATAAGGCAGTAGATACATGCTCTGGCGAATTTAATGCAATTACACCATATTTTTATTCAACCTATGCAGAAGAAAATGAAGCAAATCAATTTATCGAAAAATCTGTTGCAATCTTAGGTTCTGGCCCTAATCGAATTGGCCAAGGTATCGAGTTTGACTACTCATGTGTTAAATCCTGTGAACGTTTATCTGAATTAAATGTTAAATCAATTATGATAAACTCTAATCCTGAAACTGTTTCGACTGATTATGATAGCTCCGATCGCCTATATTTATCTCCGCTTTACTCTGAAGACTTGTTTGATATTTTATTAAATGAAAAATGCTTTGGTGTAATTCTATCTTTCAGCGGGCAAACTGGAATTTCCATTAGAGATCATTTAGAAAATAGTTTTAGAAAAGATTTTTACAAAATAAATTTTTTAGGCCCAACCTGGGAAATATTAGAGTTAACAGAAGATCGAAATAAATTCTCTCAATTTACAAGAGATACTGAATTAAGTCACACTAACTCAAAAGAAGTACAAGGCCATAAAAACTTAATTAATGCGATCACTGAAATAGGCTTCCCTGCAATCATTCGTCCTAGTTTTGTCATTGGTGGTGAGTCAATGTACATTTTTACAAAGCACGATGACTTAAAAGAAATGCCTAAATCACTAAAAGATCTATTACAATCAGGAAATGTAAATTTTCTGGTGGAAAATTACCTAGAAAAGGCAATCGAATATGATGTTGACCTCGTCCGCGATTCATTTGGGAATTATTGTTTTAGTATTTGTGAACATATAGAATATGCTGGTGTTCACTCTGGTGATTCGGGAATGATAACTCCGCCAGTCGTGCTCACAGATAATTTACTCACAAAAATGCGAAACATTTCAAAAGAACTTGCCGATAAATTAAATATCATCGGGCCTATAAATTTCCAATTCGCAGTTTTAAACCAAAAAATTTACTGTATCGAGGCCAACCCAAGAGGCTCTCGAACACTGCCTTTTTTGAGTAAAGCTTACAACATTTCAATCCCAAAAATTGCAACTGATGCCATGATGGGCCTAAAAATAAATTCGCAAACAGAATTTAAAACTAAACATTTTAGTGTCAAGCAAAGCACATTTCCATTTGATCGCTTCCTCCAAGACAATATTCTCTTAGGCCCTAAGATGCGCTCAACTGGTGAAACTATGGGGATTGATTTTGATAAAGAAACTGCAATTTTAAAATCATTTCAGGGAAATTATCCGATGATTTCAGGCCAAGGAAAAATTCTTATGAGTTTGGCCGACTCATCAAAAGAGTTAATACTTCCCTATCTAAAATCGCTCTTTAATCTAGGTTATGAATTTGTTGCAACTTCGGGAACTGCCTCTTACATCAAAAAACAAGGCATCCCGTGTGAAATTGTAAGTAAAATTGATGAAGAAGGTGGAACTTCCATAATTGAAATTTTAAAAGATGAGCAAATAAAGATGGTGTTTAATACACCTCAAAATCAGGGCCAATCTCAGTCTGATGGTGAACAAATTAGAAATAATGCCATTTTGTATGCGATTCCATGCTTTACTCGGCCTGAAAATATCATCGCAATTGCTCAGTCGTTAATTGGAACGCAAAATAGGACAATTACTCCAATTGCACTCCAAGACATTTTTGATTATTAATTTTTTATAAAGAGGTAAAAAATGGGCCAAAAATACTTTATAGCTCTTGATAATATGGACATAGATGGAATTAATACTTTTCTTTCAAATCACAAAATTGAAAATATAAAAATTGGACTAGAGCAGTTTTTAAAATATGGGCCCGACCTCATTACCGACCTAAATCGAAGATATGGAGTGCAAGTATTTTTAGATCTAAAACTACATGACATTCCCAATACTGTTTATAATGCAATCAAGGCCCTCAAGGGACTCCCGATTAATTTTCTTACTATTCATATTTCCGGTGGAAAAAAAATGTTAGAATCTGCCATTGAAGCAGGCAACGCATATTTGCCACATTGTAAAATACTTGGAGTAAGTATCTTGACCTCACTCGAAGAACGCGACTTAAATGAAATTTTTGATATAAAATTAAATAATTCTACTTTTGACCGTCTCTTTCAATTGGCAAGCAATGCAAATTTAAATGGAGTTATATGCTCCCCACATGAAATTGAAATATTAAAATCCAAATACCCAAAACTGCTCGCGATTTGCCCTGGCATTCGCTTTGAAGAAGAGATTGTTCAATCAAAAAATATTGGTGATCAAAAGCGTGTCTTAAATCCAGATTTGGCCTTCAAAATGGGAGCGGATTTTCTCGTTCTTGGGAGATCAATCACCGCACTGACCGATAAAAATCTTATTCATGAAAGATTAGAAAGCTTAAACTATTAAAAATACCCGACCTATCGACATCGCTATTTTAATGTGAAGGCCACGCCTTAGAATTTATTCTAGCTATTTTTAAATCTGCCCTTTATAATTTTTATAATGAGTAATGTTCGCTTGATCTTATTTAAATCTTTCTTTTTTATTCTGTTTTTTATTCAAAATAGTTATGCCGGTTTAGATTTAACAGGCCCAAAAGTTGCCAAAATTGTAGTACCACGTGCCATTGTCTATGCAGAAGAATATCTCCTGACACCATTGGGATATATTCCAAACGGAAAACTTATCGCAGTTGGAAATCCAAGGCGAGTGAATAAGGATATTGTCCCAACCATAATTTCAGGGAGACTAGCATATCTTGAATTGAGCGATATTGAATTTTTAGATGATTCTATTGACGACCAAAAATCTAAAATCGGTTCAATTGCAGAGCATGATGTCGATGTTATATTAAAAAGGCCAGAAGAAAAATTAAATGAAAATAATTCTATTCTTTTTTTACTTTCACGGTTTAATGCTGGGCCTGAAGTTAATGCCTTCTTTTTTGAGTTAGAAGATAAATATGCCTCATGGTACACTTCTCTCCATGTCGGATTAGTTCATAGAAAGCCACTATCAAGACTATTCTATGGTTTTGGTTGGGAGTTTGATTATATTAATGTTGGTGAAGCATCATTCAAAAAATTTATTATGTCACCGAGTATTGGGTTAACACTAATGCAAAACCCAGTATTTAGTGTTGATGCTTTCTTTAATTTGGATTTTAGTACGGGCTTTAATATTGTGGTAGATAATAATCATGCCAAAGAGCCGAATGGTTTTTTATGGGGGCCTCAAGTGGGAGTCCGACTTATTGCTGCTCCAACCACTAAATACAGACTCTATGGTCAAATTTCTTATCGAAAATACCAAGTCTATGGCCTAGAAGGATTTAGACGAACAAGTGATAATTATCCTACAGATGATTATGACGTCACAGGGTATACAAAAATGTATGGTATAGGAATAGGTGCCGGTTTTACTTTTGATATTTAATTCAGATCACTCAATACTAAGTTCCATGCTTTTTTCATCGGAGTTTGTTTTTTTATCCTTGGCCTTTTGAAGTAGTTTTTTAATTTTTTCATCGTTGGATTCATATTCGCCATCAAATTTAATGCTATCTTTTTTCGACTCAATTAATTGTTCGTTCTCAACTTCTTCATGAATTTTACGTTTCAACTCTTCCCCTTGTGTCTCTTTTAAGAAATCTTTATCAGAGGCAAAAGAAGTACCAAATTTTTTAAATGCATATTCATAAAATGGCTTCAAAAATTTTATATTAGAATGCCCACGTTCTAGAAATTGAATAATCACCCTAATAAAGTCTTTATTCTTTGTATCATGTGACCAAGCGGTAAAAAGAAACATCATTCCGTCTTCTTCGATTCGATCTTTATAAGGAAGCATTTTATATTCAGCATATATTGGAATCGCAGAATCGATAGATGAATTTTTTATTTTAATTTCTTTTATCAGTTTATTTCTTGAAAACTTTCCAATCCTTGACTTTGTATTTGTATAGACAGTAACTGGATAGACAATTCCCTGATCTAAAATAAAAAATCTTTCTTTTTCCAGTCCTTCTTCTTCTGTATTTTCAAATTTAACAAGACCGATATTTAATTCTTGATCAAACTTAATTGACACGACTCCTTCAGGGATAAATTTTTTTCTTAAATTAAGTATATATAAGTTGTAAACAAGTTCTTGATAGCTATATTCTTTTAGCTCATCTAAAGATTCAAAAAAACTTTTATTTCCACTCTTTGGAAGCGACAGCTTTTTAGAGAATAGATCACTCCAAATTTCAGTTTGAGATTTTTTAGCAATAAAATTTCTAAATATTGGTAGCAAAAATAAATTTTGATTTTCCAAACTTGTTTCAAATTTATAATCTAATTCATAGATAAATGAAAATTGCGTGCGATATTTTGAGTCGATAAAATAGGCTCCCAATTTTAGTCTATTTGACTCAGTTTTAATTTTTGGAATAAAAGATAACTCAGGATGGTTCACTGGTAACGAGACACTGAAATTCTTTAAGTGAAGAGTCTTAAAAATAAATTTACTAGAGGTCAGTAGCTCATCATCCTTAAAATATTCAATTGGACTTCCATCATACAGTACTTCTTTTGATGGGTTCATTACAAGAAAACGAGTATTAACCCCTTCACTTAAAGTGAGGGTGTAAATATGATAAGGCGCAATTTTAATTAGATAATAGCTCCCAATCGCTAAGATAATGATCATGCCCAATAGAACTAATTTCTTCATTTTTTAATACCTTTAGGCACTTATCGGGCACTTGTCCATTTTACTTGACCTGGCAACTTCACTTTATTTCTAAACTTTTAAAAAATTATGCCGAAACGATATTAGTTGGTTACTAAATAATTGTGTAGGTTTCAAATGAAAAAAAGTATTCCCTTAACTATTTTTATCACTACAATTATCATAATTTCAGGTTGTGACTCTCCACGAGATCGCAGACTTTCACTTTCTTCAAATTCAAATGCAGTAAGTGCAGGCTCTAGTACTACCGGCACAGGAACTAACAACAATACAGGCACAGGCACAGGCACAACCCCAACTACATCAACTAGCAATGTCCCGACAGATATTAATAGTTCTTGTAGCTTTTCTACTGACGGAACAAGTGGTTTCTCTGAATCCACTAACCATGTCGGACAATATAATATGTGCAAAAGTACAGCTAATGATAATATCGTTTACTTTCAAATAAAAACTGCGCCGACAGATACATCTGGAAATAGCGTTCAACTTTGCTTTATTCCAATGACAACTAGTAATGGTAGCTCCATCTATATTGGAAATCCAATGTGCGGTTACTTTACAACAAATACAATTAAAAAGATTACATTTACAAAGTATAGCGCCTATTCAAATGCTGTAATTAATAGTGTCATGTTTTTTAAAGATACTAGCTACTATTACAGTGCATTTGGCGCCTATACTAATACACTGACAGCATTTCAAGCGTGTATGAATGCACTCTATTATGGAAATGCAACTTACTGTAATTCATTCAAATCAACTGGCCAGTATGTTCTTAAGTCATTCTAGGATAAAGCATTGTATTGGTTAATGAAGAGTGAACCTAGCACTTTTTCTATCGATGATCTTAAACAAAAAAAAAGATCTATTTGGGATGGTGTTAGAAACTATCAAGCAAGAAATTACATGCGCGATGAAATGAAGAAGAATGACATCATCTTATTTTATCACTCATCATGTGAAGTTCCTGGAGTTGTTGGAATCGCTAAGGTAATAAAAGAATCTCATCCTGATCCAACTCAATTTGATAAAAAATCCAAGTACTATGACCCTAAGGCCACACCAGAAAATCCAAGATGGTTTCTAGTTGAAATTGAATTTGTCGAAAAATTAAATAAGGCCATTACACTTCAAGAATTAAAAGGTTGCAAAGGACTTGAAAACTTACCGGTAGTAAAAAAAGGGAACCGTCTGTCAATAAATCCAATTACTGATTCTGAGTTTTTGATAATCAAGTCACTTTTTTAGTAAGTTTTAAGTATAGTGAAATCTTTGCCATTAGCTGCTTCATCGAAAAAGGCTTAATTAAGATGTTTTTAATTCCAATCTCTATGGCACTAATTGCATCTTGCTGTAATATTGCACCAGACATTAGTATAATTGGAATTCTTCCATACTTAATTGATTTCTTTAAGTGAGTAGCTAAATCAATCCCACTTTTGCCAGGCATTCTGTAATCTAAAATAATTAGATCAAAATCTTGATTCGCTAGTTTCAACAGGGCCATTTGAGAGTCTGATGCTGAAACAATGTTTACTGAATCAGAATAATTCATTGTTAAAAACATAATAATTAAATCGATAATCTGCTGATCATCATCGACAATCAATATATTATACTTACCGTTTTGCATACAAATTTGCCTCTAAGGCCTTAAGAAGTTCATCTTTTGAAAATGGCTTAATCACAACTCCTTGAACGCCTAAGACATCGCGATTTTTATTATATTTTAAAACCATTTCCTTTGAAGACATATAGCATACCGGGGTTTTTAAATTTAAGTGCCGCATTTTTTTTACAAAATCTTCCCCGCTCATTCCTGGCATTTTCAAATCAGTTATAACTAAATCAACTTCAATTCGCGCTAGTTGCTTAATCGCCTCTTCTGCCGAAGTTGCGCCTAAAAAGTAATAATCTGAATCTCTTAAATAGCTATGACACAGATTAAGTATATTTGCATCATTATCAACAACAAGGATTTTTTTAAAATTTCCATCTACATTATGTATTTGGTGCCAATCCCCACTAAAGTAACTAGCAACAGCAACAGAAGGAAGGGCAATTTGAAAGTGAGCTCCCTTCTCAGAGCTGATAAGAATGATTCTACCTTGATGTGCCTCTACAATATTTTTAACAATATTTAACCCAAGACCAGTTCCCTTTCCGATACCTTTTGTCGTAAAGAACGACTGAAATATTTTATCTTGTATTTCTTTACTTATCCCAGGCCCATTATCAATAAAATCGATTATTACACTACCTTCGATGGCCTCACAACTAATTGCAATTTTAATTTTTGGAGAGATTGTGCCTGACTCAAGTAGCGCATCAGACGCGTTTGTAATAAGATTCACAAAAACTTGCTCGATTTTTGTTTTATTCGCATAGAGAATTGGCTCAGTTTTGTCAGTAACAACCTCGATTTCCATGCCTGTTTTGTTAAATATCGGCCTTAAAAAATCAATCGAAGAATTTAAAACTTCATTAATATTAAAATATTCTTTCAGTTCTTCATTTTTATGAAGATACTCTTTCATACTTGCAATTATCTTATTGATTCTTTCAACTGAAAGACCAATATTTTTATTGTAGCGTTGGATATCTGCCTTGAGTGAGTGCATATTATCTGATTCAAGGGCAAAGTCAATTAATTCAGAATTTCCCATAACTACAGTCAGGGGATTATTTATTTCATGTGAAATATTTGCTGTCATCTCTCCAATTACTCTGAGTTTATCAGATTGCAATATCTGCTCGTGTGATGATTTTAAATCTAAAATTTGCAACTTGTACTTTTCATACAATTGTTTTTCAACTGTCATATCTTTAAAATAGAAATGAAATTCATCAGCAATTTTTTTAACTTTAATGATCAAAGTTAATTCCTGATCTGATTCATTGTGAGTTAATTCTGGCGATAGCAGACCTTCACTATTTGATAATTCGCTTAAATATAAAGAAAAAACTGGAAAATGCTCTTTAAAAAAATCAGTCAGCGAGCCGTTTTTTTTAAAATGCCTTGGAGTAAGTTTAAATAATGTTAAAAAACTTGCATTGAAATATACAACAGCATCGCTACTATCTGCAACAAGGATAGGTTCAAACAAATCGTCATAAGGGCCAAAATTAATCATAACTATTTTCCTTGAATTAAAAATGAAAAATACTGTCGAGGAATCGCATCAAAATCCAATTCAGATTGGCATTTCATACAGTTTTTTTTAGGTGCTTCTGCGCCAATAACTTCAGAACTTTTTAATAATACCTTTTTTTCATCATCACATTTTTCACAAAAATAAGGAGCAATAAATGAATCAACAGATGCTCCCTTTTTAATAAAGCCATGAACCATATTAATTTGCTCTATAATAATCTGAGGACAGTTCGTGTAACACAACTCTCCCGTTTTTATCTCATTAATAAATTTTATCCACTCTCGAATTCCACACGAATTAATCATTGATATTTTTTCAAAATCAAAAATATATTTAGCAAAATTTAAATTTTTTATTTTATCAAATACTGAATCTTCATCAATCGGCCCAGAAAACTTAACTAAGATTGTATCATTGTTTATTTCTGTGTGAATGTTCAATTTATTCATTAAAATTCTCCTGATCTATATAATGGAAAGATGTCTTTCTTCCCTCTATTAATTTATTTCTTGTAAACTTTTCAAATATCGCGACAATACGTGAGCCGTTAGTTTCATCCCCTGAAAAAACCCATAATTGCGACACTTTTTCAAAGACTAAGTACATACCAAGCCCTGCCCCAAGCTCGCCATCAAGAGGAGATTTTTCTAAATAGGCCCTCTTTATGCTTTCTAATAACGACTTTTTAGATTTTAATTTTGATGGCCCTAATACCGAGAGCATTAAATAATCTCCAAAAATCCCAAATTCTAATTTTATATTCTCACCTGGAATCAAGATAACTTCTTCGCCTCTTTTAAAAGGAATTTCTTTATTTGAATGATAAAAAGCATTTGATAAGAGTTCATCAAGCACAAGTCCCACGCTATCTTTTGAAACCGCAGAATCAAAAAAAACATCTATTTCAGACAAACATTCTTTTATAATATTAGGTATTTCTTTGTTCACAAAAATAGCTAAAGAACTTAGCCGACTTCCTTGAAACCATTTTTCTGGATAGAAGCCTCGTTCGATATTTGCAAAATAGACCATCTGCATTTCAGTACTAAGTGAAATTCCCCCCATCCCAATAAGATGGTTAACATTATCAAACTGACTGAGCAATTTTATATTTGAACTATTCTCTTCATTGCTTTTAGCAATTCTATCCTTCACGGTAATATCTTTCAGCGAAATGAGCTTTTTATTTACAGCAACACAAATTAAAGTCAAATCATCAAGAAGAGGCTTGTTATCTAAAAACAACTCTAAATCAGATAGCAATCTAGAAAGAAATTCATCGGATTGTAGATTGGCGTGAAGAAGAATAGACTTTATAAAATTTCTTTGGCCATACTGTTTCCCTGCGCTATTTTGGGCCTCAGTAATTCCATCAGTGTAAAGTACAATTCGGTCACCTTCAAAAATATCAACATGCCCTTCTGTATATTTAGAGTTTGATTTTTCTCCAAGACGTGGCCCATTGAAATCTATAAGCGGAATAATGCCATCTTTAGAGTAATTTCCATCCATTTTTTTGATCAAAAATGCGGCCTCATGAGAGGCATTGGCAAACTTTATTCGATCAGATGCTCGATCAATTTCTAGCACAAAAGCAGTCATCAAAACATTTGTATTTAATCGACAAATAACTTTATTTAGACGATCTAGCACGGCCATTGGACTAAAGTATTGGTGCTCACTTTCAAGTTTCAAGCTAGAAATAGTACTGTGTGCTGCTGCTGTAATAAGGGCCGCAGGTACACCATGTCCAGTGGCATCGCACACGATAAGACTAATTTTTTGATCTTGCTCAAAAAACCCCCACCAATCCCCGCTACACTCAGATGCTGGACGATAATGTCCCCACAAATTAATCCCATCAGAAACAATGCCTGTTTTAGGGAAAAACGAATCTTGAACTAATTTTGCCAACTGTAATTCGTTTTCAAGTCGAGTTTTTTCTTTCATCTCTTCCATATAAGCAAGTATCTTATTTTTCATATCAACAAATGAATCGCTCAAAGCAGATATTTCATCATTACCACCAACTTTAGGATCGATATTAAAATTCCCTTTTGATAATTCTACTGTCGCTAAAAATAACTCGTTTAATTTAATGGTAATTCTTTTGGTGAACAAAATTCCCGTGATCACACCTATGGAAACGAGTAGAAGTCCAAATATAAACGACCTATTCACAAGATACCTAGAGGCCATAAAAGCACTGTCCTCTAAAATATAACTAAAAGAAATAAGAGAATAGGGAGGGATTTTAGAGTATGAAATAATTTGCTTTTCAAAATTATTTTCTATTTTTGTGGTCCCTGTATTTGATTTACTTAAATCTAGCTTTGAAATCAGTGAAGATAAAAATTCAGTTTTAATATTTTCATGCTGAGTATTTGAAAAAACTAGACCTAAGTCATTTCCAAGAAACGAAATAAAATTATCATCCGTCTCACTTTTTTGAGCGATCACCTCTGACTTAACAAGAGCTAAACAGTAATTATCTAAGTCATCAAAATCGAGGAGCAAAAGTTGAGTCGGAAGATTTTTAACCACATCTTTAAAAATATACTTCCCTTTTTTGGCAATTTTTAAATTGGCAATACTGATACTTTGCTCAATGCTATCGCCAGTGATATTAAGATCAGAAAGAATACTGCTATTATAAGTGCTTTTTACACCACTAGTGTCTTTGCAACTGAGATAAATCAACTCAGGTCTTGTCACAAAATAGAACTGATCTTCAATTTCGATATTTTTTATTTGTTTAAAATTCAATATATTTCTAAATTCTCTATCGAGAACTATTTTTACCTTTTCAGCGTTTGATGTGGCCTTACTTAAAGTGTAAGAATAGACTTCTGCAGCTTTATCTTCCTTAAAAATTGTCAGCGCATATTTTAAGTAAAGCCCCATCGTCACAAGCAATAGCAATGTGATAAGAATTATAAACTTAAACTTAAGCGGAAAACTTACTTTCCTCACTAAAAAACATCCCTATTTATTAATGCTAATTTAATGTTACAATAATTATAAATTAATAACTATCCAATAGTAATGAATTTAAAATATTTTGATCGAATACTCCTTGTTCTGATGTCATTTACAGCTATTGTTTGTATCAATCAATTATATTTTCAAAAAACAAAATCCGACAAAAACACTAAGTCTCTTGGTCTGATCACAGAACTCTCAAATGTTGTAAAAATAAAAAAAAACATCGTCTCCAGTTGGGATGATGTTAACTCTGGTGAAGAGTTGAGTCTAAATGATGAACTCTATACACATGACAAGAGCCTGGCCCAAGTTGCATTTAAAAATGGAAACAAAATTTGGCTCTCAGAAAATTCTTTAATCAAAATAACGGAAGAAAATCAGACAACGAAGCTTGAGATAAACAAGGGACAGCTGACTGCTGACCTAAACGAAAACAACAAAAATTTTAAGCTTAAAATAAACGGAAAGGAACTCGAAATTGCTCCTAGTAATTCTAAAATTCAAATAGATGAGAATGAGGGTAAAAATTCGATAACTGTAATTTCTGGAAATCTAAAAATTAAAGACGGTGATGAAATACGTGAAATACATCAAAATCAAGTTCTAACAAAAGATTTAAAAAATGGAACATTTCAACTAGGCCAAATTAACTCAACTCCACTTCTTCCAAAAAATCATGAGACTTTTTATACTGCCAATCAAAAATTGGTCGCATTTAAATGGAATCTATCAAAAAATACACAATCGACCTTCCTTATCTCTAAAAATAGATCATTTCGTGAGCCAATTTATTCTATCGACTTACTAGATAAAAGCAATTTAGATATTGAGCTTGTCCCTGGACGCTATTATTGGAAAATTAAAAATCCAAACTTTGCTGATTCTGCCACCTATGCCCTTACAATAGAAAAAGAAGAGCCTCCCCAAATAATGGCAAATCGTCATATTGTATTTTTTAAAAATAAGAAAGTTGAAGAAGTTAAACTTAATTGGGATAAAACAGGATTTAGTCAATTTAAATTAAGAGTGCGAAAATACAACAATGAAAACTCTGAAGAATTTATTAAAAAAAATTATTACAATTTAAACCTTACACAGACTGGCAAGTATTACATTTCTGTTTTGGGGATTGATCAAAAAAGGCCCGAAGCAATTTGGAGCGATGAATATGAAATAAACTATAAAGAGGTCGATCATTTGCAAATAGAAAGAATTGGCCCTGAAATTATTTATAGAGTTAATTATCAAAATAAAGTCATTAAAGAAAAAATTTATTTCAAATCTGAGATAGATAACTTAAGCTACAAAATTAAATTAAAGTCGCCAGATAATATTTCAAAAGAAATATTATCTGATCAACCATTCATTGAAATACCACTCGATAAACCTGGACGCTATACATGGGAGGCCACAGCATTACTTAATGATAAACTCTCAAACACTTTACAAGGAGAGGTTAATTTTAAACGGCCATTAAAAATTAAGCAATCACCAAAAAAAGGTGTGATTTTAGAATTAGATCGCCCTGATCAAGAGGTAAAATTTGAATGGGAGAAAAGTGATTTTGATTCTACATTTCTACTAGAGCTTTCAATGGATGAGTCTTTTGAAACCATATTAAATTCAAAAACAACAAAAAATAATTTTGAGAAAATTGCGATTAAAGAACTTGGAAAATATTTTTGGCGAATAAAAATGATCAATGGAAATGCTACCGATTACTCTGAACCGGTCGGTGTGGAGATTAGAAAAGCACCGATGATATCTCCCCCTCAAAATCTTCCAGATTTAAAATTAAAAATAAAATATATTGAAAAGAAAGCAAGTTTTATAAAGCAGATTATTCACTTGTTTATCTCTAATGCTTACGCAAAGACCGAAGAGTCTTTTATTGAGTGGATTGTGCCTAAAAATGAAAAGGCCAAATATTACTTAATTGAAATTTATGAAGACAAAAACATGACAAAGCGATTATCGCAAATAAAATCTGAACATAATAAGATCGAGATGTCTCCACCAAAAAGTGGGAATTTTTATTGGAGAATGGCGTATATCGATTATTGGAATCGACAAACTGAATTTAGTCCGCTTGCGCGTTTTGATATTTTAGAAGAAGCAGTCATTGAAAAAGAAGTTCCCAAAAAAACGGCCTTGGTTGCCTCAAAAAAAATAACTAAAAACACTAGCGTATTAGTTCCATCAAAAGAAGCTGAACAGAAAAAAGCAGAACTTCCTACTTTAGAAAAATCACAAACTAACGATAAAAAATATTATCTCGCATACAATCCTGGTAAATTTAACTATACTCATACTTTTCAAACAAAAAAAATAATTATTGATGGATTTATTTTTAATGCATTCACTTTAGGCCATAGAGATTCTTATTTAAATGAAATTCAATTTTATAGAGGAAAAGTTTTCAATGACCTAAACTTACTTGAGTTAAAATATTATTTGGGTGCTCGTTTTCTGTATAAAAATTTCCATATTTTTCCCATTTTGCAACTCGGGAACTCATCAGAGTTTTTGGTTACCAACAACAATGTTGCAGCAAAACAAAGTTTTAACTATGGATTTCATTTACGAGCATATTATGATTTAGAGATGTTTAATTTTATTTTTCAACTTGGTATTGGAGAATATATTTTTGCCTTTGGGAAAATTGATTTTAAATATCGAAATAATATTTCTTTTGGCCTATTTGTAGATAAAAAAATTAATTCATCAATTGACCAATTCTTTTTCGGGCCAACTGTCCAATATAAATGGTGATGAGACCTATTACAAAAGCGGTGCATGTTTCCAATATCGAAATATCAATCAGCACTCTATTGCAATTTATGCTGGATTTAAATTCACTAGTTATTGGGTTTGTGGTGCTGACAAATGTACTAACATAAGCAGAAGGTGTTACTGTCCCTAAATTTGTAATCGCGCCATCTTTATCATCGAGACGAATCCTTCCATTTCCTCCATTACCTCCATACCCATCAAGTCCGTTATTTTTTCCTCCTGTACTTTCAGTAGCTCCACTACGTGCATCTAAAACTCCTGATGCACCGACTGTGATGTCACCTTCAGACATAATCCAAATGGCACCACCGCTACCTCCGCCGCCTCCACCAGAAGATTGTATCCCTAGAGAGCCACCTCCATTTCCTCCATGAACTTTTATTTCACCATCAATCTGAATATTTCCTCCGGCGACAATCATGATTGCGCCACCTCCGCCGCCACCACTTGAGCCTTTATACTGTGTTGGTACATTGTCAGAGGCACCGCCACCGGCTCCACCACCAGACCCACCTAAAAAACTATTTTCAAAATTAGATTCATTACCGTATACGCTTCCATTACTTCCTTCAGTAGAAGGGACAGCACCAACTCCATCATTTCCCGAACTCGCCAGAGTTGTACTTACTGACTTATAACTTCCTCCGCCACCACCACCACCAAAAGATGCAGCCCCCCCACTTAAACTTACTAAATCACCACCAGCACCAGCGCCAAGACCCGATCCATTTGCTCCGTTGGCAAAACTCCCGTCTCCTCCAGCTCCTCCACCTGCACCACCTGCACCACCAGCGATAGTGCCTAGGCCCGCACTCCCATCTGTTCCATTTTGTCCGGATAAATCAATTACGGTACCTGCATTGATTGTAACCGTACCAAGTACTTTAATAACAAGAGCACTCCCACCACCACCTGGTTGACCACCTTTAAAATCATTTAAATTTCCGTTAATAATAAGACTTGTACATTGATAAGTTTTTTTTGAAGAATTTATTTGGGTTGTTGCCCCACCAGAAACGTCGCAAGTCCCATCAGCGCCATTCCCTAGATCAATTGCCATCGCATTTTTTAAAAAAAATAGGCCTAATAATAAAAGTTTTATTTTCATCTCTTTATATATTAGGCCGAAAATTTATTTTTAACAAATAAGCTTAATTCATCTTTTCTATTTTTACGATAGTATAAACTTCATCTACGCCCCAATTAACCGAAAACCCCATTCCCAAACTGGCCTGTGTTTGATAGCATCTTTGTTTAATTATAAACGTTTTTGGAGTCGTCACTGTAATGACTCCTCGAATTCTCGAAGGCTCCATCCCCCCTGCAACACTGTGAGATCTTCCAAAGGCCCCAACAATTAAAAATTCATTTGTGCTAGAATCAGCAAGCACTGCTTTAGTCAATCCAACTAAATAGGCCGGAACGTCCGCCTCAATATTGTAAGTACCTGGCTGTAGTGTAAAGCCATTTCCAGACATACTTACAAAGCTAGTATCTCCAGATAAATTATTTAATGACCTCGATTGCTCAAAACCCAAATTGGCATCACAAGTACCAGCATTAACTCCTGGAGGTTTTATTTCTTTCACATAGGCAATTTTTAGAGATGAATTCTCAGGAAGAACTGAAGAATCAATTTTCCCATTAGTTCCAATGACTGGAATCTGTCCAGCTCCAGTCCCAACATTAACTGCAATTGTTCCTCCATTGCCAGAAATTTCCCCACCAACAATTCCTGCACCAGCAGTTAATTTTACGATACCAGGGTCTCCAGCATCACCCTTATCTCCTTTATCACCTTTATCACCTTTATCTCCCTGTGATCCTGTTAATCCAGGCAATCCTTGTGGCCCCATTGCACCAACTGCTCCGATTGGGCCGACATCACCTTTATCTCCCTTGTCACCTTTGTCGCCTTTTTCACCCCGTGCACCTTCTGCTCCGGTTAACCCAGGAAGCCCTTGAGGTCCCATTGCCCCATTATCACCTTTTGGGCCAATTGCTCCAGTCGGACCGATGTCTCCTCGATCTCCTTTGTCCCCTTTATCTCCTATTGGGCCAATATCACCTTTGTCCCCTTTATCACCTTTATCGCCCTTGTCCCCTTTATCACCTTTATCGCCCTTGTCACCTTTATCGCCTTTATCACCTTTTTCACCTTGGACCGAAGATATTTTTGTCGATATCCAATTTTGGCCATCCCAAGATAAGACATCTCCAATATTAATACCATCAGATATAAAATCACTTGGAACCCAAAGCTCACCATCAAATTTTAAAACCTGTCCTTCAGTCGCTGGTAAGTTTGGAATCTTAATCCCTCGAACAAAACGCTCTAGAACTTTTATACTTACATAGCCAACGCTATTATTATCTCTGACATTAAAACTTATTTTCGAATCTACTTGCAACTCTTCACCACGTCTTCTTCCATCATTACATGAGACAAACTTTAAATTTAAAACAAAAAAACGACGATCAAATTTTGATTCATAAAAACATTCAACGCCAGAATCAAAAATTAAGTATGCTCCAACATTATTGCTACGCCCGAAGCTCGACACGATCTTAATTGAATCTGGAATTTTAATGATTCCACTAAAATTTACAGTTTTATTTTCCCCTGACTTAGAATATAAATTCAAAACATTACTTTTATGTCCATGCGATCTATGCGACATAAAGTAGTAGGCATAGTTGTCATCTCGGTCGTTCCCACGGGAATGCGCCAAACCAAAGATAAAAACAAAGTTAATAATAGTTAAGAGAACTAAATGTTTTATTGTTGTTTTCATAATATACAAATTTTAACTTGAAAAATGCTTAAGACTTGATTTTAGAAATAAAATTTTGCCATTAGATCGAATTCTAATGAGTTATTGATACCGTAAAAATTATTCGTAAATAATATTTTTTGCAAAATGAGCACAGAATCTGCAATTTATTTTTGGCATCCAGTTCTAACTTCTTAAAATAAGTCTATCCACTAAAAAGGGCCTCTTGATTTAAGTGATTAAAACTAAATGTTGTCTAAAATTTGTCTAAAAAAGATATAAAATAGGAATACGATGATGATAAATAACGAGAGTTTTTTAAAGGCCTTAGTAAGCAATTTCCTTTGTGGAAAATCAATCTTAATTGTCGACGATGAAATTGAAATATTAAATCTTATTGAAAGCTATCTTATTAAATCTGAAATTAACAAAGATCAAATTCTAACGGCAATCGACGGTGAAATCGCAATAGAGATTATTAAAAAAGGTCAAATTGGACTCATCTTACTTGACATTAAAATGCCACAAAAATCCGGTCTCGACGTCTGTGATTTTTTGAAATCAAGTCCACTATTTCGTCAAATTCCAGTTATTATTATTTCTGGAAATATTGACACACAAACACTTCAAGAAGTCGTTCAATTTGAAGTTAAAAATGTACTCGTAAAGCCTTTTAATTACCACAAAATTGTAGATAAGATGTGTAGCGCTCTATCGATGGGAGATTAAATTTCAACATGCACCCCAATTTCGACAACTCGACTTTGAGGAAGAGAAAAAAATGTTGTCGCATCAAGTGAGTTAAGATTTAAAAAGGCAAATAGCTTCTCTCTCCAAATTGCCATCCCAAGTATTTCCGATGCAAATATTTTTTCTTTTCCAATAAAAAAGATTGATTCATTCGGAATAATTTTCTTTCCATCTTCAAAGAATATTTGTCCCAGAGCTTTAGGAACATTTTGACTTTCAAGATACCCAAAGCGAATCACAATAGAATAAATTGTATCAGATATTTTAGTCACAATTGCACGCTTATCTTCATCAAAATAGGCAGAGTCTTGGGTTTGAACTGAAACAAAAATCATCCTTTCATGCACGACATGAAAATATTCAAAAGTATGAAATAAAGCATAAGGAGTACTTTTTGTTGCACTATTTAGATAAATTGCAGTTCCAGGAACTTTTGAAATACTTTCTTTTTCAATTTTTAAAATAAACTGTTCGAGCGGGATTGTTTTATGTGCCAAGTGTTTTGCTAATATCATTCTGCCCTTTTTCCATGTCGTCATAAGCGCAAAAAATAAAAAAGCAATCACAAGTGGAACCCAGCCACCATCTATCACTTTTATAATATTGGCGGCAAAAAAGGCCAGATCAATAATTAAAAATCCTCCGCAAAAGATGTGTGCTTTCCATGGAGTCCATTTCTTTATACTTAATAAATATTCATGAAATAAAATAGTGGTAATGGCCATTGTAGTAGTGACAGCAATTCCATACGCAGCCGCTAAATTACTTGAACTTCTAAAAGTCACCACCAGAATAACGCAAGAAACCATTAAAAAATTATTCATAAAACGAATATAAATCTGCCCTCTTTCGTGTTCAGATGTGTGTACAATTTTAATTCTTGAAATAAAATTCGACTGAACGGCCTGCATCGTTAAAGAAAAAACTCCAGTAATCAAGGCCTGAGAAGCGATCACGGTTGCCATTGTTGCAAGAATAACGAGAGGGATTAAAGACCAACTTGGGGCCATCAAAAAAAATGGATTTTTAATACCCTCTGGATTTAATAAAACAAATGCTCCTTGGCCAAAATAATTTAAAACAAGCGAAGGCAATACGATAACAAACCATGCTCGGGTAATTGGAAGACGTCCAAAATGACCAAGATCCGAGTATAGGGCTTCACCTCCAGTTATAACAAGAAAAACTGAACCAAGAACTAAAAGTCCATTTATGGAGTTTTCAGCAAAGAAATAAATAGCATGCATTGGATTAACAGCAGTTAATATCATAGGAAATTTTAAAATATTAAAAAGTCCAATTGCTCCAATAACAAGAAACCAGATAAGTGTAATTGGCCCAAAAATTTTCCCAACAGTGTGAGTTCCATGTTTTTGAATTGAAAATAATAAAATCAAAATAAAAATAGTGATTGGAATAATATATGGATCAAAAACAGGTGTAATTAAAGAGAGTCCTTCTACTGCTGACAATACTGAAATCGCCGGCGTAATCATACCGTCTCCATAGAGAAGAGCGGTGCCAAATAATCCCAAGAGTAGTAGGACATACTTATCACCATTGGCGACTAAATTAGTTAGAGCAAGAATTCCTCCCTCTCCATGGCGGTCAGCTTTTAAAATGTAAAAAACATATTTTATCGAAATCACAATAATCAAAGACCAAAAAATTAATGACAGAATTCCATAAATATTTTCTGGATTAAGGCCTAAATCATGGCCATGCAAAAAAGACTCTTTTAATGCGTATAACGGACTAGTACCAATATCACCGTAAACAACTCCAAGTGCCGATATGGCAGCGACAACTTGAGCATTAAACGAAGTATTTTTTGATTCCATAATATCTCTCCAAACAAGATATAGGTATTTTACATTTAAAATAAATATGAGAAAATACATTTATTTAAAATATGAGGATAAAATGGAAAATATTTTTACGTTTAACAGTCTTATTGCCTTTCTTACTCTATGTGCACTAGAACTTGTACTTGGAATTGACAATATTATTTTTATTTCTATTCTAACTGGCAAATTAGAAAAACACGAACAGAATAAAGCAAGACAACTAGGACTACTACTTGCAGTTTTCACTCGAATTTTACTCCTGCTATCGCTTTCTTGGGTAATCAGTTTAACTGCTCCAATGTTTACCATTTTAAACAATGAAATTTCAGGTAGAGACCTCATCTTACTTCTTGGTGGATTATTTCTTATCGCTAAAAGTACCAGTGAAATTCATCACAAGCTTGAAAATATTACCCCTGAATCAAGTAAGGAAAAAAAGCAAAATTTTATCAATGTTATCTTACAAATTTTAATTCTCGACATGGTTTTTTCGCTAGATTCAGTAATTACGGCCGTTGGAATGGTAAGTGATCTTCCAATTATGATTGCTGCCGTTGTTATCTCAACACTTATTATGATTATTTCGGCCAAGACTATCTCTAATTTTGTAGAAGAAAACCCAACAATAAAAATATTGGCCTTAAGTTTTTTAATTTTAATTGGGGTCACTTTAATTGCTGAAAGCCTTGATCAACACATTTCAAAAGGCCATATCTACTTCTCAATGGCCTTCGCTCTTTTTGTTGAAGTCATCAATTTAAAAATGCGAAAAAAAGAAAAAATGCTTAAACTAAACAATGAAATTTAAAAAAAGAGGACAAAGCCTCTTTTTTTAAATTCGCTTAGGATATAAATTCATCGGCTGATTTACCTGAACTGTCTTGCCACCTTGTGGACGTGGAAATTGTATTCCATGCAATACATCTTTAATGCAATCTCTAACCTTATCTGAAGTAATTTCTTCAGAAGTTATCGATGAACTTGTAACTCGTCCTTCGGCACCTATTAAAAAATTAAAAATAATTCTACCTTGTAGACCTTCTGGATTTTTATGGATATCTAATTGACTTTGGTAACAATAGCGAAATTGCGGAATATGTTCTCTAATTAATCGTCTAATCTCATCTGGATTAATAATTGAGACTGCAACTTTTTCAACTGGTACGCCTGCAACCATAACAGACCCTTTTGAAGCAAGTCCATCAAAGCCTTTAGAAGAATCAATTTTACCTTTAGCTGAACCAGTTAGACTTCCGATATTTGTCGCCACTTTAGCAGAATCAACTGTCCCTGTTGTTGTCCCAGTAAATCGTCCGTCACCAGAACCTCCACCAAAACCATCACCAATTCCTCCACCTTTGCCACCGCCGGCCCCACCATCGTCAGGGTTTTTTCCAGTGTTGGCGCGCTTTAGGCCTGTCCCACGAGAGATAATCGAATTTGTAATTTGCGATAGATCTCCTCCCTTGTATGTATCTCCTGATCCACCAGTATTCCCATCTTTAGATTGAAATTTTCCAGGAGCTGCACCAGACCCAACTCGATTTGTTTTTGCCTTTCTTAAATCAGTTTTAGGATCGTAGGCCTTTTTGATTTTTGAGCGAGGATCACCCTTTTGGACATCTTGTACTTTATTTTGTAGAGGATCACCTAAAGCAGTAGAGTTTTTAACAACAACATCTGAACCATTTTTTAATTTTGATTCTTCTGGCGCTTGCACTTTTTGGGTTAAATCAGACTCCAATTTATTCTTTATTGATTCATCTTTAATCAACTTTCTTTCTGCTACAGAAATTGAAGTCATTGTAATTGGAATTAATTTTGGCTCTTCTTTTAATTTATGCTCTAACTCTAAATGAGGTAAGCGAATTAACATAATAAAAAGATGAATGATAACACTTCCGGTGAGCGCACGCTTGTTAAAGCGCTTTGTCTCAACTTCCATCTTACTTTCACCGTCACCAGCATATAAAGGTTTTTTTACTGCCCCCATACTACGTCCTTATTTATTGAATGCGTTTAGAGGCATCTTCTTCAGCAGCAATCGAGAAACTTTCAGCTCCTGCGGCCTTGGCAATATCCATTAGCTCTACTGCTTTTCCTAAAAATGCTTTGGTGTCACCTTCTAAAATAACTGCTTTTGTATTCAATTCTTTTAAAGTCGAAGAAATTTTCTCTCTAATGTCTTTTTCATCAACTTTTCTTCCTTGAATTGCAATCATTCCATCCCGATTTAAAGTAATAATCATAATCTGATCTTGCTTTTTTTCGTTCGTGATTTGAGTTTTAGGAAGTTCAATGTCTAACCCTGACTCAAGTGCGGCCGTAGATGTCACCATAAAAATAATCAAAAGCACTAACATAATATCGATCAAAGGAGTCATGTTAATTTCTGCGACGATGTTTTCATCATCAGAAGAATTTTGATTCATACTACCCATTGCCATAAATATCTCCTGACTTATTTTTTATTTGCGTTGAAATGCTCAGCTAAATCACCAAGTCCATTTCTAAATTCTGTCATAATTTCCGAAATTTTAACCTGAAGATAGTTATAAAAAATAACTGCAAAAACTGCGACTAAAATACCAGCAGCAGTTGCAATTAAAGCTTCTGAAATAGTGCTTGCAACAACCGCAAAACCAGATTTTCCAGCTGCACCAATCGCTTTAAATGATCCCATGATCCCCCAAACAGTTCCGAAGAGACCAACAAATGGAGCACTTGATCCGATAGTACCTAGTATCCATAAATTCTTTTTTAATCCCAGATTTGTTTCAGTCATTCGTCTTTGCATTCTTGCATCCCACTCTTCAGCAGATGATGCTTCTTCAAAAATTGCAGAGTGAGGTTTGGCTATAATTTCAGGGCAATTTTTATAAAGCCACTCCATTTCATTAAATCTTTTTGACTGTACTATTCTCATTCCTTCATCAAAAAAATATTTTGCTTGCTTTCTAAAGTTGATCAAAAACCAAATTTTCTGAATGGCAACAGTCCATAATGCTATTGAAAATACCAACAGCGGATACATAATAAAGCCACCTTGCTTAAATACTTCAACCAAATTCATGAAAACTCCTTTTGTCTATAAAAAAGCTGATATAATTTATTTAAAGCTTTTTCGGAAAAATAATATAATTATTAATATATTAGCTTAGTTTTTATAAAAGTGATCAAGTTTTTTATTTCTAGATCATTTTAGTCGGTCACTTTTTCCCATTTTTGTTTTTATTTTATTTTTGCTGTAAAATTTAATCTATGAAAAAAATACTAAAATTAATTCCCGTCCTATTTATCATTTTTGCCTTCCAGACCGATGATCTGATTGAAATTGAATCGAGTCTAAATGCGAGAACAAGTGCAAATTTTCACAAAACAACACAAAATGTTCGGGCCACTTTAGTAAAAGGTACAACCGGAAAAGTATTAGAGACGATTAAATTACCATCTGGAAATTTTGGAATAAAAATCAAAGTTCAAAGTGGTAAATATAGAGATGAGGTTGTTTGGGTCTACCATAATTTAAAGAATTCAAACTTGAAACTATCCGACCAAAACCATCAAGAAACATCTAGCGTGGATGAAGCAAAACAAGCAAGGGCCAAAAGAGACATCGCTTCAATTATTGACCCAGATAAAACGCAAATGATTTCAGCTGTAAATGATGTCGTACATGCAAACAAATTAGTTCGTGATCGCAAAATTCTAATTCCCAATGTGGATTGCAAATTAAATCAAGGCCTATCTGATCCAGCACTTAGATCGACCTATAATGTAGAAATGGATATTGAGCCTTTTAAAGAATTTGCTGAAGCACCTCTTGAATCTATGGCCTGCAATTCAAATGATGCTGGATATACAGTCTGCAGAACAAGCGAAGGTATTCCACAAAAATTTAGCTTAGACAATAAAGGTGGAAATTCTATTGTTACAAAAAATGAATACTATATAAATAGAACTTTTGAATTTGAATCAAATGATCTTGCACGCTCGGATATGACTTTAACAATTGTAGATGCTCCTGATGAATACACAAGTCATGCCACTTATTCGGTGATGGTTTTTCTACCGCGCTCAGTGCTTCCCTCGGTCAAAAAATCTGGTGATGAATTAATTGTTACGTTGCCTACGAAAGAAAAAGTATACTTTAACAGTAAAACTAAAGAAATTACCGGCGGAGTTTTCACAGAAGGTCCAATGGTACAAGATGAGCGAAAAAAGGCCAAGCCAGCAAACGTAAAGTATCGTGGAAAAGGTGTCCTAATTCGGGCCGACAAATCTGGAGATCTTCCGATTGGGGATACAGAAAGAAGTGATGGAACAAGACTTCCTTCTTCTTCAACGGCAGTAATTTCCAAAGAAGGTTATCCTGACTGCAAAATCCCAGCAAAAGAGATTTGGTATACAGACTATAACAAAAAAGGAAATGTTTTTATCAAGCGTGAGCTTGCCACTGATATTTTAATGGATCAATTTCTTAGAAAACGTTGTGGTTTTTCTATTTTTTAAATTAGGGCGTTTGAGTGAAAAAAGTATATATTTTAATTTCATTAATTACTAACTTATCTTTTGCTAACGACTTTGATGAGACTAAACTTCAATTTCCATACAAAGATGTAAATGAGCAAAGCTTGGGACCGACTCTCTGTAAGACTCGAGATCATTTGCGTTGGGATATTTGCTTTAATTACTGGAGTGACGACCTAATCCTCCCAAAAAGTATTCGTTTTATGAATCACGGAGAAAATGTAATTGTACCCAAATCCGGTTTTGGAATTGGTCGCAGTTTTGAATTTATGTTTGAAGATTTGGCAAGAAGCGATCTTGGCCTATTAGTATGGGACTCTCCTGATGAATACGAATCCCATGGCCATTTAAAATTAATGATGTTTTTTCCAAGAAAATATATGTTCCGTGCAAATTACATTTCTAATGAAAATGTAGATCATGTGATTATTACCCTGCCTACTGGTGAGGACGTTGTTTTTAATGGTAAAACTTACGAAATAGTTAGCGGAGTACTTTCTGAATCACCGATTACATCCGACGAAGAAGGCAATGCTCTTGAACCCAAAGTCAATTACACTGGGAGCGGAGTTGTTCTATGGGCACATAAATTAAATAATTATCCAGTTGGCCATAATGATAGTGCTAAAAAAGATAAGGCCTTTTTTTATAAAAAAGGATTTCCTATCTGCACTATTAATTCTAGTGATCTTTGGCATACAAACAGCGATAAAAATGAAAATGTCATGTTTAGATCTGAATACTCAACCGATCTAGCGCTAGATATTTATCTGAAGAAAAAATGTAAATTTTCAATGTTTTAATAATTTATCACGCAATTTCATAAATGGTGTTTCAATAAAAATATAGCTTATATTGGCCATTACATAGATAAGAAAAATTCTTAAGGCCAAATAATCACTTTTGTAGGCCGACCATACAAAAGGCATCTGCCATAAATAAAGCCCATAGCTTAAAGTTCCAAGATGGATGACAAAGGGATAGTTTAAAAATCTCACAAGTCGATCTTTGGAATTAATTGCATAAATAATTAACCCACACATTGAAAATGCATCTAAAGAAAATCCTAAGAGCAAAATATATTTACCTTGAAAAATAGTTTGCAATAGTCGAGAAAGGAAAAGGATTTGAAATAAAAATAAATATTGTAATTTATATTTTTCAATTTTTTTATACAGTTTTTGAAATTGCCCTTCCCGGTATAAATACGCTAGATATGCTCCAAAAAGTAAGCTATCAAGCCGCGTGTGAGTCATAATTGAAATACGCCCTCGCCACTCCACAAACAAAAAATAAGTGATCAGTCGTATTGCTGGTGATAATAGAATTACCCCCAATGACAACTTCTTTCCCAATCTTTTATGAAATAATAAAAACAAAATCGGCCAAAATAAATAAAACTGTTCTTCTAAGGAGAGCGACCAAAAATGACCAATATGCCATGGATTTAGGTCTGAAAAATAATTATGTGTGTATGTTAATGATGCCCAAATATCTTGATTCGAATAGGCCAAGATAGCACTCTTTTTTAGAAACAAAAAAATAATAAGAGCGTAAAAATAAAAGGCGGGAAATATTCTAAAAACTCTCTTGAAAAAAAATTGTTTATAATTGATAGTGCCTGATTTTTCATGTTCAATGATTAATAAATTCGTTATTAAAAAACCACTTAATACAAAAAAGAAACTAACTCCAGTGTACTGATTTCCAATTGAATATGCGATTGTTGGGCCCAAAATCTTGCCAAAATAATTTTCAAAAAAACCGAGATACAGATAACTAAAATGTCCAATAATAACAAAAAGAGCACTTATCGCTCGTATTCCATCAAGACTAGGAATTGACTTGGCCTTAAATGAGTTTGAAAATGTTGATTTAATATATTGGAACATTTTACGACACCTTAATTTAAGTCTATCACAACATCGTCATCAGTCTTTTTTTCTTCGGTCACAGGAATTGGAACCAATGACTTGTCATTACTATTTTTAGAATCCTTCTTTTTATTTATCAAATTGGCCGATTTTTTTTCTACTTTTTCACTTGATACTTTAGTTTTTGCCATGACTTTTCCTTTTTTAGCACTCTCTTTTGCTTCGAGTATTCCAGTACAGAAAAATGCAATTAATAATATCGTGTACTTATTCATATTTTCTCCTTTTCAAATATTGACATTAAAGCAAGTATATAACATTATGAACTATCTTGTGGAGACGTGCCAGAGCGGTCCAATGGAACGGTTTGCAAAACCGTAAAGCCTCCGGTTCAAATCCGGACGTCTCCTCCAATAAAATACAACAGGTAATAACCTTTGAACCCAGAAATCAGCAATCATTTTTTACTTATTCCCTACTATCTACTCGCTATATTAATTCTCTGGTCATTTTGGAAAAAAGACAAATGGATTCTTTCTAGCTTACTAGGAATCAGTTTTTCATCAACCCCACTTTTTTTTATCTTTCTAGCAAAAGATATTGAACATCTAAAAAGTTTTCGAATAGGACTCAGTGTTGGAATTTATGCCTCCTTTGTTGCAACTATCCCTATATTAATTTTTGGATGGTATCTTGGAAAAAAAGTAAGTAACAAAGTGGGTGCATTGTTATTTTTTGTTGGGCTGGGATTAAATCTTCTTGTTGTAAAATCATATCAATACATTGTTTTAAAAAATGCGATTTCGCTTCAAAAAGAAATTGTTTTTGACTGTGAAAAACTCCCCTATCACTGCGCAATTCGAGATAACGAATTACATAAAATTCCACTCTTAAAGAAATCTGGCGCCGATATTAATGCCTATGATTCTCTTACTCGCACACCACTTTGGTATGGAATCAAAAATGAAAAAGCGGTGGAACAGTTGCTCTTAAACGGGGCCAAAGCAGATAGCTTCAATATTTATGGTGAAACTCCACTGGCCTACACGCTCGTCATCTCCTTAACTCCAAACTTAAATATTGCAAAAATGCTTATCTCTCATGGAGCAGAAATTAATCGGACAGTGGGATATAGAAAAAAAATAAGTATCCTAAACTTTGCGATTGTAAATGAAAACTTTGATGCTATAAATTTTGCACTTTTAAATGGTGCTAATCCCACATTAGATGATGGCTACAGGAAAACTCCTTGCCAGCGCTTGTTAAAATTGCCAAAGGATAAGATTAAAAATCTTAAAAAATATTGTCCTTAAAATTGATTGAAACCCAGACTATCTCATTTTTAGGAAAACTTATCCTTTCATATTTATTTAATTCTACGACATCAAGAGAAGAAAGACTTAACTCAGGCGTTAAATCGCACGAATTTAAAAAGCAAATAATTGTTTTATCCGCAACAGAAGTAAAATGATCAACTAAACTGTAATTCATCTCTACGCTAAACTTAGTGGGATTAAAGATTACTCCCAGATCTATGACTTCATCCTTTAAGGCCAAGGGGCCACTTAAAACCTCTTGTTCCCCATCAAATTTTATTACTTCTCTCATGAGTATTTTTTGATCATTAAAATAAATGCCTTGCCCACGAACAATGGTCAAATACCGCTGATGCCCACTAAATTTTGAAAAAGAATTTTTTCCATTTATTTTTGCCATGCTAAGGCGCAAATCAAAATCATACGAATCCAAGTGTTCGCAACTGCCAAGTTTCAAAATTTCATAGCTAATTCCTTGCCCATTCTTCCAGGGCATCTCTATTAATGAGTCAAAATGAATTATCTTCATACACTAATCTCTTGGCAGAATTTAAAATTTAGGCCACTCTTATTTTATACATAGGAGTTTTCAATGAAAAGAATTGTAGCAATTTTAAACATATTTATTTCTTTTAACTTATTAGCAACTGGTTTTTCAGGTGGTGATCAATACACAAGCACTGACATAGAAGGAAGAATCACTGTTTCATGTCACGGAAATACACCAGGTCCAACTTATGCGGTACATATATGTCGGTCTAATATTTTAAATCCTGGTGAATACTCTTATTTCAAAGGGCCAACTGGAGATTATGACTCTGTTACCTTACAAGCGAATTGGGAAAATGGTAAAAAAAGTATTATTAAAACCGAAAAATATGATGGGAAAAATGGAATTAGTAAAAAACTTTTTAATCTGTGGATTGTAAGCCTCACTCAAAGACCACTTTTAGATTATGGAAAAAATATTGTTAATTACCAATTAATAAAAAATAAAACCACTATTGAATCGGGAAGCTTTAATACAGATGTGGTCGATGCAGGGACAAGAGTTTGCCAACGAGACGGCCATTACACTTCTTCTAACAATGCTGATTGTACAAATCCTAGTCAATTTTGTGATAACTACTTTAGAGTAAATAGATACTGTTACTAATAAATTATCCTTTATGAATAAACCTCTTTATCTATTATTGGCACTACTTTTAAATTCTTGTTCAGGATTTAAAAGTACAGAGTCTGAAATAAAAAAAAGTGACCCAATACCAGTTAACTCTACCGTTCAGCCAGATAATTTAGTGCCCCCTGTAGAAGTTCCCCTAAGGCCAAAAGAAATACAAAATTTTGATAATGAATTCCAAGCTACCTTTAAAAAAATATGGAGTAGCTACTTCAAAGAAAATTATAATGAGTCTCGATCTCTCGATATTTATGTTGTAACTAATCGAAATAGAAAGGCAGAAAAATTTGGATGTGACTCAAGTAGCTTTGGTAATGCAATTTCTGTTAAAAATGAATTAACCTTCGGTATATGTCGAATTAACGTCCCTAAAAACCATAGTACAGGCGAAATCGAGTTTTCTGATTCAAAAAATGCAAGTTCAAACTATTTTTATAAAATCGTTAACTCCAAAGAAATTCAATTAGATCAAATATTAGATTTTTCAAAAAGATCAAAACGAACCCCGCTTATTTTTGTTCATGGATTTAATGTTCCATTTTTTGAGGCAGTATTAAGGGCGTCTCAATTGACCTATGATCTAAAATACCAAGGACCTGTTATTTTATTTTCATGGCCATCAGGGCCTGGAGATGGCTTTTTAGATACAAAAAATTTATCAAAAACCTATGAGCAAAATAAAATTAGCTCCCAAGAATCTATCAATCATTTAAAAAATTTAATTTCTGATTTCTATGAAAAAGATATTAACGTAAACATCATTGTACATTCAATGGGCCACCAAATACTTTTGCCAATTCTTAATGAATTAGGAAAAAATCTAATCAATGTTCCTGAACTTTTAGAGAAAAAAATAGTTAATGAATTAATCTTAACTGCGCCAGACTACGACCTAATACGTTTTAAAAATGAAATAAATATGATCAGGCCAACAGCTAAAAGAATAACCCTGTATTGTTCAACAAATGATAAGGCCCTTTCTGCAAGTTCAAGTGTAAATAATTCAGCGAGACTTGGAGCTTGCTTTAAAACTCCCGGAGTAGACACTATCAATGTCTCCTTAATAGATGAGACAACAATAGGTCATAGTTACTATGCAAGTCGCGACGTCATATCAGACATTTTTCAAGTGTTGCTTGGACTGGAGGCCGAAAGAAGATTATTTATAAAAAAGAGTAATCGCGAAGAAAACGAAGACTACTTTCTACGAAAATAGAGACTAAAATCGATAATTAATTCCAAGAAGTAGTCTTGGCCCTCCCAACGATCTTGTCACTGTAGAACCATCTTCAAATGAAAATGATTCAGAAGATGAAAAATAATCTAGTACCATTCGTGCACCAAAACTTGAATTTATGTAGTATTTAACACCTGCACCAAAGCTATAAAAACTTGAACTACCTTCGGCCGTTGTCTCAGTCGAACTTGCACCAGTTGTAACTTTTTCTGAAATTGAAACTGAGCCAAGGCCAGCACTCAGCGTAGCGAATCCAATTAATTTAGAGAGATCATATGGGCGATTATAAAAATGATAATTGGCCCCACCACCATATAAAAACCAATCCGTTGTTGTCTTGGCACTGTCGCCATTTTCCATGGTCTTTTTGTTAATAAGGCCAAACAGAGAAATGTCTTTAAAGCTTGAAGATAGAGAAAAATAATGCTCAATTCCCAGACTTAAATCAACGACACTTGAAGCAACCGAAGTTGAACTTGCCCCAGTATCACCTTCTTCTGTTCCCGAAAGTGAGTTATAAGATAAACTCCCAAATGCTTCCCAAGACTTTACATTTTTTGTCCCCATATCAAACTCTGAAACATTATCAATTTTTGATTCGCTAACTGTTTTTGCCTTGGTTGAAACTGGCTTTTTTTCTTTTATTCCTAAATCTTCTAGCTCTTTTTGATCTTCGGTATTTAGCTCATCACCAATATTTTTTTCTTTTGTTTCCTCAGGAGGAATTGCAATCGTATCATTTCCAGCAGGTATCGTTTCTTCTTTTAAACTTCGAGAGGGGTCTAGTGTTACTTTAACTGGACTTGCTATTTTTAAATTTAAAACTTTATTATCAATAATTTCCTCAGGATCAACAATTCTATAGAGTGCCCAAATTGATCGAGTTGGTGATACTTTTTCTACAACCCCTCTTGCAACGATACCGCTAGTAATAAAAAACTTAGCATGGTCTCCAACCACCAATCCATCTTCTGCTCCTCGATTAATTAAAATGGTCTTTTTAGTGTTGGATACTTTTAAAAAACGTAGTGTTAATTTTTCATCTATATCTAATGCCTTTGAAACAGTAATAAAATTAAAAATAAACAAACTCACTAATACTATTTTTTTCATTTTCATTCCCTAAAAATAAAAACTCATCCCAAATTGATATTTAATATCCTGTGCATTTATCGAAGTTGCAATTTCTTCTTCTGGAACATTTACGATTTTTAAATTTTTCGCTTCATAAATCATCCCCAAATTAAATGACATTCCGACATTGACAGTATCTTCAGTTAAGTCTCCAGCGCGAAATCTATATTTTGTCATCAACTGTAAACTTGGAAGAGTTAGAATTTGATAATCATACCTTTGAGATAAGCTATCTGCTCCAACTTTTGCCATCCCAACCTTTGCTCCCAGTCCTATAGACCAGATAAAATTATCGATTGTCAGTGGATTGTTATAGAAATAATAATTGAGACTAAGGCCGTACTGCCCTTCTTCACTTCGTCCATTTATATTACTTAAATCATAATAGGCCACTCCACGTTCAAGCATAAATTGAACTGAGTAATTTTTAAAATCAATACTAGATCGCGATAGATGATAATCATAAGAGAGACTTAAGTTGTATCCTCGCATTTGATAAGCAGGATCAACTTCACTCAGGGCCACATGAGTATTTAAATTTCCAGCATAGTGAAGCAGAATTTCATGTCCATCTAGTTCATTTAAAGCGATCTCACGTCTAAAGCGCTCCTTTAATAATCCGCTTGTAATAAAATAGCGTCGCAACGTATCTTCATCCATATCCGCCGACCACATCTCACCCTCACGAGAAATTTTAGCCGCTACTTTTGGATCTATCACTTCAGTTTCTTTATCTTTAATTTTTTGAAGTTGATAACTATTAGAGATAGTTATTTCCTCGTTAACATCTTTTGCATTCCCTAATTTTTTCTGTTTTCGATAAAGCCCATTTGTTAACGTAAACTTTTGCGAGTTGTATTTTTCAATTAATAATGTTGCATCAGAATCGAGAATTTTTTGATCTTCGGCCTTATTCAAATCTCCAATATTAAACTTATTATTAACAAAAAAAGTAACGCGTTTTATTTCTTCCTGATACTCATCTACCACTCGACTATTTCCATTTTTTTTGAAATTACTGTAAGTTTCAAATTCGCGGTCTATTTCTTCAATTTTTTTATCATCAAAAACATCTTCCCCACGATCATAGTTTCGATTATTCGCAATAAATTTTTGAGGGACATTATGCTCATTATTTTTTTGAAATTCATCCTTATCTAAATACTCATCTGCAGAAAAAACAGTATGTTTTTGCTTAAAAAGAGACTTCCTCCCTTCAAGTACTTTAAAATCAACTAGCACAAGTAAGGGTTCATCTTTTACTGCCTTATCTTTAATAAAATGCTTCTCTAGAAGCCATATTGATTTATTTGGATAACTTTTTACTACTTTTCCAGTGCCAACTAAAAAAAGAGTCGGACGATTAAAATCCCCTCGTTGAATAAAAATCTTTCCTCGATCCCCTTCCTTTAAATCCTCTAATTCACCTATTCCAATAGCAAGTGTGCGCTCCGAACTGCTTTTAAATAGGAGTCGACCTTCTAAAATCGACGTAGCTGCCTGCAAAACACTGCAGTTTAAAAGTAAGATTGTGGCCCAAAGTACTAAATACATAATGAATAGCTTAACACGGTACTGAAAAATTTGGTATAGTGGTGGAATTACTTGCAGGTATGACAAAAATTAACTAGAATGTGGAAAATTTTAAAAAGGTGATGTCATGAGTTTTTACAGCAAAAAAAAGATTAAAAAAGTCTACAAATATGATTGCACAATAACTGGTGAGTCTTTTAAAACGACTGAAGAAGCAAAGAATCCAAACGAACTAATGACTGTTCAAGCTTTTTATCAAATGCACCCAGAAGAAGATGATCGCCCACTTGAAATTAAACAAAAAATCAAAAACTTAGAAGAAGAAATCACGCTTTAGTCCTTTTTTTCAAAATCAACTGCATAAAATCTCGGAGTAATTTTATATGGAAAATCATCAATTGATTATTATTGGTTCAGGGCCTGCTGGCCATACAGCTGCAATCTACGCTGCTCGTGCAGGACTTAGTCCCCTCATGTTTTCAGGTCATGAACCAGGTGGACAACTGACAACAACAACTGATGTTGAAAATTTTCCTGGTTTTCCAGAAGGGATAAATGGACCTGAACTAATGGAAAAAATGAAGGCCCAAAGTACAAAATTTGGAACTCAAATAATAAACACCAACGTCATTAGCGTAGACTTAAAAAGCAGACCTTTTACCGTCACAACTGAAGATAATAAGTCTTATAAAACACAAACAATAATTATTTCAACAGGTGCTAGCGCAAAGTACTTAGGACTCAAAAATGAAAGAGAACTAATTGGCAAAGGCGTTTCAGCTTGTGCAACTTGCGACGGATTTTTCTACCGAAATAAAATAGTTCACGTTGTAGGAGGTGGAGATACTGCACTCGAAGAAGCTAACTTTCTTACTCGCTTTGCAAGTAAAGTTTATCTCATTCACCGACGTGATAGCTTTAGAGCAAGTAAAGCTATGCAAGACCGAACTTTTAATAATCCTAAAATTGAAATTATTTTTAACACTGAAGTTGTGGAATTGTTATCTAATGAAACAGGTCTTACAGGCCTAATAGTTCACAACAATAAAACAATGGATAAAACAACTAGACCTACAGACGGATTCTTTTTAGGCATTGGACATGCCCCGAATACTAAGTTTCTAACAAATCAAATCGAGCTCGATGCAGAAGGATACATCAAAACAAAAAATAAAGGAGCTGAGACTTCGGTTCCTGGCGTATTTGCCTGTGGAGATGTACAGGATCCATACTTTAGACAGGCCATTTCTGCTGCTGGGTCAGGTTGTATGGCCGCCATTTCTGCTGAAAGGTTTTTAGAAGAAAATCACTAACGAGAAGCGCCCTTGGTGGTATCACTTTCCATAATCACCGCTGGTGCTCTATCGACACTCTCTTTGGCCGGTGATCTATTATTATCTGTCACATTAAGTGCTCCCACATCTTTTGGTGGAAAGCCTAAATCCTTCACAACAGGTGAAAAGTCTAGCTCTCCTTCTGTAAATTCTACTTCAGAATATTGAGCATAGGCAGATAGAGAAACTAACAATATTAAAAAGATAAACTTCATAACCTCTCCTCATTCACTCTTCGGAAGATTTATATATTAATTAAATTTCCGCTTTAATCCGCCAATTCTGATCGGGAATTATCTTTTTTGACAAAGCGGATGAAATATTGAGAGCATTATAAAAAGAGAACGGATTCTCTTTTATTTTTTGAGCTTAAAATCCAGGAAGGTATATTATGAAGCTTATTCCACCAAAAAAAATTAGAATTTTCTCCTACAAAACATTTACCTCTTCACTTCTTTTGGAAACAAAAGGACTTGAAATTGTCTTTAACCAAACTGAAATAAATCTAGAATTGCTCTTTGAACTAGAAAGTATTTTATCTTGGTGTACAACTCATCTTGAAGTAGAGACGATTGTCTTAAAAACTAAATTTGATACATTCCTAACAGGATTTGATTACGAAAATTTTAAAAATTTAGATGACGAAAAAATATTAAAATTAAATGCGAGATTAAACAAAATTAATAAGGCCATCGCTACTCTTCCTCAAACGGTTGTAGCAGATTTAAAAAATGGAGCTTCAAATGAGGGGCTTTCTATTGCAATTTCATCTGATATAAGAATTTCAGACAGCAATGCTCGGTTTAAATTTGACCAAATCGCATATGGACTAATGGATTTTAGTGGGATTTTAGAAATATCTTTTGGTTCATTGAATACAAAAGTTTTAAAATCATATTTTTTAAGTGGACACACATTTGGATTAAATGAATTAAATCTTATTGGAGCAAATTCATTCACTGATATCTCTCTAGATGAACTCACAAAAAATCTACATAAAAATTCAAACATTGCTCGCGCACAAATAAAGTGTGCCTTTATGACCTATGAACAAAATGATCAAAACAAAGAGGATATTTTTTCAAAGTTATATTTTGCACTTCTAGATTCAAAAGACTACACAAATCCTACAGGTTTTGTCGGGCTTCGTGAGTACAAAGAAGCCCTACATGACACCCAAGCAAAACAGTCTGAGCTAGATCATTAAATTTGATTTTATCTTAAAGTAAAAAACTTCCTTAAGTCATATATAATATCTTAAAATAAAGTTTTATTTATCATGACAAAGGAAGGACAATGAAAACAAGCAAGGAAGTTTTTAACGGCTCTGATGAACCATTTTTAATGGTTGATCTCGCACCAATTAATATTATGTATTGTGATATGAGTTTTACTATTACTTATATCAATGAGCAAAGTCTTACGACATTTAAAAAAATTGAGCATTTGCTACCAGTGAAAGCAGAACAAGTAGTGGGCGCAAGTATTGATATTTTTCATAAAAACCCAAGCCACCAACGAAAATTACTATCAAATGCAAGGAATCTACCTCATCGAGCAAAAATTAAACTAGGTGATGAAACACTAGATCTAACAGCTTCGGCCATTATGCGCGATGGGAATCTTGTTGGGATCATGGTGGCATGGGCACTTATTACTGATAAAGTCGTTTTAGTTAAAGCATTCAATGAAACATCATCTCAATTATCTGCAGCTGCAGAAGAACTTACGGCCACAGCAACTCAACTTTCTAATATTTCTCAAAAAACTCTTATGCAGGCCAATTCATCCGCTGCTGGAATTGAAGAACTTGGTGTTGGGATGAAAACAGTATCTGGTTCAACTACTGAAATGGTCAGTTCAATTAGAGAAATAACTAAATCAACAAACCAAGCTGCGACGATGACAAATGAATCATCCAAAAAAGCTCAAGAGGCCAATAATATTATCAACCAACTTGGAAAATCTAGTAGCGAAATTGGAACAGTTATCAAAGTAATTTCTTCTATTGCTCAACAAACCAATCTCTTAGCATTAAATGCGACGATTGAAGCCGCACGTGCAGGAGAGGCCGGAAAAGGATTTGCAGTAGTTGCCAATGAAGTCAAAGAGCTTGCTAAGCAAACTTCAAAGGCCACAGAAGAAATCTCATCAAAAATTGGTGCCATTCAGTCTGACTCAACAAATGCAGTTGGTGCCATTAACGAAATTACAAAATCAATTGATGCACTTAATTCTGTTGCTGCTTCAATTTCAGCTGCAGTTGAAGAACAAAATGCAACAACCAATGAAGTTACAAGAATTATTTCTGAAAGTGGAACTGCTGTTTCAGAAGTATCAAATACTGTAAAGGATGTTTCTCAAGGTGCAAACGAATCATCAAGCGCTGCTAGTCAACTACTATCTGCTTCTCAAGAACTTTCTCAAATGGCCATAAAAATGGCAAATCTAATTAAAAGTTTTGATCTATAATAAAAAAAGCTGCCCTATCTAGGGCAGTTCTTTTTATTTAAGACTCTTTAAGTTTTTTTGCTGCTCTAAAATCATCGACAATTCATTTTTAAGACTAGTTCTAAGCGTATCTTTACCCTGCTCTTTTAAGTAATTATCAAGATCTGAAAATTGATAAAGAATATAATTGATACTTTTTTGAAGAAGTTTTTGAATTTGCGCTTTTTTCATTGCATTTGTACAAATTGATTTTAAATGTACCTCATTAAAAGGCTTTTCGATAAAACCATAGGCTCCATGTGAAAGAGCATCAAGCATGATTTCTTTTGAAATATATCCTGATATAAAAATTATAGGAGTATCAATACCTTCATCGCGAAGTCGATGAAGCATCTCGACTCCATTCATTTCAGGCATTTTAATATCAGATAAAATTACATCTGGAGTGTCCTCGGTTATAGAGTTTATTAAATCATTGGCATTATTAAAAGTTGTCACACCAAAATCAAGGTCTGATAAAATATCCGACAATATTTCCAAAACGCTCTGCTCATCATCGACAATATAAAAAAGGCCTTTTGTTTTCTTTTTAACTTCTACTGCTTTTTTTACTTCTTTTTTATTATCAGGTAAAATCTTACTCGCACCATCAGAGATATTTTTAAATTCATCAATTGTATAATAAGTGAAATTTATAGACTGCCCCTCAAGAAGCTGCTTTGCACCGTCAATACCAGATAAAAAATAGTCAATTTGTGCCTTATCCAAGGTATTATTATTTTTTTGAGCTTCAAAAAGTGATTCAAGCTTGTGCATATGCGATTGCAAATCATCTAATCCAAACATTCCAGCAGCACCTTTTAGTGAGTGAAAAGCACGAAATATCTGATTGTAATTGTCGGTAAAATTCTCCCCCCGCTCAATTTTTAAAAATCCTTCTTCTGAATTTTCAAACATTTCCTGCGCTTCAATTTTAAACTCTTCAATCATTGATTCATCAATCATAAAATCCCTTAAAGTACTATTTTATAAATTATAGCACTATAAAATTTTTTCTCAATTTAGAAAAACCATAATTTTTGCTAAAATAGTTCTCAACATGATCACTTTTCATCGAGAAAAAATTCAAAAAAGTAAGGAAGCAGAGTTAGATACTCAAGCTTCTTTTTTTGATCTAGATCTAAAAAATATAGACAGCTATAGACCTGAAAAATCACTTGCAGAAATTAAAAAAGTTTTCACTCGACTTGACACTAATAGTACGCCAATTGAAAATCATTGCTTTGATGTCATCTCACCCATTTTAAATGATCATCAATCTTTTTCCATTTATCTCCATCTCTATCGAATGTCTAAAAACAATACCCTTGAAATTAATATCGATAGTCTTTGTTCAGTTTTAGATCTAACCAGAAAAGAACTTCTATTAACATTTGCTATTTTAGAAGAAAATCTTCTCATTCAACTCTCTTGTACAAGGGAACACACCGTTACGATTAAACTTAATCGCAATTGGAATGATTCACTTTAATTCTATTTCTTTTATGAAGCCTTTTTAAAATTTAATATCCCAGTTTCAGACTGAACAGCTGCCCCTTCAAGCTTAAATTTTTTAACAAGATCATTTAGTTTATCAGAGCTTGAATTTAATTCATTTGAAATTGCAGCATTGTCTTTTACTACATTACTTGTCCCCAAGGCCGATTGATTGACATTGCTCGAATTGGCTGCGACTGATTCAACCTCTTTTACTGATTGAGTTATGAGCATTGAAAATTTATCAGTCGTTGCAAATTGTTCCTCTGTAGCACTTGCAACAATTCTTGCAGAGTGATTAATATTATCCATTAATTCAGTCACTTTTAAAATTGATCCCATGATATCGGTAGAATTGGTTTTTATATTTGCAACCTTTAATGTAATATCTTCTGCGGCCTGAGCGGATTGCCTTGCAAGCTCTTTTACTTCATTAGCAACCACAGCAAATCCTTTTCCGGCCTCTCCAGCGCGTGCGGCTTCAATCGTCGCATTAAGTGCAAGAAGGTTTGTTTGGCGAGCAATCGTATTAATTACTTCTAGAAACCTTGATATCTCTTCAGTATTTAATTCCAAGTTTTCTCCTATGCCTTTTGCATCAGATACATATTGAACGGCAGAACTTGCAAAACGATTTGATTCATTTGCCTGTTTTGATATCTCGCTGACGGCCTCTTTCATTTCTTGAGTTGAATGATTAAGATCCTTTATCATTGACAATACTGTATCCGCTTTCTCTTTCATCAGCTTTGATTTATCAAACGTGATACCTGAATTTTCATTTAATATTTTATTTTTGGATTCTAAATGTTTTGATTGGGTCTGAAGAGCGTAAGACATTGATTCAAGATTTTTAAAGTCGAGTGTTAGTTGCTTGAAAAAACTTCTTAGGCCTTCTGCAAGTTGACCGATGGCATCTGTGCCATGAACACTAATTGAACCTGTCAAATCACCTTTTTCTGCCATTTTAACTACTTTTAAAATCGAATCCACCTTATCTTGCAATTCTTGAGCAAGTTCTTTTTGTTTAATTGCAAGCTCATTTGCTTTTTCTTTTTCAAGATCAGCAGTTTTCATAGCAGTCTCTGCTTTTAGTTTTTCATCATCGGCAATTCTCTTTGCTTGCATTGCCTCTTCTTTTTCCATCTTAGCAAGTGTTAATGCTTTCTCTACTTCTTGTTTTGCTGCAAACTCTCGCTCTTTTTGCTTTGAGACTTCACTCCAATCTACTTGTTGTGAATTAAAAATGGTTTTCATTTGTCCCATTGTCGAGTCAAACTCTTGCCCCATGACACCAATTTCATCATTACTTTCAACTTTTACTTCACAAGTTAAATCACCCAACTTAAAGGCAGAGATCGCCTGACTTACTCTAATTATTGGAGATGATATTTTATTTGCCATATACCATGCAAATGCAAAAATTGCACAAGTAAGCACGGCCAATATAAAAAGTGAAATCCAAAACATCTTAACAGTTGATTCTGAAATTTCTTCTAAACTCATTTTTGATACAATAATAAATTGCTGGCCATAGAGATCAAAAACCTCTGCTGCAACTTTGCTTTTTATTTTTATAAAATCTTCTTCTTCGACAATAACATTTTTACCAGACTTAGCATCACTTAGACCTTTGGTTTTATAAGTTAAAGCAGTTGATGTTGAGCTTGTGCTTTCAATAAACGGAACGAGTAACTTATCCTTTGAGTCAAAGCGTCCAAAAAAGTCTTTCTTATTCTCAACGAACATTCTTGCATTAGTTACAAGTAAATCCGTTTTTGGATCAACAAGTAGTGTTTCAATTGTTTTTCCAAGTCCCAATATCTCCCATGAGTTATTATTTGTTAATACAACATCAAGCTTTGTTAAAGGTATTTGAAGTGCAAAATATCCTAATACTTTGCCATACTCCATTATTGGATAAGCTATAAATTGCGCCCCATAATCATAACTTGGAAAATATTTAGAGATAGGCGAAAGCTCTGATGTAAATTTATCTTTAAATTGATCTTTTTTTCTTTTTTCCTCAAGATTTTTATAGAGAACGCCAAAGTTAGTATCTTTTAAAGGCCCATCTTTTAAGTTCTGACCTAAGTCTATTTCTTTAAATGCTGAGTAAATAATCTCACCGCGAAGATCGATAAAAAAAGCATCATAATAGCCAAATCTTTCCACAAAGTTTTTAAAAAACTCATGTGTTTGAGAATGGATCGTTCCATACTCAGATTTATCTGTTGGATTGATCAGCTTTATTTTTTCACCTGACGGGTGTTCATTTTTTAAAATATACTGATACTGCAAATAAACCGCTTCTTTTGATAAGGAGTTAATATAAAAATCTACATCTCGCGAAAGTTTCATTCCTGATTTTTTTTCATAAAGCGGATTAAAATTTGATGCATAATATTTCTTTAGCTCCAAGCGTTTTGAATCAACTTTTTCAAAACTAAGGCCAGAATACCCAAAACTCAATTGCCTAAATGCATTTATTACATCAAAACTTTTTGCCATTTGCTCAGTTTGAAGATGCATGTTTTCATAGAGCGAAGAAATTTCGGCCTTTTTATTATCTTTGATAAAACTCAGTTGCTTTGTGTAGTTATAATCAATAGTATCTGACATCTTTTTAGTATTAATTCCCCATAAAATAACTACTGGAAGAAGTCCGACAACTAAAAAACTAGTAACGAGCTTGGTTTTTAATTTCATTAAATTACTCCAAAAATAAAAAATGAGCTATCTCACTTTATTTTCTCGGCAATAATGATTAAATTATTTAGTGATTTGAGTGCTGTAAATGCATTGTCTAAGAAATTTTATCAATGATTGAGTTGGCGTCAACAAGATAGACATTATCAGTGCCTAAACTTTGTTCACTTTGATTTTTTTCAACAACTGACCTTGCATACCAGAGTAAATCAATCGAGCGATCAAGAAGTGGAAGTTTTACTTTGCACCATGATCGTATTTCATCATTAGATTTTGTCACTGTTTTTTCGATTTCTCTTTCCCATAAAGAAACTAGCTCATCTTGAATTTTAAATTCACAAAGATTTACAGTCCCTTTTAAAAGATGAAGATCTCGATATAAAGAATTATAGTAATTAGAAATATCACTCGCTCCTTCAACCTCTTTTTCAATGATTGAAATCAATTTTTTTAATTTATTTTTATACTTTTCAGAGAATAATTCAAGATATTGCAAAACAAATGGATCAGCTGGCATAGATACTTTGACACTAACGGGCCCTGAATCAAGTGAAATACCAAGTTCTTTTAGTGACTCAAGTGCAGCTGCATTTAGCTCTACATCGGAAGTACTTTGCATATCAACTTCATCATTAATATTAAATTTCTTCTCATAATACTCTTGAAGAGCACTATTTACAACATCACTTTTTGCCATATTAAGCTTAACTATAATTTCGCCAAGAGGAATTCGCTTAGATACTTGTTTTAACTCTAATTCAGATGCTTTATTTTCATCGAGAATATTTCTATTTATAAGTGATTTTATAATATCTTGATCATCTTTTGCTTCTTTTTTAATTATATCTAACAGGATATCAGTTGCCGTAATTTTTTCTTCAAGAACAATTCTCATGAGTGAAGGCAACGACTCAATTTGAAAGCAGAGTGCTTCTATTAGTTGAGTTTGATTTATCACTTTTTTTTCTATTAAATAATCGCCAAAATACATATAATCTCCATTACGAATTTAACATAATTAATCGACCAAAATCATTAATGTCTAACACTTTGGCGTCTGGTAAAAGTCTTTTTGTTGACCCTGGCATCCCCCAGACAACGCTAGACTCCTTACTTTGTACAAAAACATCATGTCCCTTTTGTGCAAGCTTTACTGCCCCTGCAGCACCATCATCCCCCATACCTGTAAGAATAATTACTAACGTTTTAAGATTTAAATTTAAAAAGACAGAATCAAAAAGAACATCTACTGATGGCCTTACAAAGCAAACCTTTTCATTCTGATTAAGCTTTAAAGTCATATCTCGCTCAACCGTCATATGGTAATCACCAGGCGCAACATAGGCAACTCCGGGCAATAAACGATCACCATCTTTGGCCTCTAGAACTTTTACTGAAGAATATTTTGAGAGCATCTCTGCTAGCTTCTGAGTAAAAATTGGCGGCATATGCTGAACTATTAAAATTGGCACTGAAATATTTTTATTAATAGATTTAAAAAGTGTCGACAGTGCTTCAGGTCCCCCTGTAGATGATCCAATCAAAATTAGCCCAGGGGAATAATTTAGCTTTAAATCAAAGCTTGCTTTTTCTGGTGAAATAATTGCATTTTGCTCATGAGTATTTTTGATAAAAGGGTTTGCCAACTTTTCTCTAAAGGCAAGTATTTTAGGAATAAGCTCTTCGCGTATAGATTTGATACTTTCGTCGGCACTTGATCCAAGATTTTCTGGCTTTGTTACAAAATCATTTGCACCTGCGCTCAGTGCTTCTAATGTTTTCTCTGCTCCTTTCTGAGTGTATGATGAAAAAACAATAATAACAATATTGGCATTAAATTTTCTAATTTCCCTAATCGTTTCCATGCCATCCATAACAGGCATTTCCATATCAAGTGTAATCAAATCAATGTCTGAATTTGATCGCAAAAAGTCTATTGCCAATTTCCCATTGACAAGAGATCTAATTACTTCAAGTTTGGGCTCAGTACTAATCGCTGAGACAATTGCAGATCTAAAAACTAGCGAATCATCGACAACGAGAATTTTCATTAAACATCCTGATTTAAAAGTTTTGTTAGATCAAGCGTTGATAAAAGTTTTCCATCTAACTTATAGACACCTGAAATATAATCGCGAATTTTAGGATCCAAATTATCAGGAGTCTTTTCAAAACGTCTATTCTCTACATCCATGACATCCAATATCTCATCAACCATTAATGAATATAATGACTCATTCGATCTTACAATAATATTCATAAATTCACCCGAGTCACTCTCAGGAAGTCCAAATAAACTTCTAAGTGAAAATGCAGTAACAATCTGCCCTCTAAGATTAATAAGGCCTTTAATAAACTCAGGTGCACACGGTATGGTAGTTAAATTCTGTTTCCGAATAACTTCCTGCACCTCAAGCACTGATATCGCATAGTAGTCTTTATCAACCCTAAACCCACATAACTGGGACACATCTGAAGAGTTTGTTATTTGTTGTGTATTATTAATTTGCTCTGTCATCATTCATCCTAAATATAGCTTTGAATATATTTTAAAAGTTCATCTTTATTTAATTTTTCTAAGTGTTCATTAAATCCTGATGTTTGACTTCGTTCCTTATCTTTTGGCCCAACCTTAGCAGAAACGGCGATTGCTGGAATTTTAGAAAAATTATCTTCACTCATTCTAAGTCTTTCAGCAAAGGCCCAACCATCTAAAACTGGCATTTCTAAATCCGAGATAATAATATTAAATTTAGAATCTCGATTTAGGATATTTAATGCTTCCTCACCATTTCCAGCAATCACAACTTCAAATCCATTTTCTTCCAAAAAATCAGATTGAATTTTTCTATACAGTGGCGAATCCTCTATCATAAGGACTCTTCCTTTTAATTTTGATTCTTTTTTTACAAAAATATTTTTTCCAATTTTTAAATCTTCTAAAATGGCATGAATATCAAGCATTGTTACTGTTTTAGAATTTAAAAAGACAGTCCCGAGTAATCCTTTTCGATCGACAGATTCTGAATGAATTTCGCTATCAGTTAGAGCGATATCACGTATTTCATTTACTACAAAACCAAATAAATTGCCTCGAACTTTCACAACCACACATGGGACCAATGCATTTGGATTTGTATGAGTGTCATCAATTGCAGACTTACCTTTAAGGTGAAGCGCCTCCTCGATATTTATTAAAGGCATTGGAATATTCCCATATTTTACCACCGCTTGATCTCCAGTCCATTCAATTTGCTCCGCCTTAAATTCTTCAAGGCGATTAACAAGTACGAGGGGAATTGCATAAATACGATGATCACCAAACTCACAAAGTAGTAGCTCTTGTGAATCGGCCGTTGATCGATCTTGTGATGAAATTAAATCTTGATTCATCTTATCTAATTTATGTCCATGGCCTCGATCGGCAAAATTATAAAAGCCGAGAGCATCTAAGATGAGAGCAACTCTTCCATCGCCCATAATAGTTGCACCAGCAAAGAAGGAAAGTTTTTTTAGTTCAGATGAAAGGGGTTTTACAACGATTTCTTCTGTATCTAAAATCTGATCAACAATCAGACCATAGACGCGTCCCTCTGCATTTAAAACGACAACATTTACGATTGAATCATCAAGACCGGCATCAATAATTTTTTGACCTTTTAATTTTAAAGTATCACTAAGTCTAAAAACAGGGATAAGATCCCCTCTCAGTCTAAAAAACTCAGAATCATAAAGCTTTTCAATTTTTCCGTGCTCAGAGTTCGAGTCCAGTCGAACAAGTTCAACCAATGAAATCTGTGGGAGTGCAAAGGTTTCACCTTTATCTAACACGACAAGCGCTGGAACAATTGCAAGAGTCAGTGGAATTTTAAGTTTAAATGTTGTTCCTTCACCCATATTTGAAGTGATATCAACAGAACCACCAATTTTTTCAATATTACTTTTTACAACATCCATTCCAACGCCACGGCCTGAAATATTTGTAACTTGCTCAGCAGTTGAAAAACCTGGCATAAAAATAATATTTTGAATTTGCTTAGTGGACATTGTTTTACCTTGCTCTGGTGAAACTATTCCTTTTTGTATTGCCTTATTTAGTACTTTTTGAGAATCTATCCCATTCCCATCATCTTTGATTTCAATGCTGACCTGGCCACCTTCATGAAATGAGCGAATCACAATTCTTCCCTCTTCTGGCTTCCCTCGACTTTTTCGAACTTCGGCAGTTTCGATCCCGTGATCAACTGAATTTCGAATTAAGTGAGTTAATGGATCTCTGATTGCTTCAAGGAGAGTCTTATCTAACTCCGTTTCTTTTCCAACTAAATCTAATTTTATTTTTTTTCCTTGAGATCGCGCAAGGTCACGCACAATACGTTCAAACTTTGAAAGAACTGATCCGACAGGTTGCATACGAGTTGTCATAATATCACCTTGAAGTTCACTAGTGATAATATTAAGCTGCTGTGAAAGCCGGTTTAACTCAGGTGCATCAACATGATTTGCATATTGTAGGATTTGATTTCGATTTAATACAAGTTCACCTACGACATTCATAATTTTGTCTAGCAACTGAACATTTACACGCACTACAGAATCAGTGATTGCTGAATTTTTATTAAGTGCAGTGTCTTGATTTTCACCTGTGTCTAAGCTTGCTTTTTCTTCGATTGTTTTTGCCTCTAGTTTTGGTTCCATTTTAACTTCCAGTTTTGCTTCTTTTTTGATTTCGACCTTAATCTCTTTTTTTATTTCTTCTTCTTTAAACAAATCTTTTGTCATTTTTACATTGCGCTTTAAATTTAGTTCTGTTGGTGGAGGGTCTTTTATTTTAGTTCCACCATTTTTTATGCATACATGAAATAAATTTACTATTTTTTGGTAATCTCGACTTGGCTCATTACCGGTGTTTTCTATAGATTTTAATATTTCAATGCAAAGATCAAATGCTTCTAAAAAAAGATCAATAAATTCTGAGTTGATTTTATATGTACCATCGCGAACTAAATCGAGTAATGATTCGGCCGCATGAGTAAGTTCTTGTAGCTTGGCATACCCCAAAAAACCAGCAGAGCCTTTTAAGGTATGAACTTTTCTAAATATAGAATTCACTAATTCTTTATCACTAGGATTTTTTTCATAAGTAGTAAGTTCATCACTGATATTTGAAAGATTTTCAAATGATTCAATTAAAAATTCTTTAATTAGGGCCTGATTCATAAGTTATTCCAATTGTGCAAAATATTTTAAAATTATAAAATCAAATACGATGTAATTAAACATGGTAAAATTATCTCACTATATTTCTTATTTAAGTATATTGGAAATTGAGTTACACTGTTTTTAAGAAATACTAAATTTAATTAGAGCAGTTATGTCAGAAAATAGAATTTTAATAGTCGACGATAGTAAAACTTTCCTAAGTTTTATTCATGAGCTCTTGGCCGATATTCCAAATTTAAAAATTCATATGACTCAAGACCCTCGAGATGCTATAAAAATTGCAGAGGCAATAAAACCGGATCTAATTTTAACAGATTTTGAAATGCCTTATCTAAATGGCAATGAGATTTGTAAGCTAATTAAAAGTCATCATTTTTTATCAACTATCCCGATTATGATGCTCACATCAAATAATTCTGAAGATCAACTAGTTCATGCAATTAATAATGGAGCAGATGACTTTTTATGTAAAAGCTCTAAAAAAGATGTAATGCTTATAAAAATCAAGAGCATGCTTCGATTTAAAAATTTAATCGAAGAAAATATAAAGCTTAAACAGCTTGAAGCTGTCAACGCGCTTGTTGCAACCAGTAATCACGAATTTAACAATGCGCTTTTTATCTCTAATGCTCACATTAGAAAACTTCTTAAAGAAGAAACTTTCAAGCACAATGAATCAATTTTAAAAATTAATGAAATGAACAACCGAATTTTAAAAGTAGTTAAAAATCTTGAAAATTTAAAAAATATCGAATACTCAGGATACTCTGATGAAGTCAAACTTTTAAAAATCTAGTTTTTTCTATAGACTGTGCCTTGATCATAGGCAACTCGCTCAAGTCTTGATTGAATTCCGATCAGACTTTCACCTGCCCCCAAAAAAAGAACCCCACCAGGCTTAAGTGATTCATAGATATTTTCAAGAATTACTTTTTTATTCTCAATATTTTGATAAATTAAAACATTTCGACAAAAGATCACGTGATAAGCATTTCTTGGATAAATCCCAGTCAATAAATTAAATTCTTGGAATTGTACTTTGGAAACTAAATCCGCATTTATTTTCCAGGTTTCTGGAGCAATTTGAGAAAAGTATTTCATGAGTAATGAAATAGGAAGCCCTCTTTGAACATCTAGACCATTATAAGTAGCAAGCATGGCCTTTTTTAAAGCGTCAGTCGAAATATCAGATCCGCTGACATTAATCTTAGAAAAACTAGGTTGATCCAAAGCTTCAGACAAAGACATTAAAATAGAAAAAGCTTCCTGCCCTGTCGAGCTTGCAGCAGACCATATTTTAATACTTTCATTGGGGTATTTCGAAAGTATTTCAGGCATAATTATTTTAGATAAAAGCATGAAGGGCTTTCCATCTCTAAAAAAATACGTTTCATTATTTGTTGAAATATTAATTAA
>CAZOXW010000009.1:0-85658 GCA_964583925.1 uncultured Bacteriovorax sp.
AAGAAAAAATTGGTTGCGGGAGCAGGATTTGAACCTACGACCTTCGGGTTATGAGCCCGACGAGCTACCAGACTGCTCCATCCCGCGTTAAGATTAGTTGATTTGAATAATAAGCTGTTAATTGGTCTTTGTCTATAGATAAATTGAACAAAACTACTCCAACATAAATTTCTAAATGTATTGCGACTAAATGGCGATACTAACTTTGTGACTACATGAATTTAGTATGGAGAGGTTAAGATTATGTCAGCACAAACAACTGTAAAAGACCAAATGATTAAAATTGAAATTGATGGATCTGAGTTAACACCTGCACAAGTGAGGCTAATTCGATCAATCAATACAATGCTTGCGCAAGTCCTTGTGACTGAAAATGAAGAAGAGTATTTTGAAGGTAGTGCTGAATTTATGCGAATGTGCGCGGCCCTGATTAAACAAGCACATTTTACAGAGAACCTGAAAGGAATAAATAATATTCCTTATGCACAACAAGCGTTGGAGTACTCTATGGATGTACTTCAAGAATATGTTACAAATTCAAAGGTAGTTACTTACGACAATTAAACTAATTGGTAGTTAATTTTAAAAAGGCCAAGAATTATTCTTGGCCTTTTTATTTTTATCTTCTAAATTTATTTTTTTTCTGTTCACGTTCTTCAATAAAAACTTGAGTCTCAAGTTTTTTAATTTTATCCAACATTTTTTCTTTTGACTCTGCAATTTCTTTTAAAGAAGTAAAATAAGTATCTCTTCTAAATTTGTGAAATGCTTCATCATCAGCAAGTGTTCCATCTTGAGCACGATTTCTTTTTAAATCTATTGTCTTTTTACTCGAAACAAATTTTGCATTCTTGGTGTTCATTTTTGAACCGTCTTCATTAATACCAACGGCATTTAATAATTGATGTTTTGATAAAACTCTAAATTTTCCAGGGGCAACGCCATCAATCGTTAATCCTCCAATCGCAAGTCTTTTAAGTTTATCAACAGTTAAACCAACGGCCTCACATAGCTTTCTAATTTCGCGATTTTTACCTTCGTTTAATCGAAATTCAATCCATGTTTTTGTTGGAAGTTGCTTAATAACTCGTACAGATTGAGGCTTAACAAAGCCATCGTCTTCTAAATGAGCACCGGCGCGAAGCTTATTTAAAATGGCCTCTGTGATCGACCCAAAAACTTTTACTTCATAAACCTTAGTAACATTAAACTTAGGGTGCATAATCATATTGGCGACTTCACCATCATTTGTCATAAGCAAAAGACCTTCTGACAAATAATCTAATCGACCAACCGGATAAATTCGCTCAGACACTTCTTTAACATAATCCATAACTGTTTCACGTCCCTCAGGATCATTCACAGTTGTCATTACTCCACGTGGCTTGTGAAACATAATATAGATTTTATCGACAGCATTTAAGTCAGCAACATGGCCATCTACGTGAATGACATCAACATTTGGATTTACTTTTGTCCCAAGCTCCATGACGATAGAGCCATTCACTTCCACTCGACCAGATAAAATTAATTCTTCGGCCTTACGGCGAGAAGTAATTCCACAATCAGCAATAAATTTTTGCAGTCTAACTCTAAACTCGTCACCAGATTCAAAATTTTGTGAATTTTTATTCATTGATTCCTCCTATCTACCATCGCGGCCGTTATGAGTAAAAACACTTGGCCCATTATTACGCTAAGGGCCCAAGCTTTGTCAAATATCGTTAAACCTTGTTTTTATCGTCTTCTAACTCGTTTGAATTATTAAGAAGAAAAGATAAATCCAAATCAAACTCTTCTGCTTTTTCAATCATTTCTTGAGTTAAGTTATGCAAACGCTCTCCCTTATCTTCAAGATCTGATCCAAAATCTAGTTCTGGTTCATTAAATTTTTCTCCAGTCAAACTATCGAAGGCCAAATCAAGTGCCTTAGAAAGGGCCTCCTCCTCACTTTCCTCTTTATCAAAATCTAAATCTAAAATCTCTTCTTCATTACCAAATAACTCTGCCTCAAGCTCTTTTGCGCTCAATTCTGAAATCGGTAACCCTGTATCTAAATCAATCATCTCAAATTCATCTTCAACAATTGGAAAATTAAATGGACCCGCTTCAAGATCATCAACAATTTTTGGCTCGATAATATTTGTCGTCAAATTAGATTCAATGGCCTCTTTGTTCTGCTCACTAATAAGTCGTTTATTTACAAACTCCTCCAATAAATCAAAAGCAGATTTAATTTCTTGACCTTCAGAGTTTAAACGCTTTTTCTCTTCGACTTTTAAAGATGTCGTAAAAGCAGTATCAGCTGCAATGTTCTTAATTGCCTCAGATAATTGGTCAAGTTCATCTATTTCATCAAATTTAAATCGCGCTTTATCCCCATCATGAACCAACGTTTTAATATCAGCAATTTTCCCGACGCTAGAAGTGCGGCTCATTTCATCAAGCTCATGCTCTGGAGGTAATTGTGATAAATCGGCAAGATTAAATACTTCTAAAAACTCTGCGGTTGTTCCATAAAGAACTGGCCTTCCTAATTCATCAGAACGCCCTGTAATTCGCACCAATCTTTTATCCATTAATGCCCGTACAATATGGCCAGAATCAACACCTCTAATTTTGTCTACTTCTACTTTTGATACAGGTTGCTTATACGCGATCATCGCCAATACTTCTAAAGCAGTTGGAGACAAGACAAGAGAGTTAACTTTAAAAATGTCTTGAACAAATTTTGAGTAAGTTGCTTTTGTTCTAAATTGATATCCTTCTGCCACTTCAAGAAGACGAATTCCATGGTGCTTTTCTTCATATTCGGACTGAAGGCGAAGCAAAGATTCATGAATCACTTTTAAGGGCATATCTTCATCAATTAGCGATTTAATTTTAGTAATTGAAACAGGCTTATCATTCATAAAAATGATTGTTTCAATCGCTCCACAAAGAGTGTCAGAGTTTAATCCAGTACGCGCCTGCCACAATAATTCATTTGGGATTAAATTCTCCTCAGTTTTTTCTTCTGAATAAGAAGACGAAAACTCTATTGGAAATTCTAAATCTGACTCTTCTGGGTATCGAGGTTCTATTTCTACATCATCGGGATGAATTCCATTTAAAAGCATATTTGTCTCATTAATTTGATCCATAAAACCCTCTTATTGAATTAAAGTTGTCTGCTCAGTTTCACCAACTGTATTAATAAACAACTCACTTAAATCATCATTTTTTATTTCTGTGCTCGAAGCCTCGCTTGGGTCAGCACTCGCATTCTCATCTTCAAAACCATTTGCTTGTTCAACATCAAAATCCTCTAGGGACTTCACAACATCTACATAAATAGTGCTTCTATCTTCATTTTGAAAAACTGCAATTCTTTTAAGTCTCGCTAATTCTAAAAGAGAAATAAAAGTTATAACGATATTATCAATTGAATTTTTATCTTCTTCTGTTTTTGAATCCTGTGCTAAAAGAGTGTCAAATGTTGTTTGCTCTCCAAGCTTAAGATTATTTTTCAAGAACTGTAATTTCTCTTTAATTGAAAGGCGGTCTCTTTTTACAACTGCATACTTTCTTCTCTGCCGAAATAAAAAATCTACCATTGTCATTGTAAGAGAGTTTAGATCCATCGGGGTTAAAATTGAATTAATAATTGCTTTACGGTCAACCCTTGGCTTAACAAAAATATCTGTTCCTTTCTTAGGGAGTTCCCAAAGTTTTTTAGACATCTTCTGATAAAGTTGCAATTCTTCAAGACGACGAATTAACTCAGATTGAGAAGTGATATTTAGCCCTTCAATTCCAAATTCATCACTTAAATTCTTTGCTTCTTCTTCGGTAATGCAAATTTTTGATTTAAGCAGTAAAAGAGTTGCGGCCAAATAGAGATAGTCTCCCGCAACATCAAAATTTAAATCTCGCATTTGCGCCAAATAGTCTAGGTACTGCTTAGTAATCTTCGTTAAATCGAGACTACGAATACTCATCTCTTCTCTTTCTATTAGAAGAAGTAAAAGGGCAAGTGGCCCATCAAAATGTTCGGTCTTAACTTGAATGCTCGTATCTAACATAAATAGTTCCTAACTTCTTTTAATTCAATAATTGGATAAAAAGATTAACAATCAAATTAGCAGTTAATAATGCCGGCCCAATTATATAATTTAAAACAGGAGTAAAAATTAAAATTAAAACGAAAACAATACTAAATCGCTGAAGCTCCTCAAATTTTCTTGCGGCTTCATAATCGAGCATTGAACTAACCATCTTAGATCCATCTAATGGTGGAAAGGGAATTAGATTAAACATAGCAAGCAGTACGTTAATTCGAATCGCCTGCAAAAGCATATCGTAGAATACTTGATAGAAGGAAAAACCTTGGCTGACTTTGGTATTCATTATTGCAAAGAGAAATGCAAATAAGATCATAAGAATCAAATTGGCCAGTGGGCCCGCAAAACTTACCCAAAAAATCCCTGAACGGACTTTTTTAAATCGACGAGTATCGACTGGAACGGGTTTGGCCCAACCAAACATTGCCCCCCCCATCAAAGCTCCGATTATTGGAAAAATGATTGTTCCAACTAAATCGTAGTGAACGCCGGGGTTTAAGCTCAATCTTCCAGTTAATCTCGCGGTTGGGTCACCAAAACGATCGGCCATAAACGCATGAGCGGCTTCATGGCATACAATTCCCAATAAAAATCCCGGAAGGGATACTGCTAAATGATAAATGATATTATTAAATTCCATAGTGTAAAAACATATCATTTTGGTCAACCTGAAGCAATGAATATGGCCTAAATAACAACAGGCGTTGGAAGAATTTTTAGCCTCCCAAGAGCAAAATGTCAGATTATGTTAAAATTTTATTATATGACGAAGAAAGAGCTGAAAAGGAAAGTGCAAGTGGCCATTCTCTGTAATGGTGAAATATTGCTATTAAAACTATCGAATAAACGAGGTGGCTTTTGGCAAAACGTTACTGGCGGAGTTGATGAGGGTGAATCATTTTTTGAAGCTGCGACCAGAGAACTCAAAGAAGAAACAGAACTACAAGGCCAAATGAATGAAACAAACATTGAATTGTATTTTAAAGATCGCTTTGGATACGATATTGTAGAAAAAGTTTTCTATGTCGTTTTACCTGAAAAAAAAATGCCTCAACTTTCACATGAACACGAAGATTTTAAGTGGATCTCTTTAAATGATATTAGCGAAAAGGACTATGGATTTATGACAAATTATGAAGTAGTTCGTTGGATAAAAGAAAAATGCATCTAATAGTTACTCTAATCATTTTTATCTTTTCAATTTGTCATGCTAAGACCAATGAAATCCCTTATACAGTTTACATTAAACCCAAAAGCAAATTATTCGATCTGGAAAAAAACGAATATGTTAAAAATTACGAGGGATTTTACGCAAAAGTTTTAGAACTTGATCCAAGTAAACGAGATGAATTCACTATCTATTCTGAATCACTAATTCCTAAATATAAGGTCGGAGCAAACGATATTGTTGAATTCCAAAGTGGTATAGAACTACTGCCAAACGAGCGTGGAAATATTATTTACCCACCCAAAAGCCAGTTTCAGACAAAAAATCTAAATGTGCCATTTGAATCAGAATTTGTTTTAAGTTTTGATCAATTAAATTTTTCTGAAATTAATAATTATCTCGATACTGATTTAACCAGTAACAATGCCCCAAGATACAAAATTAATACCCTTTATAAATCAAACTTCTCAATAAACTCAGGTCTTGCATTAAATTATCAATCCAGTGCATGGGTAGATGATTTAAAGCTCCACTCAAGATTAAATATTTTAAGCCTCGGTCCTGAATTTAAATTCATCTTTCTTGATGATGAAGGTCTCGTGTTGTCGTCTCAGCTCTCCTATGAATTTTGCCCGATTTATGAAATTTCTTCTAGTGCGGGAAAAGATCAGTTTCAGGCCTATCTTTGGAATATTGGACTGCACTCAGAGTATGAAACACGAATTGGAAAAATCACTGCGGGCATTGATCTTCGGAAACACTATTTAACCTATGAAGGCTCTACAAAAACAACACGAGTTATTAGAAGTGAAGAATACACAATTACTGGCATTGGTCTTTTTGTCGGCTATAAATTTAATTGGAGTCTATGAAATCATTTTTTTTATTACTACTTTTTTTAAGTTTCAACATCACTTACTCAAAAGAGGCCATCGTCATAGTATTGCAGGCACCGTTACTCAAAGCACCTGAACTTGATTCTCACGTCCTTCAGTACGTAAGAAAAGGAAATAAAATTTATATCCCTGATCACCTAGTAAAAACCTTTCCATTGCCTGAGTTTATTGAAACATTTGACCGCGCTGGAAACACTGCTTATGTTCCAACAAAGTACATAAAATTAATTACCAATGATGACAGAGAAAAACTCCAAAAAATAAATTATGGAGAGCACGACCCAACTGATTATCGTATTGAGGAGCCTATTCCTTCCAGTTATCCATTTAACAACTACTCATATTTAAAAACTTCATTCGCCTTAACAATTGGAAACAACGTCAAATCACCTTATGGGTATGAACAAGACGTTAGCTATCAAAAATTTTCTCCAGAAACAGGAGCAAGAGTTCTGCTTACAAGACGAGTAAGTTTTGACCAATACGATCGATTCTATTTTGGATTAATATTGGCAATTAGCTCTACGACAAATAAGTTTTCATTTCAAAATGGAGATGCATCAAGAGAAAATCGCTCTATCTTAAGAGCTGGTCCATATATTTCATTTGATACTTTTAAATCGGATCGCTTCCGAATCACTCTTGGGACAGGGTTTACCTATAACTATCACCGAGCTTCAATCGACTATGATCTTAGTGATGGATCTAGTGAACAGAGACTTTATTCAGCTTATTCTCTTTCCCCAATTGCTTCTTGCTATCTCCAGGTTGAAAATGTTCTTCCAAGCACCGATCTGCTACTCGGTACTGATTTAAATTTTTATCTCAATCGAGACTTAAAAACGAAAGACAGTGCAACTTTTGATGTATGGCCGAGTGATACGATCAAAGAAGAAATGAAAGTACAATCAAACTTATACTTAGGTGTTCAAATTAAATACTAGAGTGTTTTTCTCCAGTAAAAAAAGAAAAAAAAAGAAAAAAATGTCTAAAGTTTATACAAGTTCGTGACGAGAAGTGTAGCAAGAGAGAACACACATCTATTTCAGGAGGAAATAATGAAAGCAGTAAAAAACAACCAAGAAACAAGCGAAGTACTTTTTCAAAAACTAGGAAATACTTGGTATGTATTTACCGAAATTGGTGAAGAATTAATTTATTCTGCACTCCCAACAGGAATGGATCCACATACAACAAAGATGGAACTATTTGAAGTAATCGAAGAGCATATCCAAAAAGTTTCAAGACATCAAACAAGAAGAAAACCTGAACTTGCAGCTTAATCATTATGAATCACGCCAAGAAAATTATCGTAAATAATTTTGCAAACAAAGATAAATTAGAGGAGAAGTCTAAAGCTTCTCCTTCTAAATCTGATCTAAAAATTGTTGATTCTAATTTTGAAAAAATGGAATACGAAAAATTCAAGAAACTTATTTCTGAAAAATTAAAAGATCCAAAACTTGCTAAAAAGGCGGCCTTAATCATTTCAGAAATGTTGAATAAAAAATAATTGCCTCAAACACTCATCTAAGTTACCAATTTTACTAATGTAAACTTTTCATTGCGAAAGCAAAAAACATTGGTTTTCTCTTTGGTTTTTGGTATCTAAGACCCTTAGATTTAATGGTTTACGAAGAAGAACGAATGGAAGATCACTCTCTAAAAGAAGATTTCAAATACAAGCATGATAATCCTTACCACGAAAAACTCGGGGCCTTTGATGATTTTGTTATGCGCGATAATGAGTCCGAAATTTATCGTGGAAAATGGAACGATGACGTTTTCAAAAGACCAGGCGAACTATACCTTGAAATTGGAACTGGCGCTGGTCATTTTATGATCGAATACTGTGAAAAAAATCCTACGCATAATTTTGTAGGGCTAGATTATCGCTTCAAACGTAGTTTTCAGCTTGCAAAAAAATTAGCGGTTATTGAAAATAAAAACTTTCGTTACCTCCGCGCCAAAGGCGAAAGAGTAGAATTTATTTTTTCAGAAAACGAACTCGATGGTATTTTTTATTTTTTCCCAGACCCTTGGCCCAAAACTAGACACAACAAAAAACGCCTCATTCAAGCGCCATTTTTAGAAGCTGCCTTTAAGGTGATTAAGCCGGGCGGAATTTTCTATATCAAAACTGATCATGATGACTACGCCGAATGGATGAAAAGAGAAATTACTGCATTTAAGAAATTTGAGATTATCCTCGAATCCAAAGATCTTCGAGTTGACTACCCAGACCACCTCTTGAGCCAATACATCACAGGATTTGAAAAAATATTTATTTCTCAAGGAATTAAAATAAAGGCCTTTGTTCTAAAATCAACGAAAGAGGAAAAGTAAGTGTCTCTCGATGATTTAAAACAAAAAATTAAAGAAGAGATACCGATATCACAAATCGTATCAAGCTACGTATCGACAAAAAGAAGTGGAACTTCTCTGGTTGCACTATGCCCGTTCCATAGCGACACAAAGCCTTCAATGCACATCAATGACTCAAAAAAAATATATAAGTGCTTTGCCTGCGGCGCGGCCGGTGATGCTATCACTTTTGTGATGAAAAGCCAAAACCTAGACTATGTTTCTGCCTTAAAAGATATTTGTCAAAAAACTGGTCTGCACTTTGAGTCATACCAAGAAGAAAAAAAACAAAATCCAAAGACAGAAATGGCCAAAAAAATTCTAAACAAGGCCAGCCTTCTTTACCGAAAACTTGGAACGACAAAATCTTTTACTCCGTATAATGAATTTATCGTTAAACGTGGATTGGACGAGGACATTGCGCAAACCTACTCATTAGGTTATGCCCACGGTAAAAATCCCCTATTAGAATATCTACACACAATTAAAGATACAAACGAGCGAAAATTAGCGATTGATACGGCCATAGAGATTGGAATTATAAAAGAAAATCCAAACAACAAAGATAATCACTATGACACTTTTCGCGATCGAATAATGTTTCCAATTTGGGACCAGTTTGGCCATGTCATCGGCTTTACTTCGAGAGCTACACGCGATGAACAAGTACCTAAATACATGAATTCAAAAGATTCACAAGTATTTAACAAGTCAAATCTTCTCTACGGCCTTCATCTTGCAAAAAATGCCATACGCGAGAAGGATTTTGTCCTTGTCGTCGAAGGAAATATGGATCAAATCGCGCTAACTCACAATGGATTTAATAATTCTGTCGCCATCATGGGGGTCGCTCTTGGTGCACAATCTCTTGAGAGACTTTTAGGACTTACAAAGAATTTTTATCTTGCCCTAGACAGTGACCAGGCCGGTTTTATGGCCATGAAGAGGATAAACCAACAATTAGCTGAAAAAGGAATTATCGCAAAATATATTGAATTTCTCCCTGAAAAAGACCCTGATGAATTTTTAAAGGCCCATGGAAAAATCAAATTTCAAGAAAAAATAGATAATGCGATATCTGCTTTTGATCTACTTTTAGATCGATTAATTCCTGAAAAGCTACCGGAAATTGTCGATAAAAAGCTTCAGATTTTAAACGAAGCATTTGCGCTTTTATCTCCACTTCAAAATCATTTAAACGCGACAGAAAGATTAATCAGCTTCTCTAAAAAACTAGGGCTCAAAGCAGATGCATCACAGATTATTGAAAGTTACTCTAAATTTTTAAAAGAAAGTGCAAATCATAAAGCAAATCCCATGCCGAAATCACAAGAAACAAGGCCTTCAATCAATTTATTCTCTGAAGAAAATGAAAATGAGATGGAATTTGCGCAAGAAAAAATAATTCAACCCAATCTTTCAAAAAATGAAAAACTTCTGTTGCAAGAACTAGTCCAACTTCCAAGCCTAATCACTCATGGAAATATTCACGAACTGCTTGATTTAGTTGAGTCAACTGAGGTAAAAAAATATATTGGGAAAATAAAGCAACTCTACTTAGAAATTGATGAAAATGAATATGGATCAGTAGTTGTAAGTATTGCAGATAGTGGCGAATTTTCCGACGAATTAAAAGAGACTATTTGTTCTGCAGTTTTTAAATTTAGACCAAAGGAACTAGACTCGAATACAAAAGACAGAATTATTTTTGATTTAAAAGTTAAAATCGAATCTGAAAAACTGATTAAGGAAAAAGAAAAACTAAAATCACAGCAAGTCGATGTTTCAACCCAAGAAGAACTTAATAACATATTAAATGAGATTGTTAAGATAGATAAAAAGCTACAAGAAATAAAAAAAGTGAAACCCACTAAAAAGTATAAGGGAGAATAAAATGGCAATATCAGCAAGCGTTCAAGCTTTTTTAAACTCAAAAGACTTCAATCGTCTTTTGGTTAAAGGAAAAGATCAGAGCACACTGACGGCAGAAGAAATTAATGATGCAATTCCTGCCAGTATTATCCTAGCTTCAGACATTGACGAGATCTTAAACCGTTTCGTTGAATTAAAAATTGAAATTATGGACGCGGCGACTGAAGACGACGAAGACGAATCAGGTATCCGCCTCGATGGTACTGAAATTATCGAAGAGGCTCTCTCAAGAGAAGAAAAAGCGGAATTGAGATCGGCTTCAACGGACCCTGTTAAGTTATATCTTAAAAGAATGGGCTCTGTCGCTTTACTTACAAGAGAAGGTGAAGTTGTTATTGCAAAAGAAATTGAAGAAGGTGAAAGAGAAATTATTCTTTCTGCACTTTCTTCGGCGCATGCACTGAAAGAAGTTGTTAAGCTTAAAGAAAAAATTGAAACGCAAGAAAACCCTCAAGAATTTGTTAAAGAATTAGTGAGAGGTCTAGACGACGAATCAAGCCCTCAAGATATTAAGAAAACGAAAGACAGAATTTATGCCGTTATTGACCAAATCATTCCTCTTCTTTCTGAAATAGAAAAAGCAGATGGAACATTAAAAACATTAAATGCTGATCAAAAAAAGCAAATGGATTTAATTTCAGAAGAGCTTGCAGATTTAACTTTTAACAGAAAAATTATTAACTCTTTTGTTGAACCTGTAAAAAAGTACTATCTACAATTTAAAGAATTATTTGATCAACAAGATCGTATCTTTAAATTTTTAGAAGTTGCCGATGGTGATGCCTATAAAATCCTTTACGATCGAGTTTTAGAAGATGATGCTTTCAAAAGAAAACTTGCCAAAGATCTTTTCACAACAGATGCAAAGATCGAGCAACTAATTCGTAACCAAGAAGATGTTTTTAGAAAACTGCGCCGTCTTACTATCGATGCAGGAATGGAATTTAATGAAATTGAAAAAGTTTACAAAATTATTGTTCACGGCGAGACAAAAGCAGATAAAGCAAAGGCACAATTAGTTGAAGCCAACCTTCGACTTGTTGTTTCTATTGCTAAAAAATACACAAACCGCGGTTTACAATTTTTGGATTTAATCCAAGAAGGAAACATCGGTCTAATGAAAGCGGTAGATAAATTTGAATACCGTCGAGGATATAAATTTTCAACTTATGCAACTTGGTGGATTCGTCAGGCAATCACGAGAGCGATTGCAGACCAAGCGAGAACAATCCGTATTCCAGTTCACATGATTGAAACAATTAACAAGATGGTAAGAACTTCAAGACAACTAATCCAAGAATTAGGCCGTGAACCAACTCCAGAAGAAATTGCTGAGAAAATGGAACTCCCGGTAGATAAAGTTAAAAAAGTTCAAAAAATTTCTAAAGAACCAATCTCACTTGAAACTCCAATCGGAGAAGAAGAAGATTCATCTCTTGGAGATTTTATTGAAGATAAAAAAATCATTTCTCCTGCAGACGCAGTTATGTCAATCACTCTTTCTGAACAAACAAGAGCAGTGCTTGCGACATTAACTCCAAGAGAAGAGAAAGTTCTACGTATGAGATTTGGTATCGGTGAAAAGTCAGATCACACCTTAGAAGAAGTTGGACAGGACTTTTTTGTTACAAGAGAACGTATTCGTCAAATTGAGGCAAAGGCATTAAGAAAGCTACGCCACCCATCTCGCGCAAAACTTCTAAAAAGCTACGTCGATAACTAGCTCGATGAAATGCTCCTCTAGGGAGCATTTCAATTTCGCTAGCAGAGCATATAAAGAGATTAAAGACTTTTTAGGAGTTCGAGCTAGCCTGAGCTCGGCTCAGTCTGAAACCAATCAAGAATTTGCTCAACCAGAAAAAATACCACTTAAATCAAGGCCACAATCGTGGCCAGCCCTTCCCAATAATCTCGTTTTGAAATGTGACGGAATAAGCAGCTCAGGCAATCAATTACCCGACTAGTTTGCTCTCATGTCCCCTAGCACATAATCATCACTTTGCCCACCTAATTCGCACTAAAGGACGAAATTAAATCTAAGGTGATTTATGATTATTTCTGCTATAATTTCTTTTTAAACTTGGGCCAGAAATGATCAACCAAAATTTTCAATTACCAAATTCAATTGTCGAAGATGCAACGAAATATTTTGGAAGCGCCTTACTTCATCAGTCCCAGAGACTATTAAGACAAAACAAGGTTTCAATCTCTTTTAAGAAAGGAAGTATTGAAACTTATTATATTGTTAGTGGTATAGTTCGCGATGATCGTAGCCATGAATGCAAAGTCGTCTATAAAAATAGACTAGAGAATTCTCCAGAAGGGCCAATCTCAACTAATTGTGATTGCCATCATTGGCTGCAAGAAAATAAATGCATCCATACTACAGCTCTTTTTTGCGCCTATCATCTCCAAAACTTTAACGATAGTAATCTAAATTTTAATAGTGAACTTGAGAGTAACTCTCCTCCCATTTTACTTGATTCTACCTTGGCAGTTAATGTCGCTGAATATGGAACAATTTTAAACGGCCCTCATCAATTAATTGGAGCGGGAAATGCTCCTACATATTCAAGCTTGCAATATTTATTGCATTCAAAAAAAATAACTCCATTTCCAATCCCTGAAAACTTTCGAGGGAAATTATGCCTTTTTTTAAATCATGAAAACAAAGTTAAAGTAAAATGGCTTGATGGAGATGAGACCATTGTGAATGAAGTCTCCGTTTTTGAGAACCTCTATCTTTTTAACTGGAAATCTGGAAAAGCATTTCATCTTCCCTCTAATTTAAAAATATTAATCCAAAGAATTCGCTTAAATATTTTTCATTACTCTATCAATGATATCTTGCTCAACATTCAAGAGTTGAACATTCTCGACCTCGTAGAAATATATATTGATGAACGCCCCATTAGAGAACTTGAGTTAATCGAACCCAAAATGCGAATGACGATTAAGCCGGCTGAAAAAAAAGGCTTATTACATGTTGAATTGCAATGCTTTGATGACAAAGATCGGCTTGTAAGTCCTCCAGAGTTTTTATCATATTTAAACTATACTCACGGAATTTTAGGCCAATTCAAAAAAAAGCAAGATGCCTATGATTTTATTAATTCAATTGCTAGTGCTTTTGAAAGAAATGACGAAAACTATAAAAAACTAATTGTTTCCTCAAGTAAAAAAGTAAAAGTTCAGCAACTTATTTCAGAAATTCAAAATGCAAAGCATACTTTTTTATATGATAATTCAAACAACATCATCTGTACTTACGACAACTATAAGATTAAAGAAATTTTTCTTCAGATTATAAAAAATTTCTCTGAACAATTTTTTAGATATGTTAATTTTTCAACAGAAGAAATGATTTTAAAATACGACACTTCTCCCGCTTCAATTTTCCAAGGTCTATCTGATTTTTATAAATATGCCAGCGTTCATGGATTAGAAATTTACTATGACAGAAATGAAATTTCGAAATGGAACTCTCGAATCAAATTTGAGAGACGATCATCCTCAACCAAGTGGTTTGATTTGGAATTAAATATTGATCAGGACGATTTGAATCTTATTAAAGAAGCCGATTTAGAAACAGGAATCGTTATCACTAAAAAAGGCTTAATTCTTTTATCCAAAGAACAAAAGGACCTCGTCCGCTTCATGCAAAAATATACCAAATATGAAGCGACCAATGAGCAGACCATTATCGATGGCAGTAAACAACTTAAAAAATTTATTTTGCCATTTAATCGGGCACGCGTCTTTGAATTATTTGAATTAAAAAAGCTTGGAATTGATGGAGCATTAACTGAAGAAGATATTAAGCTTTGTGAAAAGCTTGCTACTTTAGAAGAAATTCCTAAATACGAGATTCCAAAAAATCTAGTTGGTGTATTAAGGCCTTACCAAGAAATTGGCTACCATTGGTTAAGTTTCTTATACGAAAACAAGCTCGGAGCTTGCTTAGCAGATGATATGGGGCTTGGTAAGACTCTCCAAACTATCTCGTTTCTCCAATCCATTTATGATAAAATTGACCGCATTTTAATCGTTTGCCCAGTGACAATCTTACTTAACTGGGAAAAAGAAATTCAAAAATTTTCGACGATGAGTTTAGCGATTTATCACGGTGGAAGCCGAAGCATTCCAAATGATAAAAAAATCATTCTGACTTCTTATGGTGTAATGAAAAAAGAGTCAGAGGCTGTTTTTAGTGGAATTAATTTTGATATTTTAATCCTAGATGAAGTTCAACACTTAAAAAATGTTCGATCGCTTGGAGCATTTTCTGCTCGAAAAATTAATGCAAATTTCAGAGTTTGTCTGACAGGTACACCTGTAGAGAATGATTTATCTGAATTTTATAATATTCTCGATCTCTCAATTCCTGGAATTTGGGGAGATCTTCAATTCGTAAGAGCGGTTTCAAATACTAAAACTCGATTAATTGCAAGAAAAACAGCAGCACCTTTCATTCTTCGACGAACAAAGGCGCAAGTTCTTCACGATCTTCCTCCAAAAATTGAAAATAATATCTACCTTGATTTTTCTGACACTGAAAAACTGAAATACCAAGAAAATCTAATTTCAATTAGAACCAAAATCAATCAATCTACCTCAACTGCTAAATATGGTGAAATATTAAAAGGTCTATTGCAATTGCGCCAGAACTGTTTATGGCAAGGAAATCATCAAAATATTAGTAATAAAATTGAATCAACCAAAATTGAATTTTTACTTGAAACACTTGAGTCAATTTTAGAAGAGGGTCATCAAGCAATTGTTTTTTCACAATTCACTACCTATCTAGATATAATCCAACACCATTTCTATGAAAAACATTGGAAATTCTCTAGAATAGATGGAAGTCAAAGTATTAATAAAAGACAAGATCAAGTAGATTTATTCCAATCGGGAAAAAACCCACTATTTTTAATTAGTTTAAAGGCCGGGGGAGTTGGGTTAAACCTAACTGCTGCAAGTTATGTTTTTATCATGGACCCATGGTGGAATCCTGCCGTGGAATCTCAAGCAATTGATCGAGCACACAGAATTGGTCAAAAAAATACACTTACTGTTTATCGGCCAATTATAAAAAACTCAGTTGAAGAAAAAGTTTTAAAACTCCAAGAAGAAAAAAAACAACTCTTTTCAGATCTTCTAGCAAGTGATGATGACCACACTTTCTCTGGTAAGTTGAGTATGAAAGATTTTGAATCTTTATTCAACTGACCAATCAATTTCCATTTTATTTTTTAATTTTAAATATTCATTACATTTTAAAAAATGATCACAACCAATAAAACCTCGATAGGCCGATAGAGGTGATGGGTGCACAGACGTTAGAACCAAATGTCGATTATTATCAATTGAGGATAACTTTTTAATCGCAGGCGCTCCCCACGCAATAAAAACGATACTATCAAAATTATCATTTATTTTCTCAATCGCAAAAGACGTAAACCGTTCCCAGCCAATGTCCTTATGTGAAAGTGGTTTTCCTTTTTCAACAGTTAAAATAGTATTTAAAAGCAAAACTCCTTCTTTTGCCCAAGACTCCAAACATCCATTTTTAGAAATTGGAATTCCACATCCACGATTTAATTCTTTATAAATATTTAATAGCGAAGGGGGAACTTTTATACCTGGCAAAACACTAAAGGCAAGCCCATGGGCCTGATTTTCTCCATGATACGGATCTTGACCTATAATCACCACTTTAAGATTTTTTAATTTAACAGAATTAAAGGCATTAAATATATTATCTTTCGCTGGGAAAATTGTTTTGCGTTGGTATTCCGTTTCAAGAAATGATGCAATTTCGCTCCAATAGCTTTTTTTAAACTCATCTTTAAAAAAATCTCTCCACTCTTGATTGATTAATTTTTCTAAGCTCATCATTGTTTAATATTCATATTTAATTTAAGATTTTTATTAAATTTAGAAAAAACTCTCAAGCTGTTTTCCCAAGAGCCACAGCACTCTGGACTTAATGCAATTGTCACAACTTCAATCATTTTTTTTTCACATCCTTTAATTATGCATTCAATTAGTGCATCTATATATTCATCACTAAACATCATAATTTTATCAGGCTGATTAGAAATAAAATAATCTATGTCTAAATTTACAATCCATAATTTGTCATTGATATATTTTCTTTCAAGAAAGATATCACTAAAAATTTTTAGCAAAAAAGAAGTACTATAATCATATTTTAATGTGGCATTGCTACCTAACTTATGTGTAAAAGAGATTGAAGAATCAAAGATAAACTCACTCTTGTCCATAAAAAAGCGCAAGTAATTATCCCAGCGGAATAAAGGTTGATTAATTTCAGGATCAAGAATATTTCGATACTCATCCAAACTCATTCTACTCAGATCGAAATTTTGGGAATTAAAATAATTTAAGCCGCTCACCGACATATCCGGATGTGCATCAACGTGAATCAAATTATATTGCTCACCTTTTTTTAAAGATTGATACCAACACCATAAGGCCAAACGATGGTTATCCATGACATAAATGTTGTCTTGATGAAAAAGAAAATTATCACTGATATTCATTGACTCACTAAAAGTATCTTTTTTAAATAAATACTTACCCATGATCCATGACCGCTCTATTTAATAATTCGATTTCGTAGTTAAATTTAAAAGTAGTACCAGAAAAAAGCTTATTGATCCCTACTTTTTTTTCCAGTTCACCACTTTCTAAAGTAGTATCGGCCACTCCGTGCCATGGCTCAATACAAACAAACTGATTGCCTGGCTTTCCCCATATTCCCAAATAAGGAATTTTGTGAAAATGAACTCGAATTATTTCTGAAGTAGAGTCTGACTCGATTTCAACAAAGCTAGAATGAGGATTTTTAAAAATCATTGCATCATTATTAAATGTATCTTTGCCAATCATTATTGAATCATTTGAAAAAATGATTGGAGTAGTAAAGTCAACAAGCTCTTCTTTATTTATTCTAAAAAACTCTTTTTCAACTTTATCAAATTTTAACAAAGGAGACTTTAAATCCCGTATATCAAAGCCCGGGTGTGCTCCAACTTGAAAATACATTGTATCAAGGCCGGTATTTATAACCTCAATTGAAATATGAAGCGAACTTTCCTTGAGAGCATACTCAATTAAAAATTTGAAATCAAAAGGGTAGTATTTTCTTGTCTCTTCATTTGAATCATATGAAAAAGTAAGTCTATCCCCCTGACAAGAGATACAGTCAAAATCTAAATCACGTAAAAAACCATGCCGATTTAAACGATAGGTTTTTCCCTTAAAGCTATACTCATTATTTTTAAGCCCGCCCACAATGGGAAAAAGGATTGGTGCAGAGCGAGGCCAAATCTTCTCATCTCCAGACCACAACACTTCCTTGTTCCAAATCTTATTAAAGAAGCGTTTTACTTCAGCTCCCAATGAATTTACTTGGACAATAATTTGACTATTTTCTATTTGATACCAATCACTCATAATCTTACTCTTATTTTACATTTTTTATGATACTATATCTTTTTTAGATTATATAGTAACGGTCGGTTAATTTATGAAAGTAATAGAACATTTAAATAATGCCAAATCACCTATCTTTAGCTATGAAATAGTTCCCCCACCAAGAGGTCGTTCGATCAATGACATTTTAGAAATTGTAAATGCGCTTGTACCACTTAATCCGGCATGGATTGATGTTACATCACATTCTTCACTTGCACATTATAGCGAAAAAGATGATGGAAGCATTGAAAGGAAAATCTTTAAAAAACGTCCAGGTACTATTGGTATTTGTGGTATTATTCAAAATCGATTTAAAATTGATACTGTTGTCCATCTTCTTTCTTTAGGGTTCTCAAAAGAAGAGACAGAGGATGCCTTGCTTGAGCTTAGTTTTCTTGGAATTGACAATATATTGGCCCTGAGAGGCGATGGCCCAAACTACAAAAAAGAAATTGCTAAAAATAGAACACAAAATCATTATGCTTCCGAGCTGATTGAACAAGTTAAAAATCTAAACAATGGTATTTTTCTTGAAGAAATATCAAACTGTGCTCATTTTGATTTTTGTGTTGGTGGAGCTGCATATCCTGAAAAGCATTTTGAAGCGCCCAACTTAAAGCAAGATATATTAAATTTAAAAAAGAAAGTTGATGCGGGTGCTGATTACCTCGTAACTCAAATGTTTTTTGACAATAAAAAATATTTTGATTTTGTTAAGCAATGCCGAGAAGTCGGAATCAATGTTCCGATTATACCGGGTTTAAAAATTATTAAAAGTGCTTCTCAACTAACTAGCCTACCTAAAAATTTTTATATAAATCTACCAGATGAATTAGTCGACTCAATCACAAAGTCGCCAGAGCATGCAGAAGAGATTGGAATTAAGTGGGCAGAAAAACAAGTTGCAGGGCTACTTGAACAAAATATTCCATGCGTTCATTTCTATATAATGAATGATACTAAATCAGTGGTTAATGTAGTTAAAAAGTTTCAAAAATGATCAAAACAAAAGCATACCACGAACTTGAAGAACTTCTAAAGAAGCGAATTGTCTTTTTAGACGGTGCCATGGGTACCATGGTACAAACCTATAAACTGGATGAGCTCGACTTTCGAGGTGTTCACTTTAAAGATCACGATAGAGACCTTAAAGGAAACAATGATATTTTAGTTATCTCAAGGCCAGATGTTATTAAATCTATCCATCTACAATATCTTGAAGCGGGCGCTGATATCATCGAAACCAACACTTTTAATGCTAATAAACTTGCCCAAGAAGATTACAATTTAGAAAACTGGGTTTACCAAATCAATTATGAGGCTGCTGTTCTTGCCAAGAATGCATGCCTTGAAGTGATGAAACGTGATCCCAAAAGAAAATGTTTTGTGGCTGGAGCTCTGGGCCCAACAAACAAAACAGCTTCAATATCTCCAGATGTAAATAACCCAAGCTTTAGGGCCGTTTACTTTGATGAGCTTGTTCATGTCTATTTTGAACAAATCCAAGCTTTATTCGATGGAGGGGTTGATCTTTTTTTACCTGAGACAACTTTTGATACCTTAAATTTAAAGGCCTGTTTATTTGCCTTAGATAAATTTCAACGCGAAAAAAATTTACTTATCCCAATCATGTTATCTGTGACAATAACTGATGCCTCTGGAAGAACTCTTTCAGGTCAAACAATAGAAGCATTTTGGAATTCAGTTAGGCATATTAAACCTCTCTCTATTGGAATAAATTGCGCTCTTGGTGCAAAAGAGATGAGGCCCTATATAGAAGAGCTTTCTAAAATAGCCGATTGCTATGTTAGTTCTTATCCAAATGCAGGATTGCCAAATCCTCTTACTCCAACGGGATATGATGAAACACCTCTTATGACGGCTCGTTTCTTACATGATTTTTCAGTTAATGGATTTGTTAATATCATTGGTGGATGTTGCGGTACTACGCCTGAGCATATCAAGGCCATTGTTTTAAAAAATAAAGATATCCCACCTCGAAAGTTACCAAGTGTAAAAACTTGTACAAGGCTATCGGGACTTGAGCCATTTAATATTTATAGCGATGAAGTTTCTAGGCCATTAATTATGGTTGGAGAGCGCACCAATGTGACAGGATCACCTCAATTTTCTAAGTTGATTAAAGAAGGCAATTTTGAAAAGGCATTAGAAATTGCACGCAATCAAGTTTTAAATGGTGCAAATATTATCGACATTAATTTCGACGAAGCACTTCTTGACTCTAAAGCTTCTATGACTAAATTTTTAAATCTCATTGCAAGTGAGCCAGATATTAGTCGAGTTCCAATAATGATTGATTCTTCAAAATGGGAAGTCATTGAAGCAGGTCTCAAATGTCTACAAGGAAAAGGAATTGTTAATTCCATTTCTTTAAAAGAAGGTGAAGATAATTTTTTAAAAGAGGCAAAAAAAATTCAAAAATATGGAGCGGCAGTAGTTGTAATGGCCTTCGATGAATTAGGTCAAGCAACAAGCCGTGAAGATAAAATAAGAATTTGTAAACGGGCCTATGTCTTATTAACAGAAAAATTAAATTTTGATCCGCATGATATCATATTTGATTGCAATATTTTAACGATTGGCACAGGTATTGAAGAACACAATGAATATGCAATCAATTTCATTGAAGCGGTACGAGTTTTAAAAAAAGAATGCCCACACGCCCTTACAAGCGGAGGGATTTCAAACTTATCCTTTGCGTTTAGAGGAAATAATAAAGTTCGAGAAGCTCTTCATGCTGTATTTTTGTATCATGCGACTAAGGCCGGTCTTGATATGGGGATTGTCAATGCTGGAATGTTGGAAGTTTACGATGAAGTTGATCCTGAATTAAAAAATAAATGTGAAAATGTCATTTTTAATCGACACGAGAAAGCTACCGAAGAACTTATTGAACTAGCTGACCAAATAAAGGCCAATTCCAATGGAGAAAAAGTTGCTGTAAAAGATCTTCACGAATGGAGAAGCGAAAGCTTGGAAAAAAGAATTGAACACTCACTAGTAAAAGGGATAGATCAATTTATTGAAATAGATGTTGAGGAAGCTCGGAAAAAATATGGTCAAGCACTCAATGTTATCGAAGGCCCACTAATGGGTGGAATGAAAATTGTTGGACAACTTTTTGGAGATGGAAAAATGTTTCTACCTCAAGTTGTAAAATCGGCCAGAGTTATGAAGAAAGCTGTTTCATATCTTGAGCCGTTTATGCCAAAAGAAGATTCTGAAAGCTCTCAATCAAAAAAGATTGTTCTTGCGACAGTTAAGGGTGATGTCCACGATATTGGTAAAAATATCGTCGGAATTGTTCTTTCTTGCAATGGCTACAAAGTTATTGACCTTGGAGTAATGGTTTCATGTCAAAAAATTCTTGAAACTGCAATTTCTGAAAAAGCAGATCTCGTTGGTTTTTCTGGTTTGATCACGCCATCACTTGATGAAATGATTTACAATATCAAAGAAATGAGTCGACTTAATTTTAATATTCCGGTGCTTGTTGGAGGTGCAACAACCTCTAAAATTCACACAGCAATTAAACTTGATCCCCACTATAAATATCCAGTTGTACATGTCACAGATGCATCACTCGTAACTGAGGCCTGCAAATTATTACTGAGCGAAGAAAACAAAGAAAAAAATCATAACGATTTAAAAAGCAGCTATAGCCTTCTTAGAAATGATTATTTTTTAAAGTTAAAAAATAAAAATGAATCTGAAATTAAATTTGCCGAAGCAAATTTGAATAAATTTAAAATTGATTGGAATAATTTCGACATACCAATCCCAAAACTAATTGGCATAAATAAATTTGAACTATCTATTCGTGACCTCCTACCCTATATCGACTGGTCCCCATTTTTTTGGACTTGGGAGTTAAAGGGTTCCTATCCAAAAATATTAAATAATCCAAAGTTTGGCCTTGAAGCAAAAAAATTACACAATGAGGCCTTAGCATTTTTGGCCAATCTTGAAAAAAATAACAAATGCCTCCCAAAGGGAATTCTGGGAATTTTCCCTGCAAACTCCACCTTAAACAATGAAATCGTCGTTACCCATGAAAAAAATAAATATTGCTTTAGCTTTTTAAGACAACAAGAATCAAAAGAAGGAAAAGAATACTACTCCATTTCCGATTTTGTGTGTCCACTTGAAACTGGTAAGAATGACTACATCGGAGCTTTTGCTGTCACTGCTGGATTTGAGATTGAAGAATACGCTAAAGACTTTAAAGACAATGGTGATGATTATAATGCAATTATGTGCAAAGCAATTGCCGATCGATTGGCCGAGGCTGCTGCTGAATTTATTCATAAAAAATTTAGAGACCTTCTAGGCTTCGGTCTAAATGAAAATTTAACCATTGAAGACATGATTGCTGAAAAATATCGCGGTATTCGACCGGCACCTGGCTATCCTTCAACTCCAGACCACAGCGAGAAACTCAAAATTTGGGAACTTTTAAATGTAGACAAGGAAATACAAATTGGTCTTACTGAAAATTTATCCATGACTCCTACAAGCTCTGTCTGCGGGATTATTTTGCATCACCCGTCTTCAAAATATTTTGATTTAGGAAAAATTGGAAAAGATCAAATTGAAATTTATTCTAGACAAAAAACGATGGCCGTAACTGAAATTGAAAAAATACTTGTAAACCACCTCAATTACGAAAATTAAAACCCAATTAGTATAAATTCATCAGCACAAAATAATAAAGGCCTCAAAAATGAGGCCCTTATTATATCTTAAATATTTAAATTTAATTTTAAGATTAGTGAGCAGCAGGAGCAGCTTCAGCAGCAGGAGCAGCTTCAGCAGCAGGAGCAGCTTCAGTTGCAGGAGCAGCTTCAGTTGTAGCTGGAGCAGCTTCAGTTGTAGCAGCTGGAGCAGCAGGAGCAGCTTCAGTAGTTGCTTCTTCTTTTTTTGAACATCCAAAAGATACAGCAGAAACGATAAGAGCAAGAGCTAATAATTTTTTCATCTTCAATTCTCCTTAAAAAACGTTAACGTTAAGATGATATTTGTACGCGCACAATTAATATTGAGCTATAAATTTTTACTACTTTTTGCCTATTACAGTCAACTATTTTTTAAGTATTTTTAAAAAAACGCGCCGCACACTAAATGGCCCGAAGAGACCCCTCAAGCAGTTCAGAGTATGAAGACATCCCCCAAATGACTACTTTTTCCTCATGGGTCTTGGCCGGTAAATAATGTCCCTTCCTTTTATCTTTAACACCAGCAAAAAATAAGTCTAAGTTTTTAAGGTGTGAGTTTAAAATCACCTGTTCTTTGTCATTTAGCCACATCTTTTGAACCTTTAAGCTTGTATCGCTATTCATTTTTTTTAAGTCTTCTGCAAAAAACTGGTTTAATAGCGACGTAAATAATTCTCGCACCTCTTCTTTTACAGATTCAATCTTGCCAAGTTCTGCAAGCCAAACTTCAGAATCTTTACGATTAATTTTATAAATCCCTCGGCCATAATGAAGAATATTTTTCATCAATAAATTTGGTATTACATTTAATAACAGCGCTTCGTTTAAACCAGTATCAATTGCTAATTCATAAACATTTCGATCTTTTTTTAACAGTGACTCAACAATCATTCGTTCAATTAATAGTAATCCGTTTCTCATATAGTCCTCCTAAATTTAGGCCAATTTAATATTATTAACATTATTTAAATTATTTTTTGCACGTGCCAATTCAAGCTTTCTCATTATAATTTGCTCAATTTCTTTTAGACCACTTATCGATAATTCATTAGTGCATTCATTAAATAGTTTCTCTAATGGATTAGAGCTTTCTAATTTTGTTAATACCAGTTTTTTAAAAACTTCATACTCTGAAATTTTCATCTCACTGCCATTTAAAAGCCTGAATACTCTTGTAATCTGTATGCCTGTTTCTTTTGATATGCGCTTTAAAGTTGTGTTGTCTGATAATTCAAGATAGTGGCGTAAAATCTGATTTTGAAGTTCCATATATTTCTCCTTTAAAAATATATAGAGCAGGCCCCATGCCAATAAAATTTAGAGGCCAAGTAGCTGAATCATTGTATTTGGAAAAAATAAACGTTCTTAACCGAGTACAAGCTTGAACTTATTAAAGAACACTTGCAACAGTGTCACCAAGCTCAATATATGTTTCAATTTTATTCTTAGTATTTTCAATAATGTCTAAGCTCGGCTTCCACGCCCCTTGTTCTCCGACGACAATTACGGTGGATCCACCAAAAAGAAAATACCCTTTTTCTTCTCCACGCTTAAACTTTACTCCTGGCAAGTATCTATTGGACTGAACTATTTTCCCCACGCAAATTGCACCAACTTCAATATAAGCAAGCTTACCAAAACTCTCTGTTTCGATAATTGTAACTTGCCTTTCATTCGTTATATATACATCTTCTTTGGCCTTAATCGCCACTGGATTTACTGAATGATAAAGTCCAGGAATACGAAATGTATCCAAAACTTTTCCATCATCTGGAAAATGAAAACGATGATAATCAACAGGACAAAGTCGAGCTAAAAGTAATGGGCCATTTTCAAACGTTGCATTCCACTTTAAATTATTAATCAAACCTTTAGGTGAAAGGTATTTTCCCTTCACTGGAATTCGTTCATTATTACTTATGCTCTCAAATCCATAGTATCTGGCCTCGGCAAAAGCACCCATCATTTTTTTATCAATAGGATAAGCTCGCCTATTAGGCTTGAACTTGCGAATAAAAAAACTATTAAAAGAAGAATATGGTGAGCGATCGGGTCTATTTTCTTCTGCTTCAAAATCATCGAGATTAATATTATAATTTTTCACAAACTGTGGAATCTGTTCCTTGCTAAAAATTGAATTTTGAAAAATACCGTAAGCCTTGCTTATTGGGGCCCGACAAAGAAGATGCGACAACAATTTTCCAGAGTTGCTTTGATATAGCCAATTTACAAGTTCTCCGCCAAACACCAACTCCTCTTCAACTTGATTTTTTTTCCGATTAAAATATTTTAATGACATAATGTCCCCTTGAACTTTTTTTAGAATGCGATTATATCTATAGTGAAGATTGGATGCAAGGAGGTTTAAATATGAAGTTAGTCTTTTTATTTGTTCTAGTTTTATGCTCAGGCTTATCTTATGCGGATCAAAAAATGCTCATTGAAAATGAGAAGAATTCCATCGCTGTTTTTCAAGCATCGGCAGATTCAGTAGTTAACGTAGCGAACATTAGAATTACTAAAAGTTTTTTTGACATGGATGCAACCGAAGTACAGTCAGGCGTAGGTTCTGGTTTTGTATGGGACAAAAATGGACATATCATCACAAACTATCACGTTGTTGACGGTGGAGATTCATTCCAAATTTCATTTAAAGACGATACTAAACAATATAAAGCGAAATTTATTGGCGCTGATCCAAAAAAAGACATTGCAGTACTAAAACTAGATGAACTACCCAAAAATTTAAAACCGATTATTGTAGGGGAATCAAAAGGACTTCTCGTTGGCCAGAAGGCCCTGGCGATTGGAAATCCCCTAGGTCTGGATCACACCCTAACAACTGGTAGTGTCTCGGCACTTGATCGCAAAATTCCAGGCTATGGCGGTGTTAGCATTTCTGGAATGATTCAAACAGATGCTTCAATCAATCCAGGAAATTCAGGCGGAGTTTTACTAGACTCTCAAGGAAAATTAATAGGAATGAATACGATGATTTTTAATGCCGGAGGACTTCAAGCATCTGCAGGACTTGGTTTTGCAATTCCAGTTGATACAATTAAAAATGTTGTTCCTCAAATTATAAAATATAAAAAAGTAATTCGCCCAGGCCTTGGAATCGCGATACTTGAAGATGTTTATATGCGCCGATATGGGATTGATAGAGGTGTAATGATTAAATACGTTGATCCAAAAGGCCCAGCCGGAAAAGCAGGACTAAGAGGAATAACGAGAGACAGAAGAGGGCAGTACTATTTTGGCGACTTAATTGTTGAAATAAATGAAGTGAAAATTAAGAATTTTGATGATCTTTATACAACTATCGATACCTATAAAATTGGTGACAAAGTAAAAGTTAAATATATTCGTGAAGACAAAGAAAAAACGGTAGAATTAAACTTAGTACAAATTTAAGATTCAAAAAGAACTGAAGCACCGGACTCTTTAAGAGAGTCTGGTGCATAGATAGCAACCTTCTTATTATGCAAATACCAAACCTCATCAACAATCATACTAAATAGATCGCAATCATGAGTACTCATAATAATTTTAATTTTAAGAGATTTCTTTATTAACAAAAGATTTTGAACCAATTCTTTTTTGGAAGGAATATCCAAATAGGTTGTTGGTTCATCGAGCAATAAAACTTCAGGTTCCTGAACTAAAGCACGCGCCAGCATGGTTTTTTGTTTTTCACCATCACTTAATTCGTAAAAATATCTTTGCTTTAGATTCTCAATTTTGAGTAGCTCTAAAACTTCATTAATTTTTTTTATGCCAGATTCTTTTTCTCCATCATCAAAAGGGAAACGAGATAATTTTAACAATTCAAAAACAGAAACATATTGAAGATCATTTTTTTCAGTTAATAAAATAGAAATGGATTTAGCGAGTTCTGATGGACTTATTTTTTTAAAAGAGAAATTATTGATAAATATATCTCCATCAACTAAATCGCAAAGCCCTGCAATCGTTTTTAGAAGACAACTTTTCCCAGAGCCATTTTTTCCAACAAGCATGACAAACTTATTATCAGAAAATTCATAATTAAAATCTTCAATTAAAACCTTATCATATCCAATAACTGTATTAAAAAATTTGATTTTCATATTTTAATTCTTTTATCTACCAATAAGTAAATCATCAACGGCATTCCAATTATTCCAAGAACAGTATTTAAACTTAAACCCAATCCGGGCAATACCGTCATAATTAATTCTGCAAAAAGAACAAAGAATGCACCAAGAAATAGATTCGCAATAATTAAAATGCTTGCATTAGATGTTTTTAAAAACTCTCGTGATATAAAGGGCGATATTAGGCCAATAAATGAAACTGGCCCGCAGTACACACTCACAAAAGAAACAATAATCGATGTGAGGATAATAAGGGTTAATTTAAACCGCTTGATGTCTAATCCAAGCGTTTTGGAATAATTTTCACCCAAGACATAGAGTGACATTTTTTTCCGCTCTTTCCATATAAAAATAAGCAACATCAGAAACATAAATAAAATAAAAGGCAAGTCCGCATAAAAAACATTTCTCATACTTCCTTGTATCCAAAGTAAGTAATTTTTTAGAGCAATACTTTCAGCATTGTTAGACAAGATCGTTGATAAACTAGTTAAAATTGAAGCTACTAATACTCCAAGTATAAGAAGAGATATTTTAGAGTGGCCACGCTTTACAAAAAGTGCCAAGAGTAAAAACACCAAAAAAGACCCAATCAAAGAAAAAAATTTTATTCCAAGGCCAATAATAAATGGGTTGAGATTGACTGAAAAAAAACTCCAAATCGCCACAAAAAAAATTGAACCCGAAGTTATGCCCAAAATATCAGGGCCTGCCAATGGATTTTGAAAATATAGCTGCATCATGAGTCCCGCAACTGAAAGAAGTCCCCCAAAAACAAAACAGGCAACAACCTTTGGAACTCTTAGTTCTCTAAATACTTCAAGGCCTGCAAATGCTCCCGACTCTCCCTCTATCAAATGAAATACAATGAGCGCAATACAAATTAAAAATAAAAAAAATAACTTATTTCTATAGGAGTTCATATCCTTGTATACCATCCATCACCTTTACCATTTTCGATTATCTGCCTTAAATTTAAAATTAGCCTATCTGGCGACATTACACCAGATTCCCAATAATCATTCGCGGCTCCACTTAGTTTTCCAACATAATTAAATGCAGGTAATGGCCTTAAATTTTGATAAATATAATGATTTGGTAAATCAGAACGCTTGCGAACTCCGCCATTTAATATCCAAATGCTGGCCTCTTTACTCTTTATCGCAACTTCTTCTAATGAAATATAATTTGTTTTTTCACTATTGCTATCAAAAATTAGTGTTGCTCCCGCATCTTTTAATATTGTTGAAAAATCACTCTTTCCTCCAGGGCTCACCCATAGCCCATTTTGAATATAACCAACTAAAACTTTTTTTAATTTGACCGGACTATTTTTTACTTCAAAATATCTTTTCTCTACGGCCTGTAAATGTTCAATTAATTTTTTCTCTTCTCCCCAAAAGGCAGCTTCAAAAATCATCCACTCGGCCCTAGCTAGAGGATTAATCTCTAGATGATCATTGATAAAGACAATATTAATTCCCAATTTTTTTGCGACATCAATTAAGTTTGGATTTTTAATATTTTCTCTATATAAAAATGCGGTATCTATTTTAGAGCTTAAGGCCTCTTCAACTTTAAACTCAAAGCCAAAATTAGAAATAGAATTTTTATTGACTGCATTTGAATAAATATACTGCTTACCCTGAAAAGCAAAAATCAAATGTGCTTTATTAATTTTTTCTACTGCTGGAATAAAACTCGTAGAGCTTAATGCAACTCTCTGTGGCCCCTTATTAAAAAAAATCACATTATTGCACTTTTTAATTATATCATTTATTTTTTCTCCAATTATATAATTAAAATCACCTGACTTAATAAGCTTAAAATCTTGATAGTAGTGAATTGAAAAATTTTTTGAATACCTTGGCCTAAATACAGACTTTGGGTTACTTAAATTACATTCATCAGCATGTATGATGGTGCAATATAATAATATCGGTATAAAATATTTGATCATTATAGAATCATAGCATGCGAAAGAAGACTTGCCTATTATGCTCAATTCTCTTATGATGAAAAAGTCTATTTAAGTGAAGCAAGGTGAAAGTCCTACACTGTCCCGCAACTGTAAAGTCAGATCCAAATAGGCAAATTATTTACCCGCGGAGGTTTCTTTATGAAATTTGTATTTCCTATTTTGTTTTTTTCAATTTTTTGTCTTAGATCTACCTACATTTTTGCCAATTCAACTTCTAGCGATGACATTATCATTTCCGCAGAAAAAATTGAAACATCACTAAAAAAATCTTCAAACTCAAAGATTGTTATAAATAATGATGAAATAAAAAAGTCTAAAAACTTAAGCCTTAAGGACGCTCTTTCGGCCTCCAGCAGTATTACAGTTGCTTCGTCCGGAACTAAAAACTCTACAACTTCTATATTCTTACGAGGAACTGATGCGTCTCACACTACCATCATATTAGACGGTGTAATTCTAAACGATCCTAGTAACCCTAATAAACAATTTGATTTAAGCAATATTAATCTAAATGAAATAGAATCAATTGAAATTCTAAAAGGAAGCCAAGGACATCTGTATGGTTCAAATAGTATTGGAGGAGTTATTATTCTTCATTCTAAAAAAATTAAAAGCAAACATAATGAAATTGGGATCAACTTAGACACTCACAGTACATTGGGTGTAAATGCTTCAACTCATAATGAAATTTCAAGCAAGCTAAAAACTTCAAGCTCTGTACATATTAATAAGAGTCAAGGGCATTCAGCAAGCACAGACCCCTCACCAACAAGTGATAAAGATGGCCACCTTAATTATGGAATAAATTTAAAGGCCAACTATCAATTCTCAACCGTCGATAGCATTAACTTTGCAATTGACTTTAAAGAAAGCGAGAATGACCTAGATAAAGGTGGAGGACCTGGAACAGACGATCCTAATTACAAATCAAAAAACCAAGCGCAATATTCCTATATTAATTATGAAAAAATATGGAATGACACCTATTCATTTAAAACTCAAATTTCTAACTCTTATTATAAAAGAAGAGCATTTGATAATTTAAACTCTGGTCAAACCTATGACGGAAGCTATTATGCTCAAGGCTCATTTTCAGAGATAAGCTCAGATCATTTCTTCCTTTTTACAAATAATGATAAATTAAATTTAAACCTCATGTTTTTTGATGAAAAATCCATGAATAAAAATTTAACCAGCTATGCCCTTTCAACATATTATAAAAAATATCTTGAACAATCTTTTGAGATACAAGTTGGCTTTCGACAAGATTATCATGAAATTTATCACGAAAATCAAAGCTATAAGCTTGGGATAATTAGGCCCATTGATCAAACTTATTACAAATTAGCATATTCTACTGGTTTTAAAGCACCATCTATAAATCAGCTGTATGATTCAACCTATGGTAATAAAAACCTGCGACCTGAAAAAAGTAAAAGTATAGAAACTGGAATAGAAAGAAAAAACATTTTTAATGTTTATGATCTAGAGTTAAATTTATTCTATACTCATCTTTCCAATCGTATTACTTATCATCCAGTCACTTACGTAAATCAAAATGCTGGCAAGGCCTTTATAAGAGGGATTGAACTTGATCACAGGCTACAAATTAACAATGCTAGCTCAATTAAAAACAGCAACACGATCCTTCATGCATTTGATCTTAATAAACAAAAAAAATTAGCGAGAAGACCTAGTGTTAATTCTAGCTTCAACTATCAATATATATTAAGTGATAAAAATTTGTTCGACCTAGGAATTAACTTTAAAGGAAAAACACCAGATGTAGATAATTTAGGAAACGACACTATAAATCAGGCCTTTTATACTTTGAATTTTAAATATCAATACCACTTTAACGAACTCAGCAATGCAACTTTAAATATATTAAATTTACTAAACTCAAGTTTTGAAGAAACTTGGGGCTATTATAATGGCGGCCGAACAATAAGTTTAGATTATCATCAAGCCTTTTAAATAGAGTTTGGGTCCATTGCGTCCCTAACTCCTTGGCCAATAAAATTTAAAAGAGTTAAGACGGTAAATAAAGCAAGTGATGGATAGAGTGCAAGCCACCAAGCAATAGTGTAATTTTTTTGTGCCTGTGCTAATAGCTCTCCCCAACTTGGTGTTGGGACTTGTAAACCAAAACCTAAATAATCTAAAGATGCAAGGCCAACAATTTCACCAGCGATTGTAAAAGGTGCAAATGTAATAATCGGAGTAAGAGAATTGGGTAAAATGTGCTTAAAAATAATTTGAAAATTACTTGCTCCTAAGGAGCGTGCTGCTTCTACAAATTCTCGATTTCTATTTTTTAAAAATTCTGCCCTAACGTAATATGAAATTCCAATCCACGAAAAAACACACGTAATAAAAATTAACATATAAAGCGAAGGTGAAAAAATAGAAATTAAAATAATTAATAGAAAAAATTGAGGAACTGAAGATAAAATTTCTACAATCCGTTGAGATATAAAATCAAATTTTCCACCAAAAAACCCCATAGTTCCACCGAGGATTGTTCCAATCACAAGAGATATAATCCAGACTGCAACAGCATATCCAATGGAGTATTTAAATCCATACAGTAATCGCGTAAAAACATCTCGCCCGCGGTCATCGGTTCCCATTACATTTGAAGAACTTGGTGGTGATGGATAGGTATCTACTTTTGAATTGCTTTCAAAGGGATCCCATTGAATGATAGGCCACAGAGCAAAATCATTTTGCCCCATTTCTAATTCTTTATAATCGATGTCTAAGCGGTCAGTTAAATTAAATTCGGCTGCATCGTAATCAACTATAGTAGGGAAATAGACTTTTCCATGGTGGCGTAAAAGAATTGGTTTATTGTTGGCAATTAACGGTGAGACAAAAGTGGCAATAACAAGCACAAATAAAACAATTGAAGATATAACCGCCGTATAGTTTGCCTTAAAAACTCTCCAACGCTTCTTACTTAGTTCATTCTTTATTAATTTTCCTTCAATCATTCGAAATTTATCCTTGGGTCAACGACTATATATGCTAGGTCGCTAATTAAGTTACCAATAAGAAGGAGCACGCTTTGAATAAAAATGAGCCCCATAATAACATTATAATCTCTTTGCAAAATCGACTTGTAACCTAAAAGCCCCATCCCATCTAATTGAAAAATACTTTCTAGCAATAATGAACCTGCAAAAAAAACAGCTAAAAATCCTCCAATTCCTGTAACAATTGGAATTAAAGCATTTCTTAGAGCATGCTTTAAATAAACAATCGACTCACTCAAACCTTTTGCTCTTGCTGTTCGTATGTAATCTTTTTTTATTTCATCTAGAAGTGAATTTTTCATTAACATTGTTAAAACGGTAAATGAGCCAATCATGTAGCAAATAAGTGGCAATATGAAATGATGAACACGATCAACTACTTTTCCCCAAAAATCTAAATCCATATAGTTGTCTGAATAAAGCTCACCGATAGGAAACCAGTCGTAAAAACGTCCTCCTGCAAAATAAACAATTAACAATATGGCCAACATAAATCCAGGAATAGAATATGTCACAAAAAGGAAAAAGCTTGAGATATAATCAAAAGTTCCTCCATGCTTAACGGCCTTTACGACTCCAAGAACGACACAAACTAAATAAGACAAAATGAGTGAAATAATTCCGAACTGTAAAGAGACAGGAAACTTACTGACGATGACATCAATAACGGGCTCCTCATAAGTAAAGCTTTCACCAAAATCAAGCTTTGAAATATTTTTAAGCCAGATTAAATATCGAATGTGTACTGGTTTATCAAAACCATACTGCCTCTTTAAGGCCTCGATCACTTCCTCCGAGACTCCACTACTCTTGCTACTTGAACTGCTATTGCTATTTTCTCGCCCCATACCACCAAACTTCATTTGTTGAATTTTTTGTTCAATAGGACTTCCAGGGGCAAGATTTATGATTGCAAATGAAACGATTGTGACCCCGACCAGAGTCGGGATCATAATCATTAATCTTCTAAGTATATAAGTTAACAAAAGGACTCCTTATGAGGCGACTCGAATTATTTTGAGATCCACCAGTAATCTGATCCAATTGTATATTGAAAAGTATCTTTTGGTTTTCCAATTCTTGCTGTGTGGGCATAAAACATGAACTTACCATTAAATAGGAAGATGTATGGCACATCGTCTGCAATTGTTTTAAAAACAACTTTTAACTTCTTGATACGTTCTTTTTTGTCCATAATAACACGAGCTTCATCAATTAATTTATCAACGGTTGGATTATTGTATCCTACAAAATTCGATCCTTGATTTGCGATTGAACTTGAATGCCAAATTTGCTTTGGATCCCAATCGATGTCGCCACCAGACCAAGAAAGTCGAACGGCTTCAAATTTTCTTTCATCCAAAAGCTTAATAAATGCGTTCCACTCAATGTTTTTAACGTTGACATCAACTCCAGCTTGCTTAGCATCTTCTTTAAAGATCGTCAGATATTTAACAAATTCAGGATCTGGTTCAAGAATTGTAAAACTTAGAAAAACTTTTTTACCAGAAATCATTTTTGATAAAACTTTATCGCCTTTTTCAAGTGCCCATCCATCTTCTTTTAATAAATTGAGGGCAATTTTTGGATCATAGTCAAAACCTTTTACGCTCGTATCAGCATACTCACTTTGCTGATACAATGGCCCTAGTGCAGGAAGAGATAAGTCGAATAGAAATTTTTTAATCATTTCTTTTCTATTAAATAAATGCACCATTGCCTGTCTTGTTTTCTTTGATGCAAACATTGGATTATCTAAATTAAAACCAACAAAAGCATAACCTCTTGCTTGCTTATTTTGAGTCTTAATTTTTAAAACTTCTTTTCCCCATTTTGGGCCAGAAGTTTTTTTCATATAATCTTCTGCTCCCAAGCCAATATAATCAATGTCGCCCTTTTCAAGTGTCGGAATCGCAACGGCATTTTCTTTAATAAAACGCATTGTAATTGAATTGAAGTTATGAATTCCTTTTTTCGTCGGAACTGCATTGCCCCACCAACCAGCATTTTTCTTTAAAATAATACTCTTGGCGCGATCAAAACTCGATAACGTGTATGGCCCTGTACCAACTAAAGTTTTATTTAATAATTTTTCCTGCTCTTTAGAAGGATTTTTATAAAGATGTGACGGAACAATATTTAAAGTTGCAACAACTGAAAAATTATCAAAGTAAGGTTTTCCGGCCGTGAATTTAATTTTATTAGGCGCAACGATCTCGGCAGATTTAATGTTTTCGTAATATGGCTTTAAATGTGCTGTTTTATATTTATTGCTCGGATCAACGATAGCATCAAATGAAAATTTTACATCCTCAATCGTTAGTGGTTTTCCATCGTGCCATTTTACACCATCACGAAGAGTAAATTCAAAAGTCATTCCATCCTTTGAAATTTTCCACTCCTTTGCAAGGTGGGCTTCCCATTCTCTAGTATCTGGATTTCTCGTTAGTAAAGTCTCAACGATCATGCTTTGAACGTCAGAGGCATAAGCATCTGTCGATGATAAAACATTTAAAGTTGTTGGTGCATCACCAAGGTTTATTTTAAAATCGCCACCTTGAGGCGCATTGGCGTTGCCAGCTGCGCATGCAATTGTCGAAATAAATAAACTAAAGAAAAAGGCAGTAAATAAATTCAAAGATTTTTGTTTCGTCATATCTTCACCTCATATAAGAATATGAAAGTGTAGAATATTAGAATGCTTTGTTCAATTATTTTTTATAATAGAGATTGGTGTCTAATGACCACCGATCAAGTGTAAGATTTTCATCTTTAACTTTATAGAGTTCTAATTTTTGATCTATCTCATCCTTTCGTCGCTCTAAATCTTTAAAAGACCTTAAAGCGTAAGTTCTATCTTCCTCAAGACCAAACAACTCCTTGCGCCATTCTTCATCTAGTTTTTCACGCAACGATTGATATCTTGCATTAATCGCATTCACTCGCTCTGCATGAGTTATTATGTCTCGATTTCTCATCTCCATCTGACCCACCACTGCCTGACGCTTCTTTAGTAAAATTGAGACAACTTCCCGGCCCATTTTAATATTATTTACTAAATCCTCACTATGGAATTTAAAATAAGCTCCAGTGCTAAAATATATTTGCTTAATACAATAGCTCATCTCTGGAACCTTAATCAAAATATAATCTGAAGCGCGACCAAGAACGACACCACGACATTTAAAAGTTGAATTTTTTTCTTCCCAAAATTCTAAACGATCTTTTACATTGATATATTTCACATTATCAAAATCAACTCTAATTCTTACCGTTTTTATCTCATAATTTATTTTAGAAATTCGACCTGAAAAAAAACCGGCCTCTGAACTTTCGGCCCATGAACTAAATCCAAAAAACAATTGGAAAATTAAAAACAGATTAATCATATATCTATTTTCTACTGAAGACTTAAAAATAGAAATAGGAAAAATATAGTTAGATATTTCGCTGACTATTTTAGTTTGTTTTTTAAAAGATAGAAGTTATCTTTGCCAGATACTTGATACAAAATAAGCTCATAAGGAGATATGACTGATAGGTTTTCTTTTAAGTCTTGCCCTGAAATGAATAAAATTAAGCCTGACTTTGTTAAATATTTCAATTTTTCAGAGTCTTTTTTTAAATTGTCTGTAATTAAAAAATCTACATTTTTTTCAGCCCCAACACTCTCTTTAAAATCTTTCTGAGGGATTAAAGTGCTGAAGTTAAAATCATATTGAGAATTTTTATAATAAAAATACTCTCGCCTATCGTTAGGTAGATTTTTTTCAAGCTCTTCGATAATTAAACTGTGAACAGAAGTTGAATTTTCTGTAATATTTTTCTGTCTTCCGGTTTTTATTCCAGAGAGGGCCTCAAAACGCCCAGCAGGTATTGCCTTCCTTGTTTGAGATGACAAGGCAAAAGGAATGGCCAATACAAGCAAAAAAAGAATCAGATTGCGCTTATTATTCATCTGATTTTCCCAATCCCATTTCACAATCAATATAAAGATTCAAAGTCGTATAAAGGCCCTCTAGCTCTCGTATGTGTGAATGAATTTTATCATCAACTCTGTTTGGCATATCTTGAGTATGATTTAAATACCAGCGCATCTCATCGACTTTAGTATAAAATTGATCGAGACCAACGATTACTTCTTGTCCACAAAGCATTAACTCTTTTATCACAACTTCATCATAGCGATTTTTAAATATATCGCGAAAATGTTCTCTTGATCTTTTTAGAGAAAATTCTGAGAGATACTCTGGTGCTCGATACTTAACTCTTTCAAACAAGCGTTTTGCATCGAGCTTTAACAGCATCAACATTCGTTGTGATTCTTCACTTATATGTACTTTCATAAATTAGCTAATTTTCAGTATTCATTGAAGGCAACTTTGCCCTCTTTCCGCCCGGCCACTCTTCTTGTTTATTTCAATCTTTAAAATAGTCTACAGCAATATTCATGGCCACTTGCCTAATATTCGCTGGTAGCGGAATAAATTTATAAATTTCTTTTCCTGTCAATTTTTGAGCTATTTCAATTTCAGAAAATGAACTAACATCGTAAAGATGAATTCTACCTGAATTCAAAGCTAAATCAATAAAAGTTCTTCTTAATTGATTAAAAATCATTCCACTCGTCAAATCATTTCTAAAAACGATCAAATGATTTTTATGGGTCTTATCTAATGCATTTAGCTCAGACACCATTATAGGGAGAAGGTTGATATTTAATTTGGCAAAGATCTCTGCCAGCATAAAGTAAGAACTTTCTAGTTCGTCTTTGGTTTGAAGATAAAAAATGTAATTGATATTTGTTGTATTTTTTTCCATAACTTTCTATCGGAAAAAAATAAACAAAATTTAGAATTTAATTCTCGAGTAAACCTGTCTGCTATTCTTTGAGTACTTATATCCAAGACTTAAAATAAACCCAATGATGAGTGCACCAATAAAATTACTTGCCGCTCCTCCTCCAGAACCTGGACCACTATTAATTTCTTCAATTGTCCCGCAAGCAGGAACAACCTGCTTTGATTCCGAGCTAGCAGAGTATGGTGAGCTATATCCTGTTTGCTGGCGGTACATCGTATCTGAAATTAATGCAGACATCCCTTGAATATCATCTGATTGTAAGCTGGTTACACTTCCAAGGCTAGGATACATAATTGCATTTGTGTTAGTTGAATGATCCAAACCAATCGTATGCCCGATCTCATGAATCAGAGTTGTTTTTAATGAATTTCCCCAATTTTGTCTCAAGTAAGAGATTCCACCATTTAAAATGATCACAACTTGTTCAAAAAATGTTCCTCTATTGTAGCGAATTGTAACGGCCAAAGTTGAACTCGGATCATAGCCTGTCTCTGCGCCAAAGTTTTCTGACCATCGAATATAATTTCCACTATAATTTGTTGAATTAGAAACTGCATCTAGCGACCAAATATTTTGCCCTACCGACGATTCCCACTCATTCACTGCTTGATCGGCCAATGTCTGTAGATAATTTGCATCTGCACCTGAAGCTGCAAATCTTTTCATTACTACTGGAAAACTTCTCCAGTAAAAACCTTTCTGATAATCAGAAGTAAAAGAATAGGCCTCAAGCCTTAGGCTAAAGAAAATGGCCATAAGTGAGAGGGGGATACTTATGGCCAATTTTTTTGATAAAATCACTTTTTACATCCTTGTAAAAAATTATGTGATTTAAAGTCGATCCATCCATGGAAAGACTTTTAAATGTTACTTAAAACCGCTGCATTACATAGCCATCCATCGCGCATTTCAACTGTATAAGTTGATCCAGTTTGAAAATCCACTGGCCCATCTTTCACCACTTGGATTTTTTTATTTTCAAAGTCACCACCTTTAATTTTCTGGATGATTTGAAAACTTACTTCAATTTTTGGAAAGCCGCTGCTGTAAACATCTTCTACATTTGTAACTGTAGCAATAAATTTGTCAGGACAAGTGAACGCAAATTGAGAAGTAGAGAAAGCATTTGAAGAAAAAAAGATCATTGAAAGAGGTAGAATTAATTTTTTTATCAAAACTTGCTTCATCCTAAAGCTCCTTTTTCTTCCTTGAGTTTTTTTAAGAGATCATCCTAATCTCTTGCCTCTTACTTAAGCTATTGCATTTCAAATGCCAAATTTAAGGCCTAAAATCATCATACTAAGTTTCCAAAATATCACCAACCACCAATTTTTGATGAACTTTTTGGCCCTACCAGGTGTCAAAAAACCATTCTTTCTTCATTTTTTTGACTCTAAAAAACAAAAATTAAAGCTTTTTTTTAGAAATCCGACAAATTTACCATGAAATATTTTAGTCTACTATTATTGCAGTTTTTAATTACCACACAAATTTGGGGAAGTGTCGAGCTTTACACTATTGAAAGTAACAATCCTCGACCTATTTCAGACCTCTACTCAATTTTAGAATATTACAATTCTAAATATGCTGACCAAAATATTCTCTTCTATGTACATGGCAGAAAACGTGAATTAATAGATGAATTGGTCAAAATTCCAAAACTTGAAAAAAACTATGGTGTGAAAGTAATCATGTTTCACTGGGATTCCTATGACACCCTAATCACTAGACCTGTAAAAAATGCTGAAATTGCTAGCGAATCATTAATGGAGTCTTTTGAAATAATAAAAAAATTTCGCGAAGATCATCCACTGCTTAATAAAAAAATAAACTTACTATGTCACAGTATGGGAAATTTAATATTGAAATTTCTCGTTGAAAAAAATTATATGAATAAAGAATACAGTGAAAGGGAAATAGAAGATTTAAAACTATTTGATACATTTGTCTCTGTTGGTGCAGATGTTCCAATGAATTCGCACATGGACTGGCTATCATCATTTCATCTTGCAGGAGCAAATTATATAATGATGAACAATCGTGATACTGTTCTACTTCTATCTTACATACTTGATCTAACACACAAAAGGCCCATGACCTATCGATTAGGTCTAGGTTTTGACAACTTTCCATCAAGAAAGCAAGATGTAAAAAAACGCACAGTAAAGCATTTTAATTACATTGACCTCTCTGAAATTTTAGTTGGTGATCACGGTTACTATCTTGGAAAAAATCCAATCATGAGAGTAATATTCAATAAACTTTTTAATGGTGCAGATCTTGTTAATCATTCATTAAAAAGTGAAACGGATTATTATCTTAAGCAAGATAAAGTAGAAAAAAATATTTATTATGTTAAAGATTAAATCTTAGATAAAAGCCAATTGCCCTGAACTTTTACTTGATAGTTTTTTCCAACTTTAAATTTTTTAACTTCATTTTTTACTAGAAGGACAACTTTTTCTTTATTCTGATTCAGGTCTTTAAACTTGATTTTTCCTTGAGGAAAAAGGCCTTTTTCAATAATGTCTATTTTTTGAACTCTGCCAACAAAAGTATCAGTAGACCTAGTTTTAGTAAAAACAAAAACAAATAAATGGAGAACAAAAGAGATTGATAATGCTGTTAAAAATGACTTCTTCCTAAAGTTTGACATTAGTTTACTCCTAATTAACAGTCCACCGTGACTGTCAAACCTTAATCTGCATTTAAAATGCCAAAATACATTCATGAGTAAATCAATGCTTAGATTTTAAATTAGACATTTTGACACCAAAAAGAGTCAAAAAATTGTATGCAGTATAAGTTAAATGACTATTGCTTTAACTTCTTGAAATGGTGAAGTCGTAAAAATCCTAAAACAGCAGTTGACCATCTCAATTCGTCATTTAAAATCTTGCTCATTAGCTCATCATAAGTAAAACGCTCAATTGAAACGATAACATCTCCATCTGGATTTAAAAGCGGATCAAGCACAAGCTCTTCGGCCAAAACAAAAGAAACAGTATTATTAACAGTTCCACTCGATTTTAACTGAAAAAACATTTCCATTTTTTTTGCACGCAAACCAATTTCTTCACGCAGTTCTTTATTAGCATTCTCAATAATTGATAAACCTTCTTCTAAGTGCCCGGCCGGAAATCTCAATCTAATATACTCACTCTCATGAGGTCTTTTTTCACGTATTAAAATAAACTTACCATCTTCATCGACAGCGTAGATAATTACACCATCTCGAAGATAGCATCTTTCCCAGTTTATTCCCTCGATAACCTCTTCGGTTACCTTCATGTATTTCCCTTGGTATTTTATTTCTTCCATTTATATTTTATCCCTACATCTTCACTCGTAATTGAATATTGAATTAAATCAAGCCACTCATTATGTAAAAAAACAGTTTTACGACTAATTCCTTCTCGTCTAAACCCCAAGGCCTTAATGGCAACTAAGGATCTCTTGTTTTTTGGTTCAATACCAGCAACTAGACGATGTAAGTTAAGTTCTTTAAAAGCAATTTTTAAAAACATTCGAACAGAATTAGAGGCAATACTTTTTCCCCAGTACTGATTTAAAATCGCAATACCAAGATAAGCTGATTGATTAATTCCTCTTATTACCTCTGAAGCAACAATCATTCCGACATACTCTTGCTTAAAAAAAATACTATACTCAAACCTAGTCCCTTTCTTTATTCCAATATTTTGCCGCTTAATTAAATTATTAAAATTTTTTCTACTTAGATCGTTTGTACGCAAATAATGATCCCACCTTCCCTGATCTTCTTCTTGATTCTGATGTGAACATTTCCATGAGTAATAATCATCTTTTTTCAAAATTCTAACTTCTAAATTTTTCATAAATAGATTCTAGATTAACCTTTCGATTTCTAAAATAAAAAAGGGAGTCTTTCGACTCCCTCATCACAAAATAAATAAAAATAGAGAGAATGAATTACATCATTCCGCCCATTCCTCCCATTCCGCCCATTCCGCCTGGCATCGCCGGTGCAGATTCAGCTTTTGGAAGTTCCGCAATCATTGTTTCTGTTGTAAGCATAAGGCCCGCAACAGAAGCAGCGTTTTGAAGAGCTGAACGAACAACTTTAGTTGGGTCAATAATTCCAGCTGCAACTAGATTTTCATATTTTTCATCACGAGCGTTAAATCCAAAGTTAGCATCTTTTCCATTCTTAACTTCATTAACAACCACTGACCCTTCAAGGCCAGCATTTGTTGCAATTTGTCTTAGAGGTTCTTCAAGTGCTCTTCTAATAATTCTAATACCAAAATTTTCTTCTTCATTTCTTCCTTTTAAAGAATCCAAAACAGAGCAAGCGTGTAAAAGAGCAGACCCACCACCAACAACAATTCCTTCTTCAACTGCAGCTCTTGTTGCATTTAATGCATCTTCTACTCTATCTTTCTTTTCTTTCATTTCTGTTTCAGTTGGTGCACCAACTTTAATTACAGCAACACCACCATCTAATTTAGCAAGTCTTTCTTTTAATTTTTCTTTGTCGTAATCAGAAGTCGTTTCAGCAATTTGAGCTTTAATCGCAGCTACACGTGCTTGAACCTCAGTTTTATTTCCATTTCCATCTACGATTGTAGTGTTTTCTTTATCAATTGTTACTCTTTTTGCTGTACCGATAACTTCAAGTCCTGAAGTTTCAAGCGACATTCCCAATTCTTCAGAAATAACAGTTGCACCAGTTAAAACAGCGATATCTTTTAGCATTTCCTTTCTTCTATCACCAAAACCAGGAGCTTTAACGGCCGCTACTTGAATCGTACCTCTAAGTTTATTAACCACTAATGTAGTTAAAGCTTCGCCTTCAATGTCTTCTGCAATAATTAAAAGTTGTCTTCCAGACTGAACTGTTTTTTCAAGTATAGGAAGCAATTCTTTCATTGAAGAAATCTTCTTATCTGTAATTAATAAATTACAGTTTTCAAAAACGACTTCCATTTTTTCTGGGTTATTCACAAAATACGGAGAAAGGTAACCACGATCAAACTGCATTCCTTTTACTACGTTTAATTCTGTTTCTGCAGTTTTTGACTCTTCAATTGTAATTACACCATTGTTTCCAACTTTTGACATTGCTTCTGCAAGTAATTTCCCAATCTCTGTATCGTTATTGCCAGAAATGGTTCCAACCTGTGCAATCTCCTCAGATGTCTTAACTGGTTTTGACATATCTTTAAGTTTTGCAACGATTTTTTCTACTGATAAATCAATCCCTCTTTTTAAATCCATTGGGTTGTGGCCAGCAGAAACAAGCTTCACGCCTTCCTTGTAAATAGCTTGAGCTAATACAGTTGCAGTAGTTGTACCATCACCTGCATCTTCGTTTGTTTTTTGAGCAACTTCTTTAACCATTTGAGCGCCCATATTTTCAAAATTATTTTCTAACTCAATTTCCTTAGCAACAGAGACACCATCTTTTGTGATATGAGGTGCACCAAAAGATTTTTGAATAACAACATTTCTTCCCTTTGGTCCAAGTGTAACCTTTACAGCGTTAGCTAACTGATTAACACCGTTTAAAATTAATGTTCTTGCATCTTCTGAATATTTTAATTCTTTAGCCATTTGTAACTCCTATTTTTTTTATAAAAATTTGTTTGTATTTAAATTAGTGAAGTACGCCTAAGATTTCTTCTTCTTTCATAACAAGAAGCTCTTTACCTTCAACTTTTACTGTCGTCCCTGTATATTTTCCAAAAATAACAGTATCACCAATCTTTACATCAAGCGCGCGAACTGAGCCATCAGTAAGTCTGTACCCTGTTCCAACCGCAACAATTTTACCTTGGGCCGGTTTTTCAGTGTGGTTATCTGGAATAATAATCCCACCAGCTGTTTTTGTTTCTTCATCTAGTCTTTGAACTACTACTCTGTCTTGTAATGGTCTTAATTGCATGATTTCCCTCCTGCATTATTTTTGATAAAAAATTAACAACAACAATCTAATAGCAGACGGATTAGTGTCAAGGGCAAACTCAAAGATTTATTTTTAGCACATAAGGTAAATTACGTAGTTTTCCAATGTTATCCTTGTATTTTAGGCCTTTTTAAAGGTGTTGCATGGTCAGACCCTAAAATAATTGGCCTTTTTTTCATAGGAAAAAGATCGACAAATCGAGCGAATGTCTGAAGAGATAAATCTAAAGATCTGGCCAAATAAAGCTCAGTATCATGCTTAATTTGATCAATTGAAAAACGGCCTTCAGAATCTAAAATACACTTTAAATTATTCGCATCTGAAAGCCATCTTAAGATCATTGCCTGATCCACCTCCAAATGAAATTGAAGGCCATAGACATTCTCGCCATATTTGAACGCTTGAGAATTGCAAGTTTTGGTAGAGGCCAATTGTGAAGCAGATTTTGGAATATCAAAAGTATCACCGTGAATCTGAAATATCTTCTCACTTTGATTAAAATGTGAAAACAAGGGATCACTTAAGGCAAGATCATTGAACTGAACATCATACCAACCAATTTCTCTTTCTGAATGCTTTCGAACAGGTGAACCTAAAACTTGAGCAATAAGTTGTGCCCCCAAACATATCCCTAGTACTGGAATATTTTTTTTTAGCGCTTCTTCGATTACTTTTAATTCCACTTTAATATGCTGATATTGATCGGCCTCATAGACTCCCATCTGACCACCAAGAATAATCAATCCATTATAGCGATCAACAGTCGGATGCTCATTTGGAGTACGTTCATAATTGATATAACGAATTTTAAGCTTTCGTTCTCTCAGCGTTGGATCAAGAGTTCCAAGAATTCGATTTGCTACATGTTGAAAAACTAAAACCTTACGCATAATTATTTTAGATCATACCAATTAATTCCAACTCCCATCGAAACTGAAAGCGGTACAGTTAAATTAACGACATTTTCCATTTCATTTTTCACAATTTCTTTAACTCGATTCAGCTCTTCTTCATGAACCTCAAAAATTAATTCATCGTGAACCTGTAAAAGCATCTTTGACTTAAAATTGAGCTCATTAAATTTTTTATCAATCGAAATCATGGCCAGCTTGATTATATCTGCGGCCGTCCCTTGAATTGGACTATTGATGGCCATTCTCTCAGCCTGGGCCTTAATTGTCCGATTTTCTGAATATATATCTGGCAAAAGACGTTTTCTTCCATGAAGTGTAATAGCATATCCTGATTGTTCTGCACTCTCTTTTAAAGTATCTAAGAATTTTTTTATTGAACTGAAACGATTAAAATATTTATCAATATAATTTTTTGCCTCTGTTCGTGAAATCTTTAATGTTTGAGCAAGTCCAAAAGAACTCTGCCCATACATCAATCCAAAATTTACAGTTTTTGCCATTGCACGATCATTACTTTTAACCTCTCCTAAAGGAATGCCAAGCACTTCTGATGCTGTTTGAGCATGAATATCCAAGTTGTCTTTAAAACTTCTTAACATAGTAGGATCTTGTGAAAAATGAGCTAACAAGCGAAGCTCAACTTGAGAATAGTCAGCAGACAATAAAACGAGTCCCGGTTTGGCAATAAATGCTTTTCTTACTCTTTGTCCCATCTCACTTCTAATCGGGATATTTTGAAGGTTAGGATTTACTGATGAAAGCCGTCCGGTCTGAGCAACGGTTAAATTATAAGTTGTATGAATACGTTTTGTTTTTTGATTAACTAATTCCGGTAAAGCTTTAACATAAGTTGAAAGAATTTTTCCGAATTCACGATGCGTAAGCATCAAACCAGGAATCTCACTCAAATTCATGCCGTCAAGCTCTTCTAGAACTTCTGCGTCAGTTGAATATCCCGTCTTGGTCTTTTTAATTACTGGCAATTGTAGTTTATCAAACAAGAGGGCCCCTACTTGTTTTGGAGAATTCAAATTTATACTTTCACCAGCTAATTCAAAAATTTTTTCCTCTATTTCATGTAACTTACTTTCTAATTCTTTTTCAAAATCAATCAAATAATTTGGATTTAACGAAACTCCAACTTTTTCCATCCGGGCCAAAACTGGAATAATTCGCAAATCAATTTCATTAAAAATTTTAGTCAAATTTAAATCTTCCAATTTTTTTTCAAAATATTCTTTTAAATCAAACAATGCTTTTGCTCTTTCGGCATTTGCAATGTTTTCATCACTCGACAAATCCAAATCTAAAAATTCTTTTGAAATAGTATCAATATCATGTCTTGTACTAGCATTAATATTAAAGTGTGCCATGCCAACATCAAAGAATGAGGCATCAAATGAAAACTCTGAAATAAGCGAATATAAATAATCTCTTTTAATGTTTTCAGAAATAATTACCAAATTTTTATTTGATACAAGAGATTGAAAAATATCATTAGCAATACTTGATTCAACAACATTTACCTCGCTTGTTGAAGTAGCAAAATACAATTTCAGTAATGTTTTAGAATAAATATCTCCCTCAGAGTAAATTGGATAAATTGCAATATTAATTTCACTTTTGATAATTTCTTTAAAATCATCAACGGTTTTTACTTCTTTAAGGGTTATTTTTGAGACTGTTTGAAACTGAAAAAGAGGACTTTCAATTGGAAGATTATCTTTTTCAGTCATTGATTTATCTGACTGACTTGCTAAATGTGCCTGAAACCGCATCTCTTGAATTTTTACCAAAGCAGATTTAAATCCTAACTCTTTTAAAAAAAGTTCTAACTCTTGCGAAGGATAAAAATGCAATTTCGTTTCATCACTTGAATGCCCTAATTCTACATCCGTAATAATCTGGACCAGTTTTTTTGATAATAAGGCACTATCTACATAATTGGAAAAAGCATCGATAACTTTTTTACCTTTCAGCTTTTCTTTATTCTCGATAATTTTTTCCAAAGTTCCATATTCTTTTAATAAATTTGAAGCCCCTACTGCACCTATCCCCTTCATCCCTGGAATATTATCTGAGCTATCACCGACAATTGAGAGGTAATCTACAATTTGACTTGGATAAACTCCCATCTTTATAAAGACATCTTCAGTACTGTAAAGCTTATCTTTCATCGTATCTAGTAAGTAGACATTCTCACCTACAAATTGCATTAAGTCTTTATCACCAGAGGCAATATAAATTTCATCAAATTCTTTTTTCCATTGTATTACGGCTGAGCCAATAATGTCGTCGGCTTCAAATTTATCGTGAGAAAAAGTAGGCAAATTCATTTTGTTAATTAGTTTTTCAATAAGAGAAAACTGCGGAACAAGGTCTTCGGGTGGTTCACTTCGATTGGCCTTATAATCCACATATAGTTCATTTCGAAAGGAGCCGCCCTTGGTATCACGTGCAAGAAAAATATGAGTTGGTCTGTGATCTGAGATAAGCTTTAAAAGCATCGTAAACATTCCGTAAACTGCATTGGTAGGAGTTCCGTCAGGTGCATTCATTGGCCGAATCGCAAAGAAGGCCCTAAAAATAAAGTTCGATACATCGACAATGATTAATCGTTTTTTGGACATATTGATTTCCTATTAGATTTTTAAATTGATCCAGTTGTATTCGATGCAAACCAACTTGTCTTTCTCTTTTTTACGCCGATAAAATTGTCATCACCGGCCATAACTGAAGTATCGGCCATCACATCGCCAAGACGATGGCCTGAGTCTAAATTGTACAATAAATAAAGTTCGATACCGACAAGTGTAAGTCCTAGTAGACTGCCAAAGATCCATCCCCAAAAAGGCACAATTCCTAAAATTAATGGAAAAATAAAAGGCATATTTCTAACAAAGGATTGCTTATACGAACATGGCGAGCCATCCTCTAAAGATTTTACAGCAAATCCCATAAATCTTTTACCATACGATTGGCCAGCATTCATTCCATCACATATCGAAATATATAAAATGCCTAAATATAAACCTATTTGATAAAGGCCAAAAAACTGAAAAAGAAATGGTAAAGAAAAAACGATTCCAAGATCAATCGCCTTGGCAATTAATCTCGAAAGTTTGGCCACTTTTATTGCTTTTTCAAGCAGATATTTTCGATCCATATATGATTAGTTTAGTGACACTAGACTAAAATGCAAAGCGGAAAAAAATTTAAGTTTCCACACCCAAAGTGCTATTGTAGGATATATTACTAATTTAAAAACAAAGGAGTCCATATGGGATCAGTTAATAAAACCGACGTAGCGAATTTTGATTCAGATGTAATCAAATCTAACAAACCAGTGCTGGTTGATTTTTGGGCAGAATGGTGTGGCCCTTGTAGAACTCTTGGACCAATTCTTGATGAAGTCGCAAAAGAAGTTGGTGAAAAAGCTCAAGTATTAAAAGTTAACGTTGACGACAACGCAGAATTAGCACAAAAATATGGAATTCGCGGAATCCCAACAATGATCTTTTTTAAAAATGGCCAAGCAGCAAAAACTCTAGTTGGTGTACAAACTAAAGAAGAAATTAAAAAAACTTTAGAAGAGCTTGCATAAAAAATGTTATCGCACATCGATCATTCACTTAAAGAAGCTGAAAATGTATTAAAAGATTTTTTAGGCTCAAAAGAAAACGTAGAAAATATAAATTCTGCAATCTCACTTTTTGTTCATGCTTTTAATCATCAAGGCAAGGCCTTTTCTTGTGGGAATGGGGGATCGATGTGCGATGCTATGCACTTCGCTGAAGAACTTACCGGCCGTTTCCGAAAAGAGCGAAGGGCCCTTCCGGCACTCGCAATCAGTGATCCAAGCCATCTCACTTGCGTTGCAAATGATTATGGATACAACTTTGTTTTTTCAAAATATATTGAAGCATGGGGGACAAAAGGCGATGTGCTTTTGGCCATTTCAACTTCCGGTAATTCAGAAAATATAATCAATGCTGTCAACATTGCAAAAACCAAGGGGCTTAAAGTTATAGGGCTTCTTGGAAAAGGCGGCGGAAAATTAAAATCAATGGTCGATGTTCCAATTGTCGTTAACTCATCAGTTAGTGATCGAATTCAAGAAATTCATATTAAATGTATACATATCTTTATTGAGGGTATTGAAAGAAATCTATTCCCAGAAAATTATCTATAAAAAAGAGTTAAATCAAAAAAGCTCCAAAGACAATTAAAAACATCGCAGTATTTGCAAATAAGAGCCATTTTTTCGAGTGTGTTTCCCTGTAATGATAAAAAGCATCAAGTAAAAAAATTTGCGCCCACAAAATAAATCCAAGCTTATAAATAAAGAATTCGACCTCTTGTTTTACATTAAAAAATTCAAGAATAAATGGAAGACATAAAATTAAAATGATGACTAAGCTCACAGCATTTCTAGTCCTCACTTCTGAATCATCTAGCTGAATTTTTCGTGGAGATTTAATTTTTAAAAACTGATCATTTAGAAATAAAACAAAAATCAAAGCGAGTAAGTAGTCTTCAAAAAGATTAAATCCAGTTACGACTTGATATGAAATTAAAAATACAAACGATAAGAGCAAGGACACTCTCACTTTAGACTGAAAAAGATAAGCTCGATAGTAATCAAATCTGGCCATAAACTCATTATAAATGGAAAGTGAGAGCTTAGCCTAATTATAGATCTAAGTGTCTGATAATACGCCAACCATCTAAGTAAATTTTAATCAAGACATGACCAGTTTTTGTGGCTTTTTTTAAGCTTATCTAACCCGCTCTATCCCTTTTTTAATCTCAACCGTAAAAGATTTTCTATAAGGAAGTCGATTTGAATATGGCCTTTCATGCATCGATGAAACAGAGATATCATTTGGAGCACCGGCCTCACCCTCAATGGTTAGGTCATCAAAATCAAACTTTTCAAATTGTTTGTAAGTATAGATAATTTTTTTTCCATCTTGATTCACTTTTGGGCCTTCAATAATTTCATCATTGTTATCAGCGAAAGAGATAGTTGATACAGCTAAAATAAAAACTGCTAAAAATAATTTTATCATTTTACTTCTCCATTCTCTTCTTCAAGTTTTGAAATGTATTGCTTTAGCTCACCTGAAGCTTCATTCATGTTAGACCAAACTTTTTTTGCTTCTTCAATTTTTCCAATTTTTCTAAGTGCTACTGAATATCCAGCACCAATCTCTGGACGCTTTAAAAAATCAGAATTGAGTTGCTGATAAAAATTTACTGCCTTCTCAAAATCGTGTTTAATTAAATACAAATTTGAAAGTGCCCACACAACTTCCATATCAGAGCTATTTTTTTTATTTAATCCTAATAAAATTGGCTCGGCCTTTGTAACAATCCCAAACTGTAAATAAATCCTTGCAAGGTTAAACGCAGGAGTAACAGAAAAAGCATTCATCTCATTTGCTTTTTTATATGCTGAAAGAGATTTTTGAAATCGACCTTGCTTTTGAAATACAACACCTAAATTATTAATTGCAGGGGCATACTTTGAATCTAAGTCGCGCGATTTATTATAATATAAAATGGCCTTAGAGTAGTCGGATTTTAGATAGAAGCAAGTACCCATTTGGTTCCAATAGCTCGGATTATTTTTATATTGTAAATAAACCCCATCTGCAATTATAAATGCTTCTTCAAATTTTCCTTGATAGCATTTATTTAAAAATTTAAATAATGGGTCACCCTCTTTTTGTAATTCTTGTTCTAGTTGTGAAGTTGTTAGTCTTGAAAGAGATTCTTGATTTAAAATACCAATCGTTTCTTTTTCTGAGAGCTTAAACTCATCAGATTCTGGTTTATACTGAGCTTCAGATTTTTTATCAAAATCCAAACTTTCCACCCAGTTATAATCATCTTCAAGTTTAACATCATTTGTACTTGCAAATTTGCGGTCAGAATTTGAAGCACAAGAATAGACCGCACCAAGGGCCAATAGCAATATAATTTTTTTCATTTACTTCCTGCCTTATCCATTAAAGCACCACCATCAGCATTAAAAAATTCATAAAGTGAATTCTTTTTAGCATCAGACAAAAACCAATAATTATCTTTTGATAAAATATTTTCTTTTTCGATTTTCTTTAATGCAACTTCTTTAAACTCTCTGGCCTGCTTTTCAAGCGGTACAACAAGGGCCTGCATACTCTTTTTAAATGAATTTAAATACTCTTCAGATTTACCCGGTGGTGTAAAACCTGCCACCTCTTCTTTTAAGTGAGTATAAGAATCAATCAAGTGTCGATACACCTTTAATACGCCGATCCCAGATCCAATCGCAGAAACATCTTCAGCTTCCGCTGCTAATTTCTCAAGGCGAGAAAATTTTTGTTTTAAAAGAGCATTAAAATCTTTTTCTGGAAATTTTAATTTAATTCCTTTAAAGCTTGTAACCGAATTTTCAAACGCATTTATTTTATAAAGAGCAACAGCATCAAGTCCCTCTAAAGGAATATCCATTTTTTGTTTTTTTGATGATTCATAGAATGACATCATCTTTTGCCGATATTTTCTTGCCTCGTCTGCTTTGCCTATATTTTCAAACTCAGACGCCAGTAATGAAGCAGGATAAATCAAGAAAGGATGGATCTCTTTTGAAGATTCAAGAAAACTTAAAATTTCAACAAAGGCGTTCCATTTATTTGAAGATGCAAGTTCAGACAAGTGATCTAGATAAGCACTATGAATAATTTCTGGTGCAATTTTGCAACTTGTTCCCTTTTGAATAACTGACCGAGATTTTTCAAATTGTTTTTCAGTTAAGTACACAATATTAGCATTTTTAAAATAAATTTTCTTACTCTTTGAATCAGTTAAGCATAACTTCTCTAGTGCTTTTTCACTTAAATTTGCCGATTCAAAAAATTGTCTGCGTTGAAATAAGTCAGTAGAAAAAATAATAAAATCTTTTTCAAACTTATTTACCTCTGGAGCATTCATCATCGTCATGGCCTTATCTGCCCATGCATACATTTGTTTTGCGTCACCAGATTCATAAAAAAGAACTGCAATGTTATATGCGGCCATTCTTTTGGCTTCATCAGAACTTTCTTTAGATTTATAAATTTGAAAATAACCTTTAATCGCTGATTTTTTATCACCCTTTACATTTGCTTCTTCTACTTTTGCAAACTGAAGACCAAGTGTTAACTCTTTCACTTTTTTTCCATATTCAGGAGAAACGCGCGCCTCACCTGATTCAATTTTTTTTGCCCAAGCTAGAAGATTAGTATTATCTGACTTGCTTTTATAAAAATCCATCACCTGAGCAATCATTTTTTCTTGCGTTTCAGTTTCATTGGAAAAATTTGAGCGATAAGCGTTTAAAGTGCTTTCTGCCGCCTTAATATCTCCAGCACTCATTTGGTGAGAAAATAACCGCTGATAAATTAAATTTGCTTTCTCACCTTTTGGATTTGCTGATAAATACGCATCGTAGGCAGGAATTAAAAACTTTTCAGAAGTATCTTTCTTCACTCCTTTACCAAGAGAAACCATTAGTGCATTTCCTGCAAGTTCTTCCGTTTTCTTGTCACCATTTATCTTGGCCTGTTTAATTGCCTCAGAATAAAAAGGAACTGCTTTATCATAATCTCCAACCGCGAAAAATGTTTCACCTGCATGGAAGAGTGGCATTTGAGATTTTTTGCTATTCAGTTTTGCTGAGATCGTAAAATATTCCACAGCGGCCTTTACTTTTCCATCTCGAACAGCTGGTTGGTGATCAAATGTTTTGTCGACAACTTGCTGTTGAAGTAGCGCACCTAGTTTTTGAACATTATAAGTCAGGACTTCAATTTGATCTCCATTCAAACTTCCTTTGTCGAATTGAATGGCCAAAGATTTACATGCCTCTAAGTGTTTATCGTAGCGTCCAAATTTTTCATAGAGACTTAGAAGTTCTACATTTATTTCCAATTCTTCTTTTTCAGATTGCTTCAAACTCAAGGCATCTACCAACGTTTTTTCTGCTGCTGCATATTTTCCTTGATTCTTTAAAAATCTACCTACTTTTAAAAGAACCTCAGACACATTTTTTCCATTTTTCTTATAAAAAAGAACTGCCTCATTTGATCTTCCAGCTTCAGTGTAAAAAAAGGCAATATCCCTTTCAATACTTCTAGACATATCAATATAAGCTTTATTTTTTGAAAGCTCATAGGCCTCTGTCATAACATCAATTGCACGATCAAATTTACCTAACTTAAAATAGCACCATGACATATTGAAAGCATCTTTAGTCCACCACTTATCTTTTTTTCCTTTTAATGCTACTTCATAGAGTGTCAACGCTTTATCAAACGAACCTCTATTAAAATACATTTCAGCAAGAGCAATTCTCGACTTTTCAGAAGTTAAGCTATCTCTTCTTGATTCATCAATGGCCTTTTGAAAGAATCGCTTTGAATCTTCTTCTTGTTTCAATTCTTTTGCATTATAGGCCAATATATAATAAGCATCTCCACGATCTTCAAATTTCGGGAAACGCTTTAATAGCATTAATACTGTCTTTTGGGCCTGATCAAAATACTTTCTTGATTCTTTATAATGTTCATCTGAATTAATTCTATTTCTTAAATCCTGAGGAGTTTCTAAAAATTTTTGATTCTCTCTATCTTTAAGCAGCCTTGCTTTTTCAAGCAGAATTTGTCCCATTCGCAATATCAAGTGCGCTCGCGAATTTCCTGTTTGCTTATTTAGTCTTACAACTTCTCTAAGTTCTTCATCTAAAACAGAAATTAACTCATTTCTTCTTTGCTCTATATCCGCATAAATTACACTTGAAAAAATAAGTATTACAAAAATTAATATCGCTTTCATTATTCCCTACTATTTACATTCTGATTTGAGCGAAAACACATAATCTCCCAACTCATCTGCCCAAAATTCTCCATTAAAAGTCCAAAAGTATTGTTTATCAGTTCTTTTCAAATTCGCAACATCGCCTCTTTTTAATACTGAAGAATCTAAATTTCCATAAAGCTCATTCTTCTTTTTTGAAAGAACTTCAAGTTTTATATAACTCATATCTTCAAATGCTTTTAACATTTGGGCACCAAAAAGCTGCATTTGTCCACGCACATAGCTACCGATGATATTTCGTTGTAAAGTCATCGATTCTTTTAAGTTCTCATTTAATACTGATCGAAAGCTAGAACCACCCATTTTTTTCATACGATCAATTTCTTCTTTCCCTTGATTAAAAGATGAATATAGTTCTATATAACTTGGATCACGAGCTATTGATTTCAATGCTCTTGTCAGAAGCTCACCTGTGAAATTTTTTCCCTCAGAAAGATCTTTTACAAGCTGATGATACTGCTTGTAATCTTTCCCGAGAGAGGTGACAAACTTTCTGTATGCTTCATAATCTTTCTCGTAGCGTGAATAGAATTCTTCAACCACTTTTGAAGTGTCATTCCATAGGCATAATTCCATATAAGTCAATGCCCGAAGTACGTCTATCTCAGGATTAAATATATAATTAAAAACAGGAGCTTTGTAAGTTACAAGTTTTCCAAGAGTTCGATTATAGTCTCTCAAGTAAAAACTATTCCATGCTTCTTCAAATAAAATTTCAGGCCAAATATGTGATGATTTTTGTAAGTCAAGATAACTTGAATAAGCGTCTTCAAATTTTGTTAGTGAAAATTGAGATCGAGAAATCCCAACCACGCAGTAATCACGAGTAATTTTTAACTGTCTTAGCCGATTCACATCTTTTTCTTTAGAAATATGCTCTCCTGCGACTTGAGCACACTCTTTAAACACCTTAATTGCATTTTCTTCTTTTTTAGTAACGGCATAAGTACTTGCTTCAAGTAAAAGCGCATAGGGCTTCACAGGATTCCAATCTTCAATTTCTCGGCTCAAATGTCTTGCTACGTCTGCATACTTTGCTGCCCGAAAGGCCTTTTTGGCCAAAATATATCGAATGACTGGAGCATTTGATTTTTCTAAAATTGAATTTGGAAATACTTCAAACTGCTTTACACCGACTTCAGATATCAATCTATCAATGATTCGATCAACTTCAGCATCATTAATACGATTTATACTTGCAAGGTATTCTTTCATAAATGGAGCTGCTGAAAAATACATCCCCTCATCCATTAGTTCATTAACGAGTCTTGGATACTTTGCTTTATCACCACTAGCATAAATTCTAGCAGCTGAATCAATTGAAGCCTCCGCCAAAGTATGTAGAAAGATGCTTATGAAAAGAAATAAATATAACGATATTTTCATAACAATACTCTCCAAAATTTATTAAAAGGTATAGCCAAGAGATACACTCGCATCGAAATTTGAATTCCATGCAGTTCCAGCAGTGGCCGCCTTGTTTGCGGAGTAGTGCATTGCTGTTAAATCGGTTCGAATGCTAAAGTCTTCACTTAAGTAAAACTTCATTCCGACTTCCCATAATATCCCACTATGTTTTTCTGTTGTCTTAACATTGTCATCTAAGGCAGTGCCGTTAAAATTTAAACGGTTGTTATTTTCTTGAAGTTGGCCATAACCAATTCCAAAAATCCAATCCATATAAATAATCTTATTAAATGTATTTATTTTACTATAAAACGGCGACCAAACTAAAAGTGCGCCATAATAGTTTTCAACAATTCTACGAAATGGAGTTGAACCAGATGTCCCAAGTCCATTATTATTTCTTACGGCCAAAGCTGTATCATTTTCTTGGCCGCTATTTTTAGCATACAAACCTTCAACTCCCAAGTCTTCAGTGAAAAAGTATCCTGCACGGAATTGGATTGTTTTTGAGTCGACAAATGCACCAGAGGTCGTAATCCCTCCTCCTAGGTTCATATACAAACTATCTACTTTTCTATATTTTCTATTTTGTAGTACAAAAACTTCTTTGTCTGGATCTAACCAAGAAAATTCATAAACGTCTTTTTCACTCGCAAATAGATTTGAAGAAAAAATAAAACTGATTACTAAACATTGTGAAATAAATTTTTTAAAATTCATAAGCTTCCTGTTTTTTTGAAGATAAAATAACTTATCTTCTATAGTAACACAGGCTTAAACACTCGCAAGCGTTGGTGAAAATTTGCAAATGCTTCTATATTCACAAAATGGACAGTGCGATCTATTCGTTTGACTTAAATCATCGGTCTTTTTCCAAACTAAATAGAGTATTGAATGGATTTCCTTTAGTTTTAGTGTTTTAGAAACCACATCGAATTGATCAAGATATAATAATTTTAATGTAAATTCTTTTTCCATATCTATTTGATCAGATAATCCTACGGCAAAGGCATACGCCATCAATTGAAACCAATATGCCTCTTCACTTAATTCTTCACGCATCCCTGTTTTAAAATCCCAAATCTCAAAAGTATTATCATCCACGAGCAACAAGTCAGGAATGGCATTAATCATCTGTCCAAAAAATTTAAACTTAATCTCTTTTTCAGAAATTATTTTTGTATATTTTTTTTTCAGAAGTTCAGTTTTTACAAATTGCAAGATTTTGTCAGAAGCAATCTCTTCATCTTTAACCTTACCTTTGATCATTGAGCTAATTTTATAATGAATTAGAGTCCCACGATCCTTAGAAGAATAAAATTTTTCTTCGATTTCATCTTCAGTGTCAGAATAAAGGAAACCACCATCTATAGATAGTTTTACAATGTTTTTTAAATAAAACTTAAAAGGACATGAAACAAGAGTTGAAAGTTTCGTGACTGACAATTCTGAAATAACTCCAATATTTGAGTGTCTATTTGTATTTTCTAATCCCAAATTATCGACATAAATTAAATTCAGATCACTTTTATTTGAAATTTTATTTTCATCTATAGCAATCTCGCAAACATCTACTGGAGGGCGATGTTTTAAAATTGCATTAATCCAAGAGTTTTTATAATCAGAAACATCTTTACCTTCCATTTTTATCCGTGTCCAATTTAAACTCAAAACCGCTCTCGTGCAGGCGACATATAGTAGTCTTTTGCTTTCTGAGAAATTTTTATACGCATCTAACTCTGATTCTAAAAAATGCATTGGAGTGCGCATTAATTTTAACTGGCCATTCACAAGAATTGGGCAAGAAAAACTTCCAGGAATTTTTCCAATTTTTTTAATATTTGAATCTGACCGACCATTCGAAAAAATTCCTGCCAAGATCACATGCTCAAACTCTAATCCTTTAGATGCATGAGCAGTCATTATTATAACCTTAGGGTTTGGGCCATAAGAATACTCTAATGAAAACTTTGTATTATATTCATTGATTGCATTTAAAATTGCTTCTGGATTTTCATTTTCAAAAAATGAAAGCGTATCTATGAAATCAAAATTATGCTCAAACAATGTATCAGAAACTGCCAAATCATAAATAAATTTTTTAAATGCAAATCCAATCCCAAATAAGTCGACTAATCTAATAAATCTATCAATATCTTTCTCATCGAAATTTAGATCAAAAAAAGAGTAATAATTTTTTAGTAATAAAAGAAGATTTGATTTAACGATGGTCAAATTTTTATTTATATAAATATTTAGTAAAAAATAGAATATATTTACAATCGGCTCATCTTTGGAAGAAAGCTTTAATTGCGCAGTAAAATCAATTTTATTGTTTTTAAGCAAGTCAATCAAATACCGACTTGGGCCTAGTTTTCGATACAAAATAGTAATCTCGTTTGCGCCGCCTTGGATTTTATCTTTGATTATCTCTAAGATCGAGAGTGCTTCTTTTTGATCTAAATTGTCTTTATCAGGAGTATAATTCAAATACTCAATAACATTTCCTTCGCTTACTGATTCAACAACCTGTTTTTCCATCTTGATTGCTTCATTTTCATGGCCTTCAAACTGGAAACCAGATGGCAACACTCCCTCAAAAAGAAGATTGTTAAATTCGACAACTTTCTTGCTCGATCGATAATTTGATTTTAATGTAAATTTTTTTGAAAAGGGAAACTCTTTCAATGAATTCTCAAAAACTTTTACCTCGCCCCCTCTAAATCCATAAATGGCCTGCTTTTTATCTCCTACACAAAAAAGCTTATTAATGTCATTACCTAGCGCCTTTTTAATAATCGAAAATTGCAACGATGAAGTATCTTGAAACTCATCAACAATCAAATACGATATTTCATTTGATATTTTATTCAGCACTTGTGAATCAGATAATAGGAGATATGCACAATATTCAAGATCCGCAAATGAAATTTTACCATCTTCAAAATAGTGCTTGTTAATATAATCAAACATTTCTTTTAACAGTCTTTTCCAAGCTATGACTTCATCAAAGTTATTTACGCAAAGATTAAAATCATTTTTAATTTTTTTATAAAAATCATGAAAATCTTTTAACTCTAATCGATAATTAAGTTCTTCAGAGGACATTTCCTTTGAAATCGATGGAAAACGAGCGAGTTCATCAAAATAAGCAAAATAGCGCTGAAAGTTTTCACCATTAATCGCGCCATGCTCTAGCTCAATTGCACGAAAAGAGGCTAATCCTTTATAACCAAGGGTCGAGCTTGATCCACTAAAAAGACTCTTTTTATTTTGTGTGAATAATTCATTGTAAGAAAAAAAATCCAGTAATTTGCAAAAAAATGCATCCAATTCTTCTTTTAAACTCAAAACTTTTATCTCTTCCCAATCTATTCTAAGTTCTGGTGTTTTAAAAATTTCATACATAGATGCAGAAATTTCTTCATAAGACAAAAGCGTTTTTTTCTCCGACATCTTACCTTTTTTTTGATACCATAGATTTACTAATTGCTTAATTTTCAATTTCAAAAAAGTTTCATTTACAAGTTCAATTTCTGTCGGAAATTTTGAACTCTGGGCCTTTGAAATAATGTTTTTGCAAAAGCTATGAATGGTTAGTACATTTATTAAAGTTACGTTAGAATAAACAATTTCCCACCACTTTTGATCAGCACCTACTTCATTTCTTTTCTCTAAAACCCTATTCTGTAATCGAATCTGCATCTCACCAACTGCCTTATTAGTAAATGTCATAAGAAAGCAGCTTGATAACACTTTCGGAATTTCTACTTGCCATTGATCACTAGCAAGTCTCTTAACTCTTGCTTCAACGTGAAGTAAAATATTTTCAACTATAACAAACGTTTTTCCCGATCCGGCCCCCGCAGATAAAATTGCGCCATCTAAGGCATTAATTGCTAAGCTTTGTTCAAAATTTGCCTTCCTAGACATTTACAATGCTCCTTTAGAACAAATTTTTTCAACCGAACAAAATGAACAAGTCTTATCTTTTTTTGGATTTGGATAATACTTCTGCTCTAGGTTAAATTGATCTATTAACCCTGCTAAAAAAAGCTTAAAGGAAGATAGGACATCATCATTATCAATTTGAATTTTAACTTCATTTTCCTCATCCTCTGAAAGATTAAGATAAGAAAACCATTCAACATTTGAATTGGACTCGATAAGAGAATAAATCCACAACTGTATTTTCTCAAATTTCTTAATTGAGGCCGAAGTTCCAGTTCCGTATGAAGATCGCTTGAAATCTACTAATGCAACACCATTTTCTGTTTTTAAAAGCGCATCGATTCTGCCACGAATTCCATATTCATTTAATGACAATTCTTTTTCAAATAAAACTTCGACAATTGAGAGCTCATTTTTTTTACTATAGAGATATTTGATCCCAATCCCTGAATTAAAAATAACTTCCGTTTTATATTTTTCTAAATCAACTAGAGAAATTCTTTTTTTATTTTCTTTTAAAAATAAATTTAATTGACTTAAGGCCAAAGCAGTATGTTCTTTTTCTGAATATGCTATATTGTTTTCAAAATATTCCTTTATTATTCTATGCTCTAGATTTCCAAGATCTCTTGGTGAAATTTTATTCTCTACATCATCTTCAATTTTTAATTTTAATTCATATTCAAAATAGTATTTCCTTGGACAATCAAGAAAAACTTGCAACCGAGAAGCTGACAATTTTTTTTGCTTCTTTTGGTTTTTATCTATCAATAAATCCAGTGGATCATTCTTATTCTTTAGTTGTACATTTAATTTACTTTTTAAAAGATCGAACTCACAATTTTTTAAAAACTCCCTTAAATGAATATTTTGCTCTAACTGCCCCCTTGTGATTAACATAACACTTGGATTAATATTCAAAAATTGATTAAGTTCATAAATAAAATAATTTAATTCCAATTCATTACTTTTGATTGGGCCCAAACCTGATAGTTTTTTATATAATTCAGCACTATATTTTAATTGCCCAGCACTCGAAAAAACTGTTTTTGCATCAAGAACAATACAAGTTTTTTTTTGATTTTGATAATAAGAAAAATTTTGATAGTCGATTATATCTTGCCCTTTTTCAAGAAGCGTAACTCCGTAAGTCCTAGGTTGATTTAATTCAACAACTGCTTTTAATACCGATAATGTAAATGAATCAATTTCGCTACTATATTGCCGGTATAAAGTAACCGCCTCTTCAATCATTTGGAGCACTTTTAACTTGCGATAGTCAAAAGTGCAAAGAGATTCATTTATCATCTCTTTTAGAGATACATCAAAGTCTTGAGCGACTTCTAAAATATTCCATATTTCTTTAATTTTAGTCTCTAAAAAACTAATCGGTATTTTAAGATTAAAGTCTCTTATTAATACTTCTTGAACTTCACCCCACTCACTATTTTTTGAGATAAATGCAAGTTGTTCAATCCCTTCACTCACACTGAGTTCCTTAAGCTCGTTCGTTATCTTTTTTTCAGCAACTTCTATTATAGAAACTCTTGGTTTTTTAATTTCAAATGACAACCTTTCAGATACTTCAAGCCAATTAATCCAATCAGTATTTTTAGCACGGGCCTTCACGGCCGAAGGAATATAAAAATATACATCGTTATTATGTGACAGAGATTTAAACATATCAATTTGGTTTGAATTTAAATGCTTAAAACCCCAAACCAAAAGTGGCTCTTTTAGTTTAGAATCCTTCATTAGGGTATAGGATTTTTGCTCATCAACAATATTTTCAGCATCAAATACTGCGAAAAAAATTTTCACACTTTTGATCAGGTCTGCATCAAACTCAATGAGCAAATCTTCAATAATAGAAATATCTAAAGTGAATGACCTAAGCTCTGTAAATAATTCAAATGCATTATAAAATAAATGATTAGGGGCCTCTTTAAAATAAATTCGCCAAGCAGATGCAAGCTTTAGCATTAATTCTGCCTTTCCTAATCGAGTCAAATTTTCATTTTGATATTTCTTTATCCATGATGCAATTGTCGTAACTTCAAATTCTCCTCCCCAAAAATTTCTTGCATTATCTGCAGTCTTTGGATCAGGACAAACGATGAGCAAATGAGACGGTAGCTTATCCCAGTCAACTTCATCTAAAGAATTAAAATATTGTACATTCAGCACAAGTCTATCCTAATAAATATGGAGACAATTTTACAATTATTTGATAAATATATCTTATGCTTCAGACTAGTCGTTTGTATAGTTTTATTGATCAGGCCAATGGCTTTACTGTCCACTTCCTCGAAGGACAAAAGCTTATTCATGATATTGTAATCAACAACAAACTTTCAAATTCATCCTTTCTCTTTTACCGCGACATTTTACTTTCAACCCAGCTACTTTTAGCTTACCTAAAATCTCATGAAGGTTTTGTTGTCTATATTGACTCTATAGAACCATTTTTAAAATTTAAAATTGAAATGTCTGATGATGGAAAAATGCGAAGTCTTTTACTACCAGAAGATCTTAATTCATTTCCTGAAAAAATTTCTGGAACTTGCCGTATTGCTAAATTCTCTCCTAGTGAGCGCACCCCTTATAATTCAATCATTAAGCTTGAAAATACAACTCTTAGTGATATTACCAATAACATTTTATCACAGTCCTATCAGCTTCGAAGTCAAATCTATTTAAGTGAAAAATCCGATCAATCTTTAATGATTTCAAAGTTGCCTGAAATCAATATTAATAAAGTTGAGATCCATTATCCACTCTCAGTTGATGAGTATTATCTAAAAATAAAAAATACGATTGACGAGCTTTTTACTAAAGCCTGTGATAACTATCAAGAGATTCAAAAAACATTTGAACATGAAGGGCTTTTACTACTTTCAACTAAAGAAGTATCATTTCATTGTAGTTGTTCTAAAGAAAAAATGTACTCTGGTCTATATAATTTAATTAAAACCACTGGCATAGAAAAAGTTTTTATGGCCGATGAAACAGAGATTGAAACTAAATGTGATTACTGCAAATCAGTCTATCAGTTTCAAAAGAAAGATTTTTCTATCTAAACATATTTTTTATTAAATCAAAGTTAATTTTTCGATTTGGGGGAGTGAAGTTTAGTCTAAATAAAATTTCAGACTCATCCATAAGGCCGCAAAAATTTTCCGCTGATGGACCTTGGGCCCATACTGAAGTAAATAAAGCATTATCTTTAAATTGGATTCCTTTAAAATTATTAAAATACTCAGACCAATCCAACTGCGTCACCGGTAAATCCACATTATATGGCCGCACTCCAGTGATCAAAAGAAGTGTGCTAGGGTTTTTACTAGCATGTTTAATAATTTCAGCGAATTCAAAGATCTTCTCTTTAAGAGAGCGCATATTTTTTTCTTGAATAAAATTAATCAGTGAATAATCCCTAATCAAAAAAAGCCCTGACTTTACTTCACTCGCAAAGCTTTGTGCAATATATTTATAATTTTCAAACAAACTTGAGGCACATTGATTATTTTGACAAGATTTATCATAAACTATTGCAGGTAAAATCTCCTCTCCTTGGCCTCTATCTGTATGATGAAAAAATTCGTTGGGCCCACCACCTATTTTTGGTGACATCTTCCACATCTTCCATTTCTTCAAATCCAAGCATGAAACTAAATTTTCAAAGCTTTCACCATCGGGAACTTTATTTTCTAATATAAATATTTTGTTCTGCTCTTCTTTAAATTTATTCCAATGGATTAGTTCATTTTTATTTTGGCAGTAGCTTCTAATATTTTTCGTCCCAAATAGTTGCGATATAGCAGAATCTTTTGAACTGGGCCGCATTTCATACAAATTATGTCTCCATGCTTTTCCTGTACAATTTATTGAATTTATCCAATTATGCTCAGTTTTGACCGATTCACTGTATTTGTATATCGACAAAAAATCTTCGCTCAATCCCGCAACCTGCAACCAAATAATTTTCTCTTTTTGTGTCGAATAATCATGGAATGATGTGTTTAAAGTCGGAACTCGACTGCAAGCATAGACCAAAAAAAGCATTAGAAATTGAATTAAATAATATTTTTTAAGCATAGGATTTATTATGCATGAAATCCCTTACTTTCTCATTTAAATATTTTCAAAAGTACATTATTCTAATCTAATAAATACAAAATATAATTTACTTGATCAAATTGCTCTAATTAGTAAGGAGAGGTTATGGGTTCTACAGAAATTTTGGCATCAAGGGAAGTCCTATGGAATATTCCTTTTGAATTTAAGGTGCTGATGTATCTATTGTTTTTATTGAGCACTGTCATTATGCTTAAAGGCATTTATGAAAAACTTCTTCTTGCAACAAATACCAACAGGATTGATGAACTTAAAAAAGCTATTCCAGCACAATTAAACTGGAAAAAATTTTTCCACACCCTCCTTTTAACGGGAAAAGTTCCTCGCTTTAAAGAAGTGGCGATTTTTCATAATCTCATTTTCTTTGGCTTTCTTATTCTCTGGATTACAACCGACGTTGTTGCTATTCATGCAGATACCCCACTAAAAATTTTTACAGGAAAAACATATATCATCCTTTCTTTTCTTTCTGATATCGCTGGAATTATGGTGCTTATTGGACTCGCTCTTGCCTATAGAAGACGATATATCAAAACCCCAACTTATTTAAAATCAACTAACCCAAAATCTGAGCTATTTATGTATCGGATTTTGGCATCACTTGTTGTTATTGGCTATCTCATTGAAGGCCTTAGAATTTCTGCAGTTGGCCTACCACTCAACGAGGCCACTTGGTCTCCTGTAGGATTTTTTCTGGCCCTTATTTTTTCTAAATTATCACTAAGTGACACTGTAATGGCTTACACGTACCGCTTCTTTTGGCTCTACCACATGATAAATACAATGGTGTTCATCGGCGCGATTGGTTATTCAAAATTTTTCCACATTTTTGCATTACCATTTCAAGCGCTCATCACACCAGATCGGAGAGGAGCGGTCTTGTCGCCAATGAATTTCGAAAATGAAAATGCAGAAACTTTCGGCCTTGGAAAAATGTCCGAATTTTCAGCGAAGAACAAACTCGACATGCTTGCCTGTGTTGAGTGTGGCCGATGTACTCAAGTTTGCCCTGCAAATCAAGCAGGCAAACCCCTGGATCCAAAACTGATCATTACAAAACCTAGAGATTTAAATTTTTCTATAAAAAAGAAGGGTGAATCTGATGCCGATCTTTGGGGAGACACACCAATGTATTCAGCTAATGAACTAGATTCATGTACAACTTGTGGTGCATGTATGGAAGAATGTCCTGCCAATATCGAGCATGTAAATATAATTCTAGAAGCACGCCGATACAAGGCCCTTACCCTTGGAGACATTCCACCTGCGGCCGCAGACGCTGTTAATAAAATAAAAAATCAAGGAAATCCATGGGGAATCTCAAGTGCCGATAGATTCAAATGGGCCGATGGACTTAATATTCCCGTAATTGAAACAAATAAAAAAGTTGATTACTTATACTACGTTGGCTGTGCCGGCTCCTATGATGGCTCAAATCAAAAAGTTGTAAAAGATACAATTGGACTCTTGAAAAAAGCCGGCGTTAGCTTTGCGGTTTTAGGAAAAAATGAAAAATGTAATGGAGATCCGATCAGACGCTTTGGTGACGAATACTCTTTCTACGAAATTGCGATTGAAAATATCGCCAATCTCCGTCAATACAGTTTTGATAAAATTGTTACTCATTGCCCACACTGTTTACATACACTAGGAAAAGAATACGCAAAATTTGAGGACGGAAGTTTTCAAACTGTTCATCATACTGAACTATTAGCTCAATTAATTAATGACGGTAAACTTGTACCAGACAAGAGAGTAGAGGAAAAATTAACATTTCATGATCCATGCTATCTTGGCCGACACCATGGTGAGTATAATGCGCCAAGAGCAATCCTAAATTCCATTCAAGGATTAGAAGTAAAAGAAATGGAACGAAATAAAGACAAAGCTCTTTGCTGTGGCATGGGAGGCGGAAATATGTGGTATGAACTCCCTGAAGGAGAACATCTTGCTCACAATCGCCTGCATGATATCGGCGAAAAAGAAGTTTCAAAGTTGGCGACTGCTTGTTCTTACTGTATGATTAATTTTAATTCATCTAAGGGACATATTAAGGAAACGGAAAACCTTGAAGTCGAAGACGTTGCCACAATTCTTGCTAAATCAATACTGTAATCTGGTAATTATATGCCTTAGTCTTTTATTGACTAAGGCATATTCAATAGAACCCTCAAACTCCTTTCCTGGAATTATAACATCGCTTGAAACCTTACAAAATCTAGAAGAGGAAAATTTCAAGAGACATAAAAATAGCATTACAGAAGAAATGCCCCCGGTTGAATCAATCATTGATATAAAATTAAACAATGCTTTTTTAAAAAGCCTTTTAATTAAAACAGACAATCGCTACCTTTCATTAATTCAAAAAGATGAATGTAAGCTTTATTCCCTACTTGAAAACGGCCTGATAAAAACTGATCCAACCGATTTTTATTACTTTGCAATAAAAACAAATGAACTTAAAAATTGGAAAGAAGTAAAAGCATCTGAAAATATTTTTTTCGACTTAGTTCATCGTCTTAAATGTCTTAACAATAAAGAATTTAAAGTTCTCTTTAATGAAAACAACTTTCAAAAAACAATAAGCTCCATTAAGTTTAGCATTCCCAAAGGGGAAAATGATTGCCATCTTATACACAATGATTGGCTTTTAAATTCATACACTCCATATTTATGTAAGATAAATAAAGTACTTAAACGATCACCAACTGAAGACAAAAAAGAATATGAATCTTATCTCAGTAAAATCCCATTATTACAGAGAAACTATATCAGTGAACTATGCGAGAACTTACATAGTCCAAAACTTTTTTGTGAAAAATATTTGAAGAATGATGTCTGGACTAAAATTTTAAACGGCGAGCGCCCCGATTTCAAATTAAACTTTCTCTGTTCAACTCTTTTAAAAAAGCCTTTTCCATTGAGCTTGAAAGATCAGCAAACCTGTTCAAATGCATTCATTAACAATCCTAACATTTGCATTACAAACTTCCCCAAAGACTATCCATCAATTATCCCCTTGCAAAATTGCAATGAAATTTCAACGGCACTTTTATATTCAAAATTAAATTCAAACTATCAAGACTGTCCTGGAAACATCGACAATGAGGCCATGACAAACATTCATCGAATAATAAATCACTTCTATCCAAGAAAAATTCTTACAAATGTTGAAAATTGTTCTTCAGAATCTAGCTACACTTTTGCACGATTAAATTTAGATATAAAGTACGACAAAGGATGGCCTTTAAAGATCTGCTTTTTCAACCGAATCGAAAACAAAACTGATTGCGTCCCTTATATCCCTGGTGCACGCGAAAATGAACCCCTAAGTGAGGATATCATTGTTTCTCGAATTCTCTATTTGCAAAAGGGTGCCCCACCCAAAACCCAGTGCAAGATTGTTAGTAGTAAAAAATATAATCCAGTCAGAACAGAATTTAAATTTGGATGCTTTATTGTATACAACTCTGAAAAGTGCACCACATTTGAGTGTGAAAAGAAAGTTATTTGGGAAGAAAAAGAGCAAGCAGATATTAAATTTATAGGAAAAACAATCTTTGAATATTACCCTTCTGCCTTTTCTAATGAACGTTACTCTGCTCAAAACTTACTATATGAAGTAAAAAACATTCAAAGCCGTGCAGTTAAAAGCTTAACTGAATTAAAATTTTATATGGATAAGCTTCAAAATGGTATTATTCACGGGGTAGGCTGTGCAGAGGACTTAATTCCAGAAACTTTTAAACGAGTTACATTAAATCAATGTCGTCCACTTCCCTTTATTATAGGTGGATATTTTATAAAAAATGGCGAGGCCCACATTGTAGTTCACACGGCAATTGATAACCTTTTTGCCCCAAGAATTTTGATGTGGCAAAATGTATACAACAGTGTTGCTACATACAAAGAATTACATCCTCTAAACACTTGGACAATGCATGGCCTTAAAAAATAAATTATATGTCATGATTTTTCTTTTGGGATCATCTGTTAATGGAAAAGAGCTTCCTGAATTACTTGCCAAACAGGCCAATGATAACCTCAGACTAATAAGTTCTGATGGAAAAGTTACATATTACCAGCGACGTTCTGGAAGCTTGCATTTTTCAAAAAATTATAAAATTTATGATGTTTTAAAATCAAACATGGGAACACAATATACTCTGATTTCAACCTCTCATAAGAAAAAAATTCTAGTCTCGCAAAATGACGTTTTTCACACTTTTTATTCGATGAGAATGAAAGAAAAAATTTATATTTTAAACTATGGAGAATATACACCAAGGGAAATTGGAGCAGGAATCAACCCAGCACTTCACAATGCTGATACTTGGATGTCGTACTATGATCCTTATGAAAAATTGATCAAACTAGAGCACACCACAAATTATGCATTAAAATTTTCCTTAAAAATTAATGCCAGACTCAATCCTTACTTTATTCCAGATGTTCAAATGGTTGATGATAATATCATTCTATATACCGACATGGGTGAAAATGGTAACTGGGGAATAGTAAAATACCAGCGAAACACCAATAGCGCTGAAATAATTCAAAAACTTGATAAAATCAATTCAAGAATTGAGATTACTTTATGCGATAACCAGTTAATTGTCGGGGAATTCGGAAATAAAAATAGTGGACTCGGAAGTCAAATTTATAAAATAAATAAGACCGATATAAGTTTTAAGAATAAGTCAATAATTTACCAATCCAAGCTCGATGATGTTGGACAAATCACCTGTCATGAAAACTTTCTCTATTTTATTAAAAACACAACAGAAGAAAGATCTTCATACCGAACTAATATTTCTGAAATTAATTTAAAAGACAACCAAGAAACGATCTTAACAAATATTAATAGCGTGACATCTCTAATAAATATGGATGGAATTATTGTTACCATGGATAGAGGTAAATATTACATCGTTAAAGGCAATACAGACTTAAAAAACGTTGACCTACTCCGCTCTGAAAGCGAAAAAACAGAGGATAAGACTGGAGATAAAAAATGAAATTCATCTCTTTTTTTATATTATGTATTTCATTTTCATGCTATTCGGCCGATGAAATTATCACCCCCAACAAAGAGTTTCCACTCGAAATTCGATTAATCTATCAAAGCTTGCAAACATCAAATCTTTCAAAAGAAGATGTTGATAAATTAAAATCTATTTCTTTATTTCTTGATCAAGTCTATACGCGAATTAGTCGAGAAGATTTTTACTTTGTTTCAAAATCTGAAATCTACAAAACAATTATCAAGTTTCCCGCATCAAGCAATTTTTTTATCACCCCAGAAGATCTTCCACTCTTTGAAAAAAAACTCGATTCCATTACTGACCCTTTTATTTTTTGGATTGTAAAGTCAACTATATCTGACCTTAAAACAGTTTTCTCTTCTAGACACTATAAAGAATATCTCATTCAAAGACTGAGTGGAAAATTCTCATCAAATGAGACAAAAAGAATAAGTAAAAAAATTGCCTTCCTCAATAAACTCGCTTCATTTTTTAATGTAAATATTCCAGATAATTTAAAAGACGATCTCACGAGTCTTCAATTTGAATCACTTCACAATCTAAGTGCCGCTCTTTTTACACTTTCTCTTGGAACCGCAAGCAATGCATTTTTAAACAATCTAGATAATTATCAATTTAAATATTTTTCTTTTGGGCCACCCCCTGCTAAAAACACAGAAGACACGACAACGAAAAAACGCTCCGTTGAGGACATTATCGATTCACCTTCAACTTTGGACGAAGACGAAATTAAAAATGCTGTTAAAATTACCCTTCCAAAACCTTCTAACGAAGTTTGGATAGAAGAAAATACACCTTTTAATCTTGAAAAATTGCCTAAACCTACAAATGACGCAGATTGGCTTCAAGACATATAACTTTTTTTTTGTTATAATCTCCCTCTGAAATGACAAGGAAAAATGATTATGACAATGACCAAAGAACCTTATCGCGGCACCAGAGATTTTTTCCCAAAAGATAAACGTGTACGTGATTATCTTTTTTCCATCATGAACAAGACGGCCGAAAGCTTTGGATACGAACCTTACGATGGCCCACTTCTAGAAGAAGTTGATCTATATAAAGCCAAGTCAGGTGAAGAACTCATCAACGAACAAATTTATTCTTTCACCGATCGCGGCGAAAGATTTGTGGCCATCAGGCCAGAAATGACTCCCACTCTTGCGCGAATGATTGCGAAATGCCACCGCGAAACCCCTAAGCCAATTCGCTGGTATGCTATTCCAAACCTCATGAGATATGAGAAACCACAGCGTGGTCGGGTACGCGAACATTGGCAATATAACGTAGACATTTTTGGAGCTCCAGGAAGATTCGGTGAGCTTGAAATACTCCAAGTTGTAACAACACTAATGAAAAACTTCGGTGCAGACTCACACCAATTTGAAGTTCTACTCAACGATCGAAGCATAGTAGACAGCGTATTTAAAACAATGATGAAAGCAACTAGCGATCAAACCTATAGACTTTACAAAATCGTTGATAAAGCAAAAAAAGTTGATCAAGCGGCCATTCAAAAAATGGTTGGAGAAATTGGACTTACAAAAGAATCAGAAGATATTTTTTACAGTTATCTACAATTAAAAACATTTGATGATGTACTAGTTTTTTTAAAAAGAAATAACCAACTTGAAATTGCAAATAATTTTTCTGATTTTATTGATTCAACAAAGATTGCCAACATTACAAAATACTTAACCTATGATCCAACGATTGTAAGAGGATTGGATTACTACACAGGAATTGTCTTTGAAGTATTTGATAAGCATCCAGACAATCGCCGCGCACTTTGCGGGGGCGGAGCCTACGCAAATCTTCTCCAGATTTTTAACGAAGAGCCATTGGCAGGAGTTGGGTTTGGACTTGGTGATGTGACTCTAAGAGACTTCTTAGAAACTCATCAACTGCTTCCAAATTTTGATCTACCAACTAATGATATCGCCTTAACATTTAGCGATGACAAGGCAGTTTCAAAAATACTAGAACTAGCATCTTTACTTCGCAACCAAAATTTAAAAGTAGTTACAGGTCTAGAAAACTTGAGCTTCAAAAAAGTTTTCCCCTTTGCAGAAAAAAGAGGAGCAAACTTCGTGGGTATCATCGGCAGTAATGAATTAGCGCAAGGCCAGATACAAATAAAAAATATGAAAACAAAAGAACAACATATGATTGCTCTAGATGATATTTCATCTATTGCAAAAATTTTAAAGGCATAGAATTATGACAATTGAAATATCAACAACCTACTCCTCAAAAGAAGTTGAAACCAAGTGGTATAAAACGTGGGAGGAAGGTGGCCATTTTAAACCTAAAAAAGGAAAAGCTCAAAAAGCATTTACGATAATTGTTCCCCCACCCAATGTTACCGGTAAGCTTCATGCTGGTCATGCACTCGATATTACTACTCAAGATGCTCTCATTCGATTTAAAAGGATGAAAGGATATGAAACTCTTTTTCTTCCAGGTCTTGATCATGCCGGAATCGCCACTCAATCCGTAGTTGAAAAAAAAGTTTTTGAAGAAGAAAAGAAAACACGAAGGGATTTTACTCGCGAAGAATTTTTAAAAAAAATTTGGAATTGGAAAGAGGAATATGGAAACTCAATTCTAAATCAACAAAAAGTAATGGGAGCAAGCTGCGACTGGGATTATTTAACTTTTACTCTCGATCCGATCCCAAATCTCGCAGTAAAAAAATTCTTCACCCAGCTTTATAATGAAGGACTCATTTATCAAAGTGATTATATTGTAAATTGGGATCCTCAATTACAATCAGCTGTTTCTGAAGCAGAGGTAGACCACAAAGAAGTTCAAGGTGCCTTCTATCATATTAAATATTTAATAAAAGGCACAAATGATTTTCTAGAAGTTGCAACCACTAGACCTGAAACTTTGTTGGCCGATACTGCAGTGGCAGTTAACCCAAACGATGAACGTTTTAAACATTTTATTGGAAAAACGGCAATTGTTCCAATTTGCAATCGTGAAATCCCCATCATTGGTGATGAACATGTTGATTTAGAAAAAGGAACAGGCTGTTTAAAAGTTACTCCAGGCCATGATTTTAACGACTTTGAAATTGGAAAGCGACATAAGCTTCCTATCATCTGCATGTTAAACAAAGATGGAAGCTTAAACGATGTCGGCGGAGAATTTAAAGGACTGCCAGCAAAGATTGCACGCAAAAAAGTTGTCGAAAAACTAAAAGAACTAGAATTATTTGTGGAAGAAAAAAAACATGTGCATCAAGTTGGACACGGAGAAAGGTCAGGTGTTGTTATTGAGCCGATGGTTTCAAAGCAGTGGTTTGTCAATGTAACTGAAATGGCAAAACAAGCTGTTTCCATGGTGGAAAATGGTACCACTAAATTTTTTCCCAAAGAATGGGAAAATACCTATTTTGCCTGGCTGCGCGAACCAAAAGATTGGTGTATCTCTCGCCAATTATGGTGGGGCCATCAAATTCCTGTTTTTTACTGTGATAAATGTGGACATCAATGGGCATCTGAAATTCAAGAAACAATATGTCCCAAGTGCAGTGATTCAAAAATTCATCAAGACCCAGATGTATTAGATACATGGTTTTCTTCAGGACTTTGGCCATTGTCAACACTCGGATGGCCAGATGCAGATGAAATGAAAAAAAGAAAATTTGAAACATTTTATCCCAACTCAGTACTCGTTACTGGTTTTGACATTATCTTTTTTTGGGTAGCACGAATGATGATGATGTCTCTAAAAATGACCAACAAAGTACCTTTTGACCATGTTTATATTCATGCAATTGTCCGCGATAAACTTGGGCGAAAAATGAGTAAGTCACTAGGTAACGGAATTGATCCTCTAGATATGGTAGAACAATATGGGGCAGATGCCTTTCGTTTCACACTGGCCTCAGGTTCAGGTTACAACCGGACAATTAACTTAGACCCTGATCGTATCCAAGGATTTAGAAACTTTGTAAATAAAGTATGGAATGCATTTCGCTTTATCTACCCTCACCTTGAAAAAGGCTCTAGTATAATTACTGACATGACAGGACTAGATCATCATGAACGCTGGATTTTAGCTGAACTAAATACCACAACAAAAACAATGAATCATTCTCTTGAAATTTATCGCTACGATGATGCTTCAAGCGCCATCTACACTTTTGTATATGACAAATATTGCTCTTGGTTTATTGAGCTTTCAAAAAATATTTTAAATGGAGCAGATGAAGCGAAAAAAGCTCGCCGAGTCTCTGTTTTAAAATTTGTTATGAGAAAGATGCTTGCACTTATGCACCCAATAACACCTTTTATCACCGAGGAATTGTGGGGATATTTAAAAGAAGCAAACGAGGGGCTGCTCATTACAACTGATTACCCAGAATTCGCTGAAGAATTTGAATTTACTGATGACCAAGATAAAATGAATAAATTTGTTGAAACAGTTACTGGGATTAGAAATCTACGTCAAAGTGTAAATATAAAACCCAAAGATGAAGTGACTGTCGAAATTTTTGCCGACAATATGGATCTTGTTAATTACTTTAGAGAAAATGCCTTAAATTTTTCAGAGCTTGCTCGAGTAAAAGAGTTAAAAGTTGGAAACAAAGAACTAAATCGACCATCTAAATCAATAATGCTTGCTACAACTTATGCAGAAATATTTTTGCCACTAGAAGGTGTTATTGATTTAAAAGAGCAAATAAATCGATTAGAAAAAGATCTTGATAAGACTTTAAAAGAGTATTCTAAATATGAATCAAAAATAAAAAATGAAAATTTTATGAAAAATGCTCCCGAAGATGTCAGAGCAGAAGTTCAGACGAATGAGGCACTTCTTAGAGAGAAAATCGAAAGTATAAAGTCTAATCTAACACAATTTAAAGCATAAATGAAGGCCCGAAAAATTCGGGCCTTCATTTTATCAATTTTTTTCTTCACTATGAAATCTTAATTTTACTCTTTAGTGCTTCAAACGTTTTTTCTTCTCTAATTGCATACATCATATTATTTTTTACTTGAGCATTTGATGAATAATATTTTTTTACAGTCTCAACATCAATCCCTGCTTGCTTTGCTGATTCTTCAATTTTTTTATCAAAATCTTTTTCTGAAGTTTCAATCTTAAATTCAGCAGCTAAATGATCTAAGATTAACCCAGATCTAACTTGAAACTCTGCTTTTTTATGAAGGTCATCATGCCATCTTTTAAAATATTCTTCGACCATAAAATCATTGAAGCCTTGAGACTTTAAAGTTCTTACAAGGTCATCTTTTAAATATTTTTCTTGGTTTTCTACAAGTGCTGTCGGTAAATCAAAAGAATTTTCCTTAACAAGCTTTTCTAAAATTTCTTGATGTAACTTTTCAAGATTTTGTCTTTCTTTTTGATTTTTCAAAGTAACTTTATTTTTTTCATTAAAATCACTTACAGATTCAAAGCCAAATTCTTTTGCTAATTCGTCAGTTAAAGCAGGGTACGCTTTTTCTTTAATTTCAAGCAATTCAACTTCAAAAGTAACTTTTGCATTTTGAAGTTCAACTGCGTGATAATCTGCAGGGAAAGTTAAATCTATATTTTTCTTATCACCTTTTTTTAGTCCAATCATTCCATCTTCAAATCCAGGAATAAATTGACCAGATCCTATTTCAAGTAAAAACTCTGAGCCTTTCATGTTGTCTGGTCGACTTCCATCAGCCTTCACACCTTCAAAATTAAAAACAGCAAAATGACCTTTTTTTAGTGCTTCTGAAGCATTTCCAATTTCTTTCATTTCAGCTTTTGGGCCTAGGTAATTTTTTAACATTTTATCTAAATCATCTTGAGTAACTTCAGTTTTTTCACTCTTAAATGAATATCCTGAATAATCCTTCAATTTCAATTCAGGAAAAATTTCAATAACTGCATCAAAGCTAACTGATTTTCCTGATTCATATTTAATATTTTCAAAAGTTGGGTACCCAACTGTTTTTAATTTTTCTTTATTTAGTGCTTCAAACAACTGACCTTGAACAAATTGATTTAAGGCATCGGACTCAATTTGAGGCCCGTAAAATTGCTCTACCATTTGTAATGGAGCTTTTCCTTTTCTAAAACCTTTAATATTTGTCGTACTTTGCTTTTTCAATACTGCAGTTTTAATTTCATTTGTTAAATCCAAAGTAGCAAAATTGAATTCAAATTTTCTAGTGCATCCATTTACGTTTTTTACTGTATAAGACATAGTTTTCCCCGCGAAAAAATTAGTTTATAGAACTTATTAAAAGTCTGTATAAATGTCAATCTTTGATGATTTTTCCCAATGAAATCATCAAAAATTAGATTATTTTAGTAATGTACTTCTTTTAAATATAAACCTTCAGGTGGCGCAGTTGGCCCAAGTTTTTTTATCGCAGGAGACTCTAAAGAGTGCTGAATATCAGATAAAGTAACTTTTCCTCGTCCCACACTCCATACGGCCCCTACCATAAGTCGAACCATTTGCTTTAAAAACCCATTTCCAACAACTTTAAAAGAGTAATATTCGGGCAAAAATTGGCCCCAAAGGCCCGAGGAATGATATTGCTCCAACTCACAGCAAAATATTTCACGAATCGTTGTTTCAACCTCGGTCCCTACACACTGGTAATTCTTGAAATCATGTCTGCCAACAAACTGAGATGCTGCAGACTTCATAAGATTGAAATCAAACCCTGGGGGAATAAATGTAACCAACTCTGAAATGTGAGGTGAATAATACTCATTGCTTGCAAAGTAATAATTATATTCTTTTGATTTAGCTTGAAAAATTGGGTGAAAATCATAATCTGCAATTGCAATATTTTTAACTTTTATATCACTTGGAAGATGTGAATTCATTGCACGCATTAAAGCATTGGCCTCAATAAAAAATGGAATTTCAATTTTAACAACTTGTCCAAGCGCATGGACCCCAGCATCTGTTCTACCTGAACCAATTATCTTTACTTGATCAGATTTTGTAATTTTTGATAAGGCAGAGCTAAGCTCACCAGCAATAGTTTGTTCTTTTACTTGAACCTGGAAACCACTAAAATGCGTTCCCTTATACTGGATAATTGCTTTATAGAAATTCAAAACTAAAACCTGCCCCAACAGAAGCACCACTAATCTCAATTGAATCTAAAAACTTGCTATAATTATGATACCTGCCTTCAAGATAAAAATAGCTCGCAGTAATTTCATCTGTTACAAATCTTTCATATGAACTTTCAGGTGAAAAACTATGAAGATTCATTTTGAATTGAAGTGAAGCAAATTGTCCAAAACCAAACTGAACTTTATTCTTTCCCTTCTCATTTTTTGCGAAATCTGATCTATTTTGTACAAGACCAATCACTGAAGGTCCTGCAGTTGCACTAATCTTTAAAAATCGCCCAAAACTTAAATTTGCTCCTAAACCAAAGTCCATAGGAACTTCCCAAAATTGAAACCCCGTCTCACTTCTTTCACCATCACTTGCAAAAATTCCACGGCCATAATTATAAGAAAGCCCAGATCCCAAGGACCAATGAAAATCTAAAAATTCATTTTTATTAATGTAGTTTTCATAACGAAATAATAAGAATCCTGATTGAACATGCTTATAACCACGAGCGATTGTTCTTTCAATCACATCATTAGGAGAGGTATATGTATAACCATCTCTAATATATGAAAGCCCTAACGAAGATTTAGAGTGTAATCGCATTTCTTTTGTGTAATTTGCCTTGTCAATTTCAAGATAATTATTCTCTTTTTCAAAAGTACCAGGAACAGTATAGCCAATATCCTTATAAGCACTATTCACATTCAATTTTTCAACTTGATTGGAGTTTTTAGTATTACTTGATCCCGTTAAAAATGGAGCATCTTCACTTTCAGTTGTCGTTATTATTGATTCTGTATTTGAATTTATATAAGGAGAATCTTCAATTGATAAACTATCCAATTCACTTTTTGGCAGCGATGCCCCCTGAACAGTTTGTCCAATATCTTCAGCATGAAGAAAACTCAAAAAAAAGAAAAAGATAAAAAAGAAACTAGTGTTCTTCATCATATTCACTTTTCCAATCAAACATATTTCCCATCGTATTATAATTTTTAAAATAATAAAATAAAGATCCTAGTACATAAGTAAGGACAACAACTACAATCATTATCTCATGATACATGGCCGTACTAAGTAATGTTCCCATTATTAATAAGAAAACTCTTTTTTTATGAGACTTGACCCATGCAGAATTTTTAAACGAATTAAATGGAATATTCGATATCATTAAAAATGAAAAAAACCACACATAAGGAATAAATAATTTTTTTGCATCCAATATTTCTGGAAATTCTAAAGAAAACAATGTCAATCCAATCATTGACAATGCACCGGTTGGAATTGGAAGTCCTTGAAAAAAATCTGAACTTACTTTGTCGATATTTGCATTAAATCTTGCCAACCTTAGAGCACCACAAAGCAAAAATAAAAATGAAGTCACTAACCCAATACGCCCCAAATCAACAAAAAAGCGATTATAAACTAAAAAAGCTGGAGCCGCTCCAAAAGATACAACATCCGAAATCGAATCAAATTGTTCACCAAAAGCTGATTGAGTTCCAGTTAATCTGGCAACTCGACCATCAACCATATCAAAAACCGCTCCTAAAATTAATATTACTGAGGCAAGCTGAAATTCACTTCTCCACGAAAGAATTATTGAAAAAAAACCACAGGCCATATTTAATGCTGTAAAAGTATTCGGTAAAAAAAATGCTAATTTTCGAGGCGTCCCGCTCATAACTATGCTCCAGGCAGGATTGCCAAAATAGACTCTCCCGCCACTACTTGATTATCTTCTTTAACTAGTATCTCATAATTTTCTGGTAAATAAAGTAGTAGAGTTCCGCCAAAGGGTAAATAGCCAATATTAACCCTTCTGCTTCCCTTATCCCCAGGCATTAGAATAATATCTGGCCACAATCCAAGTCTACATTTGTATAATGTAATCCCAAATTTTTCTCCCTGAAAAGATGAAAGTGCAATACTTAGACCTTTTCCAATGGCCGTACCAACCAGCTCAGATGCCTTAAAAAATCGAAGAAATGACCGACCCTTGTGGACTGTTATTGTCTTTACTTCTGAAGTAACCGGCATGAATATGCCCATTTCCTTCCACCATGGAATCATAATTTGAACTTCAGTTAAATTATCACCGAAAGTTATATGGGAAATATTTTTTTCAATATGAATAATTTTTCCATTACAAGGAGAAAACACGACTCCTTTTGTTACCATTGGATCATCACGAAAATTGTTCTTATGCTTTCGTAAAATAAAATAAACAACTAGGTAAACAGATAATAAGAATATTGCGCTATCAAATTTTTTAAAAATTAAAAGAAAAAAAAGAATGATAAAGGTCCAAGTATTATATCTCGATGGCAAATAAGAGCGCATTACTCCCCCCTAACAAATCTAAACCTTAAACTCTTCATCCAAACTTCGAAAATAATAAGCGGGAAAAAACTCTCCCCTACTAATTACACGTTCAAAAATTTTTTGTGGATTATTTTTAATTAACTCACTCGTTAATTGAAAGTTTTCACCATTAAAAACTTCTGCAGAATAAAAAAAATCTTCACTTGGTTTTTTTGAATCAATAAGAGCAATTGAATTAGTCGCTTTTGCCCAAGAATATTTAAAAAGCTGTCCTTTAAATGCATTTGCATAAAAACATCCATGATCAATTCCCATCAATGCTGGAACTTCAAAATGAAAAAAAGAATAAACCTTCATTCCACAAATTTTAGAAATTTGAGCAACGCCTTCAGATAATCTCATTCCGGTATATGAGCCAGGACCAGCAATTGAAATAAGTGTCGATTTTGAATAATCAATGTTCCATTTTAAACACAGCTCTTGGATTAATTTATGTATCAACTCAGAAGGCTTTTTATGGTCAGAATAAATATACTCAATCCAAGATAACTCTCGATCTAAAAGTCCGATCGTTAATCCATTAGTAGTATCTAAAAAAAGGTAACTCATAATTAGAAAAACCTAGTTACATCATTAAAAATTGAACCTACCATTAGCATTAGAAGTAGCGATAAACCAATTTGCTGAGCAATTTCCATTTTTCTTCTAGATACCGGTCCACCATTAATAATTTCTAGGAAAATAAAAGTAATATGCCCACCATCTAAAGGTAGAATTGGAAATAAATTAATAATTCCAAGGTTAACTGAAATTAATGCCATTAATTGGAGAAAATAAGTAAACGATATTTTAAAAGAATCATTCGCAACTTTACCAATCGTGAATACACCGCCGACTTGTTTAAATGAAACCTGATTAGTGATTATTTTAACGAAACCATCAAATGTTTTTACAAAAGAATCCCAAGTTCGAATGGCTCCATAATAAAATGAACCAAATACACCTTTAGATTTTGTCTTAATAAACTGAATTTTTTGAAGTTCGATAAAACTATAAATCCCAAGTAGTTTCATCTTCTTTCCATCAACTTCTTGAAGATCAGGAGTTAGTTCAAACTTAACTAATTCACCATTTCGCCAGGCCTCAATATTAACTTTGGGAGAAGTAGTTTTTTGAAGATAATCTCTCAACTCTTCAAAGCTTGCTACGCTCGTTCCATTTATCTTAAAAAAGATATCTCTGGCCTTCACTCCACCTTTTTCTGCTGGTGAATTAAAGTTCATACTCTTAACCATTAAATCAAGTGTCCAAAAATTATTTTTTGAAAGCTCCAATGCAAAAGTTTTTGCATCATCAAATTTAATATTTAAAATTAACTCATCATTAAAATCAAAAATAACATTTTCATTATTTGCAATATCTTGATCGCCCTTAATTGGATATGCATAAAGTTTCTCTGGAGCTGGTTTAACCTCTATAAGTTCTTCAATAGATAAATTTAAATCAACCGTTTTGGGACTTAGTGAAAGTCCATATATTTTACCAAGATGATTTACAATATAAGGCTCTCTCAGTATGGGGGGGTGTTTTATAATTTCTTCAAAAAAAGCTTCACCTTTCAAATTAATATCTAATGCTACGATATTTCCATGGCGTTTAACTTCAAGTTTTTTATGAAGACCCTTCCCATCTGTAACTAAATCTGATGGATTGTAAATTTCATTTCCATCTAACTTCAAAAGGACATCGCCACTTCTTATGCCAGCGGAATACAATACTGATTTAGAATCAACTGCACCTAATTTGATTTCAGGAATTTTTTCACCCACTAAAAGAAGCGAGTAGAAGATGAAAAAAGCTAAAATAAAATTAGTTAGTGGCCCACCTAGAACAATCCAAAACCTGGCCCATTTACCTTGGTGATTATAACTAAATTTTTGCTCATCTGCAGGGATTGCTTCTTTGTTAAAAGGATCATCGCCAAACATTTTAACATAGCCACCTAGCGGAATTAAAGAGATCACATATTCTGTTTCTCCTTTTTTATATCGCAATAACTTTGGGCCAAAGCCTAAAGAAAAAACTTCAACTCTGACTTTAAATAGTCGCGCAAAAAAGAAATGTCCTAGCTCATGAAAAAAAACGAGTGGGCCAAGAAACAGGATAAAAGTAAATATTTTCTCAAAAATCATAAGTTTTACCTAATTAAGATGTTTTAGATATCTTACAACAATAATAAAGAAAGGTGATAAAAAGATTAGACTGTCTATCCGATCATAAACCCCTCCATGTCCAGGAATAAGGCTAGAGCTATCTTTTATAGCATACTCCCGCTTTATTTTAGACTGGATAAGATCACCGACCTGAGAAATTGCACCACAGAGTGCAAAAATTAAAATTATGATAAATGATAGATTAGAATAAAAAATGTACCAAAAAACTCCACCTAAAATTGCCGCAGTAAACATGCCCCCAAAAAGCCCCTCAACTGTTTTATTTGGACTAACTTCAGGCCACAACTTTCTTTTTCCAAAATTTTTTCCAAAAAACCACGCTCCCGTATCCATTCCAAAGGTCACGATAAAAAGAAGCACCAATACCTGTCTCCAATCGATAGCATCAAAATGCGTACCAAAAGACAGAAGTGGAAAAAAAATCAAACAAGTAAGTATTCCTGGAATTTTTTTAGAACTCCCTTTCATGAATTCATTTTTTAAAGGAATTTTAAATAAGTAGTAAATTAAAAATAAATTTAAAAAAATAGAAAAAAAAGTAAAAAGTAATTTTAATGTTCCAAAATCTATAGTGAAATTTAGTATACCAAAAGACACAATAAACAATATTTGAATATACTTATAGTTAAAAGAACTTCGAGATATCAAATTAAAATTAACTAATATTTCATCAATAGATAAAGCGCCTGCCAACAAACAAAATGCCAAAACAGGAAGTTTTCCGAAATAAAATAAGATAGCAAGAATACTTACTAAAATTAATGCAGATAGAATGCGCTTGTAAGTATTTGACATCGCCTATCCTTTTATCATGACTTTGTTTATTTTAGCTTTAGTCGTGCTTTCGTTCAAATTTATAGAACTTGTTATTGAACCAAAACGTCTCTCTCTTTTTTTGACTTCATCAATTATTTTAACAAACTCAGAAACTGTAAAATCTGGCCATTTGGAATCTGTAAAATACAGTTCCGCGTAGGCTATTTGCCATAATAAAAAATTTGAAATCCGTTGATCGCCACCTGTTCTAATTAATAAATCTACATCTCCAAGATTTGAAGTCATCAATTCTTTTGACAGCATTTCCTCTGTAATATCACTTGATGGATTATTTTTTACTGCCATATTTACAGCTTTCACAATTTCATCACGTGAGCCGTAACTAAAAGCAAAACTTAATTTTAACCCAGTTGCATTTTTAGTTTCACTCTCAAGGGCCCAGATTAATTCTTTAGTGTCCGCAGGTAAATCTGCAATATCCCCAATAATTTTAAAACATATTTTATTTTTTAAAATCTTGGCGCGCTCTTTTAAGAGAAACTTATGAAGCAGTTTAAACAATACTCTTACTTCACTTTGAGGGCGACACCAGTTTTCTGTAGAAAAAGCATACATCGTGAGCGCTTTAATATTTAAATCTGATGCAGCTTCAACTATTTCAGATACCTTAAGAGAACCACGCACGTGCCCCCATACTCGCTCGTGTGAACGCATTTGGGCCCAACGACCATTGCCATCCATAATAATCGCGACATGTGAAATTGAATCTGAAGTGCGTGCAAGACTACTCATTAAATCGAAAGAACTTCTTTCTCTTTTTGAAGAATGAGTTGATCAACTTCTTTTGTAAATTTGTCAGTAATATTTTGAATTTCAGTCTGAATTTTCTTTGACTCGTCTTCTGAAATCAACTTATCTTTTTCTGCTTTTTTTACTGCATCATTTTGATCGCGACGAGCATTTCTAATGACTACTTTTATTTCTTCGCCAATTTTCTTTGTCTCTTTCACGATATCTTTACGTTTTTCTTCAGTCAGGGCTGGAAAATTTAATCGCACAAAATTTCCATCACTTGTTGGAGTAACCCCCAAGTTTGCGCCAAAAAGAGCTTTTTCAATTGCTGGAATTAAACTTTTATCAAATGGCTGAATTTGCAACAAGCGCGCCTCTGGAGTTGATATTTGTCCCACTTGTGCAATAGGAGTAGCTGAACCATAGTAATCAACCATGACCCCATCTAAAATTGAAGCAGAGGCTCTCCCTGTTCTAATTTTTCCAAGTTGGTATTTTAAAGAATCGATTGCTTTTTTCATTCCTTCATTTAAAGAATTTTTTATTTTATCCATCATAAATCTAATCTCCTAATACTATTTATTTGTAACGATCGTACCAATCTTTTCTCCAAAGACTGCCCGACGAACGTTTCCATGTTCAAACATATTAAACACTAATATATCAATTTCATTATCCATACATAAACTAATTGCTGTTGAATCCATTACCTTGATGCCTTTATTTAATACATCAATGAATTTTAATTTTTCAATTTTAACCGCATCTTTGTGTTTTTTTGGATCTTTATCATAAATTCCATCAACTTTAGTTGCTTTCATTATCACTTGAGCATCGATTTCATTTGCACGTAAAGCTGCGGCTGTATCGGTTGTAAAATATGGATTACCAGTGCCTGCTGCAAATATTACCACTCGCTTTTTTTCTAAGTGCCGAACGGCCCTTCTTCTAATGTATGGCTCTGCAATTTCTTGCATTTCAATCGCGGTCAAAACTCTAGTATTAACACCTTTTCTTTCTAAATTATCTTGAAGGGCAAGAGAATTAATAACTGTTGCAAGCATGCCCATATGATCAGAGGTTGTACGATCCATTCCAACAGTTGCTCCTGCAACTCCTCGATGAATATTTCCACCGCCAATAACGATTGCAACCTCAACTCCCATATCCACCAATTCCTTAATTTCATCTGAGATAGTTCCAATTACATCGGCGCAAATTCCATGCCCTGTTTCACCCGAAAGTGCTTCTCCCGAAAGCTTTAACAAGATCCTCTTATATCGCATAATTAAAATTCCCTTTTATATAAAAACAAAAAAAAGGGGCCCTAAAGCCCCTTTTCTCTTTATTCTTTTTAGTGTGCTCCACCAGTCATTTTGGCAACTTCAGAAGCAAAGTCATCAACGCGTTTTTCAATACCTTCACCAAGGTTAAATTTTACAAAACGTCTAACGTCGATTTTTTCTCCAACTTTAATTGTTAGTTCATTGATTAGATCTTGAACTGAGATATCTGGATTCTTGATAAATTTTTGATCAAGAAGACATACTTCAGTAGAAAGTTTTTTAACTTTACCTTCAACGATTTTTCCAATCATTGCCTCTGGCTTTCCTTCTTCTTTTAGTTGAGCGGTATAGATTGCAACTTCCCTATCAATAAATGACTGATCCATTTCTGCAGATCTTACAAATTTTGGATCAGCTGCTGCTACATGCATAGCTACATCTTTTACAAATTGTTGGAAGTCTTCTGATTTCGCAACGAAATCAGTTTCACAGTTTACTTCAACCATTACTCCAATTCTTCCACCGTGAATGTATGATCCAATAGCTCCCTCTGCTGCAACTCTAGATTGCTTTTTTTGAGCTGCTGCTAAACCTTTTTGTCTAAGATAATCAATTGCTTTTTCAAGATCACCACTAACTTCAGTTAGAGCTTTCTTACAATCCATCATCCCTGCGCCAGTTTTTTCTCTTAATTCAGATACAAGCTTTGCTGTAATTTCCGCCATATATTTTCCTATTCATTAAAAGTTAATAAAAAACAATTATTCTTCGTCAACTAGATCAATATCTTTTTCGTATTTTGTAATGATTTCTTTTTCAAGTGCCATATCACGAGAAAGATCTTTATCTTTTCCAAGCTTGTTATTTTTCTTAGCCACTTGGAATCCTTCATTTACTGAATTTGCAAAATATTCTGTAAATGTTTGAACAGATTTGATTGCATCATCGTTTCCAGGAACAACATAATCAACACCAGTTGGATCACAGTTTGTATCAGTAATGGCCACTACTGGAATTCCTAATTTATTCGCTTCTAGAATTGCAATTCTTTCATTGTTAGGATCGACAATAAACAATGCCCCTGGGAGTTTTCTCATTTCTTTAATTCCACCAAGGTTTTTTTCTAATTTAACTACTTCTTTTTCGATATTGATTCTTTCTTTTTTTGTTAATAGACCAAAATCACCAGTCTCTTTCATTTTTTCAACTTTTTTTAGTTTATCAATTGAAAGTGCTACTGTTTTATAGTTTGTAAGCATTCCACCTAACCATCTGTTAGTAACATAGTATGCTCCACAAGATTCAGCTGCTTTTTTTACTACATCTTGCGCTTGTCTTTTTGTACCAACAAAAAGAATTGATTTTCCTTCGCCAGCAGTTTTCTTTAAAAATTCGTATGCATCCTTTGCCAATGGAATAGTTTTAGCAAGATCGATAATATAAATACCGTTCTTTTCACCATACACATACTTTTTCATTTTTGGATTCCACTTTTCAGTTTGATGACCGAAATGAGCCCCAGCTTCAAGTAGATCTTTTAGATTCAATTCATTAGACATAATTTCTCCGTTGGTTAATCTAATCACAGGCCTTCCTTTCGGACCAACTCGCCTTGTGACTGAACGTTAATAATAAGCTTGAATAAATAGCACATGCCCTAAATTTGGGCAAGAAAATACAGGAAAAATTCTCTCGAGATCGATTAATTTATTCCCTCTGATCCAAGCAATACTTTGCGCGGCTTTGACCCCTGAGCAGGGCCAACCACACCTTTTGCCTCCATCTCCTCAATCAGATTTGCTGCTCTGTTGTATCCAACTCCCAACCGTCTCTGTAAAAGTGAGGCACTTGCAGATCTATGCTCAATAACAACCCTGACCGCTTCATCGTATTTTTCATCTTGTCCCGATGCGCCAATATCAGAATTCCCACTTATAATAATCTCATTCTCTTCTTCGCCACCATTTTCTAAAAATTCCATCACATGCTCATTAAATTTAAGACCCAGACCGGCCAATTTGTCTGTTAATTCCTCTATGTCTTCTTCTTCAACATAAGATGAGTGAATTCGAGTTGTATCAACACCGTACTTATAGAGCATATCCCCTTTGCCTAATAATTTTTCTGCCCCCATTGCATTTAATATTGTTCTTGAATCCTGCGGAGAGGTCACTCTAAAAGAAACTCGTGTAGGGAAATTTGATTTAATTAAACCAGTAATAACATCAACCGACGGCCTTTGAGTGGCGATTACCAAGTGAATCCCTGCGGCCCTTGCTTTAGCGGCCAAACGACATATATTCGTCTCTATATCTTTACCTGAAGCTGTTAAAATTAAATCTGCAAACTCATCAACAATGACTACGATATAAGGCAATTCATAAGTATCTTCCGTCTCATACTCATAAAACTTTCGCAAACTCTCTAAATGAGATGGCTCAGCTCTTTTTAACTTGTGGTTAAATCCTTCAATGTTTCTAACTCCAAGTTGTGTCATTATTGAATACCTTCTCTCCATTTCCTGAACTGCCCACAGCAATGCAACTGATGCTGTTTTAGCATCAGTAATTACAGGCATAATTAAATGAGGAAGTCTTGCATACAATGCAAGCTCAAGTTGTTTTGGATCAACCAAAATCAATTTCATTTGCGATGGTGATTTTTTGATAAGCAATGACATTAAAATAGAATTAATAAATACCGATTTTCCTGCCCCAGTAGAACCCGCAACAAGCATATGCGGCATCGAGGCTAAATCCACAACTACTGGCTCCCCAAAAGCGTCTTTCCCCATTGCTAATGGAAGATGATAGCTTGAAGAAATATATTCTTTTGAATTTATAATCTCATCTAAGAAAATAATTTCCCGAGGACTTCTGGGAACCTCAATTCCAACAGTTCCTCGTCCCTTCATTGGATACACCATTCTAATTGGGGCACCAAGAAGTGCAAGGCTTAAATCTTCCGCCGCACTTGTTAATTTTGAAATTTTTTCACCAACTCCCAACTCCCATTCAAATGTATCAACAACCGGTCCCTTTAAAACATTTATGATTTTTCCTTCAATTTTAAACTCAGCTAACTTTGAATGAATTTTATTAATTATATCTTGAAAATATCGGTCGTCTGGATTTGAAAGTCTTGCATCTACTTTTTTAGAGGATACTGTATTTACGATTCCATAGTAAGCCTCATCATTAAACTTAGGGTGATCGATTAAAGAACTTGAACTCTCACAAGGCTCTACCTCTATCAAGTCTCCATTCAAAGGCGAAGAAGAACTTAACTCGCTATGAATATCAACACCTTCTTTAATGACTGAGCAATTTTCAATTACCAACAAGCTTTGATCACTCGTCATTTTTGATTCTTCAGTTGTATTTTTCCCAACATCTTCCTCTTTATCACTAACAGAAGACGAACCGAATGTTGAAAATTTTTCTTCTATAAGTCGATCTGAATTAGATGCAACTTTCTTAATCCTATCTTTATAATTACTCAAATATTCTGCTAGTTTTAAAGAGGATATTGATTTAAAAAATGCAAAAAATTTCTCCCTAAAAATACCCATTCCAAGCAATACCAAAGAAGCTGCAAGCATGAGAAAAAGTGCAACAGAAGAAAACTCATTATTTAAATATTGATATAACCCACTCCCCAAATAACTTGGCGAAAGATAGAAAATAAATAAAACAGATGCAAGGATCAAAGGAACAATAAGTAAATTATCAAAGACATCTGCACGCTTTGAAGTACACGAAATATACAAAACGACCTGCAATGCAAATAATAAAATAATCCACTTTCCCGTATAATAATTTACAAAGCCTAAAAAACTAAAAAAATAGTATGAAAAAAAAGAAGAATCCTGATTTGAACTAATAGTTAAATAACTATCAGGTCCCTTATCACCGGCCAAAAGCAGAATAAAAATAAACATTGTTAAAAAGAAATTTAAAAACAGCTCGTATTTAAGTATTTTACTATTCACCACTACTCCTGCAGCATAATAAATGCCCTATGGATTAATCCATGATAAATATTTTACACGATGAAATAAGAAATGGAATGCGTCAAAAACAAAAAAACCTCTCACAGGGAGAGGTTTTTAAAAAAAGAGGGTGCA